>NZ_BAYB01000012.1 GCF_000685035.1 Paraburkholderia ferrariae NBRC 106233
CGATTCCTTTGAAACTCTCCACGTCGGTGGTCGCGTTCCGGCCCGATCAGGCATTGCTGGCTTCTACGCTGTCCGGCCTCGCCACAGCGGGCGCCGCGCTGAAGCGGGCCGGCCAGGAAGAGGCAGTCCATCTCTACCTGATCGATAACGGTGGCACGCCGGACATGGGTGTAAGCCTCGATGCGCTAGCGCACGCCGGGATTGGCCACACATTGATCGCCGGGCACGGCAACGTCGGCTATGGTCGCGGCCACAATCTGGCCATTGCGCGGCCGCTCGGGCAATACCATCTGATTCTGAATCCTGACATCGATATGAATTCCGATGCGCTGGAGGCAGCAATCGACTTCATGGATGCGCACCCGGAGGTAGGCCTCCTTACGCCGGCCATATTCGACGATGCGGGCCAGATGCAGTACCTCTGCCGCGAGTACCCCACGCTCGTCGACCTTCTGGTCCGAGGCTTCTTGCCGGCATCGATGCGTCGCCCGTTTGCGCGCCGGCTCGCGCGCTATGAGATGCGTGCTCACATCAACCCGAGCGATACGTTCTGGGATCCGCCTATCGTGAGCGGATGTTTCATGCTGTTCCGCTCGGAAGTCCTGAAAAAGCTCGACGGATTCGATCCCCGCTATTTCCTGTACTTCGAGGACTATGATTTGAGCCTGCGGGCCCACGACCTGACGCGTGTTGCCTATGTGCCGGCGGTGCGCGTGCGGCACCACGGGGGCGGCGCTTCGCGCAAGGGTACGGCACACATTCGCATGTTTGCCCAGTCGGCCTTCAAATTCTTCAATCGGTTCGGGTGGAAGTGGGTTTGAGCAGCATTCTGGTCACCGGTGCGAACGGCTTCGTCGGGCACGCGCTTTGCGGCGCGCTGGCGAGTCATGGCCACGATGTGACGGCACTCGTACGCCGTCCAGGCGCGTTCACCGGCGCCACGCGCCAATGGAGCCACGGAGAAGCGGACTTTTTGGGGCTGGCCGAGGCCTGGCCGCGCGATTTTGCACCCGACTGCGTCGTGCATCTCGCTGCGCGCGTACATGTCATGAACGACACGGTGGCGGATCCGCTTGCCGCCTTTCGTGCGACCAACGTCGAAGGTACGTTGCGGGTGGCGCGGGCCGCGCATGAACGCGGCGTGCGGCGTCTGGTGTTCGTCAGCAGCGTGAAGGCGGCGGCGGAGTGGGACGGCGGCGTGCCGCTCGCCGAATCCATGCCGGTTTCGCCCGCCGGCGCGTATGGCTGCTCGAAACTGCAGGCCGAGGAGGCGCTCTGGCAATATGGCGCACAGAGCGGTCTCGAAATCGTGATCGTGCGGCCGCCGCTGGTTTATGGGCCGGGTGTCGGCGCGAACTTTCTTCAGATGATGAATGCGCTGTGGCGTCGTTTGCCGCTGCCGCTTGGGGCAGTCGAAGCGCGCCGCAGCATCGTTTATGTGGAAAACCTCGCGGATGCGCTCATGCATTGCGCCATTGACCCGCGCGCTGCCAATTTGTGCTTCTACGTGCGAGACGATCAAGATCCGTCGGTGGCCGGCCTGTTGCGTGCATTGGGGAGCCATCTGGGCCGCCCGGCGCGGCTCGTGCCGATGCCCGTCTCTCTGTTGCGCGCGGCAGGCATGCTGACGGGGCGCGTGGCCCAGATCGACCGGCTGACCCAGAGCCTGAGGGTCGACGATTCGTTGATCCGCACGACGCTGGGATGGACCACCCCCTATACGGTGGACGAAGGACTGGCCGCGACCGCGCGCTGGTTTCGCTTCACTCGTGGAATGAACGGAGAGCGCTAAAGCCGATGTTGCAGGCACCCATGTCGATATCCTTGTGCGCCCTGGCGACCGCATTGATTTGCGCCGCGTTGTGCGCGGCGCTGCTGGGCATACTGCTCAAAACAGGCCTCGCGTGGCGTCTCGCTACCGATGTCCCGAACGAGCGTTCGCTTCACGCGCGCCCTACGCCGCGAGTGGGCGGTTGGGGGGTGATACCGGTAGCCGTGCTTGCGATTCTGCTTGTGGCCCCTTCGCTCTGGCTCATTGCCCTCGGCGCCGCTTGGCTTGCGTCGGTTTCGCAGATCGACGACCGCCGTGGTTTGCCGGCGCGTGTGCGTTTTGCTGCACACTTCATTGCTGTGCTGGTCCTCGTTATCGCGTATCCGGCACCGGTTCCCTGGTGGGCTTTGGCGGTTTTGGCGTTTTTGATGCTCTGGCTCATCAATCTCTACAATTTCATGGACGGATCAGACGGTCTGGCGGGGGGCATGGCGCTGGTCGGCTTCGGCGCGTACACTGGTGCGGCGCTTTTTGGACCGGCACAGATGCACGAATTGGGTTGGGCATCTGCCGCAGTTGCGGGGGCTGCGGGAGGATTTTTGCTATTTAATTTTCATCCGGCGAAGATTTTTCTTGGCGACGCCGGGTCGATTCCAAGCGGCTTTCTGGCGGGGGCCCTGGGCTATTGGGGCTGGCGCGGCGGGGCCTGGCCGATCTGGTTTCCTGCGCTTGTGTTCTCCCCTTTTATTGGCGATGCTTCAGTGACGTTGATCCGGCGGCTGCTGCGCGGCGAAAAATTTTGGCAAGCCCACCGTGAACACTACTATCAACGTATGGTTCGTCTCGGGACCGGTCATGCAGCAACGGCACTGACGTGGTATCTGGTCATGTTGGCCGGCGCAATACTTGCTCTTTGGGCCTTGGCATTGTCCACGGCGCTGCAGTGGGGGATCGTTGCAGCCTGGGCTGTTGCCCTGATTCTGATGGGGGCGGCAATTGACGTGCGCTGGCGACGTGTTGAGTCGCTCACCAGACAACCTGAGGTCAAACGCTGATGCTCCGCAATAAAGCCTCCTGGCTCTCGTTCAGCGCTTTTCTCTTCGATATCGGCGGAGTGGCCGCGGCGTGGCTGACCGCGTATCTCCTGCGATTCAACGCGTCCGTCCCAACGGAATTCTGGAGGGGAGCGGTTAGCAGTCTGATCTGGGTGTTGCCGATCTATGCGGTCATGTTCCGTATTTTTGGGCTATATCGCGGCATGTGGGTGTTCGCGAGCCTCCCGGACCTTTTGCGCATCTCGAAGGCAATCATCTCGTCTGCGCTGATCGTCATGGTTGGCTCGGTCATGGTGCAGCCCTCGCCGATCATTCCGCGCTCCGTACTGATCGTCTCGCCGCTTCTGCTGTTTTTTGTCATGGGCGGTGCGCGTGCCCTCTATCGCGCGACCAAAGAGTTTTATCTGTACGGCGGCCTCGTTGCGCAAGGCAAACCCGTGATCGTTGTCGGCGCAGGCGGAGCCGGCGCAAGCCTTGCACGGGAATTGTCGCGTTCTGCGGAGTGGCGCCTCGTAGGCCTTCTGGACGACGATCCAGCCAAGAAAGGCCGGGAGATCCACGGCTACAAGGTACTGGGGCCGATCAGCGAGATCGCGCACTGGGCCGAAGCGCTGCGCTGCGAATTCGCCATTATCGCGATGCCTTCCGCATCGGCGGAGGTCCAGCGCCATGTCGCGACCCAATGTGTGCGCGCAGGCGTGAAGGCGTTCATGCTGCCTGCTTTGACTGAGCTCATGCCGGGACAGGGCTTTCTCTCCCAGGTCCGCAATATCGATCTCGAAGACTTGCTGGGCCGCGACGCGGTCAACATCGACACGCCGCACGTCGAGGCGCTTCTAAGTGGCCGCGTGGTCATGGTGACAGGGGCGGGAGGATCTATTGGCTCGGAGTTATGCCGTCAGATATTGCGTTTCGAGCCGGTACAGCTCGTTGCGCTCGATTTATCCGAATATTCGATGTACCGGCTCACGGAGGAAATCCGGGAGCGGTTCCCAGAGCTCTCCATGGTGCCGATCATTGGCGATGCCAAGGACGCACTTCTGCTTGACCAGGTGATGGCGCGCTACTCGCCTCACATCGTGTTCCATGCTGCGGCCTACAAGCACGTGCCGCTCATGGAAGAGCTCAATGCATGGCAGGCGATTCGCAACAACGTACTGGGTACATACCGGGTTGCACGGGTGGCGATCAAGCACCAGGTCCGGCATTTCGTGCTGATTTCGACGGACAAGGCTGTCAATCCGACGAACGTGATGGGCGCAAGCAAACGTCTTGCCGAAATGGTTTGCCAGGCACTTCAGCAGACCAGTGGGCGTACGCAGTTCGAAACGGTGCGGTTCGGCAATGTGCTCGGCAGCGCGGGTAGCGTGATCCCGAAGTTTCAGCAACAGATCGCGAAAGGCGGCCCGGTTACGGTTACGCACCCGGAGATCACGCGTTTCTTCATGACGATTCCAGAGGCTTCGCAGCTCGTGCTGCAGGCGTCGAGCATGGGGCGCGGCGGCGAGATCTTTATTCTTGACATGGGCAAGCCGGTCAAGATCGTCGATCTGGCCCGCGACCTGATCCGCCTGTATGGATTTACGGATGAGCAGATCCGCATTGCCTATACGGGACTGCGGCCCGGCGAGAAATTGTATGAAGAACTGCTTGCCGATGACGAGGCCACGATGCGCACACCGCATCCGAAGCTGCGTATCGCGCGAGCGAGGGAAGTGCCCGAGAATTTGCTGGACGAACTGTTGCCGTGGCTCATGCAGCACAGGGTGCCGGGAGACGACGAAGTGCGTCGGGATTTGCGCCGTTGGGTGCCTGAATATCAGCCACCGAGTGCGCCGAAGCTGCAAAGTGTCGGCGCAGCATCGGTGCGGGCCGCGAGCTAAAGGCGGGAGCGAAGCGGCAAGACGGTGTCTTGCCGTTGCGACCGGGGAGGGCGATCAGTATTGGTGGGTGTCGTACTGCGGCTGTGGCGCGGGGGCGAGGCGCTGGCCGAGTTCCGTGTCAATACGGCCTGCACGAAAGAGGTGTTCCACGATCTGATCCACACACTGGCGCACGCTTGCGCCTTGCGTGAGCACGGTGACGTCCGGATTTACCGGCCGGTAATAGGGGGCGCCGAGTCCTGTGAATTCTTTAATTTCCCCCTGCCGCGCCCGCTTGTACAAACCCTTGGGATCGCGCGACTCGCAGACTTCAAGCGGGGTATCGACAAAGACCTCGACGAACGAGGCGCTACCAACAATCTTCCTCGCATTTTCACGGTGCTCGGCATTCGGCGAAATCGTAGCCGTAACGGCCACAAACCCCTCCTCACAAAACAACGCCGCCACATGAGCCACGCGCCGGAGGTTCTCCGTGCGCTCTTCGTCGCTGAAACCCAGATCCGAGTTGAGTCCGGTCCGCAGGACGTCGCCGTCGAGCAGCGTTGTCCGCGCGCCGAGCATGCGCATCTGGGTGACGAAAGCATGGGCGATCGTTGACTTGCCGGCACCCGACATGCCGGTCAGCCACACCACGACTCCCTTGGGGGTTGTTGTATTCACTGCGCCCGCTCCAATTCGACGGTTATTGTACAAATTGTAGCGTTTTTTTAATCTATGTAACGGCTATGTAATGAACTGCAACAATAGATGCCAGCGTGTAAAGCCGGTTGGCTGGTGTCGGGCGCAACTTTCCGGCTGAGGGCCGCCGCGGTCTCTTATGCGAACCCGCGCGGATTCTTCTCCTGCCAGCGCCAGTGGTCCTCGCACATGCGCTCGATGCCGAACTGGGCCTTCCATCCCAGCAATTGCCCGGCTGCCGCGGGGTTGGCGTAGCACTCGGCCACGTCGCCGGGCCGGCGATCCACGATTTCGTAAGGAATCGGGCGGCCGCTGGCCGCTTCGAATGCCTTCACGACCTCGAGCACGCTGTACCCTCGCCCCGTTCCAAGGTTCACGACAAAGCCGGCGTCGCGCGCGGCGAGTGTGTCGAGCGCGGACAGGTGCCCTCGTGCCAGGTCGACAACGTGGATGTAGTCGCGCACGCCCGTCCCGTCCGGAGTGGGGTAATCGCTGCCGAACACGCGCAGTTTTTCGAGCTTGCCCACCGCCACCTGGGCCACGTAGGGCATGAGGTTGTTCGGAATGCCCGCCGGGTCCTCGCCGATCAGCCCGCTCTCGTGTGCGCCGACCGGATTGAAATAGCGCAGCACCGCGATGCGCCAGGACGGATCGGAAATGACGAGGTCGCGCAGGATCTGCTCGGCGATGAGCTTGGACTGCCCGTAGGGATTCGTCGCAAAGAGCGGGAAGGTTTCGTCGATGGGCGAGCTCTCGGGCACGCCGTACACCGTGGCGGACGAACTGAAGACGAACTGCTTCACGCCGTGCCGGCGCATCACATTGAGCACGGCCAGCAGGCTGTCCAGATTGTTGCGGTAGTACTCGATCGGCTTGGCGACCGATTCCCCCACGGCCTTGAGCGCCGCGAAGTGGATCACGCCCGTGACGGCATGCTTTTCGAAGATACGGGTGAGGGCTGCTTCGTCACAGGCATCGGCTTCGTAGAACGTGACCGGTTTGCCGGTAATCTGCGTGACGCGAGCGAGCGATTCGCGGCGGCTGTTGACGAGATTGTCCACGACGATTACGTCGTACTCGCCGTTGAGCAATTCGACACAGGTATGCGAGCCGATATAGCCGGCGCCACCCGTGACGAGAATGGTGCCTTTGGAATGTGTGGTTGCCATGCTGTATCCCGTATTTCGAATGAGGTGTAGTGTGCCTAAAACGTTACGCCAGTGAGATGGCGGACGAGTTCACGGTAGCGTTGTATCACAGCGCGTTCGTCGAATTCTTTTTCGATTTTTTTTCTGCCGGCCCCGGCCATTTTCTTGCGTTCGGCCGGTGCGAGCTCCAGCATGTCTGTGAGCCGTTCAGTCAGCGATGCGGCGCTGCGCGCGTCGCAAAGCAGGCCGTTTACGCCATTTTCGACGACTTCCCGGCAGCCGGGTACGTCCGTCGCCACGATGGGACGCCCCATGGCGCTGGCCTCCATCAGCGTTCGCGGTACGCCTTCCCGGTAGGAGGGCAGCACGACGCAATCGGCGGCCTCGATGAAGGGCCGCACGTCGGCCGTTTCGCCGAGGTATTCGACGATGCCCTCGCGCTCCCACGCGGCCACGTCCCCGCGCGAGATCGCGCTCGGGTTGTCCACGCCCACCGGCCCCAGCAACTGGAAGCGCGCACGCGGGTAGCGGGCTTTCAGGGCCCGCGCAGCCTCGACGTACTCGCCAACGCCCTTGTCCCACAGCAGCCGGCCGATCAGCACGAAAGAAAACGTGTCGCGTTCGGGCAGCGGGGTGAAGGCGAACTGTTCGAGATCCACGCCTTCGCCGTGCAGCAGCCGGGCCCGTTCCGGATGAGCCAGCAGATTCCCGCTCCTGAAGGCTGCTTCGTCGTCCTGGTTGAGAAACCACACTTCGCGCGGAAAGCGAAAGGCAAAGCGATAGAGCAGCTTGGCGACCTGCGCGGCCCGGCTCTTCTGGATGAACACGTAGCCAAGCCCTGTCGTAACGGCCAGCGAGGGCACCCGTGCGAGCCATGCCGCGATCGATCCATAGATATTGGGCTTGATCGTGTAATGAAAGACGACGTCCGGCTTGAGTGACCGATAGCGGTGGTAGAGCGCGCGCAGCGTACCGAGGTCGTGCAGGGGATTCGTGCCCTTCGAGGCCACGGGCAGGTCGATGCAGCGGCATCCCATCGCCTCCAGCGGTTCGAAGGTCCGATCACGCGGCGCGATGACGGTGACCCGCGCTCCGGCTTGCGTGAGTGCGCGCAGCAACCCGTGACGATAAGTGTAGATCGCCCAGGCTGTGTTGCAGACGAGTGCGATGTGCAGGGCGGAGGCGGACCGGTTGGCGGGAGCGGCGTGCGAGTTCACAAAGACGGTGTCGGGTTGGTTCAGGGCGTGCGGGCAGGCTGCCGGGATGGGCCGGAAAACCGGACGGATCTGCTGCGGCGCACATTTTAGCCGACGCTCATTTCTCTTACTCCGTGTTACGGCCGGTGCGTTACGTCGTTTGAAAGGTGCCACGTGACCTTTGGCCCCTGAGGCGCGTTTCAGACCCGCCTGGCGTGTCTTCCGTGCCGACGGTAAAACCGTGTCAAGGGCCGCACCGTGGTCCTTGGCACCGCTTCGCCCATGCGCCCCGCATCCCACTGGCACACTTCCCGCCTCCTAACCCCCGCACACGCAGCCGCGAACGTAAGAAGGCGGAAAAACGGGGGCCGAATTTTGAAGACCACGATTCTGGGCGCGGCGAAATCGCGTGCGCCATTTTTGACAGTACTGGGGGAAGGGAGCCTGCAAACGAGCAGCAACCGCCGTCTGGTGCGACTAGCCGCTCGCGGAACGCTACAGCATCTCGATCCACGAGTGCCCCGGCGGGCGCTGGGGCAGTCTCGTCTGGGTAGAGTACGAGCACCGGCTCGTCGGCTATCAGAACCCGTTGCAGGTCGATGCCGGGCTCACCTATACCGAGCCGGCGCAGCTGCGCGTGCGCGAGGCCATCGAGGCGGCCGTGATGCATCTGATCGTGCAGGGCATCAGCGCGGGCACGTGGCATCTCAAGGACGACAAGGACTGGACGGCACGGGCAAAGCCATTTCTGCTTCGCAGGCCGGCGCCACCTGCCGGATCGATCTCGTGCTTCGCGAAGGCGGCGCGCCGCCTGGCGAGTACACCTATGATTGCAGTACGAACAAAAAGTAGCTGCGCCGTGCCGCGCCTTGCTGCCTGGCGCGTTAGCGGAGCAGCGCCTCGCTCACGCGAACAGGCGCCGTTTGATCCGCTGCAGCGTCCGGTAAGGCATGACAAAGTGCAGCAGGCTTTTTGCGAGCCCCGCCCAGTCGCGCCAGTTGAACACATTCAGGTAGGCCAGTTGCAGGCGCAGCGTCGAAACGATCTGCCGGCGCCGCTTCGTGGCGCTGATGCCCCCCTCGTTGACCTCGTAGAAGAGCCCCAGTTCGGGCAGGTTCGCGCAGTCGTAGCGCCGCATCAGCCGCAGGAACAGATCGAGATCCTCGGCGGCCGGGTATTGACGGCGGTAGTTGCCCACGACCTTGACCGCTTCCACGCGCAACATCACGGAAGGATGGACGAGCGGCGAGCGCAGCAGGCGTTCGCGCTTGAGTTGCTGCGGCTGCACTGCCGGGCGCAGCATGAAGAGCGGCTCGCCGCTGCGCGTCACCACCTGGGTCCACATGCCGAGCGCCGCGAGCGCGGGCGAGGCTTCCATGCGCGCGCGCTGCTTTGCGAGCCGCTGCGGCACGCTCAGGTCGCCCGCGTCGATGCGCGCCGCATAGCGGAAGCCGCGCGCCGCGAGTGCGTCGATGCCGGCTTCCAGCGCACGCTCGATGCCGCCGTTCTTCGGCATGCGCAGGATCTCCACCTGCATGCCCGGCAGATCGGGCGCGGCGATCGGCGGCGTGCTGCCGTCGTCCACGACGAGCGCGTAGATCGGCGCGTCCTCCTTGAACGACGCCAGCGTGCGTTCGACATCGGCCTGGCCGTTAAAGGCGGGCATCAGCACGGCGACGTCGGCGAGTGCGCCTTCGCGTGCGGTGGCGGGGGTGTTCGTCATGAGGCCAGCTTGAAGCGGATGTAATAGAAGTTCACGCACGCGGCGGCCACGTAGCCCGCCGCGAGTCCGGCGAGTGCGCCATAGGCGCCGAGGCGCCCGATGGCCACGAGGTTCACGGCAAAGGCCACGGCGAGCGCGAGCAGCCATTTCGCGAGCAGGACGAACTTGGCCTGGTACTTGAGCACGATGAGGTTGCCAATCGCCTCGATGCCCGCGGGCACCGAAAGCCAGACCGCCCAGCGGAAAATGCCGGCCGCCTCGGCGTAGGCGGGGCCGAACACATGGCCGATGATGAAGCCGGCCAGGGCGTCGAGCACGAGCGCACCCGCGATCATCAGCACGGCCGTCATGGCGAAGAGCCGCACGAGGTTGCGCTTGAGCTGCGCCGCTTCCTGCACGCGATAGACAAAGGCGGGGGCGATGGTCTGCGCGAGCATGAGCGCGAGCGTGATCCAGTTTTCGTTGAGCTGCTGCGCGGCCGAGTAGCGGCCCAGATCGGCGAACGAGATCGTGCGTTCGAGCATGAGCCGGTCGAGCTTCAGGAACAGGTACATGCAGATGAGGCCGAGCCAGAACACGGTGCCGGCCGTGGCGAAGTGGCGGAACAGCGTGCGCTCCACGTGCCAGCCGAGCTTGCCGCCATGGCGGCGCCGGTAGTAGAGCACGAGGGCCGCGCCGATCGCGGCCGCTTCGAGCGCCCAGAGCCAGCCGAAGCCCGCGGCCGGGAAAGCCGCGCGCGCGAGCAGCCAGACGAGGAGCGCCTTGATGACGGCCGTCGTCATGCTCGCCAGCAATTGCGGCTTGCTGTAAGTCATGCTCTGCAGCCAGGCGTTGATTACGCCGACGAAAGGCTCGCGAAACAGCATGGTCAACGCGAGCCCGGCGAGCATCGCGCCGACGAGCGGGTCGGTCGCGCCCGCCGCGATGCCCGCCCAGGTCAGCAGCAGCGCGGCGGCCGAGACGCCGATGCGCAAGGCAAACGCACTGCCGAGCACGGTGCCCAGTTCCTGCGGGGGCCGGTTGACGATGGTCGGCACGAGGATCTCCGCGCCGCAGACCCAGGTGATGGGGGCGAGCACGAGCAGCAGCGTATTGGCGTACTGCCACTTGCCGAACACGTCCGGGCCGAAATAGCGCGCCAGCACGCCGCTGATCACAATGGCGACAGCGATCTGCGTGACCCGTTCGAGGCCCAGCCAGACGATGTTGGAGAGCGCCCGCGCCACGTCCGGGTTGGCGTAGCGCCGGATGTTCAAGAGGCTCGGCATGGCGTGGCGGTACGGCGGGCACGCTGCGTGCACAGGGGACGCGCTTCTGGCATCGTCGATTTTATCGTCGGGAAACGGCGAGGCATTAAAATGGGTGCCTTAACAGGTGCATTGGCGGTTCAGGCGCCCGGGAAAAGTCCGGCAGCCTGCGCGTACACGGCTCTGCGCACAGGACGAGCGGCCAAAAAACCGCAATTATAGTTTGTAACGGATTCGACTTTTCGTAACCGCCTGCATAAGAATGCCGCCGCGGTGTGTTACGAATAAGCGCATTATTCAATGAACGACGGACAGCGAGCTTCATCATGATCTCTCAATCGATTTTCAAGGCCTACGACATTCGCGGCGTGGTCGGCAAGACGCTCGACACCGACACGGCCCGCGCCATTGGCCGCGCGTTCGGCAGCGAAGTGCGCGCACAGGGCGGCGACGCCGTGGTGATCGCGCGCGACGGCCGGCTCTCGGGCCCGGACCTGATCCGCGCGCTGGGCGACGGCCTGTGCGAGGCCGGCGTGGACGTGGTGGACGTGGGCATGGTGCCCACGCCGGTGGGCTACTTTGCCGCGAGCGTGCCGCTCAGGCTGCCCGAAGGCGAGCGCGTGATCGATTCGTGCATCGTCGTGACGGGCAGCCACAACCCGCCCGACTACAACGGCTTCAAGATGGTCCTGCGCGGCAAGGCGATCTACGGCGACCAGATCCAGGCGCTCTACCAGCGCATCGTGGCTGGCCGCTTCGACTCGGGCGAGGGCAGCTACACGAAGTACGACATCGCCGACGAATATGTGGCGCGCATCGTGGGCGATGTGAAGCTCTCGCGCCCGATCAAGATCGTCGTGGACACCGGCAACGGCGTGGCGGGCGACCTCGCGCCGCGTCTCTTCAAAGCCATGGGCTGCGAGCTCGTCGAGCTCTTCACGCAGGTGGACGGCACGTTCCCGAACCACCATCCGGACCCTGCGCACCCCGAAAACCTGCAGGACGTGATCCGCGCGCTCAAGGAAACCGATGCCGAAATCGGCTTCGCGTTCGACGGCGACGGCGACCGCCTCGGCGTCGTGACGAAGGACGGCCAGATCATCTATCCGGATCGTCAGCTCATGCTGTTCGCCGAGGAAGTGCTCTCGCGCAACCCGGGCAAGCAGATCATCTACGACGTGAAGTGCACGCGCAATCTCGCGAAGTGGGTGAAGGACAAGGGCGGCGAGCCGCTCATGTGGAAGACGGGCCACTCGCTCGTGAAGGCGAAGCTGCGCGAAACCGGCGCGCCGCTCGCGGGCGAAATGAGCGGCCACGTGTTCTTCAAGGACCGCTGGTACGGTTTCGACGACGGCCTGTACACGGGCGCGCGCCTGCTCGAAATCCTCACGCGCGTGGCCGACCCGAGCCAGTTGCTCAACAGCCTGCCGAACTCGCACGCCACGCCGGAGCTGCAACTGAAGCTGGAGGAGGGCGAGAACTTTGCGCTGATTGCGAAGCTGCAGCAGAACGCGAAGTTCACGGGCGCCGACGAGGTCATCACCATCGACGGCCTGCGCGTGGAGTATCCGGATGGCTTCGGCCTCGCGCGCTCGTCGAATACGACGCCGGTGGTGGTGATGCGCTTCGAAGCCGACAACGACGCTGCGCTCGCGCGCATCCAGGCCGACTTCAAGCGCGTGATCCTCGCGGAAAAGCCGGATGCGAAGCTGCCGTTCTAGTCGGCAGCACGCCCTGCGGCGAGAAGAGCCCGGCTTCTGCCGGGCTTTTTTTGTCTATGGTTGCCGCTCGTTGCTGCTGTGTGCAGCGGTGAACATTCCCACGCGCTTAGCGCAACCGGGCGCGCCGCGATTCCTCCATACTTCATTTCACACATTGTCGCGGGTGCGGGCGGTGCGTCGCGCCGCCGAGATCGCAACCGCTCGCCCGCAGGGGAAACGCACATGCAACGCACGCCGCGCATCGTCAGGTTCATCGTCTCGGGCGGCGTTGCCACGGGCGTCCACGTTTCGGTCGCCTGGTGTGTGTTCGAATGGATCGTGCGCGACTCCACCGTCGCGAACGTCACGGCGTTCGTCGTGGCCAATGTCGTGTCCTTCCTGCTCCAGACGCTGTGGAGCTTCTCCTCGCAGCCGACCTTTGCGCGTTTTCTGCGGTTTGGCGCCGTGTCGCTCGGCGGGTTTCTCGTCGCGGCGCTGATTCCCCTCGCCTGCGGCCGGCAGAATATGTGGCTGCCGACGCTGGCTGTGGTCGTTTGTATTCCCGCCGTTTCGTATGTCATGCACTCGCGCTGGACCTATCGGGCGAGTTAAACGGGAAGCGCGGCGCTGTTCGAGCGGCGGCGGCCCGAGAGGAGAAACGCCTCGCGCAGTATTGCCGCGAGCATGAGCGGCAGCAGCACCACTACCCATTGGCACGTGCCCGTCAGCACGATCGCGAGGAAAGCAGCGCATGGAGCGCACCACGCGGTCGCTGCGAGCGCATACGCGGCATAGATCGCGTAGATCGACGACCGCGGCCCCTGCCGGGAACGCGCATAGGCACACAAATAGATGACCGGCAGCAGCAGCCACGCGAGCTCGTAGTACACCAGATACGGTGGAATGAGCAGTGCCGCAACGACGGCGGCTGCCGTGCAGAGGTTCCGGTCCGCATGCCGGTACCACGCCAGCGCGGTCGTGCCCACGGCGACCGCGGCGAGTGCTCCATGCAGCGCGAGCGCGCAACCCTGCGTGGCGCCCATGTGTTTTGCCAGGGCGAATACGGTTGGCATGGCACACCAGAGATGGCCGCCGTCGCGATCGAGTGCGGCGTCCTGAAACCACGCAAGCGTATGGAGGCACGCCAGCCATAGCGGCCAGCCGAACGAGAACACGCTCACGGCGCACAGGCACGCGGCGCTCCCCATTGCCGCCACCAGAGCCCGATAGTGGCGGCCGCACAGGAACAGGAGGGGAAACAGCGGCGCCAACTGAGGCTTGATGACGAGCAACCCGGCACAGACGCCGGCCCACACGGGCGCGGTGTCGAGCAAGCCGAGCGCGCCGGCGGCGAGGGCGAGCGTCAGCAACGAATTCTGACCGTGCACGGCCATGACCGCAAAACCGGGGAAGGCGAGCACGACGACCCACGGCAGCGGCCTTGTCCGCATGGCCGGTGCGCAGGCCCACAGGCAGGCGCTCAAGCTCACGCCCATGAAGACCGCATAGGCACCCGCATAGCGCAGCAAGGCGAGCGGATACACGAGCAACTGGAAGGGCGGCGGATAGACCCAGGGTCCGAACATCTGCGCGAGCGGCGTGCCGGCCTGCAGCTCGGCCTCGCACGCCAGCATGCGCGACTGATCGAATGCCGCGAGCGCACTGTCGCGTAGCGAAACCTGCGATGCACACCAGAAAACGCGGAAATCGGAGCCGGGCAGCGGGACGCCCGGCACGTGCAGGCGCCAGTACGCGATGGCCCAGATACCCAGCAGCGAGGCTTGCAGCACGAGACACGCCGCACCGTACAGCGCAATGCGATCGCGCGTGAGCCAGCGCAGCGGCGCGATGGGGCCGCGCGCGCCAGCGATGCGCGTCGTCGTGTCGCTCATGACCGGCATGCGTCGCATGGGCGCGGACTACCGGCTCATCACACGCAGACGCGCGCCGCTGCGCCTGCGGGCGAGGTCGATCGCCGCGTTGCCGCTGCCGCGCACGTTGGCAGGTTGCACGGGGAGCGTGCTGACCTTGCTGGGCGCTTCGTAGCGGCGGCGGATCAGATAGATTGGCCGCTTCTTCGATTCGTCGTAGATCCGGCCGATATATTCACCAATCACGCCGATGCCGGCCAACTGGATGCCGCTCATGAAAAGCAGCACCGAAATCAGCGAGGCGTAGCCCGGCACGGGATTGCCGAACAGCACGGTCCGCCCGATGATGAAGCCGCCGTAGCAGAACGCCAGTAAGGCGATTGCGCCGCCGATATAGGTCCAGCTGCGCAGCGGCACGGTGCTGAAGCTCGTGATGCCTTCGAGCGCGAAGTTCCACAGGCGCCAGCCCGAGAACTTGGTGTTGCCCGCGGTGCGCGGCGGGCGCTCGTAGTCGATCGTCACGGTCTGGAAGCCTACCCACGCGAACAGCCCCTTCATGAAGCGGTGGCGCTCGGGCAGGCTGCGCAGCGCGTTGACGACCTGGCGGTCCATGAGGCGAAAGTCGCCCACGTTCTCCGGGATTTTCACTTCGGAGAGCTTATTGTGAACGCGATAGAAGAGCGCGGCTGTAGTGCGCTTGAGGAATGAATCGCAGGCGCGACTGGCGCGCCGTGCGAGCACGACCTCGGCGCCGGCGCGCCAGCGTTCGATCATCTCCGGGATCAGCGAGGGCGGGTCCTGCAGATCGGCGTCGATGACGACGACCGCATCGCCCGATGCCTCGTCAAGCCCGGCGGTGAGCGCCGCCTCCTTGCCGAAGTTGCGCGTGAAGTCCACGACCTTCACGCGGCGGTCCCGCTCGCTCATGGCGACCAGCTTTTCGAGCGTGCCGTCGCGGCTGCCGTCGTTGACGCAGACGATCTCGAAGCGGATTGCCGGCACGCGCCCAAGCACGTCCAGCACCCGTTCGAAGAACGTCTCGACAGCCTCGCACTCGTTGTAGAACGGCGCGACCAGGGAGATCAGCGGCTTCCTTGCGGGCGCGTCGCCCGTGGCTGCGTTGTCGGGGAAGAGGGGCTTCATGGTGTCTCCTGTGCCGCAAGGCGGCAAGCCATACCGGCGGACATGCGTCTCTCGAGGGCGACGCGGCGCAGCAGCATCGCGAGGGTGAGGCAGGTAACGAGAGGGAAGAACTGGAAGTGCAGGCGGTCGATCACCGCGATGCCACTCACGGGTACGACCCAGAGCAGCGCGAGCCACTCTTTCTCCCAGCGCAGAAAACCGCGCTTCAGTGCGTAGCGGGCAAACCAGACGATCAGGATGCCGTACCAGGTGAGGTCGTAGTCGAACAGGTAGGGGCTCACCATCAGCGTTGCGCAGACCAGCGTCGCGGCGCGCAACTCAAAGGCGCACGGGCGCCACCATGCGTAGATCACGGCGAGGGCGCCCACGCAGGCCGATACGCCCTGCAGCGCATAGGCCAGCGAAGTGGGTACGTGGAGCATTCTCGCGAGCGAGAAGAACGTGGGGATGCGCGCGAGCGCGGCCACGCCGCTATCGACGAATCCCGCGATCAGCCCCATGTTCTGCACGAAGGCCTGGAGCGTGCCAAAGCCGAAGGCGAGCGTGGAGACCGCGAGCATGGCGAGCGCGGTGGCGGCAGTCGCGAAGAGCGCGCGCCACGAGCGCGAGCCCAGGAGCGCGAGCGGAATCAGCACGGCAAGGTGCGGCTTGATGCACAGCAGGCCCAGGCAGAATCCGGCAAGCCAGGGCCGGCGCTCGAGCATCACGAGGCCGAGTCCGATAAAGGAGGCGGTAAGCAGGCCGTTCTGGCCGGCGGCCAGAACGATGGCCGCGCCGGGAAACGCGAGCGCGATCAGCGCGACGCGGCGCCTCGGCAGCGTCGCATGGCAGACGGCGACGAACGCGAGCAGCGTGAACCCCAGAAAGACCGTCGCGGCAAGGCGATACGGCATCAGCGCGAGGGGATAGACGAAGAGCAGGAAGGTCGGCGGATACAGCCATGGCAGGAGGCCGACGTCGTGGCCGAGCGCTGCGGTTTCCACCGCCGTGATCGTCGGGACGTGATAGGCGCTCATGGCATGCCCTTGCAGCGCGAGATGCGACGCGCTCCAGAAGGCGACGAAGTCGAGCGAGATCGGGCCGAGGTGCTCGCCGGGGTGCAGCCAGAGCACGCGCACGAGATACGAGAGCGTGGCGAGGACATAGCATGCGAGCGCGACCAGCGGATAAAGCCGCAGGCGTTCGCTGTTCAGCCAATGCGGGCGGGTCTGGCCGACCCGGGAATGCGGCGCGGCGGCGGCGCGCGCGGGCGCCTGGATGAGCGGGTTCATGAACGGACTCCCATCGTGAGGCGCTGGCGGCGCAGGACCATCATCAGCATGAGCAGGAGGACGACCACGCCGGCCTGCGGCAGCCGCGCAACGCTATTGGCGAGCTCGAAGAGCGGCAGCAGCCAGCCCGCGGCGAGCAAGGTTTGCTCGCCGCGCAGCCAGCCCCCGCTCTGGCCGAGGGCGAAGAGGGCAGCAAGCGCAATGCCGAGCCAGGCGAGTTCGTAGTGCCACACATAGGGATTCGCAAGCAGCGTGGCGATGACGAAGACGCTGGCGCGAAGCCGCACGTCGCGCGTGCCGCGCCACACCGAGCAGGCCACGCCGATCGCCACGCAGGTCACGAGCGCCTGCGCCGCGTAGGCGGACCACAGCGGCAAACCGGCCGAGCGCAGGGCGGCAAAGGCGGAGGGCGAGCAGCACCAGAAGTGATCATTGCGCTCGAGAATGGACTCGCGCGCGAAGCGTGTGTTCGCGAGGAACATCGCGAGGGTCTGCGTGCCGCAGAGCAGTGTGCTCGTGAGCGTGAAGAGGCTCGCCGTGATGGCCGCGGAAGTCACCGTACGCCACGCGCGCGTTGCGATCAGCACGAACGGAAAGAGCAGCGCCATTTGTGGCTTGATGCTTAGCAAACCGATCAAAATGCCGGAGAGTACAGGCCGCTTGTCGAGCCAAAGCATGGCGGAGGCGACGAGCGCTGCGGTCAAGAGCGAATTCTGGCCGTAGAGTGCCGCGACGAACACGCCCGGGCTTGCCACGAGCGCGAGGACACCGACGTCGCGCCCGATCGACGTCGATGCGAGGCCCGAGAGACGCATGGCCGCCCACGAGAAAACGACGAGACCGGCAATCGTTGCGAGTGCATAGGAGAGCGGCAGCGGCAGAAGCGAGAGCGGCGTGACGACGAGCAGAAACGTGGGCGGGTAGAGCCACGGCAGGAACGCGAACTCTTCGCGATTGCCGAAGAGCGCGCGCTCGATCGAAGCGAAGGTCGCCGGGTCGTAGGCCTGCCAGCTCGCGCCGTGCAGCATCACGTGCGACGCCGCCCAGAATACGGAGAAGTCGGTGGCGGGGCGGGCAATGCCCGTGTCCGTGAAGCCGGTGCTGTGCAGGGACCAGATGGCAATGAACACGGCGTAGAGCGCGAGCGCCGCAAGAGCGTACAGGCGAACCCGCGAGCGTGTGATCCAGGTGCGTACTGGCCGTCGTGTCCCGATGGCTTCTTTGATGGAAAGATCCATATCCCCGTCCGTTCGTGATGACCCGACCTCTTGCTCGTGCCGGATTCCGAATGAAATTTGTGTTGTGTCTGGTCTGCTTTTTGTCGATCCGGTCTGCCGGTCAGCCGGATCTTGTTGGCGAATTATGTTCGACCGGAATTGCCCCATTCAATGCCATTCGATCCGCGAGCGTGACGAATCGAACATTTCGAAATCAATGAAAAAGACGAAGCGGCTTCTGAACGTGCCGCAATCGATTGCGCCCAGAAAATGTTTTTCCTGGCGTCTCGGACACCCCCTCCGGGCAGACCCTGGCTCCGCAGTCAAATGGCGGTTAAGTAAAGGCTTCCACGGTGCCGGCGGGGTCGGGTTCTACCCGTATTTCGGCGTCCCGGCGGGAAAATATGTGCCGTTTCCCACATACGTTCTCTTCTCCGTCGCTTAAAAAGAAGTCGCCAGCTCGCTAATTCCATTTTCTTCAAAGCAGGATTCAGGGTTAATGGGCCGGTAATGCGGGAAAAACGCATAACAGAAAAAAGGTTCGAGAGCGGAAGCCGGGGCTTCGTCCACCGGCCGCCGCGACACATCGGGGGTAGTAAAACGACGCCGCTCAGCCGGGCAAACACGGTGGGAGCGGATCGTCATGAAGTCTCGCGAAGCGGGACACATTCGCAAGGCGGAAAACCGTCCTCGCGAAGCGTGTGACCCACATCCGCTTCATCCGCGAGACGACACTCCTCCCGATTCCTGTCGCTGCCGCCCATCGAACACTGCGCGTGATCGATGCTGCCGTTTCTGTACTTCGGCACATCGGATCGCAGGAGTGGTGAGCGTTCTGCCGGTGCCTGGGAGCGGTAATACGTTTGCGGTGTTGTTCGATGTCATCAAGCGGCGACGACGTGAAAGGATGCGTGCACAACCGAACACACAATCCATTTCGCATCGCCTAAAACGTAATCGCCTGGCGGTACTTATTGAAGTAGAAGTCGTTCGTAGCCCTGAGAATCGGGCTGTTTCGGGGTAGTCAGGTAGTCAATCTTCCAACAAGGGGTTAGTCATGACTCAAATCATTGCCGGCGCCAAGCGCTTCCTGAAGGACGATGGTGGTGTGACCGCGATCGAATATGGCCTCATTGCAGCGCTGATCGCGCTGGCCATCATCGCAGGTGTGACCACCATCGGCTCGAACCTCAGCAAGGTGTTTTCGGACCTCGCTGCGAGCACGTGACGCGAGCGCCGGGCGGGCACCGTGCGGTCCGCCCGGCACTTCGCATAACTCGAATATCCGCACGCAGTCGTATTGATCCGTCGTTCAGACCATTCCGGATCGCGCAAGCCGACCTTACCGAGACCGCCATGCACCTCGCCCCGCTTCCCCCGCATCCCGTTCCGCTGTGCGTGACCGCATGGGTGCTGGTTGCCGCAAGCACGGATCTCGTTGCACGCCGCATTCCGAACTGGCTCGTCGGATCGGGCCTCTTCGGCGCGCTGGCGGTTCAGGTCTGGCTGCACGGTGCACCCTCGGGCGCCACCGCCTGGCTGGCCGGCGCGGCCACGGGATTTGCCGCCTTTATGCCGTTTTATCTGCTGCGCGGCATGGCGGCCGGCGACGTCAAGCTCATGGCCATGGTTGGCGCGTGGCTGGGCGTGAACGCGGCCTGCCATGTTGCTCTCGCAACGTTTGTGCTGGGTGGGGCAGGCTCGGTGCTGATCGTCGTGTGCCAGGGCCGGCTCGCCCAGTTGCTGCGCAACGTGCGGGCCATGCTGCCCGGCGTGCTGCACAAGCTGCCTTTGGCATCGGCAATGCCGCTGTCGATAGCGCAGATCGAAGCGCCCGGCCCATCGGTCGGTTCCTTGCCCTACGGCGTCGCCATCGCGGCGGGGACACTGGGGGTGCTGTTTGCCATGGCCGGCTGAACGGGCCGTGCCGGATCGAAAGAAAGTCGTGCGTTCGAGGAGGGGACCATGAATAACAGTCGTGCAGTGCTCATGTTCGTCGTCGCGCTGCTGGCGGGGTTGGCGGCCGTGGTGTTCGCCTCTCACTGGCTGATGCAGACGTCTTCGGACGCGGTGACGTCGGTTGCGGTCGCAACCGACGACATCGGCCTCGGCCAGCCCATCACGGGGACCATGGTCCGTACCGTGAGCTGGCCCAAGGACAGCGTGCCGCCCGGCACCTTCACGGACCTGAAGGCGCTCGAAGGGCGCGTGGTGCGCACGAGCCTCTCGCGCGGCGAGCCGGTGCTCGAATCCAGGCTCGCCCCGGTGGGCACCCGGGGCGGCCTCTCGGCGATGATCGACGAAGGCCATCGCGCCATCACGGTGCGCGTGAACGACGTGGTGGGCGTGGCGGGCTTCGCGCTGCCGGGCAACTACGTCGACGTGATCGTCAACACGCAGTCGCCGGAAGGCAAGAACAGCAGCGCCAACGGCCAGAGCATTTCGAAGATCGTGCTCGAACGCATCCTGGTACTCGCGGTCGCGCAGGAGGTGAGCCGCGACGAGACGCAGCCGAAGGTCGTGAACGCGGTGACGCTGGAAGTCACGCCCGAGCAGGCGGAGAAGCTCGATCTCGCGCGCAGCGTGGGCAACCTCTCGCTCGTGCTGCGCAACCAGATCGACAAGGACAAGCTCTCGACGGACGGCGCGACCAAGATGACGCTGCTCGGCGCGCCCGATCTGCCGGCCTCGGCGCCGGCGGCGCCCAAGCCGGCGGTTCACGTCAGGTACGCCCGCGCGGAGGTCAAGCGCGAGTGCGTGGGCGTGCTGTCCGGGGTGACAGGTAGTCAGGAATGCTTCTGAACGCATCAAGAACACATTAGAAACAAATTCTCGAGGGCAGCGCCCGGGCAGAACGACCCGCACGGACGCACATAACCGAATTCCAGCTGCATCGAGCTACGGGGTATAACGACATGAAAGCCAGTCAGAGGGTGTTGCAGGGGGGCGCTCGCGCAGCGACGCACCGGGTGCGGTGGGTCTGTGCCGCCATGACGTGCGTGGGGCTCATCGGCGTCTCCCAGGCGATGGCCGAGGAAGCGGCACAGAGCGCCGCGGGCGCGCGCGCCGCCGCGATGCCGATGGCGGGCGGCCCGATGCAGATGACGATCAGCATGGCGCCCGCGCCGGCTTCCGGGGCCGCCGCGCATGCGCCGGCCGTCCCGCTGCACGGGCCCAACTGCGTGGGCGCGGTGCGCGGCGAACGCAGCATCGTCGTGCCGCTCGGCAAGTCGATTCTCGTGCCCATCGACGAGCCGGTGCGCAACCGCACGCTCGGCGACCCGAGCGTCGCGCAGGCGACCATGGTTTCGCCGCAGACCCTCTATGTGCTCGGCGAATCCGTGGGCACGACCAACATGATCATCCAGGGGCGCAGCGGCGCCTGCGAGGTGATCGACGTCGTCGTCAACGCGGATGCGGGGGGGCTGCAGGCGTCGCTCGCGCAGTTGTTACCCGACGAGCACGACATCCGCGTTTCCACCGCCGCCGACAATCTCGTGCTGATGGGCCACGTGTCGAGCTCGCAGGCCGCGCAGCAGGCCGCGCAGATCGCGACGATCTATAGCGTCGCGCACGGCCAGACCGGCAACGGTACGAAGGGTGGCGTGCTCAACATGCTCACCGTCGATTCGCCGGAACAGGTGATGCTCGAAGTGAAGGTGGCCGAGGTGGACAAGACCCTCATCGACCAGCTCGGCGCGGCCGTGAACATCCAGGGCGGCTTCGGCTCGTGGTCGGGCGCCCTCGTGAGCAACCTGCTGGCGGGGGTGTCGAGTGCGATCGGCATCAGCAAGGCGAACAACAAGCCGTTCCAGCTTTCCGTCGATGCACAGAAGACCGATAACCTCGTCAAGATCCTGGCCGAACCCAATCTCGTCACGATCAGCGGACAGGAGGCCACCTTCCTTGCCGGCGGCGAAGTGTTCATCCCGGTGCCGCAGAGCAGTTCGGGCACGGGCGCCACGGCCATCGTGCTGCAGGAAGAGGAGTACGGCGTCGGGCTCAAGTTCACGCCCACGGTGCTCGGCAACGGGCGCATCAACCTGAAGGTGTCGCCGGAGGTCTCGGAACTCTCGCCAACCGGCGTGACAATCAGCGCGGCCAACGTGAGCGGAACCTCGATCCTGCCGCTCATCACCACGCGGCGCGCCTCGACCACGGTGCAGATGCGCGACGGCGAGTCGTTCGCGATCGGCGGCCTCATCAGCAACAACGTGACGGGTTCGCTCAAGGCGCTGCCCGGCATCGGCGAACTGCCGGTGCTCGGCGCGCTCTTTCGCAGCACCTCGTTCCAGCAGGACCGCTCCGAGCTCGTCTTCGTCGTGACGC
The DNA here is from genome assembly GCF_000685035.1 of Paraburkholderia ferrariae NBRC 106233. Taxonomy (GTDB): domain Bacteria; phylum Pseudomonadota; class Gammaproteobacteria; order Burkholderiales; family Burkholderiaceae; genus Paraburkholderia; species Paraburkholderia ferrariae. Next base: position 22,233 of record NZ_BAYB01000012.1, read on the forward strand.
CGCATCTCGTGCATCCGGTGCAGACGGCCCAGTACCGCCTGCCGACGGACAGCTTCACGCAGCCGCACGAAGCGGATGTGTATGCAACGGGCGACATGGAAGGGCGCGCCGCCGCTGCGGCGTTCGCGAACAAGGCCAACGGCGCGGCGCCCGCGCAGCCGGCTGCCCCGGCTATGCCCGCCCAGCCCCGCCAGCCCATGCAACCGGTCCCGCCTGCGGGCCAGCCGATGAGCGGGCCGGCCACGCCCGCCGCCCCTCCCGCGCCCGGCACGCCGGTTTCGCTGCGCAGCGGCAGCGCGCCGAAGCCTGAGCCCGAGCGCGACGCGGCGGCCGCGCCCGAGCCCGCGGCGCAAAGCGATGCAGCGCATGTGAAGTACCTGGCGCGCGTCGATCTGACCAACCAGCAAGTCGTGACGGCCGCCGCCCAGGCCGCCGCCGCGGATCACTGATGCGAGCCGAGGGGACCGACATGAAACTCGAGACTATCGTTGTGGCGCGCGCGGCGCTTCTCGTCGCCGCCTGCGCGGCACTCGGCGGCTGCATGACCAGCACGCCGATCTGGGATGCGCACTTCGGCGAGGCCGCGCGCACGTCGGCGCAGGTGCAGATCATCGATCCGCACGCTGGCGAGAATGCGCCGTCGCCGCAGGGCATCGACGGCAATGCGGCGGTGTCCGCCATGGATCTCTACGACAAGTCGTTCAGGCAGCCGGTGGTGTCCGCGAACCCCTACGCGATCGGGGTGAGCGGCGGCACGAGCGGCGCAACAGGGCAGTAAGGACCGGCGGGGCAACCATCATGATCGATATCCTGACCATTTCGAACGACCCGGAGCGGCTCGACCAGGCCGCACGCCTGATCGCCGCGTGCGGCAACTACCGCACCACGCGCGTGGCCGGCGGCCCGGCGCTGCTGCTCGACCGCGGCGACATGCTCGGCGCCTTCGACGTGCTGATCGTCGATGTGCCGTCGCCCGGCAGCACCGAACTCGCCACGATCGCGGAACTCTGCCGCCGCCATCCCCGCCTCACGTGCGTGCTGGTCACGGCCGATACGAGCTCGACGACGGTGATTGCCGCGATGCGCGCCGGCGTGCGCGACGTGCTGAACTGGCCGCTCGATGCAGAGGGGCTGGGCGACGCGCTGCAGCGCGCGGTGGGGCAGCGTCCCGCCGACGCGTCGCGCAGGACGCCCATCGCTGCATTCATGTCGAGCCGCGGCGGCGTGGGTACGAGCTTTCTGGCCGCGAACGTCGCGCACGGCATGGCATGCATCGAGAAAAAGCGCGTGCTGCTCGTCGATCTGAACCAGCAGTTCGCCGACGCGGCGTTCCTCATCAGTTCGTCGTCGGCGCCGTCGACGCTCGATCAGATGAGCGCGCAGATCGATCGCATGGACGCGGCGTTCTTCGAGGCGAGCGTGATTCACGCGGCCGAGAACTTCGACATCCTGGCGGGCGCCGGCGACCCGGTGAAGGCCGCCGGGATCCGCGCCGACCGGCTCGAATGGATTCTCGGCGTGGCGACGCCGCGCTACGACTTCGTGGTGGTCGATATCGGCCAGTCGATCAACCAGCTGTCCATGCTCGCGCTCGACCGCAGCGACCACATTCACGTCGTGCTCCACGCGACCATGCCGCATCTGCACGCGGGGCGGCGCCTGCTCGAAATCCTCGGCTCGCTCGGCTACGGCAACGAGCGCATTCGCCTCGTGCTGAACCGCTACGGCAAGGAAGGCGCACGGGCCCGCGAGGCGATCGAGCGCACGCTCGGGCACGCTCCGTTTCACGTCGTGCCGGAAGACCCGCGCGCCGCGATCGAGGCGGTCAACCACGGCCTGCCGGTCTCCGAGGCCGCGCGCAAGAGCGCGCTTGCGCGCAGCCTGCGCGGCCTTTCGGCAAAGCTCGCGAGCGGTGTGGCGGGCGGCGAGCAGAAGAGCGCGCAGCGCGAGTCGCTCTTCGGCCGTCTGATGGGGCGCCGCGCCTCCGCTTCGCACGCCGGCGGCAACCCGTCCGGCGGCAACGAATCCGCGGTACTGAGAGGGGAGCAGCATCATGTCGCTTCGTGACCAGATTGCAGGAAACCGCTTGCAGCTCGTGGGCGAGCGCGACGAAGCGGCCGCCGCGGCGCTCGCGGTGCGCACGAAATCGGAGGCGTATCAGCGGCTCAAGCGCGAGATGCACCTCACGGTGCTCGACCGCGTGGAGCTGGAGCGGCTTGTGCGCATGCCCGAAGAGCAGATCCGCAGCGAGATCGGCCTGCTGATCGCGCGCATTCTCGACGAGCGCAAGGAACCCGCGAACGACCTCGAACGGCGCCAGCTCACCATCGACGTCTACGACGAGATGTTCGGCTTCGGCCCGCTCGAAGTCCTGCTACGCGACCCCACGGTGTCCGACATTCTCGTGAACACCGCGAAGCAGACCTACGTGGAGCGCCGCGGGCGGCTCGAACTCACCGACATCACGTTCTACGACGACGCGCACCTCATGAAGGTGATCGAGAAGATCGTCTCGCGCGTGGGCCGCCGCATCGACGAATCGAGCCCGATGGTGGACGCGCGCCTGCCCGACGGCTCGCGCGTGAACGCAATCATTCCGCCTTCGGCGGTGGACGGCCCGCTCGTTTCGATCCGCCGCTTTGCCGTCAATCCGCTGCAGGTGCCCGACCTCGTCTCGCTGCAAACGCTCACGCCGCCGATGGCCGAGGTGCTCGACGGGCTGGCGCGCGCCAAGGTGAACATCCTGATTTCGGGCGGCACGGGCAGCGGCAAGACCACCCTGCTCAACGTGCTCTCGGGCTTCATTCCCAACGACGAGCGCATCGTGACGATCGAAGACGCCGCCGAACTGCAACTGCGCCAGCAGCACGTTCTCAGGCTCGAAACGCGGCCGCCCAACATCGAAGGGCGCGGCGAGATCACGCAGCGCTCGCTCGTGCGCAACGCGCTGCGCATGCGGCCCGACCGCATCATCCTCGGCGAAGTGCGCGGCGCCGAAGCGCTCGACATGCTCAACGCGATGAATACGGGCCACGAAGGATCGCTTGCCACGATCCATGCGAATACCCCGCGCGACGCGCTCACGCGGCTCGAAAACATGATCAGCCTCGCGGGCCTCGCGCTGCCGCCGCGGACGATGCGTCAGCAGATCGCCTCGGCGATCACCGTGGTTGTCCAGGCTGCGCGTCTCACGGACGGCCGCCGCAAGATCATGAGCATTTCGGAGCTCACGGGCCTCGAAGGCGACGTGGTCAACATGCAGGAGATCTTCACGTTCCGCCGCACGGGCATCGACTCGACCGGCGCGGTGCGCGGCTACTTCTGCGCGACCGGCGTGCGGCCGAAATTCTCGGAGCGGCTGCAGGCGTTCGGCGTCACGCTGCCGGAGAACATCTACGATCCGGCGCGCCGCTTCGAGACGAACTGAGACTGAGCGGAGACACGCATGAGCCCGATCTTCTACGCTGCCGTCGTCCTCGTGTTCGTCGCCGTGGTGCTGGCGATCGAGGGCGCCTGGATGGTCTGGAACAGCCGGCACGGGGCCGCCGCGCGCCGCCTCGAGTCGCGTATCCAGGCGGTGTCGGCCGCGAGCGGCATCCCGCGCGAAACGCTGTCGATCCTCAAGTCGCGCGCGGACGGCAGCGCGTCGCCGCTGCGCCGCAGCCTCGCGAATCTTTCGCTCTCCCAGGCAATCGAGCGCCAGTTGCGCCAGGCCGACCTACGCTGGTCGGTCGCGCGTCTCCTCGGCCTGTGCGCGGCGCTGCCGCCGCTCGTGCTGCTGGCGGGCTATCTGCTGCCGGCGCCGTTCGGATATGCGGCCGCGGCGGCGCTGCTCGCCGCGCTGCTGCCCGTGCTCTACCTGCGCCGGCGCCGCGCGCGCCGGCTCTACCAGTTCGAGCGGCAATTGCCGGACGCGTGCGACATGCTTGCGCGTTCGCTGCGTGCCGGGCATGCCTTCGCGGCGGCGATCCAGATGGTGGGCGAGGAGTTTGCCGACCCGATGGGCGCGGAGTTCCGCGCGACCTTCGACGAGATCAACTACGGCGTGCCGCTCAACGACGCGCTCGCCAGCCTCGCACAGCGCGTGCCCGTGCACGACCTGCGCTACTTCGTGATTGCGGTGCTGATCCAGCGCGAGACCGGCGGCAACCTGGCCGAACTTTTCGACGGCATCACCGCGCTTGTGCGCGAGCGCTTCAAGCTGTTCGACAAAGTGCGGGTGCTCTCGGCCGAGGGCAAGCTTTCCGCATGGGTCCTGATCCTGCTGCCGTTCGTGACCGCCGGGCTGATGTCGGTGCTCAATCCGGGCTTTCTCGACGTGCTGTGGCAGGACGAGGCGGGCGTGCACGTCGTGCAGGCGGCGGCGCTGCTGATGGTGATCGGCGTGTTCTGGATCCGCCGCACCATCGCGATCCGCGTCTAGGCGGGCGGGCGAAAACAACGGGAAAAGGCGGGGAACGACGATGACACTTCTCAACACGACCTCAATGCTGATGCTGGGCGGCGTGTTCGCGCTCGTGTTCGTGCTTGCCTTCGGGCTCATGCATCTGCTCTCGCCGCGCGACATGCGCCACCGCATCGAGCAGCCGGCGGGCCCGCGCTTCGAGCCCCGCATCGAGCCGCGCATGGGCGAGGCGGGCGGCCGCGACGACAGCGTCTGGTTCGAGAAGCTGGTCGAATTGTCGAGACCCATCTCGCGGCTGTCCGTGCCGAAGGAGGGCTGGGAAGTCTCGGCGCTGCGCGTGCGGCTCATGAACGCTGGCTGGCGGCAGCCGGGCGCGGTCGCCGTGTACTTCGCCGCGAAGACGGCCCTCGCGCTCGTGCTGCCGCTTCTGGCCGCGGTCTGGCTGATCGGCAGCCCGATGACGGGCAGCACGGTCGGCTTCACGGCGCTGCTGATTTCGCTGGGGGGCACGGGCTACTACCTGCCGAACCTCGTGGTGGGACGCTGCGTTGCCAGGCGCCAGCGCACGATCTTCGAGGACTTCCCGGACGCCATCGATCTCATGACCGTATGTGTGGAAGCGGGCCTCGGGCTCGATGCGGCGCTCATGAAGGTGGCCGAAGAGGTGCGGCTGCGCAGTCCCGCGGTGGCCGACGAACTCGAACTGCTGCTGCTGGAGATCCGCTCCGGATTCTCGAAGGAGAAGGCGCTGCGCAACTTTTCGCTGCGCACCGGTGTGGAGGACATCGATTCGTTCAGCACGATGCTGATCCAGGCCGAGCGCTTCGGCACGAGCATCGGCGCGTCGCTGCGCGTGCTCTCCGACACGCTGCGCGTGCGCCGGCGCATGCGCGCGGAGGAACAGGCCGCGAAGATCGCGCTGAAGCTGCTGTTCCCGCTGATGTTCTGCATCTTTCCCGCGCTGATGGTGGTGCTGATGGGGCCCGCCTTCATTCACGTGTATCGCGTGCTGCTGCCGGCGATGGCGGGCGGCCAGTGAGCGGCCGGCGGGCAACCGGAAAAGTGGGCCGGGAGGCGACATGAAACGCGTTCGTCGATTTCGTGCAAGAGGCGCCGCCGCGGTGGAGATGGCGTTCGTGTTGCCGCTGCTCGTGCTGGTGGTGCTCGGCATCGTGTACTTCGGCTGGCTCTTCAACAACTACGTGGTGATGGTGCAGTCGGCCGCGGCCGGGGCCCATACGCTCGCCACCGAGCGCGGTTTCTCGACCCCGTGCAGCGACGCGCAGACCGCGATCCAGCAGGTCGGCACCCAGGCGGGCACCGGTACGCCGCTCAGCGGCGCGCTGTCCACTTCGGTGCTGTGCGGCAAGGCTTCGGGTCTCATCGCCGCGATCTTTACCGTGGGCGGCACGACCTGCACGTCGGACAGCGCCTGCGTGACGGCGCTCGGGTCGAGCACCGTCACGCCCGCGGCCGGCACGATGGCGACGGTCACGCTCACCTACAGGTTCGGCGCGCCGTTCACGGATACGTCGTACGGCAACAGCAGCTTCCTGGCGAGGACGCTGACCGTCTCGATGTCGGAGCTCGTGCAATGAGCGCGCGCGCCGGGTCGTGGGGCGTGGCGAAGAGGAGCCGTGTCATGGAACGAGGGCGTTCGGGGACCGCGCGAGCGCGGCGCAAAGAACAGGGCGCAGCGGTGGTGGAGTTCGCCATCATCGCGCCGTTCGTCGTCATGCTCGTGATCGGCGTGGCGCAGTTCGGCTGGTATCTCGCGAACTACGCGGTCGTGGCGAGCGCCGCCTCCACCGGCGCGCGCTACTTCGCGGCGCAGCGCGGCGTGAGCCAGCCGTACTCGCTCACGCAGTCCACCGTCTCGGCGACGATGGCGACGCTCAATGCCACGACGAGCAACGTGGTCGTGACGAGCTTCGTGAACGACACGCAGTGCGCGAGCATGGCCATCGGCGCATCGGGCGCGAGCACGGGCGACAGTACCTGCGCCACTGCGCTTTCTGCCGCTCAGGGCGGCTCGTCGACCGTCACCGTGACCTACAGCTTCGCGCCGTTCCTGAAGAGTTTCGCATTCGGGCTCGCGAGCGGGGCTTCGTCGATGATCACGTCGTCGGTGAGCGTGAACGCGCGCGTCGAGTGAAGGCAGCGCAGGCGCACAGATGCATCGCACAAAAACAGGCACACACCAGGGGAAAATCATGAGACGGAACCAGCGGCGCACGCGCCTCGATCGTCAGCGCGGGGCAGTGGCGATACTCGTGGCGCTCTCGACGATCGTGCTGCTCGGCTTTGTCGCCCTCGGCACCGACATCGGCTACGTGGTGTACAGCCAGCGCCGCCTGCAGGCCGCCACCGACGCCGCCGCGCTTGCGGGCGCCCTGGACCTGTGGACGCAGAGCTGGAGCACCGCCAAGGCCGATGCCCAGTCCTACGCCGCCGGCCAGAGCGGCGCGACCGGCAACGGCCTGCCCGGCGGCGTGACGGTCACGACCACGAACATCACGGGCCAGCAGCTTTCGAGTGCGTCCTCGCCGCTGCCGTATGCGAAGGCGGCCTCGGGCTACAACGGCATCCAGGTGCAGCAGCAAGCCAACGTGCCGCTCTTCTTCGCCCAGGTGTTCGGCGTGAAGACCGTGCCGATCTCGGCCACCTCGAAGGCGGCGGCGGGCGGCGGCTCGCAGCCCGCCCCCTACAACGTGATGATCATTCTCGACACGACGGCCTCGATGAACACCACGGACAGCAACTGTACGATCAACGGCGTCACGCAAACGCGCCTGACCTGTGCGGAGGCGGGCGCCCGCTCGCTGCTGCAGGGGCTCACCAACGCGGGCGACAACGTCGGGCTGATGGTCTTTCCGCCGCTCTCGTCCACGTATAACTTCTCGTGCTCGAAGAAGTCGCCCGGCATTGCCGGCAGCTATTCGATCTCCGGCCTCAGCTACCAGATTTCGCCGCTTTCCACGGGCTTTCTCAGCACGAGCGGCACGTCGGGCACGAGCTCGACCACGCTCAACACGAGTTCGTCCACGGTGCAGGCGCTCGGCGGCGGCAGTTGCGGCGGCATGAGTGCGCCGGGCGGTCTCGGCACGTTCTACGGGGACGTGCTGTACGCCGCGCAGACGGCATTGCTGGCCCTCTCGAATACGCAGAGCCCGCCGGGGCAGAACGCCATCATCCTGCTGAGCGACGGCGACGCGTCGTCCTCGTCGAAGCAGCTCGGCAGCGGCAGTCTGCTCGCGCCCAACAGCAGCGGCAGCACGGTTTCCGCGAGTTCGGTCGTCGGCAGCGAGTGCGCCGACGCCGTGACGGTCGCCAACGCGATCAAGGCAACCGTCCAGTCGCCCAACACCACCGCCACGCTGATCTACACCATCGCCTATATCGGCGGCGAGTCGGGCGCGAGCACCACGCAGCCGTGCAGCGACGCCTCCAGCAACGCCAGGGGGCTCGACGCCACTACGCCGTGGTCGCCGTGCGGCACCATGCAGTCGATCTCCTCGGGCTCGGGCTACTTCTATTCCGACACCTGCTCGAACGCCGGCGGCACGTCCAGCCTCGGCGCGATCTTCACGCAGATCACCTATAGCCTCACCAAGCCGCGCCTGATTCCGCCCGGCGCGACCTGAGCCGCCGGGGCGGCCCCGGCGCGCGTATGGCCCGCCGGGGAGCCTGGTGTTTCTCCGCTCAAGCCCGTGCGCCCACGACCCTCGGCCCATGGCTTTTCCTCACCCACCCGCGCGCCGCGTTAAAATCACGGACCATTAATGCATCGTTCGGCGCAGATCGCCGCCATTCCTCTCTTGAGCGTACAAAAAATCCTCATCGTGCGCGTATCGTCGCTCGGCGACGTCGTCCACAACATGCCCGCGATCGCCGATATCCGCCGGCGGCATCCCCACGCGCAGATCGACTGGCTCGTCGAGGAAAGCTTCCAGTCGCTCGTCGAACTCGTGCACGGCGTGCGCCGCGCGATTCCGTTCTCGCTGCGCCGCTGGCGCAAGCGGCTCTTTTCCGCGGCCAACTGGCGCGAAATTTCCGCGTTCCGCCATGCGCTCGCCGCCGAGAAGTACGATCTCGTGATCGACTGCCAGGGCCTCATCAAGACCGCGTGGGTGGCGAGCTGGGCCCGCGGCCCGCTCGTGGGCCTCGGCAACCGCACGGACGGCGCGGGCTACGAGTGGCCCGTGCGCTTCTTCTACGACCGGGCGATCCGCATCGAGCCGCGTACCCACGTGGTCGAGCGCACCCGGCAACTGGTTGCGGCGGCGCTCGACGAGCCGCCGCCCCAGCCCACCGACGACATCGAGTTCGGCCTCGACACCGTGCGCGCCGGGCAGGCGCTGGCCGCCCTCGGCCTGAACCTGCCGGTGCCCTACGTGGTCTTCGTGCACGCAACGTCGCGCGCCGACAAGCAATGGCCCGATGCGCACTGGATCGAACTGGGCCAGGCGCTGGTGCGCCGCGGTGCTTCGCTCGTGCTGCCGTGGGGCAGCGACGCCGAACGGGCCACGAGCGAGCGCCTCGCGCGCGAATTCGGCGAGGCGGCCATCGTGCCGCCGCGGCTCTCGCTGCCCGCCGTGGTGGGCCTGATCGACGGCGCGGCGGCGACCGTGGGCGTCGATACCGGCCTCGTGCACATTGCCGCGGCGCTGAAGCGGCCGACCGTCGAGTTGTACAATTTCGCGACCGCGTGGCGCACGGGCGGCTATTGGTCGCCGAACGTCGTCAATCTCGGCACCGCGGGCCAGCCGCCCACGCTGGCGCAGGTGAAGACCGCGCTGGCGGGCTTCGGGCTGCTGTAACGCGCAGTTGGCTGCAGGGTTGGCTGCGCAGAAGGCTCGCGCCGCGGCGCGCAGGTGGCGCAGGGGTGGCATATGCAGGCGCCGCCGCGGCCTTGCGACGCGCCCCGGCGGCCACGCGCACGGCGCACTGCCGCAGGTCAAGGCGGCAGGTCAGACAGGCAGGTATAAGGGTTGCCACGCATGCGGGCGTGCCTTCCGGGCCGCGCATGCCGATGCGGCCGCGTGCGATGCGCTCCCGGGGAGCCGGACGTCGCCGCCGGTATCGCAAGGCAACCCGATCCATCGCTTCCAGGGGCGACCATGAACGAATCCCAGATCATCGAAATCACTTCCGCAGACTGGCACGGCCAGCAGCTTTCGCAGCCGCGCGAGACGCTGCTCGAGGCCGTCGAGCAGGGCAAGGTGCTGTACTTTCCGAACCTGGCCTTCCCGGTGGAAGGCGGCGAGCGCGCGCTGCTCGACCCGGCCATTGCCGACCCCGGGCGCAAGAACATCAGCCTCGACCCGAACGGCGGCGCGCTGCACGGCGTGCTGGGCGACGCGGTCACGCAGTCGGCGGTGCGCGCGCTCATCGCGCGCTACCAGAGCTGCGCGCGCACGCTCGTCGACGGCCTCTTTCCCGAGTACGACGGCAAGCTGCGCGTGGCGCCCACGAGCCTGCGCCTGCACCAGGTGGAAACGCGCCAGACCTCGTGGCGCAAGGACGATTCGCGCCTGCACGTGGATGCGTTCCCCTCGCGTCCCAACTACGGCGAGCGCATCCTGCGCGTCTTCACGAACGTGAACCCGAACGGCGTGCCGCGCGTGTGGCGCGTGGGCGAGCCGTTCGAGGACATGGCAAGGCGTTTTCTCCCCCGCATCAAGCCGCAGATGCCGGGTTCGGCCTGGCTGCAGCATCTGCTGCACATCACGAAGTCGCCGCGCAGCGAGTACGACCATTTGATGCTCAATCTGCACGACAGCATGAAGGCCGACCTCGACTACCAGAAGACGAGCCCGCAGGAGACCATCGGCTTTCCGCCGGGCAGCGTGTGGGTGTGCTTCTCCGATCACGCCTCGCACGCGGTGATGTCCGGCCAGTTCATGATGGAGCAGACCTTCTTCCTGCCCGCGAAGGACATGGTGCATCCGGACTGGGCGCCGCTCGGCATACTCGAACGCCTGAAGGGCAAGGAACTGGTTTGAGCGCGTGCGTTCTCTTGCGCCGCGGCGCGCAGCCCGCGGAGGCCCGATGCTGAGGGCCATTTATCGTGCGGCCTGGTGGCTCGTCGCGCCGCTCGCGGTGCTGCGCCTTTTCATCCGTTCGCGGCGCGAGCGCGGCTATCGCGAGCATGTCTGCGAGCGCTTCGGGCGCTCGGCGGGGCGCCTGCCCGAGGACGACGCGCCGCTCATCTGGGTGCACGCGGTGTCGGTGGGAGAAACGCGCGCGGCGCAGCCGCTCGTCGATGCGCTGCTTGCCGCGCGACCCGACGCCCGCGTGTTGCTCACGCACATGACTCCCGGCGGCCGCGCCGCGGGCGAGCAGCTCTTCGGCCATCGCGTGCTGCGCTGCTATCTGCCCTACGACACGCCGTCTGCCGTGCGGCGTTTCCTGCGCGCGTGGCGCCCGTCGCTCGGCCTCGTGATGGAGACCGAAGTGTGGCCCACGCTCATCGACGAGTGCCGGCGCGCCGACGTGCCGCTCGTGCTGACCAACGCGCGCATGTCGGCGCGCTCGTACCGGCGGGCGGCGAAGTTCGGCCAGGCGGTCAAGGAAGTGTTCGGCGGCTTTACGCGCGTGCTCGCGCAGAGCCCGGCCGATGCGGAGCGCCTCACCGAACTCGGCGCGCGCAACGTGGCGGTGCTCGGCAACCTGAAGTTCGACATGGCGAGCCCGCCGGCGCTCGTTGCGCGCGGGCGCGAGTGGCGCCGCGCGTTCGGCGCGCGGCCCGTGTGGGTGGCGGCCAGCACGCGCGAGGGCGAAGAAGAACGCGTGCTGGAGGCGTTTGCGGCGCTCGGCATTGCCGACGCGCTGCTGATCCTCGTGCCGCGCCACCCGCAGCGTTTCGACGAGGTCGCCGCGCTCGTTCAGCGCAGGAATCTCAAGCTCGTGCGCCGCTCGCAATGGGCCGAGGGCGCCGCCGTGCCGGCCGCATCGGCGCACGAGGGCCCGCGCGCGCTGGCGCTGGACGTGAACGTGCTGCTGGGCGACTCGATGGGGGAGATGGGCGCGTACTATGCCGCCGCCGATCTGGCGTTCATCGGCGGCAGCCTGCTGCCGCTGGGCGGCCAGAACCTGATCGAGGCGTGCGCCGTGGGCGTGCCGGTGCTGATCGGCCCGCACGTGTTCAACTTCACCCAGGTCACGGCCGACGCCGTGGCGGCCGGTGCCGCGCTGCAGGTGCAGGATCCGGCGGACCTCGCGCGGGCCTTGCGCGAACTCTTCGAGGACAAGCCGCGGCGCGTGGCGATGGGCGCGGCCGCGGCCGCGTTCGCGGCGCGCCATCGCGGCGCGACCGAGCGCACGGTGAATGTGCTCATGACGTTGTTGCCGGAGCCGGGCGCCGGCGCTGCGTCGTCGCCTTCGTCCGCTTCGCTGGACCTTTGAGCACGAAAAGCACGAAGGGCGCGGCTCATCTGCGCTCCCCTTCGTCTTGCGAGACCAGTTCGTTCGGTCTGCTTAATTCGCCGCGAGCAAGCCCTTCTTCTCGATGAACGCGATCACCTGATCGAGGCCGTCCAGCGCCTTCAGGTTGCACATCACGAAGGGGCGCTCCCCGCGCATCTTCTTCGCATCGGAAGCCATCACGTCGAGGTTCGCGCCCACGAGCGGGGCGAGATCGGTCTTGTTGATGACGAGCAGGTCCGACTTCGTGATGCCGGGGCCGCCCTTGCGCGGAATCTTCTCGCCGCCCGCCACGTCGATCACGTAGATCGTGAGGTCGGAAAGCTCGGGGCTGAAGGTGGCCGCGAGGTTGTCGCCGCCCGACTCGATGAAGACGATATCGGCATCGGGAAAGCGCGCGAGCATCTGGTCCACGGCTTCGAGGTTGATCGAGGCGTCTTCGCGGATCGCCGTGTGCGGGCAGCCGCCCGTTTCCACGCCCATGATGCGCTCGGCGGGCAGGGCGCCCGCCACGGTCAGGAGGCGCTGGTCTTCCTTGGTGTAGATGTCGTTGGTGATGGCGACGAGGTCGTAGCGCTCGCGCATCGCCTTGCAGAGCATTTCGAGCAGGGTGGTCTTGCCGGAGCCCACCGGGCCGCCTACGCCGACGCGCAGCGGCGGCAGTTTTTTCGTGCGCTTGGTGTCGTTCATGATTCGTGGAGAGCTAGGAGCGGAAGAGCCGCGAGTACTGCGATTCGTGACGCGCGGAAAGGATGCCGAGTTGCGGCGCGAAGGTGTTGAGCGCGTCGGGCGGCGTGGCGAGCGCGCGGGCAACGGCCGCTTCGATCACGGGCCGCAAGGCGACGATGATACGCTGCCCCGCGAACTGGCCGAGCGGCACGGCCTTGAGCGCCGCCGCGGTCTGGTTCTCGACCCAGCTGAACGCGTAGGCCGCGAGCGCCGCGTCGGGCGCGGCGCCGTGCGCCCATGCGGCGAGGGCGTAAGCGCTGGGCTGCGCGACGGGTGTCATGCGTTCGAGCGTGGCGCGGTGCGCGGCGTCGCCCCATTCGAGCTGCGTGCAGAGCTGGCGCAACGACCAGCCCATCTGCGCCGTCTCGCGGCGCAACTCCTCCGACTCGCGGCTCGCGATGAACTCCGCATTCGCTGCGATCAGTGCCGCGGCGTCATGCGTGCGCCAGCGTTCGAGCTGATGCGCGACGAACGGCAGTTCGCCCGGCGCGAGCACGTTCGCGAGACCGCTTGTTATCCAGCGCGCGGCGTCGTCGGCGGTTTCGACCAGGTGGGCGTCGATGGCCGCTTCGAGCCCCTGCGAGTAGCTGAACGCGCCGATCGGCAGCGCCGGCGACGCCAGGTGCAGCAGAGCGGTGAGTTCAGCGATGCGCATGGCCGTGATCGTGTCCGCAACCGGGACCGTGGACGTGGCCGTGATCGTGATCGTGGTCAGGATCGTGCGCGTGGTTGTGCCCGTGATCGTGCGGGTGATCGTGCGAGTGCGCATGGCCGTGGTGCTCGTCGTACACGCGCTGGGCCAGGGCGTAGTCGTCGGCGAAGGTTTCGTCGTGGCCGTGACGATGGCCGCCGCCATACGCGCCGGCTTCCGGCTGGAATGGCAGCGTCGCGCGCTCGACCTGCGCGCCGAGGCGCTTGAGCATGTCTTCGAGCACCGGGTCGGCTTCGAGCTTCAGTTCGTCGGCCCCGACTTCGACCGGCGTATGGCGGTTGCCGAGGTGGTACGCGGCGCGCGTGAGCGTGAGCCGGTCGGGCGCGCGCACGAGCAGCACGCTTTCGGCGGCGGCGATCACGCGCACGAGGCCGCCGTCGTCGGCAACCAGCATGTCGCCGTCACGCAGCACCGTGCCGCGCGGCAGCACCACGCCCACCTCTTCGCCCGTGTCGAGCGTGGCGGCGAGGCGGCTCTTGCAGCGCGCGTCGTAGGGGAGCGTGAGCGTGGGCGCGCGCTTCACCAGGACCGGTGCAAGCTTCGCGTTGAGGCGTTTGTCGATCGTGCGCATATCAGTTCTTGCCCGGCCGCGATCGCCAGGAGCGCGGCGGCGGTTTCGTTTCAGAAAAGGAAGTAACGCTGGGCCATCGGCAGCACCGTGGCGGGTTCGCACGTGAGCAACTGGCCGTCGGCCACCACCTGGTAGGTCTCGGGATCGACGCTGATCGCCGGTTGCCACGCGTTGTGGATCATGTCGGCCTTGGTCACGTTGCGGCAGCCGCGCACGGCCACCACGCGCTTTTGCAGGCCGTAGCGCTCTGCCACGCCGCGATCGAGCGCAAGCTGCGAGACGAAGGTGAGCGACGTCTGGCCGAGAGCCCGTCCGCGCGCGGCGAACATCTCGCGGTAGTGCACCGGCTGCGGCGTGGGAATCGATGCATTCGGGTCGCCCATCTGCGCGAGCGCGATCATGCCGCCCTTGAGAATGAGCGAGGGCTTGATGCCGAAGAACGCGGGTTCCCAGAACACGAGATCGGCCCACTTGCCGGGCTCGACGGACCCCACTTCGTGCGAGATGCCGTGCGTGATGGCCGGGTTGATCGTGTACTTGGCGACGTAGCGCTTCACGCGGAAGTTGTCGTTGCGCGCGCTGTCGCCGGGCAGCGCGCCGCGCTGCACCTTCATCTTGTGCGCGGTCTGCCAGGTGCGGATGATGACTTCACCCACGCGGCCCATTGCCTGGGAGTCCGACGAAAGCATCGACAGCGCGCCGAGATCGTGCAGGATGTCTTCGGCGGCGATGGTTTCGCGGCGGATGCGCGATTCGGCAAACGCGATATCTTCGGCAATCGAGGGGTCGAGGTGATGGCACACCATCAGCATGTCGAGGTGTTCGTCGAGCGTGTTGACGGTGTACGGGCGCGTGGGGTTGGTCGAGGAGGGCAGCACGTTGGGCTCGCCGCACACCTTGATGATGTCGGGGGCGTGGCCGCCGCCTGCGCCTTCCGTGTGGTACGTGTGGATCGTGCGGCCCTTGAAGGCGCCCACGGTCGCTTCCACGAAGCCCGATTCGTTGAGCGTGTCGGTGTGGATGGCGACCTGCGTGTCGGTGGCGTCGGCCACGGTGAGGCAGTTGTCGATGGCGGCCGGCGTCGACCCCCAGTCCTCGTGCAGCTTGAGGCCGATCGCGCCGGCGGCGATCTGCTCCTCGGCGGGTTGGGGCAGGCTCACGTTGCCCTTGCCGAGGAAGCCCAGATTGATCGGCCAGCCGTCCGCGGCCTGCAGCATGCGCTCCATGTGCCACGGGCCCGGCGTGCAGGTGGTGGCGTTGGTGCCGGTGGCGGGGCCGGTGCCGCCGCCGAGCATCGTGGTCACGCCCGAGGCGAGCGCCTCGTCGATCTGCTGCGGGCTGATGAAGTGGATGTGCGTATCGATGCCGCCCGCCGTCACGATCTGCCCTTCGCCCGCGATCACTTCGGTCGAAGCGCCGATGGGAATCGTCACGGCCGGCTGCACGTCGGGGTTGCCGGCCTTGCCGATGCGCCAGACGCGCCCGTCCTTGATGCCGATGTCGGCCTTCACGATGCCCCAGTGATCGACGATCACGGCGTTCGTGACAACGGTGTCGGCCACCTCGGCCGCGAGGCGCTGCGACTGGCCCATGCCGTCGCGGATCACCTTGCCGCCGCCGAACTTCACTTCGTCGCCGTAGACGGTGTAGTCGCGCTCGACTTCGATGATGAGCTCGGTGTCGGCGAGGCGCACGCGGTCGCCGGTGGTGGGGCCGAACATCTCCGCATAGGCGCGGCGGCCGATTTTCAATGTCATCTCAGGATTCCTGATGGATTCGGCGCGTGGGGGCGTGAGTGCGGTGCGCTCAGAGCGGGCCCATGACCTTGCCGTTGAAACCGTATACGGCGCGCTCGCCGGCCAGCGCCACGAGCTCGACGGTGCGCTCCTGGCCCGGCTCGAAGCGCACGGCCGTGCCGGCCGCGATGTTCAGGCGAAAGCCGCGCGCGGCCTCGCGCTCGAACGAGAGCGCGTCGTTGACTTCGTAGAAGTGAAAATGCGAGCCGACCTGCACCGGCCGGTCACCCGTGTTCGCCACCGTGACGGTGACGGTCTCGCGGCCGGCGTTCAGTTCGATCTCGCCGTCGTCGATCAGCATTTCGCCTGGGATCATGGATGCCTCGCTCGTTCACGGAATCGGGTGGTGAACGGTAACGAGCTTCGTGCCGTCCGGAAAGGTCGCTTCCACCTGAATGTCGGGGATCATCTCCGGCACGCCTTCCATTACGTCGTCGCGCGTGAGCAGCGTCGTGCCGTAGTGCATGACTTCGGCCACCGTCTTGCCGTCGCGGGCGGCTTCCATGAGCGCGGCGCTGATGAACGCCACGGCCTCCGGATAGTTGAGCTTGAGGCCGCGCGCACGGCGCCGTTCGGCGAGCAGCGCGGCGGTGAAGATGAGGAGCTTGTCTTTCTCGCGTGGCGTGAGCTTCATCGTTCTGAGTCGGTTGGGGCGTCGGGGGCGTGGCAGGCGCGCGGCCCGACGCGGGTGGCCCGGAGTCGTTCTGCCGCAGCATACCGGAGCCTATTTACGGTTCCATTGCAATGGCGTGGGCGATCCACGCACGGGCCTGCAAGCTCACAGCAAGGTATGTGCCAGTGAAGGGGACAGGGTTGGCCGCACCATTTCCGGGGTTTTATTGCACCGAAGTGGTGTCTATGTGCGGTGAGTCGATCTGTGGCGGTGCGGGATCGCCCCGACGTGGTGCATTACGACGCGCGAAGGGGTGGCTCAGGTGGTCCATAGACGCAGTGGTGTGGCTTCGACGCCATGCACGATGGGTCGCAGCGTGGTCCAGCAGCGCGTGAGCGCCTGCTGCAGCGGTTCCATCGAGCGGGCCAGCACGCGCACCACCAGCACGCCCGGACAGACGCAGCTAGCGCCGCCGCGCAGCGCATCGTCGAATGGCAGGGTGGCCGCGAGTTCCTGTGCGAGGACATCGGTGCAGGCGGGGCCGCAGGCCCATAGCACGCCGAATGCCGGATAGCCGGCGAGCCCTTGCGGTGCGTCGCGCAGCGGATCGGCTGCGTCGATGAGCGCGCGTTCGAACCACAGCAGGTTGCTGCCCTCGGCACCATCGCGCGGCGACTGGACGATGCGTGCGACCGAGCGCAGCATGCCGGCGGACCAGCGCTCGCCCGCGGCCTGGCGGCCGAGTTGCACGGCGTCCCAGCCGATGGCCGTCGCGTTCGCACCGAGCGTGAGCGCGAATTCCAGCTCCGCGTGCGCGTGATCGAAGACGAGGTTGTTTTGCGGCAGCCAGTCGAGTTTCGCGCCTTCGCCCACGGCGATTGCAATGCGTTGCCGCGCCACGCGGCCGTTCGACTTGTACCACTTGGTGGCGCCTGGCGTAGTCAGCACGGCATGCGTGTGGGCGCCGACGCTCACCTCGATGTCGAGCCGGTCGCCGCCCGCAATGCCTGCGGGGGGATGCACGATTACCGCGTGGCAGATGGCGTTGCCTTCGGGGTAGAGCGGGCGTTGCACGCGCAGCGGCCCTTTATGCAGGCGATGGGCGAGCGTTGTACGGTCGCCGTGGCGCACGAAACCGAGTTCGAGGCGCGCGCGCCATTCCTGGGTTGTGGGGGTATGGGCGACGAGCGCCGAGTGATTTTCGTGAAGCGACATGCTGGAGGGGAACGGGGCTTTAGGGCGGGGGACAAGTCTTTTATCTCGCTTGTCAGCCGATTCGGCATGGGGTTCGCGCTGGTCGGATTCGTCCGAATATAGGTTTTTTGCTGTTGCCGTGCAAGATGGCCGTTGTTCGGTGGGGTGTCTTTCCCCTCTATTGGGGCGGGGTTTTTTGATTCTGGTTTGTGGGGCTTGTTTTTTTGTGCTTTTGGGGTTTCTTGTTGCCGTGGTGGTTTGCCTGGGTTGCCCCTGTGCGGGGCGGCACCTACTTTTCTTTGCAGCGGCAAAGAAAAGTAGGCAAAAGAAAGCCGCTTAAACCGCCAATGCCTGCCACCATTCTTCTCACACCATTATCGGTAGTGGCTCCGGGGCATCTGTCGCCTCGCACCCTCCAGCCTGGTGACAAAGGGCTCATTCATCCCGCTTCGCACTACGCGCTCTGCGGAAAGGTTTGCAAAGGACACCGAACTTTCTGTTGGGCATCGGGGTATGCATACCCCCGGTTTGGGTTATGCCCCTCGGGGCGCGTAGCGCCGCCGGAGGGATGAGCGCCTTGTCACTCCGGCGGACGGCGAGTGATGGCAGACGCCCCGGAGCCACTACCCATAACGGCGAGTGGTCCACTGCGTCACACTGGCGGTTTAAGCGGCTTTCTTTTGCCTACTTTTCTTTGCCGCCGCAAAGAAAAGTAGGTGCCGCCCCGCACAGGGGCAACCCAGGCAAACCACCACGGCAACAAGAAACCCCAAAAGCAAAAAAAACTGCAAAAGCAAAAAAAAACTGCAAAAGCAAAAAGAACAGCAAAATCCCCACCCCCTCAAACCGCAATTAACCCCCTAACCCCATCGGCATCCATATCCGCCCCTGCGCCCCCGGCAACAATCTCCCCGCGGCTCATCACCCAGTAGCGATCGGCAATCGCCTTGGCAAAATCGTAGTACTGCTCAACGAGCAGCACAGTCATCTGCATCTCCTCCACGAGCTGGCGCAGCGTCCTCCCGATGTCCTGGATGATCGAAGGCTGAATGCCCTCGGTCGGTTCGTCGAGAATCAGAAGCCTCGGTTCGCTCATAAGAGCGCGCCCGATCGCGAGCTGCTGCTGCTGGCCGCCCGAAAGATCGCCGCCGCGTCTTGCCTTCATGTCCTCCAGCACGGGAAAGAGCCGGTAGATATGCTCGGGCACCTTCGAAGGCGCCCGCTTCTTGCTGGCCGCGCCCACAAGCAGGTTTTCTTCCACGCTCAGCCGGGGAAAAATATCGCGCCCCTGGGGCACATAGGCAAGCCCATGCGCGACGCGCGACCACGTAGGCAGTTTCGTGAGCACCTGCTCGTTCCAGGCGATGGCGCCGCTCTTCGTCGGCACCACGCCCATCAGGCAGCGCAGCAGCGTGGTCTTGCCCACGCCGTTGCGCCCGAGCAGCACGGTAAGCTGGCCTTCGGGCACCGTCATCGAGACGTTGCGCAGAATGTGGCTGCCGCCGTAGTACTGGTTCAGCGAGTCGATAGTCAGCATGTCGATGCCTGCTTTTACCTGTTGATGCCTGTTAGTGCTGTCTTTGCGAGGTCCTGCCGCCAGTCTTGCCTAGCGTCCCAGGTACGATTCGATCACCGCTTCTTCGCGTTTGACCGCGTCGAGCGTGCCTTCGGCCAGCACGCTGCCTTCGGCCATCACGGTCACGCGGCCGGTTTCGCCAGCGAGCGCCGCGACGAACTCCATGTCGTGCTCGACCACCATCATCGAGCAGCCGCCGCGCAGCCGGTTCAGGAGCGCCGCGAGTTCCATGGTTTCGTCGTCGGTCATGCCCGCCGCCGGTTCGTCGAGCAGCAGCAGGGCGGGCTGCTGCATCAGCAGCATGCCGATCTCGAGCCGCTGTTTCTGGCCGTGCGAGAGTTCGCCCGCGAGTCGCCGCGCGTCGCCCTCCAGCCGGATCACCTCGAGCGTTTCTTCGATCTTTGCCTGCGCTTCGCGGCCGAGGCGCGCGCGCAGCGAGGCGAACCAGCCCTTGTCCGCCTTCATCGCGAGTTCGAGGTTCTCCCACACGGGGTGCTGCTCGAACACCGTAGGCTTCTGAAACTTGCGGCCAATCCCGGCGCGTGCAATCGCAGGCTCGTTCATGCGCGTGAGGTCGAGCGTCTGACCGAGGAATACCTTGCCCGAATCGGGTTCGGTCTTGCCCGTGATGACATCCATCATCGTCGTCTTGCCCGCGCCGTTCGGGCCGATCACGCAGCGCAGCTCGCCCACGTCGATCGAGAGCGTGAGCTTGTTGAGTGCGCGAAAGCCGTCGAAGCTCACCGTCACGTCTTCCAGATAGAGGATCGTGCCGTGCGAGGTGTCGATCGCGCCGGGTTCGACCACATGCCCCAGTCCGGCGACGCCGGAAAGCGTGAGTTCGTCGTGCTCGCCTGCGTTGTCGAAGGGGTTGTGGCCCAGCGGGTCGTGCAATATTGCGTGTCCGTTCATGCGCGCCTCGTGTTCCGGCTTCATGTTTTGCGGGCTCCCTTCGTTCCGTGCGTCCCCGTCGTGCCCTTCATCCGCTTCAGGGCAAGCTCGACGAGGCCCATGATCCCGTTGGGCAGCAACAGCGGGACGAGCACGAAGATCAGGCCGAGGAAGAACAGCCAGTATTCGGCGAAGTAGGCGGTGAAGAAGCTCTTCGCGCCATTCACGGCGAAGGCGCCGATGATGGGGCCGATGAGCGTGCCGCGTCCGCCCACGGCCACCCAGATCGCCATTTCGATGGAGTTGCCGGGCGACATCTCGCTCGGGTTGATGATGCCCACCTGCGGCACGTAGAGCGCGCCCGCGATGCCGCACAGGATGGCCGAAACGGTCCACACGAAAAGCTTGTAGCCAAGCGGGCTGTAGCCGAGGAACATGAGGCGCGTTTCGCCGTCGCGCACGGCGGTCACGACGCGGCCGAGCTTCGAGGTGACGATCGCGCGCGCCGCGAGAAAGGCCAGCACGAGCGCGGCGAACGTCATGAGAAACAGCACGGTGCGCGTACCGGGATGCGTGATGGGAAAGCCCGCGATGCGCTTGAAGTCCGTGAAGCCGTTGTTGCCGCCGAAGCCCGTTTCGTTGCGGTAGAAGAGCAGCATGGCCGCGAAGGTCGTGGCCTGCGTGATGATGGAGAGGTACACGCCTTTCACGCGCGAGCGGAACGTGAAGAAGCCGAACACCCAGGCCACCACGGCGGGCACGAGCACCACGAGCGCGAGTGCATACCCGAGATGCTGGGTGCCTTCCCAGTACCACGGCAGCCGGTGCCAGTTCAGGAACACCATGAAGTCGGGCAGGTCGCTGCCGTACACGCTGTCGTGGCCGATCTCGCGCATCAGGTACATGCCGATGGCGTAGCCGCCCAGCGCGAAGAAAAGGCCGTGGCCGAGGCTCAGGACGCCGCAGTAGCCCCACACGAGATCGAGCGCGAGCGCGGCAATCGCATAGCACATGAACTTGCCGGCGAGCGTCATCGAGTAGGCCGAGAGGTGGAGCGCGCTGGATTGCGGCAGCACCAGCGCGCACAGCGGCACGCCCACCCCGATGGCGAGAATGAGCGCGACGAGCGCGAGCCACGCGCCGCGCGAGAGCAGCGGCGGCCGCGCGGGCAGGCCGAGCGCGAACGTTTCGGGGTCGTCGCCGTGCCGCGGCGTGGGCGCGCCATAGGGCGCGTGGGCGGTGTCATGGGTGGCGATGGTCATCTCATGCCTCCGCGCTGCGGCCCTTCAAGGCGAACAGCCCCTGCGGACGCTTCTGGATGAACAGCACGATCAGCACGAGCACCGCGATCTTTGCAAGCACGGCCCCCCAGAACGGTTCGATGGCCTTGCTGATGAGCCCGAGCCCGAAGCCGCCGATCACGGTGCCCGCGATCTGGCCCACGCCGCCCAGCACCACGGCCATGAACGAATCGATGATGTAGCTCTGGCCGAGGTCCGGCCCGACGTTGCCGATCTGCGAGAGCGCGCAGCCGCCGAGTCCCGCGATGCCGGCGCCGAACGCGAACGCCCAGGCATCGACGCGCGCGGTGCGCACGCCCACGCACGCCGCCATGCGGCGGTTCTGCGTGACGGCGCGCACGAAGAGGCCAAGGCGCGTTTTCGTGAGCACGGCCCACGCAATGCCCACCACGATCAGCGAGAACGCAAGAATCGCGATCCGGTTGTACGGCAGGATGAGGCTCTGCATGACGGTCACGCCGCCGCTCATCCACGAGGGATTTTCCACTTCCACGTTTTGCGCGCCGAAGATCGTGCGCGTGGCCTGAATCAGGATCAGGCTGATGCCGAAGGTGGTGAGCAGCGTTTCGAGCGGCCGCCCATAGAGATGGCGGATCACGAGGCGCTCGATCACGGCGCCCACCAGCGCGGCGGCGACGAACGACACGGGAATGGCGAAGAGCGGATACCAGTCGAACGCGCCGGGCGCGTAGCGCTGCACGAGCGTTTGCACGACATAGGTGGCGTAGGCGCCGATCATGAGGAACTCGCCGTGCGCCATGTTGATGACGCCGATGAGGCCGTACGTGATGGCGAGGCCGAGCGCGGCGAGCAGCAGCACGCTGCCGAGCGAGAGACCGGCGAACAGCGTGCCGAGGATTTCGTTGCGGCGCTGGATCGAATCGAGCGCATTGATGCCGTTCTGCGCGGCGGCGCGCACGCGCGCGTCGGGCTCGGCCCAGGCGCCGGCGGCGGTCTTCGCGACGAGCGGGCGCAGCAGTTCGTACATGTCGAGATCGTGGCGCGCGGCCACGAGCTTCGCGGCTTCGAGCCGGATGGCGGCGTCGGGGTTGTGCAGCGCGGTCATCGCCCAGAGCGTGTCGAGGCGGCGCTTGAGCGTGGGGTCGGTTTCCTTCGCGCGGGCCGCGTCGATCATCGGCTTCATCGACGGGTCGGGGTTCTTCAGGAGCGCCGCAACGGCGGCGCGCCGCGTTTCGAGGTCGGGCGAGTCCAGTTGCAGGCCCGAGATCGCGCCGGCCACCTTCGAGCGCAGCAGGTTGTTGAGCGTGACGGGCTGGGCCGACTGCGCCACGTCGGCGGCAACGGGTTTGCCCGTGATCGCGTCGCGTGCGGTGTCGCCGTCCTGCAGGAGCACTTCGCCCGCGTCGGTGGCGGTCACGTCGTCGTTGGCGAGCGCCTTGAGCAGGGCGAGCGAGGCGGCGTCGCGCGTGGCGATGAGCTTGTCGATGGCCGCGGACTTGGCGTCGAAGTCGTCGCCGCCAAGCGGTGTCACGTCGGTGGCATCGAGCGCGAACGCGGCGTGGCTGGCGCACCCAAGCCATGCGAACACGGCCAGCGTGCGCAGAAAGGGGCGGAATTTCATGGGCAGGACCTGAAAAGGCGACCGGATGGATCATGTGGACGCGGCCGGCGGGCCGCGTCCTTGCGAGGCCAGGTGGGCTGACTCAGGCCACGCGGCGGCGGCGCAGGAAGTCGGGAATCGACGACACCACATCCGGCTTGCCCTTGTCGCCGGGGATGTACGGGCTCCACGGCTGGGCGCGGATGGTCGTCCTGGTCCGCCACACCACGTTGAACTGGCCGTCGGCGCGCACTTCGCCGATCATCACCGGCTTCCACAGATGGTGATTGCCGTCCATCTTGAGCGTGTAGCCGCTCGGCGCCGCGAACTCCTGACCGATCATCGCGACGCGCACCTTGTCCACATCGGTGCTCTTCGCCTTCTCCACGGCCTGCTTCCACATGTGGATGCCCACGAAGGTCGCTTCCATCGGGTCGTTGGTCACGCGCTTGCTGCCGCCGGGCAGGTTGTTCTTCTTCACCCAGTCGGCGAACATCGCCTTGAACTTCGTGTTCTCGGGGTTGCGCAGCGACATGAAGTAGTTCCATGCCGCGAGATTGCCCACGAGCGGTTTCGTGTCGATGCCGCGCAGTTCTTCCTCGCCCACCGAGAACGCGACCACGGGCACGTCGGTGGCCTTCAGCCCCTGGTTGCCGAGCTCCTTGTAGAACGGCACGTTCGAATCGCCGTTGATGGTCGAGATCACGCAGGTCTTGCCGCTTTGCGAGAAGGTCTTGATGTTGGCGACGATGGTCTGATAGTCGCTGTGGCCGAACGGTGTGTAGACCTCCTGAATATCGGCGTCCTGGACGCCCTTGGCGTTGAGGAAGGCGCGCAGGATCTTGTTGGTCGTGCGCGGGTAGACGTAGTCGGTGCCGAGCAGGAAGAAGCGCTTCGCGCCGCCGCCTTCGTTGCTCATCAGGTATTCCGTGGCGGGAATGGCCTGCTGGTTCGGCGCGGCGCCCGTGTAGAACACGTTGCGCGACATCTCCTCGCCTTCGTACTGCACGGGGTAGTAGAGCAGGCCGTTCAGTTCCTCGAACACGGGCAGCACCGACTTGCGCGACACCGAAGTCCAGCAGCCGAACACGGCGGCGACCTTGTCCTGGGTGAGGAGCTGGCGCGCCTTTTCGGCGAAGAGCGGCCAGTTGGAGGCCGGGTCCACCACCACCGGTTCGATCTGGCGTCCCATCACGCCGCCCTTCGCGTTGATGTCGGCGAAGGTCATGAGCGCCGTATCCTTGAGCGAAGTTTCCGAAATCGCCATCGTGCCCGAGAGCGAATGCAGCACGCCAACCTTGATCGGCCCGCTGCCGGTATCGGCGTGTGCGAACGGTATGCGTCCCGCTACCGCGAGCGCGCCGGACATCGTCCCCAGTTTCAACAGACTACGACGTTTCATTAAGTTCCCCTTGACGGTGGGAGGGTAAGTCGCGGATACGGCGCATGTGGTTACGCGCCGCCCCTTGTTATGGCCTGTCTTGCGCGTCTCTTTCTGCAAGCGCTGTGCCAGTTGTGAAAACGGCTTGCGAATATGCGTGGTGCCTGCGCATCAAGGCAGCGGCGTGACGGCGCGGCCGTGCGACGGCCCTCGCCCGCAGGCGAAACTGGTGCACGAAGGCGCATGTTCGGGCGCTTTGCATCGTCTCAGTGCGTTCGGGCGTGCGATCACGCGCGCCGATGCGCCAAGGTGTGGCAGCCGATGCATCGAAGCGCATGCAGGTGCCTGAAAGGTGCGGGCGCTGCACCCTTGTGTACGTTTTGCGGGGGGCGCTGGCGCTGCGCAAGGCGCAGGAGAGAGGGAGGGGGAAGGGGAGCGACGCGTCGAGCGAAACCGCGCGCTTAAAAAGCAAAAGGGCGCGGCATGGACCGCGCCCTTCTTCAGGAGCCATCAATCAAGCGTAACTGGCCGGCGGGCGCGTGGCCGCGACAGCCTTGCCGCCGGTCAGTAAGTGGGCACCTTGGGATCGACCTGGCGCGACCACGCGTCAATCCCGCCTTGCAGGTTGAACACCTTCGTAAAGCCGCGCGATTCGAGGAACATCGCCACCTGGGCGCTGCGGCCGCCGTGGTGGCACACGCAGACGATCTGCGCCTCGTCATCGAGTTCTTCGCTGCGTGCGGGGATTTCGCGCATGGGGATCGACACGCAGCCGGCGATCTTCGCCGTCTCGATCTCCCAGGGCTCGCGCACGTCGAGCAGGACAGGGGCGGCACGCGAGGAATCGGCGAGCCATTCGGCAAGGGCGGGAGCGGTCAGATTCTGCATGGAAAACTCGAAGTCGTGAAAAGGCTGGGCCGGGTAGAACGTGCCGCCCGGCGGCCGGCGCGCGCCGGGACGTATCCTAGAACTTGAAGCGCGGCAGTTGAATGGCGTTTTCGAGCGGCTCGACATACGTCTCGAACACGCTGGCAATACGGTATTGCTTTTCGTCGATGCGGGTGATGATCTGCGCTTCCATCACCGGCGCGGTGCCGACGAAGGCGGCGATGCGGCCGCCCACCTTGATCTGCTCCAGCAACTCCTGCGGGAGGACCGGCAGGCCGCCCGAGACGCAGATCACGTCGTAGGGTGCATTGGCGGCCCAGCCGCGCGCGCCGTCACCGAGCGCGACTTCCGCATTGAGCACGCCGTTCTTTACGAAGTTCGCGCGCGCGAATTCGGCGAGTTCCGGGTCGATTTCCACCGTCAACACCTTCTGCGCGCGGTGGGCGAGCAGCGCCGCCATGTAACCCGAACCGGCGCCGATCTCCAGCACGCTTTCGTGCTTTTTCACCGCGAGTTCCTGCAGCACGCGCGCCTCGATGCGCGGCGCCAGCATGTGCTGGCCGTTGGGCAGCGGGATCTCCAGGTCGGCGAACGCGATGTCCGCATAGGCGGCGGGGACGAAATGCTCACGCTTGACGATCGAAAGCAGATTGAGCACGTCCTGGTCGAGCACCTCCCAGGGGCGGATCTGCTGTTCGATCATGTTGAAACGCGCTTGTTCGATGTTCATGGTGACTGGGCGTTGTGGTTCGGATTCGGTTGGGATCGCGGTCTGGACCCCGCCACGCAAGGCGTCCGGGCGATCCGCAGGATTGTATCAAACCCCTTTGCCGTGGCGCCTGCCGGACGGCAGCGGATCGGCGCGGCGGCATTGGTGTTTCTCCTGGCTTCGGCGCACTTGAACTTTGGCGCGCTTCGAACCAAAAATGTAATCGATTACATTTTGGTGCCGCTTTTCGACGTGACTTTTTAACGCTCCGCACTGCTCGACCGACCTCGACACCCCGACCCCGACACCCGCCAGGCCATGCCCGCCCAGCCTCGACGCAATCCGCCCGACCCCGCGCAGCCCCCTGCGGCAGACGGCCATGCCGGCCCGGACGCCGCCGGGCCGCGCGGCGGCTCCATTGCCCAGGTGGCGGCACGCGTCGGGGTGTCGGTGGCGACGGTCTCGCGCGTGCTCAACGGCCACGCGAACGTGCGGGCCGCCACGCGCGAGCGCGTGCTCGCCGAGATCGAGACGAGCGGCTACCGCGTCAACGAACTCGCGCGCAACCTGCGCACGGCGGAGAGCCGCCTGCTCCTGACCATGGTGCCGGACTTCGGCAACCCGTTTTACGCGGAGATCGTGCGCGGCATCGACGGCGTGGCGCGCCAGCACGGCTATTTCATGCTGTTGTGCGACACCGGCGCCGACGCGGGCCGCGAGCGCAGCTACTTCGACCTGCTGCGCCGCCATCGCGCGGATGGCGCCATCTGCCTCGATCCGGCCACGGTCCAGCACGCGCTCGCCGCCGAATCGACCGCGCTGCCGTGGGTGGCCTGCTGCGAATTCGATCCGGGCGTGGGCGTGCCGTACGTGGGCATCGACAACTTCCTCGCCGCCCGCGACGCCGTGCGGCATCTGATCGCACGCGGCCGGCGGCGCATCGCGCTCATCAATTCGGACGAGCACTACCTCTACGCCCAGCAGCGCCGCGACGGCTATCTCGACGCGCTCGCCGAGGCTGGGCTCGAAGCGCGCGACGCGTGGCGCGTCAACGTGAACTGCCTCGACTATGGCGCGGGCGCCGGGGCGGCCGCGGTGCTCATGCAGCAGGCTGCGCCGCCGGACGCGATTTTCGCGGTCTCGGACACGCTCGCGGTGGGCGTGATCAACGGCCTGCGCGGCGCCGGCCGGCGCGTGCCCGACGACGTGGCCGTGGTGGGCTTCGACGACATCGCGCTGGCGGCGCAGATCGATCCGCCGCTCACGACGGTCGCGCAGCCCATGCGCGAACTCGGCGAGACGGCCGCGCGGCTTCTGCTGCAGCGTCTCGCCGTTCGCGAGGCGCGCGTGCCGGGCGTGCTGCTGCCGCACCGGCTGGTGGTGCGGCAGAGCGGCTGAGCGGGGCAAGGGAAAGGCCGGGCGGCGCGGTGCCGCATGCCGCTGCCGGCAATGCATAGCAGCGGGGGTAGCGCGGTAGAAGCGCTAGAAGCAGGAGGGGACCCGCGGAGCGGGGCGGGCGGCGCAGGCCGCCCGCGGCTCCGCGTGTGCCAGATCGCCCACATCGTCATCGAGGAGGAGCGGCCGCTCATGAGCGTTGCCGTGAAGTTCCACGAGATCCGCAAGGACTTCGGTCCCGTGCGCGTGCTGCACGGCGTGAGCTTCGAGCTCGCGCCGGGGCGCATTCATGGCCTGCTCGGCGAGAACGGCGCGGGCAAGTCCACGCTCATGAAGATCCTGGCCGGCTACGAAGCGCCGAGCGCGGGCGAGATCGCGATCGACGGCGAGACGCGCCGCTTCGAAGGCTCGCGCGAGGCCGAGCAGGCGGGCATCGTGCTGATCCATCAGGAATTCAATCTCGCCGAGCATCTGACGATCGCGCAGAACATCTTCCTCGGCCACGAAAAACGGCGCGGCCTCCTGGTCGACGACACGGCGATGCGCCGCGAAGCGCGCGAGTTGCTCGCGCAGGTGGGGCTCGCACGCGACCCCGATACGAAAGTGCGCGACCTGATCGTGGCGGAGAAGCAGTTGGTGGAGATCGCGAAGGCGCTCTCGCGCCATGCGCGCCTGCTCATCATGGACGAACCCACCGCGACGCTCACGCCCGCCGAGACGGCGCGGCTCTTCGCGCTGATGGAGCGGCTGCGCGAGGACGGCACGACCATCGTCTACATCTCGCACAAGCTCGACGAGGTTGAGCGCATCACCGACGACGTGATCGTGATGCGCGACGGCCGCTTCGTCGCGGCGAGCCCGACGGCGGGGCTCGCGCGCCAGCAGATGGCGAACCTGATGGTGGGCCGCGACGTCTCCGACATGTTCCCGCACAAAACCGAGGCGCGCGCCGATGCGCCCGTGGCGCTGCGCGTGAGCGGCCTTGCCGTGCCGGGCTGGGTCGAGGATCTGAGCTTCGAGGTGCGCGCGGGCGAGATCCTGGGTTTCGCGGGGCTGGTCGGCGCGGGGCGCACCGAGGCTTTCGAGGCGATCGTGGCCCTGCGCGAGCGCAGCGCGGGCGTCGTCGAGATCGACGGGCGGCCGGTGCCGCTGCGCCATCCGCGCGACGCGGTGCGCCACGGGCTCGCGTATCTGAGCGAGGACCGCAAGGGCCGGGGCCTGCACATGAACCTGAGCCTGCAGGACAACCTCACGCTCATGACGCTCGATCGCTACGGCAAGCTGCTGCTCGACCCGAAGGCCGAGCGCCGCGCACTGGAAAGAGCCGTGCGCGAATTCGGCATCCGCACGGGCGATCTGGCGAGCCGCGCGCGCATGCTCTCGGGCGGCAACCAGCAGAAGCTCGCGCTCGCCAAGTTTCTGCAACCGGACCCGCGCGTGATCGTGCTCGACGAACCGACGCGCGGCGTGGACGTGGGCGCGAAGCGCGACATCTATTTCCTGATCCAGCGGCTCGCGGCCTCCGGGCGCGCGGTAGTCGTCATTTCGTCCGAACTCGTGGAGTTGATCGGCCTCGCGCATCGCGTTGCCGTGATGCGGGCGGGGCGCCTCGTCGCGACGCTCGGGCGCGACCATCTGAACGAAGAGGAGTTGATCGCCCATGCAACCGGCACCCACTGAAGCCGCCGCGGCGCACGGCCGTGCGCGCCGGCTCGCCGCGCTCGTGCAGCGCCTCGCGGGCGTGGGGCCGCTGCTCGGGCTGATCGCGCTGTGCGTGCTGGGCACCGCGCTCAATCGCGACTTCGCCACGGCCGGCAACCTGCTCAACGTGCTCACGCGCACCTCGTTTATCGGCATCATCGCCGTCGGCATGACCTTCGTGATCATTTCGGGCGGCATCGATCTCTCGGTCGGCTCGATGGCCGCGCTGATCGCGGGCGCGATGATCTGGACCATGAACACGCTCGCAGCCGGCGTGGGTACGCATACGTTGGCGCCGCTCGCAATCGTGCTGACCGGCATGGCGCTCGCGCTCGTGCTCGGGGCGCTCTTCGGCCTCGCACACGGGCTGCTCATCACGCGCGGACGCATCGAGCCGTTCATCGTGACGCTCGGCACGCTCGGCATCTTCCGCTCGGTGCTCACCTGGCTCGCGGACGGCGGCGCGCTCACGCTGCAGAACAATCTCGTCGATCTGTACGGCCCCGTGTATTACGCGAGCCTCTTCGGCGTGCCGGTGCCCGTGTGGGTGTTCGCGCTCGTCGCGCTGGGCGGCGCGCTGATCCTCAATCGCACGGCGTTCGGCCGGCATGTCCAGGCAATCGGTTCGAACGAACAGGTTGCGCGCTATGCGGCGATTCGCGTCGATCGCGTGAAGTGCGCGACCTATGTGCTGCTCGGCATGTGCGTGGGGGTCGCCACCGTGCTTTACGTGCCGCGGCTCGGCTCGGCCACGCCCACGACGGGCCTGCTTTGGGAGCTCGAAGCGATCGCCGCCGTGGTGGTGGGCGGCACGGCGCTCAAGGGCGGCGAAGGGCGCGTGGCCGGCACGGTGGTCGGCGCCGTGCTGCTCTCGGTGATCGCCAACATCCTCAACCTCACGAGCATCATCAGCGTGTATCTGAACGCGGCCGTGCAGGGCGTGGCGATCATCGCCGTGGCGTTTCTGCAGCGCGGGCGCAGGTAGGGCGAAAGCACGCCCATCGGAAAAAATACGTAGTGCGAAACAAGAGAAGAAGGCAGCACGCAGCATCGCAGACCGGCAGTCGAAGGAGGCAGCGCTAATTTCACCGAGACGCTCGCGCGTGAGCGCATGACAGGAGACAACACCATGAAGAAGATGATTCGGGCCGTCGGCGCGGGCGCACTCGCGCTTGGCCTCGCGGCGACGTTCGGCGCGGGGATCGCGCGCGCCGACGACAAGGTGACGCTGGGCGTGGCGATTCCCACCGCCGACCACGGCTTTACGGGCGGCATCGTATGGTGGGCGAACAAGGCGAAGAGCGACCTCGAAAAGGCGCACCCGGATCTGAAGATCATCGTGAAGACCGCGGCCAACGCGCCCGATCAGGCGAACCAGCTCCAGGATCTCGTGACCGTCAACAAGATCAACGCGCTCGTGATCTTCCCGTACGAATCGGCGTCGCTCACGCAGCCTGTCGCGCAGGTGAAGAAGCAGGGCGTGTACGTGACCGTGGTCGATCGCGGGCTCACCGACACGAGCGCGCAGGACGCTTACGTGGCCGGCGACAACACGGCGTTCGGCCGCATTCCCGCGGAATACCTCGCGAAGGAGCTCAACGGCCGTGGCGACATCGTGGCGCTGCGCGGCATTCCCACCACGCTCGACAACGAGCGCTGGACTGCCTTCACGTCGGTGCTGAAGCACTACCCGAACATGAAGATTCTCGACGCGAAGTACGCCAACTGGAATCGCGACGACGCGTTCCGCACGATGCAGGACTACCTCACGCGCTTCCCGCACATCGACGCCGTCTGGGCCGCCGACGACGACATGGCCGTGGGCGTGCTCAAGGCGATCGACCAGGCGAAGCGCACCGACGTCAAGATCGTGTTCGGCGGCGCGGGCTCGAAGGACATGGTCAAGCGCGTGATGGACGGCGACCCGCTGGTCCGCGCCGACGTTTCCTATTCGCCGAAATTCATCTACGACGCGATCAGGATGACGGCCGAGGCGCGCCTCGCGGGCAAGGCGCTGCCGGCGAAGACGATCATTCCTTCGGTGCTCATCACGAAGGAGAACGCGAAGGAGTTCTACTTCCCCGACTCGCCATTCTGATCGCCTGGCTGATGCCGATGAGTGTGGCGGGTTCGCCATCGTCAACCGCCGCCGCGCACCTGCATGCGGGCAATCGCAGGGCGCGGCGGACCCCGGAGGAGAGCGGCCGATGAAGACCATCCAGGGCCCCGCGATTTTTCTTGCGCAGTTTCTCGGCGACGAAGCCCCGTTCGACAGCTTCGCGCATCTGGCCGGCTGGGCCGCGCATCTGGGTTACAAGGGCATCCAGGTGCCCACGGACCCATGCCTCGTCGATCTCGAACAGGCCGCCGCGAGCACGGCGTATTGCGACGACCTGCGCCGGATCGCCGACGACACCGGCATTGCGATCACCGAACTCTCGACGCATCTGCAGGGTCAGCTCGTCGCCGTGCATCCCGCTTACGACACGCTCTTCGATGGCTTCGCGCCGCCGCACGTGCGCGGCAACCGCGAGGCGCGCACCGCATGGGCGATCGATCAGCTCATGCTGGCGGCGCGCGCTTCGCAGAACCTCGGCCTGAAGGCGCACGTCACGTTTTCCGGTGCGCTCGCCTGGCCGTATCTCTACCCGTGGCCGCAGCGGCCGGCGGGACTCGTCGAGACGGCCTTCGAAGCGCTCGCGCAGCGCTGGCGGCCCATTCTCGATGCGTTCGACGCGGCGGGCGTGGACGTCTGCTACGAACTGCATCCGGGCGAGGACCTGCACGATGGCGTAACGTTCGAGCGCTTTCTTGCGGCGGTGCACGATCATCCGCGCGCGAACATCCTCTACGACCCGAGCCACTTCGTGCTGCAGCAGCTCGACTACCTCGCGTTCATCGATCTCTATCACCCGCGCATCAAGGCTTTCCATGTGAAGGATGCCGAATTTCGCCCCACCGGCAGGCAGGGCGTCTATGGCGGCTACAGCGGCTGGGTCGAGCGCGCCGGGCGCTTCCGGTCGCTCGGCGACGGGCAGGTCGATTTCGGCGCGATCTTCTCGAAGCTCACGCAGTACGACTACCCGGGCTGGGCCGTGCTTGAATGGGAGTGCGCGCTCAAGCATCCGCACGATGGCGCGAAAGAGGGCGTGGAGTTCATCCGGCGCCACCTCATCCGCGTGGCGGAGCATGCCTTCGACGACTTCGCCGGCAGCGGCGTGGATGCGGCGCAGTTGAAGGGCGTGCTGGGGATCTGAACGAATGCGCTCGTGCAAGGGCCAACGCAGGCGCAACGCAAGGGTGCAACGCAAGGAGCAACGCAATGACACAAAGACTCAGGCTCGGCATGGTGGGCGGCGGCGAGGGCGCATTCATCGGCGCGGTGCATCGCATCGCGGCGCGCCTCGACGACGCGTTCGAGCTGGTTGCCGGCGCGCTTTCCTCCGATCCGGTGCGCGCCCAGTTGAGCGCCGAGGCGCTCGGCCTCACGCGCAGCTATGCCGACTGGCGCGAGATGGCGCGCGTGGAGGGCACGCTCGGCGACGGCATCGACGCCGTGGCCATCGTCACGCCCAACCATCTGCATGCGCCCGTGGCGCACGCCTTCATGGACGCGGGCATTCACGTGATCTGCGACAAGCCGCTGGCCGTTTCGCTCGCCGAAGGCGAGGCGCTCGCGCAGCACGCGCGCGAAGCCGGGCTCGTGTTCGCGCTCACCCATACCTACTCGGGCTATCCGCTCGTGCGCCACGCGCGCGAAATGGTCGCGGCGGGCGAGATCGGCGAGGTGCGCATCGTGCAGGTGGAATACGCGCAGGACTGGCTCGCCACACCCGTCGAGCGCGACGGCACGAACCGCCAGGCGGGCTGGCGGACCGATCCCGCGCTCGCGGGGCCGGCCGGGTGTCTCGGCGATATCGGCACGCACGCGTACCAGCTCGCGGCCTTCGTGAGTGGCCTCGTGCCCGATGCGCTGGCCGCGGAGGTCCATACCTTCGTGCCGGGCAGGCGCGTGGACGACCACGTGCAGGCGATGCTGCGCTACGCGGGCGGCGCGCGCGGCATGCTGTGGGCAAGCCAGGTGGCGAGCGGCGCGGAGAACGCGCTGCGGCTGCGCGTGTACGGAACGAAGGGCGGGCTCGCGTTCGATCAGGAAGAGCCCAATGTCCTGTGGTTCACGCCGCAAGGCGGCGAGGCGCAGCGGCTCACGCGCGCACGGGTGAGCGGCGCGGCGGCGCGCCATGCGACGCGCGTGCCGGCCGGGCATCCGGAGGGCTACCTGGAAGCGTTTGCGCAGCTCTATCGCGACGCCGCGGCGCAGATCGCCGCACGCGAGGCGGGCGTGGCCGCGCCGCCCGAGAGCCACATGCTGACCACCGTCGACGACGGCGTCGAAGGACTGCGCTTCATTGCCGCCGTGCTGGCGAGCAGCGCGGCGGACGGCGCGTGGCAGCAGATCGCGCGCTAGCCTGGCGCGCGCCGGCGCTTACTGCGCGAGATAGACGAACTTGCCGTCGCGGATCGTCCCCATCACGCTCGCGCGCTGGTCGAGCCCGACGTGATCGGCGGGGCTCGTGGTGACGAAGCCGTTCGGCACCACCACGTCGTGGGCCTGCTCCAGCGCACTGCGCAGCGCGACGCGGAACGCCTCGGTGCCGGGCTGGGCCGTCTTGAGAGCGCGCGCGACGGCGTCCTGCAGGCGCGGATACACGCCTGCCGCGTCGCCGGCGAACTGCGTGACCGTGCCGGGCCCGTACTTCGCCTCGTAAGCCTCGACGAAGGCGAGTGCCGCTTTCTGCGCCGGCTCGTCGGCGGGCAGCGTGCGCGCGACGACCACGGGCTGGGTCGGGAACAGCGTGCCTTCCACGTCCTTGCCGCCCAGCTTGATGAATTCGGGCGTGGCGATGCCGTGCGTCTGGTAGATCGGCCCCTTGTAGCCGCGCTCCACCAGCGTGCGCTGCGGCAGCACGGTGGGCGTGCCGGCGCCGGCGATCAGCACCGCGTCGGGCTTCGCCGCGATCAGCTTGAGCACCTGGCCCGTCACGCTCGCGTCGGTGCGGTTAAAGCGCTCGGTCGCCACGATCTGGATGTGCCGCCCGGCTGCGAACTTCGTGAACTCCTTGAGCCAGCTGTCGCCGTAGCTGTCCGCAAAGCCGATGAAGCCCACCGTCTTCACGTTGTGCGCGGCCATGTAGCGGGTCATCACGTCGGCCATGGCGGCGTCGGTCTGCGCCATCTTGAACGCCCACACGCGCGGCCCTTCCTGCGGCTCGACCACCGAAGCCGAACCCACCAGCGTGATCATCGGCGTGTGGCTTTCGGCGGCCGGATCGAGCGCCGCGAGCGCGGCCGGCGTGATGTTCGGGCCGACGATCACGTCCACGTGGTCTTCGTTGATGAGCTTGCGGATGTTGCGCACGGCCGCGCCCGGATCGGAGCCGTCGTCGAGCACGATGTAGTCGGCCTTCTGGCCCGCGATCGTGTCGGGCCACATCTGCATCGCGTTCTTGCTGGTGATGCCGATGACGGCGGCCGGCCCCGTGCTCGACAAATCGATGCCGACTTTCAGGTCGGCGAAGGCGCGGGGCGCGGCGGTGGCGACGAGCGCGGCGGCTGCCGTGACGGCGAGCGGGCGCAGGAACGGATGCAGCTTCATGCGGTAGGTCTCCAGGCTGGAAGGGGGTTTTTGTACGGTTTGTCCTGCTGGCCGGCTGGCGTTGCCGCTGCGCTTGGGTCTTTCGCTGCGCTTGAGGGCGCCGCTGTGCACCGGGTCGTTACAGTTCGTAAGTCTCGTGCTCGCCCTTGAGGGCCTGCTCGATCAGCTTGCGGTTCAGGCTCGGCGAGAGCAGTTCGACGAGCGTGTATACATAACTGCGCAGATACGCCCCCTGCTTGAGCGCCACGCGCGTCACGTTGCTGCCGAACAGGTGTCCCACGGGCACGGCGCGCAGGTGGCGGTCGCGCTCGGCGTTGAAGGCGATGTCGGCCATGATGCCCACGCCCATGCCCAGTTCCACGTAGGTCTTGATGACGTCGGCGTCGATCGCTTCCAGCACGATGTCGGGCGAGAGGCCGCGCAGGCGGAACGCATCGTTGATCTTGGTGCGGCCCGCGAAGGCGTTGTCGTAGGTGATCAGCGGATATTGGGCCAGATCGTCGAGCGAGAGCGGCTTGCGCTCCAGCAGCGGGTTGTCGGGCAGCATCACCGCCACGTGGTGCCAGGTGAAGCAGGGCAGCGACACGAGCTCCTTGTAGCCCGAGATCGCCTCGGTGGCGATGCAGAGGTCGGCCTGGTCGTGGAGCACCATTTCCGCCACCTGGGTGGGGCTGCCCTGCAGGATGGAGAGGTGCACCTTGGGAAAGCGCCGCTTGAACTCGGCGATGGCGGCCGGCAGCGAGTAGCGCGCCTGGGTGTGGGTGGCCGCGATGACCAGGTTGCCCTGATCCTGGGCCGCATAGTCCTTACCCACGCGCTTGAGGCTTTCCACTTCCTGGAGAATGCGTTCCACCGAGGCGAGGATGATGCGCCCTGGCTCCGTGAGCGAGCGCACGCGCTTGCCGTGGCGCGTAAAGATTTCGACCCCAAGCTCGTCCTCCAGCTCGATGATCGCCTTCGAAACGCCGGGCTGGCTCGTATACAGGGCCTTGGCGGCTTCCGTGAGGTTGAAATTCTGCCGCACGGCCTCGCGCACGAACCGGAACTGGTGCAGGTTCATCGATACCCCTTATAACCTGGTTGCATATCAACCTGATTTTTTGGTCGTTTGAAATATAAGGCGAGTTTATTACCATTTCCCCAACTTTTCCAATATGGATATCTGTTTTGGTCATTAGCAAATGACAGGCGCCGTCAGGCGGCCGGCCATGAGCGGGATCGAGGCAGAGCGAAGTCGAAGTCGGAGAACGCGGCGTAACCGGAACGCCGCGATTGATACAACCCTGGGGTCCCCGAATGTACCAATACGATCAGTACGACCAGACCATCGTCGACGAGCGCGTTGCGCAGTACCGCGACCAGGTCCGCCGGCGCCTCTCGGGCGAATTGAGCGAAGAAGAGTTCCGCCCGCTGCGCCTGCAGAACGGCCTGTACATGCAGCGCCACGCCTACATGCACCGCATCGCGATTCCTTACGGCAACCTGCGCAGCGACCAGCTTCGCATGCTCGGCCACATCGCGCGCGTGCACGACCGCGGCTACGGCCACTTCTCCACGCGCTCGAACATCCAGTACAACTGGATCCAGCTCGAAGAAACGCCCGAGATCCTCGAAAAGCTCGCCTCGGTCCAGATGCACGGCATCCAGACCTCGGGCAACTGCATCCGCAACATCACGGCCGACCAGTTCGCGGGCGTGGCGCCCGACGAAGTCGTCGATCCGCGTCCGTGGGCCGAGATCATGCGCCAGTGGTCCACGTTCCACCCCGAATTCGCCTGGCTGCCGCGCAAGTTCAAGATCGCCGTGTCCGGGTCGAAGGAAGACCGCGCTGCGGTGCAGATCCACGACCTGGGCGTCTACCTCGACCGCAACGCGCAAGGCGAAATCGTCGCGAGCATTCTCGCGGGCGGCGGCCTCGGCCGGACCCCGATCGTCGGCGCCATCATCAAGCGCGATCTGCCCTGGCAGCATCTCCTGACCTACTGCGAAGCCGTGCTGCGCGTGTACAACCGCTACGGCCGCCGCGACAACCTGTACAAGGCGCGCATCAAGATTCTCGTGAAGGCGCTCTCGCCCGGGAAGTTCGCGCAGCAGGTGGAAGAGGAGTGGCAGCACCTGAAGGACGGCCCCTCCACGCTCACGCAGGCCGAAGTGGACCGCGTCGCGCAGTACTTCGCTCCGCCCGCGTACGACAAGCTGCCCGATACGGACGCCTCGTACGAGAAGCATCTGCTGGAGAACCGCGCGTTCGCGCGCTGGGTCGAGCGCAACGTGCGCCCGCACCGCGTGTCGGGCTATGCGTCGGTCACGCTCTCGCTCAAGCCGCACGGCATCGCCCCCGGCGACGCCACCGACAAGCAGATGGAAGCCGTGGCCGACTGGGCGGACGCCTACTCGTTCGGCCAGATCCGCGTGTCGCACGAGCAGAACCTGATCCTTGCCGACGTGAAGAAGCGCGATCTTTTCGCACTCTGGGAAAAGGCCAGGGCCGAAGGCTTCGCAACGGCGAACATCGGCCTCCTGACCGACATCATCGCGTGCCCGGGCGGCGACTTCTGCTCGCTCGCGAATGCGAAGTCGATCCCCATTGCGCTCGCGATCCAGGAGCGCTTCAACGACCTCGACTACGTCTACGACCTGGGCGACATCTCGTTCAACATCTCGGGCTGCATGAATTCGTGCGGTCATCACCACGTCGGCAACATCGGCGTGCTGGGCGTGGACAAGGACGGTTCCGAGTGGTATCAGGTCTCGCTCGGCGGCGAGCAGGGCACGGGCGCCAACGGCGCACGCCTTGGCCGCGTGATCGGCCCGTCGTTCTCGGCCGATGAAATGCCGGACGTCGTGCAGAAGGTGATCGACACCTTCGTCGAACAGCGCATCGACGGCGAGCGCTTCATCGACACCTACGACCGCGTCGGCATCGCGCCTTTCAAGGAGCGCGTGTACGCATCGCGCCAGCCGGCCCACGCCTGAACCGCAACGAGGATTTTGTTTCATGACCCAGATCATCAAGAACCGCGCGGTCGTCGAGGACAACTGGACCGTGGTGCGCGCGGGCGAAGACGGCGCGCTGCCCGACGTGGCCGCGCTGCCCGCAGGCAAGGTCGTCGTGCCGCTCGCCCTGTGGCAGGTCGGGCGCGAGGCGCTCCTCGCCGCGAAGTCGCGCGACGAACTCGGCGTGTGGCTCGCACCCGACAGCGAACCGGCCGATCTCGCGGCGGACTTCGGCCGCGTCGCGCTCATCGCCGTCGATTTCCCGGTGTTTCGCGACGGCCGCGGCTATTCCACGGCCCGCCTGCTGCGCGAGCGCTATGGCTACAAGGGCGAGCTGCGCGCGATTGGCGACGTGCTGCGCGACCAGTTGCTCTACCTCGAGCGCTGCGGCTTCGACGCGTACGCGGTGCGTGCGGACAAGGACATTCACGACGCGCTCAAGGCGTTCGGCGAATTCACGGTGAAGTACCAGGGCGCGTACGACGAGCCCGCGCCGCTGTTCCGCCGCCGCGCCGCGCAGGGTGCGGCAGCATGAGCACCGCCGGCGCTGGGGTGGGCACTGAGGTGGGCGCTGAACTGCAGGCGAAGGTCGAGCGGCTGAATGTGCTGCTCGACTCCATCGCCGCGCGCCACGCCAGCGTGAAGTTTGCGAGCAGCCTCGCGGCCGAGGACATGCTGCTCACGCACGCGATCCTCTCGCGCGGCGTGAAGATCGGCGTCTTCTCGCTGAACACGGGGCGCCTGCATGCGGAAACGCTCGGCATGATCGACCGCGTGCGCGAGCGCTACGGCTACGAGATCGAGCAGTTCCACCCGCGCGAGGATGCGGTGGGTGAATACGTGGCCCAGCATGGCCTGAACGCGTTCTACGAGAGCGTGGATCTGCGCAAGCGCTGCTGCGAAATCCGCAAGGTCGAGCCGCTGAACCGCGCGCTCTCGGAGGTTTCCGCCTGGGTGACGGGCCAGCGCCGCGAGCAGTCGGTCACGCGCGCGGAACTGCACGAGGAAGAGCAGGACGGCGCGCGCAACATCGCCAAGTTCAACCCGCTCGCGGACTGGAGCGAGGCCGAGGTCTGGGATTATCTGCGCGCCTTCGACGTGCCCGTGAATCCGCTGCATGCGCGCGGCTACCCGAGCATCGGCTGCGAGCCCTGTACGCGCGCGATCCGCCCCGGCGAGGACAGCCGCGCGGGCCGCTGGTGGTGGGAGTCGCGCGACACGAAGGAGTGCGGCCTGCATATCGGCCCCGCCGCCAGTGCCCTCCCGGCCATTCCGGTCGCCATCGTGCCGGTCGCGGAGCGCGCAAGCTAAAATTGAAAGCCGGCGTGCGGGCCTGGCCCGCCGCCCTCGTAGAGCAAGCCAGTCACGCTGCCCGGCTACGGGCCTCGGCAGCGGGAATCAACGAAGGATCTCACCATGAGCACGACGCTCGAACCGACTGTGAACGCGCCGCTAAACGTCACCGCGAACCGTATGGACCACCTCGACTGGCTCGAAGCCGAGTCGATCCACATCCTGCGCGAACT
Organism: Paraburkholderia ferrariae NBRC 106233; assembly: GCF_000685035.1. Taxonomy (GTDB): domain Bacteria; phylum Pseudomonadota; class Gammaproteobacteria; order Burkholderiales; family Burkholderiaceae; genus Paraburkholderia; species Paraburkholderia ferrariae. The sequence continues at coordinate 61,260 of NZ_BAYB01000012.1, forward strand.
CGTTGCCGAATGCAGCAAGCCCGCGCTGCTGTTCTCGGGCGGCAAGGACTCGGTGGTCGTGCTCGCGCTCGCCCTCAAGGCGTTCGGCCTCGGCGCGAACCGCAAGACCTCGCTGCCGTTCCCGCTCGTGCACATCGACACGGGCCACAACTACGACGAAGTGATCGACTTCCGCGATCGCCGCGCGGCGGAGATCGGCGCCGAACTCGTGGTCGGCCACGTCGAAGACTCGATCAAGCGCGGCACCGTGCGCCTGCGCCGCGAAACCGATTCGCGCAACGCCGCGCAGGCGGTCACGCTGCTCGAAACCATCGCGCAATACGGCTACACGGCCATGATCGGCGGCGCGCGCCGCGACGAAGAGAAGGCCCGCGCGAAGGAGCGCATCTTCTCGTTTCGCGACGAATTCGGCCAGTGGGACCCGAAGGCCCAGCGCCCGGAACTCTGGAGCCTGTACAACGCGCGCCTGCACAACGGCGAACACCTGCGCGTGTTCCCCATCTCGAACTGGACCGAACTCGACGTGTGGCAATACATCGAGCGCGAAAAGCTCGAACTGCCGTCGATCTACTATGCGCACCAGCGCGAGATCGTGCGCCGCAACGGCCTGCTCGTGCCGGTCACGCCGCTCACGCCGATGAAGGAAGGCGAGACGAGCGAATCGGCGCTCGTGCGCTTTCGCACGGTGGGCGACATCAGCTGCACGTGCCCGGTGGAAAGCGATGCCGACACGGTCGAGAAGATCATCGCCGAAACGGCCGTGACCGAAATCACGGAACGCGGCGCGACGCGCATGGACGACCAGACGTCGGAAGCCGCGATGGAACAGCGCAAGAAGCAGGGTTATTTCTAAAGAGCACGCAGAGGAACGTTTCGACATGAGCCGCATTGAGCAACCCGCGCATCAACCTGAAGACCTCGGCGTGCTGCGCTTCATCACGGCAGGCAGCGTGGACGACGGCAAGAGCACGCTGATCGGCCGCCTGCTGTACGACAGCAAGGCGGTTTTGAGCGACCAGCTCTCGGCGCTGTCGCGCGCGAAGAACAAGCGCACGGTGGGCGACGAGATCGACCTGTCGCTCCTGACCGACGGCCTCGAAGCCGAGCGCGAGCAGGGCATCACGATCGACGTGGCGTACCGCTATTTCGCCACGGCAAAGCGCAAGTTCATCATCGCCGACACGCCGGGCCACGAGCAGTACACGCGCAACATGGTGACGGGCGCTTCGACCGCGCACGCCGCGATCATCCTGATCGACGCCACCCGCGTGACGGTGGAAAACGGCGAGACGCAACTGCTGCCGCAAACCAAGCGCCACAGCGCGATCGTCAAGCTGCTCGGCCTGCAGCACGTGATCGTCGCGATCAACAAGATGGACCTCGTGGAGTACAGCGAAGCGACCTTCGACCTGATCCGCGACGCCTATGTCGCGCTCGCGCGCCAGCTCGGCCTCGAAGACGTGCGTTTCGTGCCGGTTTCGGCGCTCAAGGGCGACAACATCGTGAGCGCGAGCGAGCGCATGCCGTGGTATGCGGACGCGCCGCTGCTGGACGTGCTGGAATCGCTGCCGGTCGAGCAGGCCACGGGCGAAGCGCTGCGCTTTCCGGTGCAGTGGGTCGCACGCCAGGACGGTTCGAGCGCCGACGACTTCCGCGGCTATATGGGCCGTGTCGAGGCGGGTGAAGTGAAGCTCGGCGACGCCGTCACGGTGCTGCCGGCCGGCCGCGAGGCGACGGTGGCCGAGATTATCGCGCCGGTGCCGGGCGGCACGGCGCAGGTCGATCGCGCGTTCGCGGGTCAGACCGTCACGATCCGCCTCGCGCAGGACGTGGACGTGTCGCGCGGCGACACCTTCGTGCCGGCCGCGGACACCACGCAGCCCGCGAAGAAGCTCGAAGCCGACCTCTGCTGGTTCGACGAAGAGCCGCTCTCGACGCAGCGCAAGTACCTGCTCAAGCAGACCACGAGCACGGTGTTCGCGAAGATCGGCGCGGTCAGGCAGGTGCTGGACGTGCACACGCTCTCGCACGCGACCGACCGCCACGACCTCGCGATGAACGACATCGGCCGCGTGGCGCTTACGCTGCAAAAGCCGCTCGTCGCGGACCTGTATGATGTCCACCCGGGCACCGGCGCGTTCGTTCTCATCGACGAAGCCACCCACCACACGGTGGCGGCGGGCATGATCCGCGCGGTTTCGGCCTGAAGCCGGAGCAAAGCGGAAGCGGCCGCGGCCCGCACTTGCGGCGGGCGCGGCCAGCGGAGCAAGGAAACATGGGCAAGGTATATCTGATCGGCGCGGGGCCAGGCGCGGCGGACCTCATTACGGTGCGCGGCGCGCGCCTGCTCGGCGCGGCCGACGTGGTGCTGCACGACGCGCTCGTCGAGCCGGCCATGCTCGACTACGCGCCGAAGCATGCGAAGTTCATTGCGGTGGGCAAGCGTTGCGGGCAGCGCTCGACGGCGCAGCACTTCATCAACAAGCAGCTTGTCGATGCGGCGCGCGAGCACGAGGTGGTCGTGCGCCTGAAGGGCGGCGACCCGATGCTGTTCGGACGCGCCGACGAAGAGATGCGCGCGCTCGAAGCGGCGGGTATCGAGTACGAGGTCGTGCCGGGCATCACGGCAGCGCTCGCCAGTGCGGCCACGCTGCGCCGCTCGCTGACGCTGCGCGGGGTGGCACGCAGCGTCGCACTTGCCACGCATTCGCGCGCGGCCGATTCGGCGGAAATTCGCGAGCAGGTGAAGGCGGATTCGCTCGTGTTCTACATGGGGCGCGACAGCGCGCCGGAAATCGCCCGCGAGCTGATCGAAGCGGGGCGCGCGGGCACGACGCCGGTGGCGATCGTCGAGGCGTGCAGCACGGCGCGCGAGCGCACGTTGACGCTCACGCTTGCGGCGCTGGCGGCGGGTGCCGCGCAGGACTGGCTCGATGCGACGCAGCCGAGCCTCGTGATGATCGGCGAGGCGTTTGCCGAGCGGGCAGGGCAGCAGGCAGTAGGGGCTGGTGCCGCTGCCGCTGAGGTGACGGAGCCGGTGCTGGGACAGCGGGCCGCGGCCTAGCCGGGCGCTGGCGACGGACAGAACGAGAAGGGGCGCTAGATGCGCCCCTTTTTTCTTGCGTGCCATGGGCGCTTCGGCGGCCATGATCCGATCGCGCCGAGACTCAATCGTCCGCCACGCCCAGGCAGTACTGCACCACCGCATCGAGCACCGCATCGTCTTCGCCCACCGCACCGGCACAGCGTAGTTGCACGCCGGGATGCGCGGCCTGGCAGCGCGCGACGATCTCCGGCAGGTCGCGCCGCACGTGCCCGCCCTGGCCGAAGAACACCGGCACCACCGTGATCGTTGCGCAGCCCGCATCGGCCTGTTCCGCAATCGCGGCCGGCAGGTCGGGCGTCATCAGTTCGAGAAAGGCGAGGCCAACGGGCCCCGCGTCGGCGCCGCGCGCGGCGGCAAGCTTCGCGGCGAGGCGCGTGAAGGGTTCCTTCCAGCGCGCATCGCGTGCGCCGTGGCCGAACAGGATCAAGCCGTGCTTGCCGGGCTCGCTCATGGCCATGACCGGCGCTAGTGCCGGTCCACCCATTTCAGCCCGATCAAGCCGAGCGCGAGGTAGATGAGACCCGGCGTTGCCGCCGTGAGCGGCGCGGGCCACGTGTTCAGCGTGCCGATGTGCGAGAACAGCGTGTTGATGAGCTGGAAGCTCATGCCGAGCATGATCCCGCCGAACACCTTCACGCCCACCACGCCCGCACGCGTGTGCAGGTACGCGAAGGGCAGCGAGAGCACGAGCATCACGAACACCGCGAACGGGTAGAGCAGCTTGCGCCAGAGCGCGATCGTGTAGCGCTGCGCGTCCTGATGGTTCTCGTTCAGATGCTGGATGTAGCGGAACAGGTTGAACATCGACATGCGATCCGGCGAAACCAGCAGCACCGAAAGAATCTGCGGCGTGAGCTCCGAGCGCAGCGAGTACTCCGGCGTCGTAGTTTGCTGCGCGCGATAGACCGGGTCGAGCGTATCGGCCGGCTGGCCCTTCGGCGGCGGCACGCTGATGAGTTCGGTGTCCGTCACGTCCTTGAGCAGCCAGTGGCCCGGCGGCTCGTAGCTGCCCGTCCTGGCGATCCGCACGTTCGAGAGCCGGAACTGCGAGTCGAACTCGTAGATGCGCACGTCGGTGATCGTCGCATCGGGTTGCAGCTTGCCGACGTTCACGAAGCGCGTGACCTGCTCGCCGTCGGCGCGCGCCGTGAGCGTGTCCTTCACCCAGACGCCCGACTGGAAGTCGGTCGATACCGCCGAGCCCAGCGCCTCGAGGCGCACGCGCTCGGAAAGCTGGTCCGTGTACGGCCCGACCACCTCGCCGATCACATAGGTGATGAACACGAGCGGCACGCCGATCTTCAGGAGCGACCACAGCGCCTGGCGCGTGGCGAGGCCCGAGACGCGGAAGATGGTGTATTCGGAGTTGGCCGCCATCTGCGCGAACACGTAGATCGAGCTGATGAGCGCCGCGACGGGGATGATCTCGTAGAAGCGCGAGGGCGTTTGCAGGGCGACGCGCAGCACCGCGTAGCTGAACTTGTAGTTGCCGTGGCCCACCGAGTTCAGTTCGTTGATCAGGTCGAAGAAGAAGAACAGACCCGAGAACGCGAACAGGATGAAGATGAAGGTCAGGTAGACCTGGCGCGCGAAATATTTTTCGTAGATGAGCATCGGTCAGCTCCCCTGCGACGCGCGCCGGAATGTCGCGCGGGTGAAGAGCGGCCGGTTGCGCACGCGCATCCAGAAGATGAACACCACGAGCGCGAGCACGACGACGTGCAGCGCCACGAGCCCGACGCCGAACGACATCTTGCCTTGCTCGATCTGCGACTGCACGACGTTCAGCAGGTTGGAGTACGTGAGGTAGATCAGCACCGCCATCACGAGATTGATCGTGCGGCCGCGGCGCGGATTCTGGTACGCGAGCGGGATGGCGAGCAGCATCAGGTTGATCGCGATGAGCGGCAGGCCGCAGCGCCAGGCGAGCTCGCCCAGGTTGTCCCGGGTCGGGTGGCGCAACAGGTCCGGCGTGGACGTGCTGCTCGCCGTGGGCGTGGCGACCACGGGCTGGCTCTGGATCTTCACGCCGTAGCGCTGGAACTCCGAAATGCGGAAGTCCGGATGGCCCGGTTCGCCGTCGTAGCGGCGGCCGTTTTCGAGCACGACGAAGCGGTCGCCGCTCTTCATGGTTTCGGTGTGGCCCGTCTTGGAGACGATCACGCTGACCTTGCCGTTCTCGGTGCTCGTGACGAACACGTTCTCCACGTGCGCCTGGTCGGGGCTCATGTTCTCGATGAAGAACACGCGGTGCGTGGTGGGCGATTCGCGGAACTGGCCCGGCGCGAGCAGCGAAACCTCGTCGCGCTGCTGGAAGCGCGCGCGAATGAGCTTGCTCTGCGCGTTCGACCACGGCCAGCCGATGAACGCGAAGAAAACGATGAGGATCAGGATCGGCGCGGTGAAGACGGCGACCGGCTTGATGAGGCGCGTGAGGCTCACGCCCGAGGCCAGCCACACGACCATTTCCGAGTCTTTGTACCAGCGCGTGAGCACGAACAGGATCGACACGAACAGCGTGACGATCAGCATCACGGCCATGTAGCCGATCACGGTCAGCCCGATCAGGACGAGCACGTCCCGCGGGTCGATCTGGCCCGACGCAGCGAAGCCGACGATGCGGATCATCATCGTCGTCAGCATGATCGTGAGCAGAACCATGAACACGGCGCCGGCCGTGTACGCGAGTTCGCGCTGCAGGGAACGTTCGAAGATCATTCTTGATGAGCGGGGGCGGTCCGCACCGGACGCCGCGCAGGGTGCGCATCCAGCCAGGAGCCGCCGCGGGAAAAATAGCGGATAATTGCGGCTTTCATCCTAAGCCCAGATTTTATCCGAGGACAAGCGCGATGGACTTTAGCATAAAAGGCTGTGACTGGAGCAAAGGCGGGGAAGGCTCGTTCCTGACCGGCAAATCGGACTGCATCGTGGTTGGCGTGTTCGAGGCCCAGACGCTCTCTGGCGCCGCATTCGCCATCGACAGCGCCATCGGCGGCATGATCGCACGCGTAGTCAAGGCCGGCGACATGGACGGCAAGGCCGGCTCCACGCTGTTCCTGCCGGAAGTGACGGGGATCGGCGCCTCGCGGGTGCTGCTCGTCGGCCTCGGCAAGCAGGATGCGTTCGGCCAGAAGGCCTATGGCGACGCCGCCCGGGCCGCCTGGCGCGCCATTCTCGGCACGAAAATCGCGCAGGTCACGTTCACGCTTGCCCAGTTGCCCATCAAGGAGCGTTCGGGCGACTGGGCCGTGCGCGCCGCCATTCTGGCGCTGCGCGGCGAGACCTACCGCTTCACGCAGATGAAGAGCAAGCCGGAGCCGGCCGCGCGTGCGCTGCGCCGCGCCGTGTTCAGCGTGGACGCCGCCGACGAGAAGGCCGCGAAGCTCGCCGCGAAGCAGGCCACGGCCATCGCCAACGGCATGGACCTCACGCGCGACCTCGGCAACCTGCCGGGCAACGTCTGCACGCCCACGTATCTGGCCGCCACCGCGAAGAAGCTCGCGCGCGACTGGAAGCTGAAGGTCGAGGTGCTGGGCCAGCGCCAGATCGAGGCGCTCAAGATGGGCTCGTTCCTGTCGGTGACGCGCGGTTCGGTCGAGCCGCCGCAGTTCGTCGTGCTGCACTACCAGGGCGCGAGCGCGAAGGCGGCGCCCGTCGTCCTCGTGGGCAAGGGCATCACGTTCGACACGGGCGGCATCTCGCTCAAGCCGGGCGAGGGCATGGACGAAATGAAGTACGACATGTGCGGCGCGGGCTCGGTGCTGGGCACGCTGCGTGCCGTCGCCGAAATGGGCCTGAAGCTCAACGTGATCGGCATCATCCCGACCTGCGAGAACATGCCCGCGGGCAACGCCACGAAGCCGGGCGACATCGTCACGACGATGGCGGGCCTGACCGTGGAAGTGCTCAACACCGACGCCGAGGGCCGCCTGATCCTGTGCGACGCGCTCACCTACGCCGAACGCTTCAAGCCGGCCGCCGTGATCGACATCGCCACGCTCACGGGCGCCTGCGTGATCGCGCTCGGCCACCACAACAGCGGTCTCTTCTCGAAGGACGACGCGCTGGCGGGCGAGTTGCTCGACGCGTCGCGCGAGGCGAGCGACCCGGCGTGGCGCATGCCGCTCGACGACGAGTACCACGATCAGCTCAAGTCGAATTTCGCCGATCTCGCCAACATCGGCGGGCGTCCGGGCGGCAGCGTGACGGCGGCGTGCTTCCTGTCGCGCTTCACGCAAAGCTACCCGTGGGCGCACCTCGACATCGCGGGCACCGCCTGGAAGAGCGGCGCGGCGAAGGGGGCTACGGGCCGTCCGGTGCCGCTGCTGTCGCAGTTCCTGATCGACCGCGCGGCGCAATGACGTTTGACGCAGCGTTCGGCGCAGTGCCCGGCGCACTCAGGGAGTGAGCCGGCGATGACACGCATCGACTTTCACACGAACGTCGGCGAAACGCTGGCGTACGCGTGCCGTCTCGTGCGCAAGGCGTATCTCGCGGGCGAGCAGGCCGTCGTGCTGGCCGAGCCCGCGCGCCTGCGCGCCTTCGACGCGATGTTGTGGACCTTCTCGCCGCTCGACTTCGTGCCGCACTGCATGGCCGAAAGTCCGCTCGCCGGCGGCACGCCCATCGTGCTGGCGGCGGACCTCGAGCGTGCGCCGCATCATCGCGTGCTGGTCAATCTCGGCGCGGCGGTGCCGGCCCAGTTCGCGCGCTTCGAGCGCCTGCTCGAAGTGATCGGCGACACGCCCGACGAGCTGGCTTCGGGCCGCGAACGCTATCGCTACTACCGCGATCGCGGCTACGCGCTGAACAATTACAAGCAGGGTGGCTGAGGCGTTGCCGGCTCTGCTGATGGAAGGAGGTTCCCGTGCCGGAAGAGCATGACATCCACGACGCTTCGATTCCGCTCTTGACCGATACCCTCGTGCTGGGCAACCCGCTGCGCGCCCGGGCGTCGGCGGCGGTCTTTGCCGGGGCGCCCGTCGTGACATCCGCGGCATCCGGTCCGGCCGCGGCCGAGGACGGCCTGCTCGCACACGACGCCGACGCGCTCGTCGAGCGTCTGCGCGGGCGCTGTCTGACGTGGCTCACGGGCGACGGACGCAACGTGATCGAAGCGCGCTGCAACGCCGCATTGCAGGAGCACACGCACTGGCTCGTGGGCCATGTGTCGAGAGAGATCGGCCTCGCGCTCGAAACCGAGCTCAAGGGCTGGGTGCGGGACGCCGTGCGCGAGGAACTGGCCGCGCGCGCGGGGCATCCGCCGGCGCAGTCCTGAGTGCTTTCCCTCGCAATGGCGCCTGACTGACGCAGCCGGCCCTAGCGCAGCGTGAGGATCCAGCCGGCGAGCGTGGCCGCCTGCCCGGGGCTCAACTGCGTGTTCGCGGGCATCGGCACGGCACCCCACACGCCGCTGCTGCCTTCCAGGATCTTGTGTGTCAGATAGGTCTGGGCATCGGGCTTCGCGGCGTACTTCGACGCCACATCCCGCAACGCGGGTCCCATGAACGCGCGGTTCACCGAATGGCAGCTCATGCAGTTCTGCTGCTGGGCGAGCGCGAGGCCCGCGGCGGCGGCCGGCACGGCCGGGGCCGCCTGGGATGCCGATGCCGGGCTGGTCTGGGCGCAGGCCGTCCCCGCGGCCAGGGCCAGCGGGAATGCGGCGGCGAGCGTCGCTGTCATCCTTATCGCTTGCGACTTCAGGTTCATGCTGGTCTCCGCCAGCGTGAGCGCCGGCTGTGGTGTGGTCGCATTATAAAAGCAAAGGGCACACGCTTTCCGCGTGCGCCCTCTATCACTTTCCCGACTTCAATACGGGTTCCGCGCGCGATCTCCGCCGTTGCGCGGGTTCTTGCCTTCAGCCCGTGACCGCGCCCTCGTTGGCCGGCCGCGCCAGCGCCGCGTATTTCGCGAGCACGCCGCGCGTGTAACGCGGTGCGGGCGGCTTCCACGCCGCGCGGCGGCGCGCGAGTTCGGCGTCGTCCACGTTCAGTTGCAAGAGGAGCTTGTGCGCGTCGATGGTGATCGAATCGCCTTCCTGCACGAGCGCGAGCGTGCCGCCTTCGAACGCTTCAGGCGCGACGTGGCCGACCACCATGCCCCACGTGCCGCCCGAGAAGCGCCCGTCGGTGATGAGGCCCACCGATTCGCCCAGCCCCTTGCCGATGATCGCCGAAGTCGGCGCGAGCATCTCCGGCATGCCGGGGCCGCCTTTCGGCCCGAGGTAGCGCAGCACGACGATGTCGCCGGCCAGGATCTTGTCCGCCAGTATCGCTTCGAGCGCGCTCTGCTCGTCTTCGAACACGCGTGCCGGGCCCGTGATGACCGGGTTCTTGAGCCCCGTGATCTTGGCGACGGCGCCTTCGGTGGCGAGGTTGCCCTTGAGGATCGCGAGGTGGCCTTCCTTGTAGAGCGCCCGGTCGATGGGGTAGATCACTTTCTGGTCGGCGCGCGGCACCGCGGGCACGTCCTTCAGTTCTTCGGCCATGGTCTTGCCGGTGATGGTCATGCAGTCGCCGTGCAGCAGGCCCGCGTCGAGCAGCAGCTTGAGCACCTGCGGAATGCCGCCCGCCTTGTGGAGGTCGGTTGCGACGTACTGGCCCGAGGGCTTGAGGTCGCAGATCACCGGCACCTTCTTGCGCATGCGCTCGAAGTCGTCGATGGCCCAGTCGATTTGCGCCGCGTGCGCGATCGCGAGATAGTGCAGCACGGCATTGGTCGAGCCGCCGGTGGCCATGATGAGCGCCACGGCATTTTCGATCGACTTCTTCGTGATGATGTCGCGCGGCTTGAGATCCTGCCTCACGGCCTGCACGAGCACGCGCGCCGATTCCGCCGCCGAATCGACCTTTTCCTGGTCGGGGTTGGCCATCGTCGAGGAGTAGAGGAGCGACATGCCGAGCGCCTCGAACGAGGAACTCATGGTGTTCGCCGTGTACATGCCGCCGCACGAGCCGGTGGACGGGCACGCGTTCTTCTCGACCCCTTCGAAGTCCTCCTCGGACATGCGCCCGGCCGTGAATTCGCCCACGGCTTCGAACGCCGACACGATGGTGAGGTCGCGCCCCTTCCAGTTGCCCGGGCGGATCGTGCCGCCGTACACGTAGATGCCCGGCACGTTCATGCGCGCCAGCGCGATCATGCCGCCGGGCATGTTCTTGTCGCAGCCGCCGATCACGACCACGCCGTCCATCCATTGGCCCTGCACGCAGGTTTCGATGCAGTCGGCGATCACCTCGCGCGAGACGAGCGAGTACTTCATGCCTTCGGTGCCCATCGACATGCCGTCGGAGATCGTCGGCGTGCCGAAGGTCTGGGGATTGGCGTCGGCGCCCTTGACCGCGTCCACCGCGGCGTCGGTCAGGCGCTGCAGGCCGGCGTTGCAGGGCGTGATGGTCGAATGGCCGTTGGCGACGCCGATCATCGGCTTGTCGAAGTCGGCTTTTTCGTAGCCGAGGGCGTAAAACATCGACCGGTTGGGCGAGCGGGCAACGCCCTGGGTGATGTTCTTCGAACGACGGTTGTCGGGCATGGGGACCTCCTGAGGATGCTGTCTCGCTGCGTTTCGTGATGTTTTGCGCGGTTGCGCGCCGTTCTGCGTTGTTTCCGCGCTGGTTCCGCGCGGGTTCCATTCTGCGCCGGACGCCGGGCTGCCGAGCGGGTGTCGTGGGGACGCGTTCGGGCCTCGCAAAGAGATTGCGGTTTCGCGAGCCCAATGTCCAATATATTATTCGTGGCTTACTGAGTCGAAAAACATATCAGCGATGAGCTCGACGATTCCCGATCTGCGCCAGTTGCGCTACTTCGTGGCCGTGGCGGAGGAGCAGCACTTCGGACGCGCCGCGGCGCGCCTTTCGATGACCCAGCCGCCGCTCTCGCAGGCCATCCGGGCGCTGGAGGAGACGCTCGGCGTCGAGCTGTTCGCGCGCACGCGCCGCTCGGTCGAACTGAGCGCCGTGGGGGCCGACCTGCTGCCCGAGGTGCGGCGCCTGATCGCCGCGGCCGAAGCGCTGCGCCCGCTCGCGCAGAGCCTCGCGCGCGGCGAGGCGGGCGTGCTGGCGCTCTCCTTCGTCTCGACCGCCGACTACGGCCTGCTGCCGCTCCTTTTGCGCGACTTCGGCGCGCGCTACCCGCGCGTGCGCCTGCAACTGGCGGAGGCCACGAGCGACGTGCAGGTCGAGGAACTGGTGGCGGGGCCCATCGACGCGGGCCTCGTGATCGGGCCGGTGCCGCCGCGCCACGCGGCGCAGCTTTCGTATCTGCCGGTGGTGCGCGAGCCGCTGGTGGTGGCGATGCCGGCAGCCTTGTCGGCGCCGCCGGGCGCCGCGGCCGCCGACGACTGGAACGACACGCCCGTGAGCCTGCGCGAGCTTGCCGAGGTGCCGCTGGTGGTGTTTCCGCGTCCGCTGGCGCCGGGCTTCCACGACGCGATCATGGACTGCTACGGCGCGGCCGGCGTCGCGCCGCGCGTGGGCCAGGAGGCGATCCAGATGCAGACGATCGTGAGCCTCGTGTCGGCGGGCATGGGCGTGGCGCTCGTGCCGCGCTCGCTCAGGCATCTGCGGCGCACGGGCGTGGTGTACCGGCCGCTTGCGGAGGCGGTGCCCAGCATCGAAACGGGGCTCGTGTGGCGCACGGCCGAGGTGAGCCCGGTGCTGGCGGCGTTCATCGGCATCGTGCGGGCCCATGCGGCGAGCGTGGGCGTGCCTGCCTGAGCACGAGCCCGCGACGCCCGCGCGATCCGGCCCTGTCACGTTCGCGTGCCAAAATGTTCAGCCGGGCGCCGCGTCGGCGATAATGTTGCCCCGCGCACCACGCCGATCCGCGAACGTCAGACCGACGCACGCACACCGCGCGGTCCGCCCCGATCCATCCGGACATCCTTTCATCGCCGAACCGAAAGCACTGACCTCACGATGCACATTCACCCGAACTTCGACCCCATCGCCATTCATCTGGGGCCGCTCGCCGTGCGCTGGTACGGCCTCATGTACCTCGTCGGCTTCATTCTCGCGATCGTGATCGGCCGCCTGCGTCTGCGCCTGCCGTACGTGGCCGCGCAAGGCTGGACCGCGAAGGACATCGACGACATGCTGTTCTACGGCGTGCTCGGCACGATCCTGGGCGGCCGCCTCGGCTACGTGCTGTTCTACAAGGCGAGCTGGTATTTCGCGCATCCGCTCGACATCTTCAAGGTGTGGGAAGGCGGCATGTCGTTCCACGGCGGCTTTCTCGGCGTGACCTTCGCGATGATCCTGTTCGCCTGGCAGCGCGGCCGCACCTGGCTGCAGGTCACGGACTTCGTGGCGCCCATGGTGCCCACGGGCCTTGCCGCGGGGCGTCTTGGCAACTTCATCAACGGCGAGCTGTGGGGCCGCGTGACCTCGCCCGATGCGCCTTGGGCCATGCTGTTCCCGGGGGCCTCGAACGACGACGCCGCCTGGCTCGCCGCGCATCCGCAGAAGGCCGCCGAGTGGCACCTGAACGAAGTGTTCGCGCAGTACCACATGCTGCCGCGCCATCCGTCCGAGCTCTACGAGATTGCACTCGAAGGCATCACGCTCTTCATCGTGCTGATCCTCTTCTCGCGCAAGCCGCGCCCCATGGGCGCGATTTCGGCGATGTTCCTGATCGGCTATGGCCTCGCGCGTTTCACCGTCGAATTCGCGCGCGAGCCCGACGATTTCCTCGGCCTGCTCGCACTGGGCCTTTCGATGGGGCAGTGGCTCTCGCTGCCGATGATCATCGTGGGCATCGGCCTCATGATCTGGTCGTATCGCCGTGCGGGCCGCAAGGGTGCGCTGGCGGTGGAGGGCAAGCGCTGAACAGCGGGCGCAACCTGGCGCAGCCATGAAAAAACCCCGCAGATTTTTTGCGGGGTTTTTTCTTCAAGGGCACATCGTGCCTTACTACGTCACTTCATCTGCACCGAACCCGATACGTTGACGGTCACGGTCGAAGTGCCGCCTTCGAGCGGCATCGGCGCGCTGGCCTTCGCATCGGCGGACATGGCGCGCGCGGCCATCATCATCATCGGGCGCGGGGGCACGCCGTTCTGACCCACGTTCACTTCGCGGATCGTGTAGCTGCCGTAGCCGAATGCGCGCGCGGCGGCGGCGGCCTGCTCGCGGAACGAGGCGATTGCTTCACCCGAGAGCTTCTGTTCGGCGGCGCGCTGCGCTTCCGGCGAGAGCGAGAACTGCACATTGCCCACCTGCATGATCGACGAAATGTCGCCTGCGAGCTTCGAGGCGGCCGTGAAGTCGTGCGATTCGAGCACGACCTCGGTGCGGCCGCGCCATGCGGAGATGCGGCCGTCGCGGTCGGTCGAAGGATAGATCGAGAACTGGCCCGAGCGCGCGGTCACGCCCGCCACGCCCCTGGCTTTTTGCAACGCCGAGTCGGCGCGCTGGTTGAGCGTTGTGGTGAGCGATGCCGGATCGGCGGCTTCCTGCTCGTAGAACAGCGTGATCGTGACGACGTCCTGCGGCACTTCCGCGCTGGCCTGCGCGGACAGTGACAGCACGCCGGCCGGCTGGTAGCGCGCGTCGCTCTGCGCGAACGCGGCGCCCGGCGCCAGCGTCAGGGCAAGCGGTGCGGCCACGGCCAGCGCGGTGGCGAGTGTCACGATGGTCTTTCTCTTCATTGTTGGGCTCTCCTTGCAGAACGGTTTCGCACGAGACGCGCATGGGCCTGCTGCGCGTTGCGCATGATTGTGCGGCACGCGTGCGGCGCGCGTCGTCTGTGTGCCCTGTTAGTCGGGGCGCACAGACGAGGGTTCCCATCGCTGTAAGGATTTTTTAATGTTTAACGTTTGAGCGGGAAGGTGACGAGGAGGGGACGATGCCCCGGCATCGCGTCACATCAGACGTTTCGTGATGAAGTTCCACTCGGCCAGGGTGACGGGCGTGATGGAGAGGCGGTTGCCTTTCGCCAGCACGCGCATGTCGGCGAGTTCGTCGTGCTCGCGCAGCGCCGCAAGCGGAATCAGCGGACATTTCTTTTTGAACACGACATCCACGAGCATCCAGCGCGGATTCTCCTGCGTGGATTTCGCATCGTAGTAGGGGCTCTTCGCATCGAACTGCGTGGGATCGGGGTAGGCCGTCGAAGAGACCTCGGCGAGCCCGGCAATGCCGGGTTCGGGGCAGCTCGAATGATAGAAGAGCACGCCGTCGCCGACCTGCATGGTGTCGCGCATGAAGTTGCGCGCCTGATAGTTGCGCACGCCGGTCCACGGCAGCGTGCGATGCGGCGCGTGCGCGAGATCGTCGATGCTTGCTTCGTCGGGTTCGGACTTCATCAGCCAGTAGCGCATGAGTCGGAGATCACGAAGAAAGAAAACACAGGGACGTGCGTGCGGGACGCACTCACGGGGCGGTCATGCGGAAGACCTGAGCGTAGCGGCAACAGGACACGACCAGGAGCCGTACCGCAAATGAAAAACGCCCAAATGAAAACGGCATCGGACTTGTGTCCGATGCCGTTTGAATAGGTCCCCGCCATAGCCGCTAGGCCGGCATCCTGAACCGGGGGTTCAGAATTGGTCGCAGTTAGCAGCACTTCGGGTACATCAGACAGAGTGACGCGCACGCCCGTGCTACAAATTTCCGCAACCGTGCACATGGCATTGGTTCAAGGAATATATGACCTTGGCGAACCAGGCAGGGAAGCTGACTAAACCAAACCTTTTAAAACGTATTGCTCGCGTACTGCTTGTAACGCCGCACGCAACGTGAATGCGCAATATAGCGGATTTTTCTGCTGACTGCACGATCTTGCTGCGGCACGACTTCACTGCGCGACTTGTCGCGATTCATTGCACGCGGTGTTGCTCGCTGTGCTGCTGAATGACTGCGCCAAGCTGCTCGTTCATTTGATGCATTGTACGGCGGATTTCCTCGGCTGGGAATGCTTCCCCATGTCGCACGCTCGTCTGCAGGCGCAGCAGCTCCGATGCGAGCGAGAGTGCGGCCATGACAGCGATGCGGTCCGTGCCGCGCACGCTGCTGTGCGAGCGGATCTTCGACATCTCGGCATCGACGCGCGCCACGGCTTCGAGCAGCGCGCCTTCGGTTTCCGGCGAACAGACGAGGCGATAGGTCTGGCCGAGGATCGTCGCTTCGATCTGCTTGGTCGTCATGCGTTTTCTCCGTGGCGGGCCGCGTTGCTTTCGTCGTCGCTGGGGTTTTGCGCTTGCGCTTCGAGCAGGTCGAGCTGGTTGTCGGGCTCGGCATGCGCGCGTGCGCGCGGCAGCTTTTCGAGGATCGCGTTCAGACGCACCTGGGCGTCGTCGATCTTCGCGGAGAGCGCATCGCGCTCTGCCTGCAGGGCATTGCGCTCTTCGCGCGTCTGTTCGAGTTCCGCTTGCGTCGCTTCGCACTGTGCGCGCAATTGCGCGAGTTGCTCCTCGAGCGCGAGGCGTGCCTCGTGCTGGCGCTGATTGATCTCGATCAGCCGCCCGATGTTTTGTGAGAGTGTTTCGAGTTCGTTGAGCATGTGCTGCGTCCTCTAAAGACAGGCATTCTAGCGCGTATTACCGACTATTCCGATAATTGTGTCGTTTCCAGACGTAACAGCACCGCTTCGTGCTGACAACGGCAGCGAGATGGCTGGGCGGGAACGTATTTTGCCCTCACTTTCCGGTCCCGCGCGCTCACTCCCGGGCACGCCCTGGCCCGTTTCTTGACGCTCCCGCGGGCCGCTCCTACACTTGCGGCACTCCGGCGCCGCACGCTTGCCGTGTGCTTGTTGCGTACGTCTTGCGCAGGCCCCGGCGAAGCGCTCGGCCCTTGAAATCAAGGGCCAACCCGCGGAAAGAGGGCGCGAGGCCATACGAGAAAGCGCCGCGCCAACCCGCACCCCATCGCAATCACACGAACCATGAACTCGCCCGCCCGCATGACGCGCTCCGCTGTGCAGAGGCGTTCGTCGAGTCCCTCGATGAACGCCCGCCGCGCCTGTGCGATCTGGGGCGTGCTGGCGCTCGCGGTACTCGTGGTGTTCGCGGCGTCCCTCGTCATCGGCAGCGTGCCCGTGACGCCATCCCAGGCGCTCGCCGCGCTCTCGCCTTCGCACGCGGGTGCGGACATGGCCACGGAAATCGTACGCACGCTGCGGCTGCCGCGCGCGCTGGGCGGCTTCGCATGCGGTGCGTTGCTCGCGCTGGCGGGCGCGCTCTTGCAGGTGCTGCTGCGCAATCCGCTTGCCGAACCGTACGTGCTGGGTGTTTCCGGCGGTGCCGCTGCCTTCGCGATTGTCGCGATGATTGCCGGCGCGGCATGGTGGGCCGTGCAGGCGAGCGCCTGTGCCGGCGCGTTCGCTTCGATTCTGCTTGTGCTCGGTCTCGCGCGCCGCGAGCTATGGCGCGGCGAGCCGCAGGACAGCTCGCCGCGTCTGCTCTTGACGGGCGCGGTGACGGCGGCGGGGTGGGGCGCGCTCATCACGCTGCTGCTCACGCTCGCGCCCGATACGCGGCTGCGCGGCATGCTGTTCTGGCTCACGGGCGACCTCAATGGCGCGGGCATGCCATGGGCCGCGCTCGTGGCGCTCGCGGTGCTGCTCGTTGTGATTGTGCCCGCAGCGCCGCAACTGAACGTGCTGCTGCGCGGCGACGCTGCCGCGCAGGCGCTCGGCGTGCCGGTGCGGCGCCTGCGGCTTGTCGTCTATCTCGCCGCGTCGATCGCGGCGGCGGCCGCGGTGACGACGGGCGGCACGATCGGTTTCGTCGGGCTCGTCGTGCCGCATATGCTGCGGCTCGCGTTCGGCAACGATCAGCGCATGCTGATGCCGGCCGCCGCGCTCGCGGGCGGACTCGCGGTGATGGCGGCCGATCTCGCGGCGCGGACGCTGGCCGCGCCTGCGCAGTTGCCGGTCGGTGTGGTGACGGCGCTTGCGGGCGTACCCGTGTTCCTCTGGATGTTGCTGCAGCGGCGCGCGCGATGAACCCGGCGTCCCGTTTCCATCCTTTGCTGGCCGCCCGCGCGCTGAGCTTGCGCGCGGGCTCGCGCACGCTTGTCGAAGCGCTCACGCAAGGTTTCGGTGCCGGCGAGATCTGGTGCATCGCGGGCGCGAACGGCGCGGGCAAGACCACGTTGATCGGCGCGCTGGCGGGCTTGCATGCGGGCGCGGCGGGGCACGTGGAAATCGAAGGGCGCGCGCTTGGCCAGTGGCCTGCCGCACAACTCGCCTTGCACCGCGCGTTGATGCCGCAAGACGTGCGCGACGCGTTCAGCGCGAGCGTGCTCGACATCGTGCTGCTCAACCGCTATCCCCATCTCGCGGGCTGGGGCTGGGAGCGCGGCGAGGATCGCGAAGCCGCGTACGCGGCGCTGGCGATGCTCGGTCTCGAAGCGCTGGCCGCACGCGACGTGCTTTCGCTTTCGGGCGGCGAGCGGCAGCGTGTGGCGCTCGCCGCCGTGCTCTGCCAGGAGGCGCCGCTCCTGCTGCTCGACGAGCCGCTCGCGCATCTGGACCTGCATCATCAGGTGGCGTGTCTCGAAGCGCTGGTGCGCTGGGCGAGCACGCCGGCGCGCGCGATCATTTTTTCCTGTCACGATCTCAACCTGGCGCGCCGCTACGCCACGCATGCGCTCCTGCTCGACGGGCGCGGCGGCTTCCATGCGGGGCCGGTCCGCGAGGTGCTCACGCCCGAGCGGGCCAGCGCCGCGTTCGGCCACCCGCTCGTCTTGATCCGCGATGGCCGGCACGAAGCGCTGGTGCCCGCGCTCGGCGCCGTGTCCGGGCCCGGGCCGGCAGCAGCACCGGCACCCGCGCACGGCCAGGCAGTGCCGCGCGAGCACGATGTCTGATGCACATTGCACCACCTGAACTCTTCTGAATCCAACATGACGCCGACCTTTTCCGGACTGCTCGACATCGAACCGCTCGATCTCTCGCTGCGCGACGAACTCCAGCATCTCATCGACACCAGGACCAAGCCGCCCGGCAGCCTCGGCCGCCTCGAATCGCTGGCGCGTCAGCTCGGCCTGATCCAGCACACGGTGCGGCCCACGGTGGCGCGGCCCGCGATGATCGTCTTCGCGGGCGACCATGGCGTGGCGAACGAGGGCGTGAGCCCCTATCCCCAGGCGGTCACGGCGCAGATGGTGGCCAACTTCCTCGCGGGCGGCGCGGCGATCAATGCGTTCAGCGGCGTAGCGGGCCTCGTGCTGGAGATCGTCGATGCAGGCGTTGCGACGGACCTGCCGCCCGTGCCGCCGTTCCCCTCGTTCATTCAGGCGCCCATCGCGCGCGGCACGCGCAACTTCGCGCACGAGCCGGCGATGACCCGCGAGCAGGCCATCGCCGCGCTCGAAGCGGGTGCCGCGCGCGTGCGCCATCACGCGGCGCTCGGCACGAACGTGATCGGCTTCGGCGAGATGGGCATTGCGAATACCTCGTCGGCGGCCTGTCTCATGAGCCGCCTGTGCAACGTGCCGATCGACGAATGCGTGGGGCGCGGCACGGGTCTCGACAATGCGGGTCTCGCGAAGAAGCGCAACGTGCTGGCCGCGGCCCTCGCGCACCATGCGAACGTGCATGAGCCGCTCGATGTGCTCGCCACCTTCGGCGGCTTCGAGATCGCGATGATGGTGGGCGCGTACCTCGAAGCGGCGCGCTCGCACATGGCGATCCTCGTGGACGGTTTCATCGCGACCGCGGCGCTGGTCGTGGCCGATGCGCTCGCACCCAATGTGCGCGGCTACTGCGTGTTCGCGCATGCTTCGAACGAAGCGGGGCATCGGCGCATGCTCGATCATTTCGGCGCGCGCGAACTGCTCTCGCTCGACCTGCGGCTGGGCGAGGGCACGGGCGCGGCGCTCGCGGTGCCGCTGCTGCGCGCAGCCTGCGCGTTCCTGAACGAGATGGCGAGTTTCGAATCGGCCGGCGTGGATAACCGCAGCGATCGCGGCAAGTGATGCCGATGCCTTGCGCGAGACCCGCCCCATGAATCCGCTCGCCGAACTGCGTTACTTCTTCACGGCGCTCGGCTACTTCACGCGCGTGCCGGTGCCGCGCTGGGTGGGCTTCGAGCCCGCGTGGCTCAATGCGGCGGCGCGTTACTTTCCGCTGGTGGGCGCGCTCGTGGGGGCGCTTGCGGCACTGGTGTATCTCGTCGCGCTGCGGGTCTTTCCGCCCGGCGTGGCGGTGCTGCTTTCGATGGGCGCCACGCTCGTCGCGACCGGCGCCTTTCACGAAGACGGCCTCGCCGATTGCTGCGATGCCTTCGGCGGCGGCTACACGCGCGAGGACGTGCTGCGCATCATGCACGATTCGCGCATCGGCGCGTTTGGGGCGATCGGGCTCGTCGTTGCGCTGATGCTCAAGTGGCAAACGCTGGCGTCGCTGCCGCCCATGCGCGCCGCGGCGCTCATGATCGCCGGCCATGCTGCGAGCCGTGCGTGCGCGATCAGCTATCTCGTCTCGCTCGACTACGTGCGCGCCGAAGGCAAGGCGAAGCCGGTCGCGCAGCGCATGGGCGCCGGCGCGCTGCTGTGCGCCTCCGTTTTCGGGCTGCCATGGCTTTTCTGGCCGGCCTGGCCCGACTGGCGCGCGGGCGTGGCGTCGCTCGCCGTGCTGGCGGTGCTGCGCTATCTGCTGGGACGTTACTTCGTGAAGCGCATCGGCGGCTATACGGGCGACTGCCTCGGCTTCGCGCAGCAGGTGTTCGAACTCGCCCTCTACCTGGTGGGCCTCGCATGGATCTCGTTCTGATCCGCCATCCCGCTGTGGCCGTGGCGCCGGGTGTCTGCTACGGCAGGAGCGACGTGGCGCTCGCCGGCGATCCGGCGCATGAAGCCGTGCGGCTCGCGCAGCGGCTCGATGCGCTCGGCGTGCGGCCGCCGGCGCGCATCGCGTCGAGTCCGCTCGTGCGTTGCGCGAGCGTGGCGAGCGCGCTGGCCGCGCAACATGGCGCGACACCGGCCACGGACGCGCGGCTCGCGGAGATGGACTTTGGCGCCTGGGAACTGCAGCGCTGGGACGCGATCGAGCGCGCGCAGATCGACGCGTGGGCCGCCGATTTCGACCATGCGCGCCCGCACGGCGGCGAGAGCGTCGCGCAGTTCGAGGCGCGCGTGGAGGCGTGGTTTCGCCACGCGTGCGCAACGGCCGACAAGGAGACCGCGTGGATCGTGACGCACGCGGGCGTGATGCGCGCGATTACGGCGCACTCGCTCGAATTGCCGCTTGCACGTTGCGCGCGCTGGCCGCTGGAGTACGGTGCGCTCGTCTGGCTGCGCCGCGAAGCAGCGGGCGGACCGTGGGTGCTGGTGCGCTGGAACGTCTAGCGCATTCGATTCGGAATGCGAATCAATGCTTGGCGGCGGCGTTGCGCTCGCGGGCGAGCTCCAGATCCTTGCACAGATCGGCGGCGCCTTGTGCGATGCGCGGCGCGGGCCGCGTGAGGAGGTCGCCGTCGATGGCGAAGAGATTGCCGTGCGCCATCGCCGTGAGCGAAGGCCAGGCGCGCCAGCGCTCGAGCCCGGGAAGCGGCTTGTCCGGCGCCGTGGCGCCTTGCGACGAGGTGACGATCGCATCGGGATTGGCGGCGAGCACCGCTTCCGTGGAGACGGTCGGCACGAGCGGCTGAAGCGCCGCGAACACGTTGCGCCCGCCACATAACGCGATCACGTCGCTGATCATGTGCTCGCCGTTGAGTGTCATCAGCGGCTGGTCCCACACCTGGTAGAACACGCTGACCGGCGTGCGCCCGGCGTAGCGCTCGCGCAGTTGCGCGATGTCGTGCCGGTAATCCCGCGCGGCGCGTTCGGCGGTGGGCGACGTGCCGAGCAGCACGCCCAGGCGCGTGAGCGATGTGGCCACGTCGTCCAGATGCCGCGGCTCGCTGAAGAAGAGCGGGATGTGCAGTTCGCGCAGCCGGTCGAGTTGCTGCTGGGCATTGCCGTGCCGCCAGACCACGATCAGATCGGGCTTGAGCGCGATGATGCGTTCGAGGTCGAGCAAACGGTTGTCGCCCACGCGCGGGATGGCCTTGGCCTCGGGCGGATAGTCGCTATAGCTCACCGCGCCTACGAGCTTCGCGCCGCCGCCTGCCGCATAGACGAGTTCGGTGACGTGGGGCGCGAGGCTCACTACACGTTGCGCGGGGGCGGCGAGCGTGACGGTGTTGCCCGCGTCGTCGACGGCGCTGACCGTGGCCCATGCGGTTTGCGCAACGAGCAACGCTTGCAGCGCGCAAAGCGCAAGCGTAGCGGCGAGGCGGCGGACTTTCACGAGGCGTGGGCCGCAGCCGGGCCGATTGCGCGCACGGCGTCGGCGAGGGCGATTTCGAAACGCTGCCATTCGGCTTGCGTCGCAGGCAGGCCGAAGCGCAGGCTCGCGGGCGCATCGAAGCGGCGCGTCCACACCGCGCGTTGCGCGAGCGCGTCCTGGAGCGCGGGCGCGCGGGTGTCCACTATCCACGCGAAGAGCGGCGTCGTGTGCGGCGCGAAGCCGTGCTCGCGCAGGAGCGCGTCGAGCCGTGCGCTTTCGTGAGCGAGCTGCGTGCGCATGGCGCTTTGCCAGGCCGTGTCGTCGAAGGCATGCGAGACCGCATGCCGGGCCGGCCCGCTCACGGTCCACGCGCCCAGCGCGGCGCGCAAGGCATCGAGCAGCGCAGGCTGCGCGAGCGCGAATCCGCAGCGCGCGCCCGCGAGCCCGAAGAACTTGCCCGGCGAGCGCAGCACCACGAGCCCTTCGCGCGCGACCTCGCGTGCCAGCGAGGCGCTATGCGCGGGCGCGAAGGCATCGGCGAACGCTTCATCGACGATCAGGGTGCCGCCGCGCGCCGCCAGTTGCGCGTGCCAGCGCAGCAGCGTGCGCGCGTCGAGATGCGTTGCCGTCGGATTGTTAGGATTCACGAGCACTGCGTGCGTGGCGTCGTCGGGCAAGGTTTCGCCCGTGACGTCGAGCGTCACGATCGCGTGGCCCGCCCGCGCGAACGCGGGGGCGTACTCGCCATAGGTGAGCGGGGCGAGGGCCACACGTGCGCGCGGCAGCAGCGCGGGCAGCGCGCGGATGGCGGCCTGGCTGCCCGCCACGGGCAGCACGTGCGCGGCATCCGGTGCGCCGTAGTAGCGCGCGGCGCGCGCCGCGAAGCCGTCGCCGTCTTCGGGCAGGCGCCGCCAGGCGGCGGCGGGGACCGGCGGCACCGGATAGCCATGGGGATTGATGCCCGTGGAGAGATCGATCCACGTCTCCCAGGCGATGCCGTAGCGGCGCGCGGCTTCGTGCAGGTTGCCGCCGTGGGCGACGAGGCGCGGCGGCGCGCTGGGGTTCGTGCGCTCAGCCATGGCTTGCCGCGCTCACGAAGGCGAGAGCGATCAACACGGCGAGCCACAGGAGGGTCGTGCGCTCGACGAGCCGCAGCGCGGCATCGACGTCCTGCGCGCGCGGCGGCGAGCCCGCGCCGAGCAGCGGCCGTTGCTCGATCGTGCCGTGATAGACGGCCGCGCCGCCCAGCAGCACGTTCAGCGCGCCCGCGCCCGCGGCCATCACCGGCCCGGCGTTCGGGCTGTCCCAGCGGCGCGCCTGCTCGCGCCAGCAGCGCAGCGCGACGCGCGTGTCGCCAAGCAGCGCATAGCTCGTGGCCGTGAGGCGCGCGGGAATCCAGTTGAGCACGTCGTCGATGCGGGCGGCCGCCCAGCCGAAGCGCAGATAGCGCTGCGTGCGGTAGCCCCACATCGCGTCGAGCGTATTGGCGAGGCGAAACGCGAGCGCGCCCGGGCCGCCTGCAATCGCGAACCAGAACAGCGCGCCGAAGATGGCGTCGTTGCCGTTTTCCAGCGCCGATTCGACGGCCGCGCGCGCGAGCGAGGTGGCGTCGGCCTGGGACGTATCGCGCGAAACGATGCGTGAAGTGAGCGCGCGGGCGCGGGCGAGGTCGCGTTGCGCGAGCGCGGCGCCGATCGGTGCGACGTGTTCCGTGAGACTGCGCGCGCCGAGCGCGAACCCGAGCAGCGCCACGTGCAGCGCCGCTGCGAGCGGCCAGGGCAGCAGCGCCGCCAGGAGCGCAGCGCAGAGCACGGGCGGCGCGACGACGGCCAGCCACGCGGCGAGCCCGAGCGGGCGGCCGCGCCGCCCGGTGTTCAGGCGCGCTTCGATCCGGCTTGCGAGCTTGCCGAACGCGACCAGCGGATGGGCGCGGCGCGGCTCGCCGAAAAAGCGATCGACGGCAACGCCTGCAACGGCGAGCGCGGCGGTGACGGGCAGGGTCAGCATCGGCGCGGATCGGGAAGCGGCATCACGGGGTCTTGAGCGCGAGCGGCAGGCCGGCGGCGACGAGCGTCGCGCGGTCGGCGAGCGCGGCGATGCGCTGGTTCAGCCGTCCGAGTTCATCGACGAAAAGACGCGTCGCCGCGCCGAGCGGCACCACCCCCATGCCGATCTCGTTGCTCACGACCAGCACGGTGCCTTGCGCGCGCTCGCAGGCAGCGGCGAATGCGTCGATGCGTTCGGACCCGTCGCTGCGCGGCGTTTCGGCGTCCGGCGGACAGAGCAGGTTGGCGAGCCAGAGGGTGAGGCAGTCGATCAGCACGCACTGGCCGGGCGCGGCGGCGGCTTCGAGCGCGCCGGCGAGATCGAGCGGCGCCTCCACGAGCGCCCAGTGCGCGGGGCGTCGCGCGCGATGGTGTTCGACGCGCTGCGCGAACTCGCCGTCCCCGATGCGCGCGGTGGCGATATAGGTGACGGGCAGGCCGCTCTCGCGGGCGAGGCGCTCGGCATGCGCGCTCTTGCCCGAGCGCGCGCCGCCGACAATGAAGGTGAGGTCGCGCGAAATCATCGCGTGATTGTACCGGCATGTGCCTGCGCGGCTGCGGCGCGATGGGATAATGCCCGCCTGTTCGCAGGCGATAGTCCTTTCCCGCGATTTCACCCCCATTGACCCGATAACCGCAGCCATGACCGCACCGATTCCCGCCGTGCCGCGCGGCACGCTGATGATCCAGGGCACCACCTCCGACGCGGGCAAGAGCACGCTCGTCGCGGGCCTGTGCCGGCTCGCGCGCCGCGCGGGCGCGCGCGTGGCGCCGTTCAAGCCGCAGAACATGGCGCTCAACAGCGCGGTGACGGTGGACGGCGGCGAGATCGGGCGCGCCCAGGCGCTGCAGGCGCTTGCCGCGGGCATCGCGCCGCACACGGATCTCAACCCCGTGCTGCTCAAGCCGAACAGCGACCTCGGCTCGCAGGTCATCATCCACGGCAAGGCGCGCATGAACCTCGATGCGCGCGCGTACCAGGACTACAAGCCGCTCGCGCGCGAGGCCGTGCTGCAGTCGTACGCGCGGCTGCGCGCGCAGTACGACACCGTGTTCGTGGAAGGCGCGGGCAGTCCCGCCGAAGTGAACCTGCGCGCCAACGACATCGCGAACATGGGGTTTGCTCAGGCGGTGGACTGCCCGGTGCTGCTGGTGGCGGATATCGACCGCGGCGGCGTGTTCGCGCATCTGATCGGCACGCTCGCGTGTCTTTCGGAGAGCGAGCGTGCGCGCGTGAAGGGCTTCGTCATCAACCGCTTTCGCGGCGATCCCACGCTCCTCGCGCCGGGGCTCGAATGGCTCGAAGCGCAGACGGGCAAGCCCGTGCTGGGCGTCGTGCCGTATCTCCACGGTCTCATGCTCGACGCCGAGGACATGCTGCCCGGCGCCGCCCACACTCGCGCCGACGCTTCGGGCGCTTCGCTGCGCGTGGTGGTGCCGGTGCTGCCGCACATCAGCAACCACACCGATTTCGACGCGCTGCGCGCGCACCCGCAGGTCGAATTCAGCTACGTGCGCACCGGCCACGCGCCGCCGCCCGCCGATCTCGTGATCCTGCCGGGTTCGAAGAACGTGCGCGACGATCTCGCCTGGCTGCGCCAGCACGGCTGGGAGGAGGCGCTTGCGCGGCATCTGCGCTACGGCGGGCGCGTGATCGGCATCTGCGGCGGGATGCAGATGCTGGGCCGCGCGATTGCCGATCCGCATGGCGTGGAGGGCGCGCCGGGCGCCGTGGCGGGCCTCGGCTGGCTCGACTACGAAACGGAGCTTACGCGCGAAAAGACGCTGAAGAACGTGACGGGCACGCTGGCGCTGGCGGGCGAGGCCGCGCAGGTGAAGGGCTACGAAATCCACATGGGCGAGACGCGCGGACCGGCGCTCGACGCGGCAGCGCTGAGCCTCGATGGGGATGGGGGCGCGGCGCGGGGCACGCGGCCCGATGGTGCGCTGTCGGCCGACGGGCAGATTCTCGCCACCTACGTCCACGGCCTGTTCGACACCCCCGAGGCCTGCACCGCGCTGCTGCGCTGGGCGGGCCTCGCCGCCGCGCGCACGGTGGACTATCCGGCGTTGCGCGAGGCGTCGCTGGAGCGACTCGCCGACACGCTTGCCGCGAGCCTCGATCTGGACCGCGTGTTCGCCGCCATCGGTTAAGGTCTCGCCCGATTCAGTAAAGGATCATCTGCGTGCAGCGAAAGAGCGCGATGGTCTTGCCGTCGGGGCCGCTTACCGTGGCGTCCCAGATCTGCGTGCTGCGCCCGAGGTGCACCCCCGTCGCGACCGCCGTGAGCGTGCCTTCGCGCGCGGTGCCGAGAAAGTTGCTCTTGAGCTCGATGGTTGTGAAGTTCTTCGCGCCGGCCGGCAGATGGGCAAAGCAGGCATAGCCGCAAGCCGTGTCGGCGAGACCGATCACCGTGGCCGCGTGCAGGAAGCCGTTGGGCGCGAGCAGGTTGCTGCGCACGTCCAGTTCGGCGCGCAGCGTGCCTTGTTCGAGCGCCACCGCGCGAAAGCCGAGCAGTTCCGGCAGGCGGCCCTGCTGGCGCTCGTGCAGGGCGTCGATGGTGATTTCGGGGCGCAGCGTGCTCATGGGAAACGTTTCCTCGAAAAAGGGATCAATGGTAGAGGGCGTCCGCCCGGGGACTTCGGCGCCGCCGGATTTGCCGATATTATCGGACGGTTGGGCGGGCGCGCCGGCAGGATTCCTGCCGCGAGGCGGGCCTTGCCCGGTTCCGTGGTGCGGTGCATGCCGGAAAACGTCCGCATGAGCGCGCAAAAGCCCGGAAAACACGGTAAAACGCATCGGAACATATCGGCAATCCGGCTGGCCTGAAGCGCCAGCCTTCCTGACGGGAGTATTCATGACGGTAATCGTGGTGGCGAATCCCAAGGGCGGCGTCGGCAAGAGCACGCTGTCCACCAATCTGGCCGGCTACTTTGCCGCGCAGGGCGAGTGGGTGGCGCTGGCCGACCTCGACCGGCAGCAGTCGGCCCACGCCTGGCTCGACCTGCGGCCCGCGGCGCTGTCCGGCATCGAAAGCTGGAACGTCGATCTGGACAACCCCCAGAAACCGCCCAAGGGACTCGAGCACGCAGTCATCGATACCCCGGCGGGCCTGCACGGCAACCGGCTCGCGACCATCCTGGCGCTGGCGGACAAGGTGATCGTGCCGCTGCAGCCCTCGATGTTCGACATCCTCGCCACCCAGGACTTCCTCGACCGCCTTGCGAAAGAGAAGGCCGTGCGCAAGGGCGCGATCGAGGTGGGGGTGGTGGGCATGCGGGTGGACGCGCGCACGCGTTCGGCGGAGCAGCTTCAGCGCTTCGTGGAGGGGCTGAACCTGCCGGTGCTGGGCTATTTGCGCGACACGCAGAACTACGTGCAACTGGCCGCGCACGGCCTCACGCTGTGGGATGTGGCGAAGAGCCGGGTGGAGAAGGATCTGGAGCAGTGGCAGTCGATCCTGGCGTGGATCGACCGCAAGTGACCGGCCGCGGAAGGTCCGCTGCGCGGCCGGCAGGCCGCAGGAAGTGAGCGGCAACTAACTGGAAAATAGCGCGCCGGCAGGGCGCCACGCGGTTACGCTCCGCGCGGCGCGGGGACGGGATCTCAGGTCCAGTTCTGGGTCGGCACGTGGTCGCGGCTGCCCTTGATGCGGTTGTTTTCGTCCACGAACACGAGATCGGGCTTCCAGCCCGCCTTCAGCTCCGCCTCGTCCACGTTCGCGAAGGCCGCGATGATCACGAGGTCGCCCAGCTGCGCGCGCCGTGCCGCCGAGCCGTTCAGCGAAATCATGCCGCTGCCGCGCTCGCCCTTGATCGCGTAGGTCGAGAAGCGCTCGCCATTGTTGATGTTCCAGATGTCGATGCGCTCGTTTTCGACGATGTTGGCCGCTTCGAGCAGATTTTCGTCGATGGCGCACGAACCCTCGTAGTGCAGTTCGCAGTGCGTCACGGCGGCGCGGTGGATCTTCGACTTCAGCATGTGGCGTTGCATGGTGCATCTCCTCTTGCGTCTTGCGGGCGGGGTGCGGCGCGCCCGCAAGTCAGGCTGGGGCGGCCGGCACGGGCGCCCGGTGAACGGGGGAAACCCGGGAGAAACCCGGGAGAAACCGGGAAAGCGGCGGGTCAGATTTCGAGATTGTCGATCAGGCGCGTGGCGCCCAGCTTCGCGGCGGCGAGCACGACGAGCGGGGCCTCGGCGTCCTGCGCCGTGGGCGCCAGCAGGTCGGCGCGCTTGCGGATGGCGATGTAGTCGGGCTTCCAGCCGCGCGCGGCCAGCGTGGCCATGGCGTCGAGTTCGAGTTGCGGGAAGTCGCGGCGGCCCGACAGCACCGATTCACGGATCGCGCGCAGCACGCCCGCGAGCTGCGGCGCTTCGGCGCGCTCGGTGGGCGTGAGGTAGCGGTTGCGCGAGCTGAGCGCGAGGCCGTCGGCGTCGCGCACGGTTTCGGCAGCGATGATCTCGGTCGGCAGCGCGAACTGCTGGCACATCGCGCGCACGATCATGAGCTGCTGGTAGTCCTTCTTGCCGAATACGGCCACACGCGGCTGCACGCACGACATCAGCTTCATCACGACCGTGCACACGCCTTCGAAGAAGCCGGGGCGGAACTCGCCTTCGAGAATGTCGCCCAGGTTGTGCGGCGGGTGCACGCGGTACTCCTGCGGCTGCGGGTACATGTCGGCCTCGGTGGGCGCGAACAGCACGTACACGTTCTCCTTCTGCAGCTTCTCGATGTCGTCCTGGAGCGTGCGCGGGTACTTGTCGAAGTCCTCGTTCGGGCCGAACTGCAGCCGGTTGACGAAGATGCTCGCCACCACCGGGTCGCCGTACTGGCGCGCAAGCCGCATCAGCGAGAGATGGCCTTCGTGCAGGTTGCCCATGGTCGGTACGAACGCGGTGCGGTTCTGGCCGCGCAACTGGTCGCGCAGTTCGTGAATCGAGCTGATGACTTTCATGATCGGATGCGTTATGCCTCGCGCGGGGCAAGACGGGGTTGCAGCCACCGGCGGCCGCGTGCGGCGGGCCGGTTACGGAGTGCCGTCGTTCGGGCGGCGCAGGCCCGTCCCGTCCGGGCTGAGTCCGGGCAGGGGCAGGCGCGGGCGATTGTAGAGGATTTGGACGCGCAACGCAGCCGCTGCGGAAGGGGGGCTTTCCCGCAGGCCGCGCGCAGCGGGGCGCCGAAATCGGGGCCATGACGGCGGGCGGGGCGGTTCGAGCGCCGGTTGCGGCGCGGATTCAGACGCCGGTCCGGCGTGCTTCAGGCCGGCAGATAGGCGAGCCGGACGTAGATGGGCGCGAACGGTTCGGCCTGGGTGATCTCGATGAGCGATTCGCGCGAGAGTTCGAGCATGGCGATGAAGTTCACGACCACGACCGGCACGCCGCGCGTGACGTCGAACAGTTCCGAGAACTCCATGAAGCGCGCGTTCTGCAGCTTGCGCAGGATCACGCTCATGTGTTCGCGCACGGAAAGCTCCTCGCGCGAGATCTTGTGATGCTGCACGAGCTTCGCGCGCTTGATGACGTCGGCCCACGCGGCGCGCAGGTCGTTGCTGTCCACGTCGGGAAAGCGCGGCGTGATGCTCTGCTCGATGTACACCTCGGCGCGCATGAAGTCGCGCCCGAGCTGCGGCAACTGGTCGAGGCGCTGGGCGGCGAGCTTCATCTGCTCGTATTCCAGCAGGCGGCGCACCAGTTCGGCGCGCGGGTCCTCGGCTTCCTCGCCCGTATCCGCCTTCTTCACCGGCAGCAGCATGCGCGACTTGATCTCGATGAGCATCGCGGCCATCAGCAGGTACTCGGACGCGAGCTCCAGATTGGTCTTGCGCAACTGCTCGACGTAGCCGAGGTACTGGGCCGTGACCTCCGCCATCGGAATGTCGAGCACGTTGAAGTTCTGCTTGCGGATCAGGTAGAGCAGCAGGTCCAGCGGGCCTTCGAAGGTTTCGAGGAAGACTTCGAGCGCATCGGGCGGGATGTACAGGTCCTGCGGCAGCTTGAAGAGCGGCTCGCCGTACAGGCGCGCAAACGCGACGCCATCGACCGTGTCGGGCGTCGAGTCGGTTGCGGGGGCGGTCAGCGCGTCGTTGTCCGCACTGGCCGGCGCGGGGGCCGCGCCGTGGTGCGCCTCGGGCGCGCCGGCCCCGTCGGCCTCGGCCATCAGAAGTTCTGGTAGTAGACGTAGGACGTCTGCTTGACGCGCGAGGCCTGCTGGCGCTCGCGTTCGTCGAGATCGACCGGCTGCTTGTCCCACAGGAGCGAGCGGCCCTTGCGCTGCTGCTCCTCGAGCTGCGGCTTCTGCTGCTTGAGCTGGTTGATGAACTGCGTGATGTCCGACTGATACATGGCTGACGTCCGTCAAAAATGGCGGGCCGCTCGGGGGCGGGACCGCCGCTGTTCTTGTGTCGCCGGCAATTTTACCGCAAGCGCACCGTGGGGAACATCCGCGCAGGCGGCGCGTCGAAAGGGCCGCTGCGGCCGCCGGCCAGCGTTGCTGGCCAGGTTGTTCTCCGGGCTGCCGTCCCGGTGGTCATCCCGGTTGTCATCCGGGCAACCATCGGGGTGGCTATCCGGGGTAACCATCCGGGCAGCCATCGGGGCCAGGGTCCGGGCCGCCGTCCGGGCTCCGGACACGCCGTCAGAGGAGGCACGTGCTGGGGAAATCCCCCGCCGATATGTTCAAATAACGCGTTTGCGCCCCGGCGTCGTTCCCGGCGGCATTCCGCGGCAACCCGATTCGCGAAGGCTGGAGGTTTTGTTTGGCAGGAAGGGTGATCGAAGCATGGCGCGCTTGGCGGCGTCCCTCACATCCCTTGAGGGCCGTGCGGCACGCGCACGCCGTGCGCGGCGCCGGCTGGTGCGCCGCGGGCCTGCTCGCCGCCGTCCTGCTGCCGGCCGCGCCCGCCCGGGCCGCGCTCTCCGACCTGCTGCCCTGGTCGCACAAGCCCACCGTCTATGACGTGCAGATCGACGCCACGCCGCGCGAGCTGAAGAAGCTGCTGGAGGCGCACCTCGACATCGCGCGCTTTTCCACCCGCAAAGACGTGAGCGACGACCAGTTCGGCTTTCTCGTCACCGCCACGCCCCAGCAGGTACGCGATCTCGCCTCGACCGACGGCTATTTTTCGCCCGTCGTGCGCACCGACGTGCGCACCGTGAACGGCAAGCGCACGGTGCGCGTGAGCGTGGACCCGGGGCCGCGCACCACCATCTCCTCGGTCGATCTGACTTTCCGCGGCCCGGTTCTCACCGAGGACAGGAAGCAGGAGAACGCCGCGCGCTTCGCATTCTCGCTGCACGACGGCGACGCCTTCACGCAGTCGGGCTGGAGCGACGCCAAGAACGCGGCGCTCAAGACGCTGCAGTCGCGGCGCTATCTCGGGGCGAAGATCGTGCAATCCGAGGCGCGCGTCGATCCGCTCAGGCACGACGCGAAGCTTTCCGTAACATTCGACAGCGGGCCGACCTTCACGATGGGCGCGCTCGACGTTTCGGGCCCGCGGCGCTATCCGGAATCCATCGTGACGGACGTGAATCCCATCAGGCCGGGGGAGATCTACGACGTCAACCGCGTGACGGAGCTGCAGCGCCAGTTGCAGAACACGCCGTACTACGCGAGCGTGGCGATCGACGTGGACGACAACACCCAGAAGCCGCTCGAAACGCCGCTGCACGTGAAGGTGAGCGAGTACCCGTACAACAGTTTTCGCGGCGGCGTGGGCTACTCCACCGATACCGGCCCGCACGTGCAGGGCTCGTACACCTATCTCGACACCTTCGGCGCGGCGTGGCCGCTCCAGGTGCAGGGGCGGCTCGACCAGATCCAGCAGTACGGCCAGATCCAGCTTTCGATGCCGCCGGGCCCGCGCGCCTGGACCAACAGCGCGCTCATCTCGTACACGACCACCGACGTGTCCGACACGCGCATCTACAGCGTGCGCGGCGGGGTGCAGCGCACGCGCACGTCGCAGAACTACGACTACTCCTACTCGCTCTTCTACTACCAGGACCGTCTCGACCAGAACTCGGGGCCGCCCTCCGTCGCCCGCGCGCTGGTGCCGCAATGGTCCTGGACGCGCCGCGACGTCGACGATCCGCTGTTCCCGCGCTCGGGCAACCTCGTTCACGTCGAGGCGGGCTTCGCCGTGAAAAACGCGCTCGCCGACGCCACCTTCGTGCGCGGCTACATGCGCGGCCAGCAATACCTGCCGATCGGCCGCGACGACCTCGTGCTCTTTCGCGCGGAGATGGGCGGCGTGTTCACGGGTTCGAGTTCGAGCAACGTGCCGGCTTCGCTGCTCTTTCGCGCCGGCGGCTCGAACTCGGTGCGCGGCTACGCCTTCGACAGCATCGGCAACGACGTCGATGGTTCGATCCTGCCGACCAAATATCTCGTGACCGGATCGGCCGAGTACCAGCACTGGTTCAACCGCGACTGGGGCGCGGCCACGTTCTTCGACGTGGGCACGGCCACCGACACCTGGGGCGAGAAGATCTTCTATCCGGGCGCGGGTTTCGGGGCGCGCTGGCGCAGCCCCGTGGGCCCGGTCAACATCGACGTGGCGTACGGCTTTCGCACGCGCAGCGTGCGGCCCTATCTGACGCTCGGGATCGCCTTCTGATGACGACGCCCGCCCTGCCGCCCACGTCGCCCGCGCCACGGGTCCCGCCGGGGGAGTCACGCACGCCGCCTCCGCCGATGCCGCCCGGGCCAACCGAGCCACACGAGCCGCCGCCCGGGCCGCCCGAGCCTCCGAAGCGCCGCCCGCGCCGCCTCTGGAAGGCGCTCGCCTGGGCGATTGCCGTGCCGGTGCTGATCGTCGCGCTGGTGGCGGGACTCCTCTACGGCGCGGTGACGACCGAGCGCGGCACGGCCTGCGCGTGGCGCGCCGCCGTGAAGCTGCTCGGCGGGCAACTGGGCGGCACGCTCGAAGGCGGCACGATTGCCACGGGCGTGCGTCTGCGCGACGTGAGCTGGCGCGGCGCCGACGGCACGAGGATCGCCGTGGACCGGGCGAGCGGCCAGTGGCTGCTCACGGGCCGGCCCTGGCGCTTCGTGGTGAGCTACCTGCATATCGGCGACGTCGACGTGCGGATCGTGCCTTCGACGGAACCGTCGTCGCCCATGACGCTGCCCAGCGATCTGCAGTTGCCGCTCGCGCTCGAGATCCGCGACCTGCGCGTGGCGAAGCTCACGCTGCACGAAGGCGCTTCGACCACCGAACTTGCCGACTTCGCCTTTCACGGCCGCAGCGACGGACGCCATCACGAGGCGACCGTCGAGCAGCTCGATACGCCGTACGGCGCGGTGAGCGCCGAGGCGAAGCTCGACGGCGTGCGGCCGTTCGCGGTCTCCGGCGACTTCGGCTACTCGGGCAAGGTGAACGACGAGGCCGTGCAGGTGAACGGCCGCGTGGGCGGCTCGCTCGAAGCGCTGAGCGCCGATCTCGACGCGAGCGGGCTGAAGCTCGCCGGGCGCGCGCACGTGGAGGCGACGCCGTTTGCCGCCGTACCGCTCAAGCGCGCGACGCTCGCGTTCGATCATGTGAATCCGCAGGCGTTTGCGCCCGGCGCGCCGTTCGCCGACCTCGCGCTGCGCGCCGATTTGCAGCCTGTCGACGGCGCGGTCGCGGCGTTCGTGCCGCAGGGCGAGGCGTCGCCTGGCAAGGGAGCCGCTTCGGGCGCGGCGGCACCCGCGGCATCGGCTGCATCGGCTACATCGGCCGTCGTTACGCCGCAAGTCCACGCTCACGGCAAGCCCGCTGCCGCGGGGTTCGCCGTGGCAGGCAGCGTGTCGATCGTGAACGCGAAGCCGGGCGCCATCGACGCGCATCTGCTGCCGCTCATCGACGCCCATGCCGATGTCGTGCTCGACGCCCACATGCAGCGTCTTTCGAACCTGAACGTGCGGCTCGTGAAGAACGCGACCGTGACGGGCGGCGGGGCGATCAGCGGGCGCAACGGCCGTTTCGATCTCAAGGTGGCGGGCCTCGACCTCAATGCGATCGAGGCGAGCGTGCGTCCGACGCAACTGGCCGGTCCCGTCACGGTACGTCTTGCCGACGACGTGCAAAGCATCACGCTCGATCTCGCCGATCCGAAGGCCGCGCTGCGCGCGCAGGGCAAGGTGACGTTCGATCCGGCGCGCCTCTCCCTGAGCGACGTGCGCGTGAGTTCGGGCGCGGGGCATCTCGACCTCTCGGGCGAAATCAAGCACGACGCGAACTCCACCTACGCGCTGAAGGCCGCGTTGTCCAATTTCGATCCGCTCTCGCTGACTTCGCAGGGCCCGCCGCCGGCTCCGGCCAGGGCGGCTCCCGCGCGCGAGCCGGCGAAAGCGGCGAAAGCAGCGAAAGCAGTGAAAAGCGCCCCCCCGGCGCGCGCCGGCAGCAAACCGGCCGCTGCGCCGTCACGCCGTATCGAGGCGCGCGTGAACGGCACGTTGAGCGCGACCGGCATGCTCGCGCCCATGCTCACCACCAAGGCCGAATTCAAGCTCGGCCAGAGCGTGTACGACGACCTGCCGCTCACCGGGCAGGGCGTCGTCCAGCTCGCGGGCTCGCGCATTCTGCCGAGCCGCGCGAATCTCTCGGTGGCGGGCAACGAGGTCGATCTGCAAGGCAGCTTCGGGGCGAGCGGCGACCGTCTGCGCTTTACGGTGAACGCGCCGCAACTCGACCGGCTGGGCTTCGGCGTGGCGGGCCAGGTTGCCGCGAGCGGTGATCTCACGGGCAGCTTTGCGCATCCCGATGTCGCGCTCGACTACAAGGCGAGCGGCGTGGCATTCGGCGAGAACCGCATCGGCCACGCGGAGGGCCATGCCGAGGCGCGCGACGGTGCGAACGGCGCGCTCGCCTTCAGCGCCGACGCGAGCGATATCGCCGCGGCCGGCGTCGAGATCGCGACGCTCACGGCGCGCCTCTCGGGCACGCGCGCGAAGCACACGCTCACGGCCAGCGCGAAGGGCAAGGTGCAGGGCCAGGCGATCGACGTGGAACTGGCCGCGAACGGCGGCCTCTCCGACACGCGCGACGGCTCGCGCTGGGACGGCACGATCACGCAGTTGCAGAACCGCGGCTCGCCCGACGTGAACCTCGAAGCGCCGCTCGCGGTCAGCGCGGGCGCGGGCAAGGTGACGCTCGGCGCCACGCGTCTCGCGATGCTGGGGGCCGTGCTCGATCTCAAATCCTTCGATCTCGACCACGGCCGCATCCGTTCGGCAGGCTCGATCACCGACGTTTCGGTGGCGCGCATCCTGCAGCTTCAGCAGCAGATCACGGGCAAGCCCTCCACGCTCAAGACCGACCTGATCTTCGACGGCAACTGGGACTTCGCGCTCGGCCAGAGCGCCACGGGCTACGTTCAGCTCAAGCGCCGCTCGGGCGACATCACGGCCGAGATCGGGCGCGGCCTCGCCTCGCTCGGCATTTCGGACATCCATGCGCGCGCGGCGTTCAGCGGCGGCAACCGGCTCGACGTGACGGCGCACGCGCAGGCCAGCCGCATCGGCGTGCTCGATGTCGATGCGAACGCCGCGCTCGCGCCGGAGAACGGAATTCTTACGTTATCCGAAGGATCGGCGCTGGGCGGCACGATCAAGGCGAACGTGCCCTCGCTCAAGACCACGGGCGGCCTGTTCGGCCCGAACTACGTGCTCGACGGGCACATTGCGCTGCAACTCGCGCTGGGCGGCACGCTCGCGAAGCCGAACGTCTCGGGCTCGCTGATCGGCGACGGGCTTTCCGCCACGCTCGTCGATCAGGGCATCCAGTTGAAGGACGGCGTGGTCCGCGTGATGCTCTCGCAGAACCTCGTGGACTTCCAGCAGGTGGAGTTCCACGGCGCGAGCGGCACGCTGCGCGCCACGGGCCGTGTGGCGCTCGACCACGACGAGCCCGACCTCACGGCCAGCATCGTGGCCGACAAGCTCGAACTCTTCGCGGCGCCCGACCGGCAGCTCTCGCTGTCGGGCAGCGCGAGCGTGGCGAACGACGGGCATCTGGGCGGCATGCAGATCAACGGCAAGTTCACGGTCGATCACGCGCTCTTCGACCTGCCCGAATCGGCCGCGCCCGAACTCGGCGACGACGTGGTGATCGTGCGCCCGGACGGCACGACGCGCGGCGGCACGCCGTCGCTCGACGAGCAGGCGTCGCGGGCTTCCACCCGGCCGGCGCCGCGCTTTGCGCCGCGCGCGAACATCGACATCGACCTGGGCCGCAACTTCCGCTTCCGCGGCCAGGGCGCCGATCTGGGGCTCGCCGGCACCATCACGGCGACGAGTGCGCCCGACCTGCCGCTGCGCGCGGTGGGCAACGTGCGCGTGACGGAAGGGTCGTCGTACACGGCCTTCGGCCGCAAGCTCAATATCGAGAACGGCTTCTTCACGTTCAACGGGCCGGTGGGCAACCCGGGCATCAACATTCTCGCGATGCGGCGCAACCAGGAGGTCGAGGCGGGCGTGCAGGTGACGGGCACGGTGCAGGCGCCCGTGGCGAAGCTCGTTTCGGAGCCCAACGTGCCCGACAACGAAAAGCTCTCGTGGCTGCTGTTCGGCCACGGCACCGATCAGGGCAACAACCTCGGCCAGCAGAACGCGATGACGACGGCGCTCGCGCTGCTCGGCAGCGCGAGCGGCAAGCGCATCGCGCAGTCGGTTGGGCTCGACGAATTCACCATTGGCCGCAGCGAAGTGGGCCTCACGGACCCGCAGGTGGTGATGCTCTCGAAGGCGATCAACGAACGGCTCGTGATCGGCTACGAGCAGGGGCTGCAGTCGGCCTCGAACGCGATCAAGGCCACCATCAATCTCTCGCGCTACTGGTCGGTGGTGGGTTACGGCGGCACTTTCTACGGCGTGGACATCTCCTATACGCGGCGCTTCGACCGCTTCCGCTGGTAGCGGGTGCACGGTTTTTTCGGCGATAAAAAAAGCACGCCCGGGGGCGTGCTTCTCTTTGTGCTCAGGTGCGTTTTTGCGTGCCGTTGCCCCGCCGCGGGAGCGTGCGGGGCCTTGCGCGTGACTTACCGCACCCGCATCCCAGGCTTCGCGCCGCTGTGCGGTTCGAGGATGTAGAGGCCCGGTTCGGCCTTCTCGTCGGCGGACGAGGCCGCGAGCACCATGCCTTCGGACATGCCGAACTTCATCTTGCGCGGCGCGAGGTTCGCGACCATCACCGTGAGCTTGCCCTTGAGGTCTTCCGGCTGGTACGCCGAGCGGATGCCCGAAAACACGTTGCGCGTGCGGCCTTCGCCCACGTCGAGCGTGAGTTGCAGCAGCTTGTCGGAGCCTTCCACGACGTTGCAATCGACGATCAGCGCCACGCGCAGGTCGATCTTCGCGAAGTCGTCGATCGAGATGACCTCGGGCGTTTGCGCTTCGGCCGGCTTTGCGTCCTTCTTTGCATCCTTCGCAGCGCCCGACTTCTTGTTCGCATCGGCCGCCGCGGCCGCCGGCGCTTCGGCGGCCTGCAGCGAATCGCGGTTGGCGGCGAGCAGCGCTTCGATCTGTTTGGGATCGACGCGCGTCATCAGGTGCTTGTACGCGTTGATGGGCGTTTGCGACGAGAGCGGCTTCGCGGCATCGGTCCACGTGAGCGGCGCGACGGCGAGGAAGCTTTCCACGCCTTCGGCGAGCGTCGGCAGCACGGGCTTGAGCGCGAGCGACAGCAGGCGGAACGCTTCGAGGCTCACGCTGCAGGTCTCGTGCAGCGCCACGGCGTTGGCCGGGTCCTTCGCCTGCTCCCACGGCCTGGCCGTATCGACGTAGGCGTTCACGGCGTCGGCGAGCTCCATCGTCTGGCGCAGCGCGCGGCTGTACTCGCGCGCCTCGTAGTGCGCGGCGATGGGCGCAATCGCTTCGCGCAACTGCACGAGCAGCGGGTGCTGCATCGCGCTGTCCTGCACGCGGCCGTCGAAGCGCTTGATGAGGAAGCCCGCCGCGCGGCTCGCGATATTGATGTACTTGCCGACGAGGTCGCTGTTCACGCGCGCCTGGAAGTCCTCGAGGTTCAGGTCGAGGTCTTCCATCGTGCCGTTGAGCTTGGCCGCGAAGTAGTAGCGCAGCCACTCGGGATTCAGGCCGGTCGTGATGTAGCTTTGCGCGGTGATGAAGGTGCCGCGCGACTTGGACATCTTCGCGCCGTCCACGGTCAGAAAGCCGTGCGCGAACACGTTGGTCGGCGTGCGGTGGCCCGAGAACTCGAGCATGGCCGGCCAGAACAGCGTGTGGAAGTACAGGATGTCCTTGCCGATGAAGTGGTACTGCTCGGTCGTCGAGCCGGGCTTGATCCAGGCGTCGAAGTCGATGCCGCGCTTCTCGCACAGGTTCTTGAAGCTCGCGTAATAGCCCACCGGCGCGTCGAGCCACACGTAGAAGTACTTGCCGGGTGCGCCGGGAATCTCGAAGCCGAAATACGGCGCGTCGCGCGAGATGTCCCAGTCGGCAAGCTTCGATTCGCCCGCGTCGCCCAGCCACTCGCGCATCTTGTTGGTCGCTTCCGGCTGTGCGAGCCCGGCCACCCAGCCGCGCAGGAAGGTTTCGCAGCGCGGGTCGGAAAGGCGGAAGAAGTAGTGCGTCGAGGTCTTGCGGATGGGCGTCGCACCCGAGACCACCGAATACGGATTTTTCAGGTCGGTGGGCGCATAGGTCGAGCCGCATACTTCGCAGCTGTCGCCGTACTGGTCCTTCGCGCCGCACTTCGGGCACTCGCCCTTGATGAAGCGGTCCGGCAGGAACATGTTCTTGACCGGATCGTAGGCCTGCTCGATGTCGCGCGTCTCGATGAAGCCCGCTTCCTTGAGCGCCAGATAGACCGATTCGGAGAGCACGCGGTTCTCTTCGGAATCGGTCGAATAATAGTTGTCGAACGACACGCCGAAGCTGTCGAAGTCGCGCTTGTGCTCCTGCCAGACGCGCGCGATCAACTGCTGCGGCGTGAGACCTTCCATTTCGGCGCGCAGCATGACCGGCGTGCCGTGGGTGTCGTCGGCACCGACGTAATAGATCTCGTGGCCGTGCATTCGCAGCGTGCGAACCCAGATGTCCGTCTGGATGTACTCGACCAGATGGCCGATGTGGATCTGCCCGTTGGCATAGGGCAGGGCGGACGTGACGAGAATCTGGCGGCGGCCGCTGGCTGTGGCAGGCGCGCCGGCGGCACTGAGGTCGGTGGCGGGTGCTGACATATTGGGGGAGGTCCGGTGTTGCAAGGGGAAACTGCGATTCTAGCAGGGCCGCCGCGGCGCGCGGGCTGGGCCGGAAAGCGCTCCGGGAGCGGCGGGCCGGCGCGGGCGCATGCTGCACTGCACAAACGCGAGGCAAAAAAAACCGGGGCAGTACGTACGGCCCCGGAGCAACAACGACAAGAGGAGAATGGTGACGCGGCGGCAAGGCCAGCCACGTACCGTAAAGAGAGACAGCGGGATACGAAGAGAGTTCGAAAATTTTTTCGACTCTTTGCAGGGCCGCGATGCGTTGCGCTCGAAGCCCTGCCGGAACGGCCTTGCGGCCGTCCGTCCAGCGCTTTATTCCATGCTTCGTCCCGTCCGTCCCGCCTGTTCTCAGCCGCCCTGATGCTGTGCCGTCGCGCGCAGATAGATTTCCACGCGGCGGTTCGCGGCGCGGCCGGCTTCCGTGCTGTTGTCCGCGATCGGCTGGGTGTCGCCGCGGCCGTCGGCCGACAGGCGCTGACCCGCCACGCCGCGCTGCATCAGATAGTTGGCCACGCTCTGTGCGCGGTTGACCGAGAGGGTCTGGTTATACGCGGGCTGGCCCGTGCTGTCGGTATGCCCCACCACCTGGGCGACGACTTCCGGGTTCTGCTGCAGCGTCTGCGCCACCTGGTCGAGCACCGGCGCGAACGACGGCTTGATCGCGTAGCTGTTGGTGTCGAACGTCACGTTGCTCGGGATGTTGAGCTTGAGCGAGCCGTCCGGCTGCTCGGTGATCTGCGTGCCTGTGCCCTTGGTCGCGCCCGTGAGCTTGTTGTGGATCGCGGTCCAGTTGTAGCCGGCCACGCCGCCGACCAGCGCGCCGGCGCCGGCGCCGATCGCCGCGCCCTTGCCGCCGCCGAAGATCGCACCGATCGCCGCGCCCGTGCCGGCGCCGATGCCGGTGCCGACGGCCGTGTTGGTGCCCTGCTGCGTGGCGCAGCCGGCGACGAGCGCGCCGGCGATGGCGAAGACGGACAGGCGAGTCATGATTCTTGTGTTCATTTTCTTTCCTCTCTGGAATGGAACAGGGTGGCTGCTGCGGCGTGCCCGGAGGTCCCGACGGGAGTCAGGGTCTTCGGGCGCCCCGCGGCAGCAGCTACTACAATGACGGCTTGAAGACTGCGTTTGCGAGGCGCGGCAGCCGAAGCGTTGTCCGCTGCACGCGAAGGGTGCCTCGCCGCCGTGAAATCTGCAATGCAGCTTAACAATTTCTTTCGTTTTCCGGCGCCAGCGCGATCATTTTGCGGCTGGGCGCCGGCGTTCCCCACGGAGTTTCAATGAGCATAGATCGGGCTTTGGTCGATGCCGCGCTCGCGGCCCTCACGGATCCCAACACGGGCCGGCCTTACGCGGCGGGCAAGGGCGTGCGCAATGTCACGCTCGAGGGCGAGACGGTGGGCGTCGAAGTCGTGCTCGGCTATCCGGCGAAGAGCCAGTTCGATGCCGTTCGCGCCCAGTTCGAGGCCGCGCTGGCCGCCGTGCCCGGCGTGAAGTCGAGCCGCGTGGCCGTAAAGAGCGAGATCGTCGCCCATACGGTGCAGCGCGGCGTGAAGCTGCTGCCGAACGTGAAGAACATCGTCGCCGTCGCGTCGGGCAAGGGCGGCGTGGGCAAGAGCACGACGGCCGTGAACCTCGCGCTCGCGCTCGCCGCCGAAGGCGCCTCGGTGGGCGTGCTCGACGCCGACATCTACGGTCCCTCGCTGCCGATGATGCTCGGCATCGAAGGCCGCCCCGAGTCGCCCGACGGCCAGTCGATGAACCCGCTCGAAGGCCACGGCGTGCAGGCCAACTCGATCGGTTTCCTGATCGAGCAGGACAACCCCATGGTCTGGCGCGGCCCGATGGCCACCTCCGCGCTCGACCAGCTGCTGCGGCAGACGAACTGGCGCGAGCTCGACTATCTCATCGTCGATATGCCGCCCGGCACCGGCGACATCCAGCTCACGCTCTCGCAGCGCGTGCCCGTGACCGGGGCCGTGATCGTGACGACGCCGCAGGACATCGCGCTCCTCGATGCGAAGAAGGGCCTCAAGATGTTCGAGAAGGTGGGCATTCCGATTCTCGGCATCGTCGAGAATATGGCCGTGCACGTCTGCTCGAACTGCGGCCACGCCGAGCATATTTTCGGCGCCGGCGGCGGCGAGCGCATGGGCAAGGAGTACGGCGTCGAGGTGCTCGGCAGCCTGCCGCTCGACATCGCGATCCGCGAGCAGGCCGATTCGGGCCATCCGACCGTGGCGGCCGACCCCGGCGGCCGGATCGCCGAAACCTACCGCGCGATTGCCCGACGCGTGGCGATCCAGATCGCCGAGCGCGCGCGCGACATGACCTCGAAGTTTCCCAGCATCGTCGTGCAGAACACCTGAGCCCCCCGGCTTCGTTGCCGGTCGGGCCCGCGTGGCTGCTGTCGTGCCGCCATCGTGCGGCCCCGCACGCGCGCAGACGCGGAGGCGCGCGGTATGATGTGGGCTTCATCGGGTCCGGTTCGAAGGCTGCAGGGGCAGCCCCCGGCCGGCTAGAGGATCGAATGGGTAAAGGACACGACAGGCAAGCGGGGTATCCGTACGTCGTACTGGCAGTGGCTGCGTGCATGCTGCTCGGCGGCTGCACCAGTTTCATGGGGCAGCAGGACAAGCACGCGGCCGCGCAGCTGCTGCCCACGATGGGCGCTCAGGCGCGCGGCACGGTGTCGTTCGTCGAGCGCTCGGACGGCGTTCAGGTGAACTACAACCTCGTGGGCCTGCAGCCCGACAGCGATCACGCCTTGCAGGTGCACGAGCGCGGCGACTGCAACGCCGCCGATGCGTCGAGCGCGGGCGACGTTTTCGCGCCGGCCGCCGAGCGCCTGAAGAGCGGCGCCCGCGTGGAAGGCGATCTCGGCAACATTCACGCCGATTCGAACGGGGTGGCCACCGGCTTCATCGTCGCCCCCGATGTGTCGCTCGACGGCGTGCGCTCGGTGGTTCAGCGCGCGGTGCTGCTGCACCGCGACCCGATCGATCCCTATGCCTACCCGCAGCGCGGCACCGGCCCGGCGCTCGCCTGCGGCGTGATCCGCGCCCAGTGAGCCTGGACGGCGCGGGTTGCGCCGGTTGCACCGCCGTGCCGCCGCGCCGCCTCCAGGCGCGGGGGCGGCCGCCCCGGCAGAGGCCCCCGCGTACGCACTTTCCGGCATGCCGTTGCACATCGCGTAAAATGAGCGCCTTTCGTGAGCGGCGGCGGTCTTTACGCCCCCTTTTCGTCATTCCACTGGCACGCAGCGACTTAACGCGACGTACAGCGACCCGAAGCGACCCATATGGCAATCAAATCCGACAAATGGATCCGGCGCATGGCCGAAGAGCACAAGATGATCGAGCCGTTCGTGCGCGATCAGGTCCGCACGTCGGAAGACGGGCGCAAGATCGTGAGCTACGGCACCTCGAGCTACGGCTACGACATCCGCTGCGCCGACGAATTCAAGATCTTCACGAACATCAACTCGACCATCGTCGATCCGAAGAACTTCGACGAGAAGTCGTTTGTCGATTTCAAGGGCGATGTCTGCATCATCCCGCCGAACTCGTTCGCACTCGCGCGCACGGTGGAGTACTTCCGCATTCCGCGCAAGGTGCTGACCGTGTGCCTCGGCAAGTCCACCTATGCGCGCTGCGGGATCATCGTGAACGTCACGCCGTTCGAGCCGGAATGGGAGGGCTACGTGACGCTCGAATTCTCGAATACGACACCGTTGCCTGCGAAAATCTACGCGAACGAAGGCGTTGCGCAGGTGCTCTTCTTCGAAAGCGACGAGGTCTGCGAGGTGTCTTACGCGGACCGCGGCGGCAAGTACCAGGGGCAGCACGGCGTCACGCTGCCGAAAACCTGATCCGGCTCCCGGCGGCGCGGGCCTGAAAGGCCCGCCGCCCCAACGACATACGGGGACCGCTGCGCAACACATGCAGCGGTCGTTTCTTTTGGAGATTCGCCCATGAAGTTTCGTTTTCCCGTCGTCATCATCGACGAAGACTTTCGCTCCGAGAACATCTCGGGTTCCGGCATCCGGGCGCTCGCCGAAGCCATCGAGAAAGAGGGCGCCGAAGTCCTCGGGCTGACGAGCTACGGCGACCTCACCTCGTTCGCGCAGCAGTCGAGCCGCGCGGCCTGCTTCATCCTCTCGATCGACGACGACGAGCTGCTGCCCTACCTGGAAGGCAGCGACGAGGCCGCGCCCGCGCACGCGCCGGCCATCATCGCGCTGCGCGCGTTCGTGGAGGCGGTGCGCAAGCGCAACGCGGACATCCCGATCTTCCTGTACGGCGAAACGCGCACCTCGCGCCACCTGCCCAACGACATCCTGCGCGAGCTGCACGGCTTCATCCACATGTTCGAGGACACGCCGGAGTTCGTCGCGCGCCATATCATCCGCGAGGCGAAGGTGTACCTCGACGCGCTGGCGCCGCCGTTCTTCAAGGAGCTCGTGAAGTACGCCGACGAAGGCTCCTACTCGTGGCACTGCCCGGGCCACTCGGGCGGCGTGGCGTTCCTGAAGAACCCGCTTGGCCAGATGTTCCATCAGTTCTTCGGCGAGAACATGCTGCGCGCGGACGTCTGCAACGCCGTGGACGAACTCGGCCAGCTGCTCGACCACACCGGCCCCGTGGCGGCCTCGGAGCGCAACGCGGCGCGCATTTTCAGCGCCGACCACGTGTTCTTCGTGACCAACGGCACGTCCACGTCGAACAAGATCGTCTGGCACGCCACGGTCGCGCCGGGCGACATCGTGCTGGTGGACCGCAACTGCCACAAGTCGATCCTGCACGCGATCACGATGACGGGCGCGATCCCCGTGTTCCTCACGCCCACGCGCAACAACTTCGGCATCATCGGGCCGATTCCGCGCGAGGAGTTCAAGCCGGAAAACATCCGCAAGAAGATCCTCGCGAATCCGTTCGCGCGCGAGGCGCTCGCGAAGAACCCGAATCTCAAGCCGCGCATTCTCACGATCACGCAGAGCACCTACGACGGCGTGATCTACAACGTCGAGATGATCAAGGACCTGCTCGGCGACATGCTCGACACGCTGCATTTCGACGAAGCCTGGCTGCCGCACGCCGAGTTCCACGCGTTCTACCAGGACATGCACGCGATCGGCGCGGGCCGGCCGCGCACCAAGGCGCTCGTGTTCGCGACGCACTCCACGCACAAGCTCCTCGCCGGCATCTCGCAGGCTTCGCAGATCGTCGTGCAGGATTCGGAGGACAGCGCGTTCGACCGCCACCGCTTCAACGAAGCGTATCTGATGCACACCTCCACGAGCCCGCAGTACGCGATCATCGCGTCGTGCGACGTGGCCGCGGCGATGATGGAAGCGCCGGGCGGCCCGGCGCTGGTGGAAGAGTCGATTGCCGAGGCGCTCGACTTCCGCCGCGCCATGCGCAAGGTCGATGCCGAATACGGCGACGACTGGTTCTTCCAGGTCTGGGGCCCGGACGAACTGGCCGAAGAAGGCATCGGCTCGCGCGAAGACTGGATGCTGCGCCCGAACGACCACTGGCACGGCTTCGGCGCGCTGGCGGAAAACTTCAACATGCTCGACCCGATCAAGGCCACGATCATCACCCCGGGCCTCGACGTGGACGGCGAATTCGGCGAGACCGGCATTCCGGCCGCGATCGTCACAAAGTATCTGGCCGAGCACGGCATCATCGTGGAGAAGACGGGCCTCTACTCGTTCTTCATCATGTTCACGATCGGCATCACGAAGGGCCGCTGGAACTCGATGGTCACCGAACTCCAGCAGTTCAAGGACGACTACGACAACAACCAGCCGCTCTGGCGCGTGCTGCCCGAATTCGTCGCGCAGCATCCGATGTACGAGCGCGTGGGCCTGCGCGACCTGTGCCAGCAGATCCACAGCGTCTATCGCGCCAACGACATCGCGCGCCTCACGACCGAGATGTACCTCTCGGACATGGAGCCCGCCATGAAGCCGTCCGACGCGTTCGCGAAGCTCGCGCACCGCGAGGTGGACCGCGTGCCCATCGACGAACTCGAAGGCCGCGTGACGTCGATCCTGCTCACGCCGTACCCGCCGGGCATTCCGCTCCTGATTCCGGGCGAGCGCTTCAACAAGACGATCGTGAATTACCTGAAGTTCGCGCGCGAGTTCAACGAGCGCTTCCC
Source organism: Paraburkholderia ferrariae NBRC 106233 (assembly GCF_000685035.1). Lineage (GTDB taxonomy): Bacteria > Pseudomonadota > Gammaproteobacteria > Burkholderiales > Burkholderiaceae > Paraburkholderia > Paraburkholderia ferrariae. Next base: position 106,009 of record NZ_BAYB01000012.1, read on the forward strand.
GGGCTTCCACACGGACATCCACGGTCTGGTGGGCGAGATGATCAACGGGCGCATCGAGTATTTCGTCGATTGCGTGCGCGACTGATCGCAATGAGAGGCGGCAGGACGATGCGTGCGGGCCGATGGGGCGCTGCGTCGCTGATGGCGGCGTGGCTTCTTTTCGCGGGCCCGGCCCACGCGGAAGTGGCGGCGGCCGACCCGATCGATTCGGGCATGCGCGCGTGTCTCGCGCGCGCGGACCGCTCGTCGACGGCGGGGCAGGTGCAGTGCATGGACGAGGCGCGCAACGCCTGGCGCGGCGCCGCCGACGCGGCGCTCAACGCGTTGCTCGCGAAGCTGCCGCCCGCGCAGCAAAAGCGCTGGCAACTGAGCCAGCAGCGCTGGGTGGCGTGGCGCGACGCCGAGGACACGATGCTCGCCGCCGCGTTCGCGAGCACGAACGGTTCGTCGTCCTATCAGATCTACGAAGCGGACATGCGGCTGCAGCCGGTGCGCGACCGCGCGCTCGCGCTGCGGCTCGAAGCGGCGAACGCCGCACGGCAGGACGCGCCGCCCGTGCGGGCATGCTCGGCCGACGCGCGCTGCGAGCACGTGCGCTACGACCTCAACCGCTACTACCGCAAGTTCTACGCGCGCATGCCGAAGCACTCGCGGGCCACGCTCGTGCGCGCGCAGTCCACGTGGCGCGCCTATCGCGACGCGACCACGCCGCTCGTCGACGAACACGCGCGCCTCGACTTGCTGGGCGCGCGGCTCGCCACGCTCAAGCGGCTTTCGGAGACGGTGGGGAACCGCTGATGACGGCCAAGCGCGGTGCGGCAGCCGCGCGCGCCGTTCAGTCGATGATGAATTCTTCTGGCGCGTGCGTGGGCAGCGTCGTCGGATCGCCGAGGAGGTCGTGCAACGCGACCCCGATATAGGTGGACATCGCGTTGAGCGCGAGGTCGTTGTCCTCGGTGCCGAACGGATCTTCGATCTGCGAAGCGATGGCTTCGTGCGCCATGAACGCATAGGCGACGAACACGGCAAAGACGGGCGTGAGCGCGCCGATGCTATCGACGAGACCGAACGGCAGCAGCGCGCAGAAGAAGTAGACGGTGCGGTGGATCATCACCGTATAGGCGAACGGCAGCGGCGTCGAGGCAATGCGCTCGCAGCCGCCGATCACATCCGACAGTCCGTTCAGATTGCGCTCGAATGCGAGCACGGCGTAGCCGTCGAGGCGGCTTTCGCGCGCCTCCTCGCGCACCCATTCCGAAGCGCACAGCACGAGCGTCATGGGGCGAAAGCGCGAAGCCATCACGCGCTCGAGGAGCGCGGGCGGCAGGATGCGCGCGAGGTCGCTTTGCGCGTCGGTGCGGCGCAACTGATGGCGCAGCGCGTGGGGCAGCGCGCTGAGGATCTGCACGAGTTCGCGCGCGCGCACGGCGACGCGCTTATCGTTCTGCGCACCGTTCGGCAGGGTCAGCGCTTCGCGCGTGAGCGAGCGCGTGTCGTTGAGCAACTGGCCCCAGAGCTTGCGTCCTTCCCAGTAGCGGTCGTAGCTCGCGTTGTTGCGAAAGCCGAGGAACACCGCGAGCGCGATGCCGATCAGCGAGAACGGCACGGTGCTCAGATTGACCGTGACCTTGAGGATGTGGTCGTGCGACGCCACCGCGACGATCGAGAGGCACAGCACGATGAAAAGCCGCGGCAGCAACTGCGGCAGCACCGATCCGCGCCACGCGAGCAGCATGCGGAACCAGTTGAGGTGGGGGCGGATAATCATGGGCGCGCGAGGGGCAGGGCACGCCTTGCGGCGTGCCCCGTGGCGTTAGCTGAGCGCGGCGCGCGCGGCGGCGATGGCTGCACGCACCTGCTCGGGCGCGGTGCCGCCCGGATGATTACGCGCCGAGACCGAGCCTTCGAGCGTCAGCACTTCGAACACGTCCTCGCCCAGCAGGTGCGAGACGGCCGGCAGTTCGCGGCGCATTTCGTCGAGCGTGAGGTCGGCCAGATCGCAGTTGCGGTCCACGCAGATGCGCACCGCGTGCGCCACCGCTTCGTGCGCGTCGCGGAACGGCAGGCCCTTCTTCACGAGGTAGTCGGCGAGATCGGTCGCCGTCGAGAAGCCCTGCAGCGCCGCCGCGCGCATCGCCTCGGCCTTGACCGTGATGCCCGCCACCATCTCCGCGAAGATGCGCAGCGTGTCCGCCACCGTATCGACGGTGTCGAAGAGCGGTTCCTTGTCTTCCTGGTTGTCCTTGTTGTACGCGAGCGGCTGGCCCTTCATCAGCGTGAGCAGCCCCATCAGATGGCCGTTCACGCGGCCGGTCTTGCCGCGCGCGAGCTCGGGCACGTCCGGGTTCTTTTTCTGCGGCATGATCGACGAGCCCGTGCAGAAGCGGTCGGCCAGGTCGATGAAGCCCACGCGCGGGCTCATCCACAGCACCAGTTCTTCCGAGAAGCGCGAGACGTGCGTCATCACGAGTGCGGCCGCCGCGGTGAATTCGATCGCGAAGTCGCGGTCGGACACGGCGTCGAGCGAGTTTGCGCAGATGCCGTCGAAGCCGAGCGTCTTCGCCACGGCGTGGCGGTCGATGGGGTAGCTCGTGCCCGCGAGCGCCGCCGCGCCCAGCGGCAGGCGGTTCACGCGCTTGCGGCAGTCGGCCATGCGTTCGGCGTCGCGCGTGAACATCTCCACGTAGGCGAGCAGGTGATGGCCGAACGTCACCGGCTGCGCCACCTGCAGGTGGGTGAAGCCCGGCATGATCGTGCCCGCGTGCTGGTCCGCGAGATCGAGCAGCGCGCGGCGCAGGTCGCCCAGCAGCGTGCCGATGCGGTCGATCTCGCCGCGCAGCCACAGGCGGATGTCGGTCGCCACCTGGTCGTTGCGCGAGCGGCCCGTGTGCAGGCGCTTGCCGGCGTCGCCGATCAGCGCGGTGAGGCGCGCCTCGATGTTCAGGTGCACGTCCTCGAGGTCGAGCTGCCACTCGAACTCGCCGCGCTCGATCTCACCCTTGATCTGCGCCATCCCGCGCTGGATGGCCGCGAGGTCGTCGGCGGCGATGATCTTCTGCGCGGCCAGCATGGCGGCATGCGCGAGCGACCCCTCGATATCGACGAGCCCGAGGCGCTTGTCGAAGAAAACCGACGACGTATAGCGTTTGACCAGCTCCGACATGGGTTCGGAGAAGCGAGCCGACCAGGCTTCGCCTTTTTTGTGCAGTTGGGACGTCATGGTGATGGGCGCGAACGAGGTGAGAAGGCGTGCCGCGCAGCCTTTCCGGTGGGACGGCGCACGGCGGGGAAAGGTGTCGATTTTACCATTGGCGGGCCCGGCGGCCGGGCGGCCCGGCGTGCCGCGCGGCCGATGCCCGGCACGCGCCGCTCAAAGCCGCACCAGCACCACCAGCTTCAGGTCCTCGCGGTGCGCGGGCTTGAAGGTGATCTGGTCGTACGCGATGCGGCCGTGGCGCGGATGGTTGAACTCGCGCCGGCCGCCCTCGCGCTCGAATACGTCCTGCGAGCCCCAGAAGCGCGCGAAATCGTCGCTGGCGGCGGTGAGCGCGTCGATCAGCGCGCGCGTGGGGGCGTCGTTCAGGTGCCGGATCGAGTCGGCGCGGAATTCGGCTGCGAGGCGCCGGGCCCGCGTTTCCCAATCGACGATCAGGTCGCGGCCGCTCGGCTCGGTGAACGTGAAGCGCAGCAGGTTGCGGTCGTGCGCGCCGTCGAGCCAGCCCGTGAACAGGTCCGTCGCGTGGGTGTTCCAGGCGAGCGCCGTCCACTGGCGGTCGAGCACGTAGGCGGGCGCATCGACAAGCTGCACGGTTTGCAGCAGGGTAGCGGGGGCGTCGGCGGTGGCCGCCACGTCGGGCTCGGCGGGGTCGCGCTGGGCGGCGAGTTCGAACAGATAGGCGCGTTCGGCGCGCGAGAGCTGCAGCGCCACGGCGATGCGCGCGAGCGCGTCCGCCGAGGCCGAGACGGACCGCCCCTGCTCGATCCACGTGTACCAGGTCGGGCTCACGCCGCACAGTTGCGCGACTTCCTCGCGCCGCAGCCCCGGCGTGCGGCGGCGCGGGCCCGGCGGCAGGCCCACGGCCTGCGGCGAGAGGCGTTCGCGGTGGGCGCGGATGAAGTCGCCCAGCGCCTGCGCGGGCGTGGCGTCGAGCGGGCGGGCGGAGCCGGATTCGGCGGGGTCGAGAGTCATGGATGCGGGAGGGGTGCGGGTTCTGGTGCTGTTAATACCAGAATATCTGCTTATCTTGTACTGGTACAGAACGGGTTCTATTGTAGCGGCTGGCGTCGCGAACGGGCCGCGCCATCTGCACGAACGAAACAAACGAAACTCACCAGACGACCCAGACGAACGAACCGCGCCGCGCGAACCCCACGCGTGCGGCGCGAGCCACACCACAGGCATAAAAGGAGCACGCCATGAAGCACCATGACCAGGTTGCCGACGCATTCGGATCGACCGCCGCCGCTTATCTCACGAGCCAGGTCCACGCGAGCGGCGCGGATCTGGAGAACCTCGCCGCCACCTTCGCGGCCACCTGCGGCAACGCGAGCGTGCTGGACATGGGCTGCGGCGCGGGCCACGCGAGCTTCGCGGTGGCTCCGCACGTGCGCGAAGTCGTGGCCTACGACATCGCCGCGCCGATGCTCGCCACGGTCGAAGCCGCCGTAAAGGAGCGGGGCCTTGCCACCGTCCGCACGCAGCAGGGCGCCGCCGAAACCCTGCCGTTCGCCGACGCGAGCTTCAACTGGGCCGTGAGCCGCATGAGTGCGCACCACTGGCGCGACGTGCCGAAGGCGCTCGCCGAGGTGCATCGCGTGCTCAAGCCGGGCGGGCGCCTCAAGTTCATCGACATCGCGGGCATCGACGATCCGCTTTACGACACGCACATCCAGGCCGTCGAAGTCCTGCGCGACGCCTCGCACATTCGCGACTACCGCGCCGACGAGTGGCTCGCGATGCTCGATGCGGCAGGGTTCGACGCGAAGGTGAGCGAGCGCTGGCGCATCGGCATCGACTTCGATTCGTGGGTCGCGCGCATGCGCACGCCGGCGGAGCGCGTGACGGCCATCCGCTCGATGTGGGCGAGCGCGCCCGACGAGGTGCGCCAATACTTCGATGTGCAGAACGATGGCTCGTTCAAGCTCGACGCGCTGATGATCGAGGCGACGCGCCGCGACTGAGCGCGCCGCCCTCCGCCTGCGAAGGACGAAAAAAACGGCGTCGTGCCCGCGAGGGCATGACGCCGTTTGCCGGCGGGCGCAGCGCGAGGGCTCAGCCCGTATTGCGCAGTCCCGCCGCGATCCCGTTGATCGTCAGATGGATGCCGCGCCGCACGCGCGGGCTCGGGTCGCCAGCGCGATAGCGCTTGATGAGCTCCACCTGCAAGTGATTGAGCGGATCGAGATACGGGAAGCGGTTCTTGATCGAGCGCGCGAGCAGCGGGTTGTCGGCGAGGCGGTCGCTCGATCCCGTGATTTCGCCCAGCACCTTGGTCGTGCGCTCCCATTCGGCCACGATGCGCTCGAACACGTGCTTGCGCAGCTTTTTGTCGGCGACGAGCTGGGCGTAGCGCGAGGCCACCGCGAGGTCGGTCTTCGCGAGCGTCATGTCCATGTTCGAGAGCAGGTTCGAGAAGAACGGCCAGCTCTTGTACATCTTGCGGAAGAGCGCGAGGCGCCGCGCGCGTTCGGCGTCGCTGCCCGCTTCGTCGAGATACGACGCCACCGCGCTGCCGAAGCCATACCAGCCCGTGAGCAGCAGCCGGCACTGGCCCCACGAAAAGCCCCACGGAATCGCGCGCAGATCGTCGATCTTGCGGTTCTTCGGGTCCTGCAGCTTGCGCGAGGCCGGGCGGCTGCCGATGTTGAGTTCGGCAATTTCGGTGATCGGCGTCGAGGCGAAGAAGTAGTCCGTGAAGCCGGGCGTTTCGTACACGAGCGAGCGGTAGGCGGCCATGGCCGTGTCGGAGAGCGCCTGCATCGTCTCTTCGAAGGCGGCCAGTTGCTGCGGCGAGTTGCCCGCGTGGTCCTCGGGCAGCAGCGTGGCTTCGAGCGTCGCGGCGACCACGGTTTCGAGGTTGCGCCGGCCGATCTCGGGGTTGCCGAACTTGCTCGCAATCACCTCGCCCTGTTCGGTGAGGCGGATCTGGCCGTCCACCGTGCCGGGCGGCTGCGAGAGGATCGCGTTGTAGGTCGGGCCGCCGCCGCGGCCCACCGTGCCGCCGCGGCCGTGGAACAGGCGCAGCGTGATGCCGCGCTCGCGGAACAGCGCGACGAGCGCGAGTTCCGCGCGGTAGAGCTCCCAGTTCGAGGTGAGGAAGCCGCCGTCCTTGTTGCTGTCCGAGTAGCCGAGCATGATTTCCTGCTCGTTGCCCTGATGTTCGACGAGGCTGTCGATGCCCGGCAGCGCGAGCAGATCGCGCATGATGTTCGGCGCGTTGCGCAAGTCGGGGATCGTCTCGAAGAGCGGGATCACCATGAGGCCGGCCCGCGCGGGTTCGTCGGCGTGGCCGAGGCGTCCCGTGAAGAGGCCCGTTTCCTTCTGTAGCAGCATCACTTCGAGCAGGTCGGAAACCGTTTCGGTGTGCGAGATGATGTAGTTGCGCACCGAACGCGCGCCGAACTTCTCGCGCGTGACGCGGGCCATCTCCAGCACGCCCAGCTCGCTCTTCACGAGGTCGGAGTATTCGAGGTAGGGCGAGCGCAGCGTGCGCGGGTCGGCAAGCTGCGCGAGCAACGCGATCTGCTTGTCTTCTTCCGACAGCCCGGCGTAATTGGCTTCGACGCCCGCACGCGCGAGCAGTTCGGCGATCACGGCTTCGTGAATGTCCGAGCTCTGGCGCAGGTCGATGCTCGCGAGGTGGAAGCCGAACACTTCCACGGCGCGCAGGAGCGGGGCGAGCCGCGGCGTGGCGAGCGAGCCGCCGTGATGCTCGGCGAGCGAGTCCATCAGAACGTGCAGATCGCGCGAGAATTCCGCGGCGTCTTCATAGGGCTGCGCGCGCACCGGCGCTGCGCCCCGGCCCGCGCGGCGCACGGAAACCACGCCTTCGCCGAGGCGCACGCGCGCGCTCGCCGCGAGGCGCGTATAGATGCCGATCAGCGCGCGCCGGTACGGTTCGTCCACGCGGTGCGGCGACTGGTCGGGCGAGGCCGCGGCCAGCGCCTTCAGCTCGGCGCTGCCGCCCGCGAGCAGGTTCGACACCGAGAGTTCCGCGCCCAGCTTGTGCACTTCTTCGAGGTAATGCTCGAAGATCACGACGGCCTGGCGCTCGCTTGCGGCTTCGAGCGTTTCCGCGGTGACGTTCGGGTTGCCGTCGCGGTCGCCGCCGATCCAGCTGCCCATCTGGAGGAACGCGGGCAGGCGCGCCGAAAGGCCGTGCTCCTTGAGCACCGTTTCGATCTCGCCGTACAGCGCCGGGATCTCGGTGAGGAAGGTCGTGTGGTAGTACGAAAGCGCGTTCTCGATTTCATCGCCGACCGTGAGGCGCGCATCGCGCAGCATGCGCGTTTGCCACAGCGAGGTCACGCGGGCGCCGAGGAGCGACTCGTTCTGCGCGCGCTCGCGCTGCGTGAGCGGCTGGTCGCGTTCGGCGAGCAGGCGCGCGATGTCGTGCTGCGCGTCGAGAATGCTCTTGCGCTGCACTTCGGTCGGGTGCGCCGTGAGCACGGGCACGATCAGCGCGTCGTTGAAGAACTGCTGGAGCACCGGCGTGGCGGCCGCGCCCGCCTGGGCGAGGCGTTCGAGCGAATGCGCGACGGTGCCGGCCTGCGGCACCGAGCCGGCGAGGTCGTGGATGCGGTGGCGGCGGTTGCGGTGGCGGTCTTCGGCAATATTCGCGAGATGCGAGAAGTAGCTGAAGGCGCGCACGACGCTCACGGTCTGCTCGGGCGAGAGCGCGCGCAACTGCTTGTCGAGCGCGAGCGCCGCCGCGTTGTCGTCCTCGCGGCGAAAGCGCACGGCCGTCTGGCGGATCGTTTCCACCACGTCGAACACGGCGTCGCCTTCCTGCTCGCGCAGCACGTCGCCGAGCAGGCGTCCGAGGAAACGGATGTCGTCGAAGAGCGGCTTGTCCTTGTCGTCGCGCGTGCGGGCGGTGCGCGAGGCTGCCGCAGCGTTGGCGGACTTCCCGGGCTTCGCGGACCTGGCGGACTTGGTGGACTTCCCGGCAGGTGCGGCTTTGGCGTTCGAGGTCTTCGTTACCGGGCTCGCGGCTGCTGTGGCCGCCTTCGTCGCTTTGACCGTCTTCTTCGTGGTGGCCGCCGGGTTCGCCGTTGCCGCCAGAGCGGCTTGCGCGGTTCGTGCGGTCTTCGTCGTGGCTTTCGTCGTGACTTTTGTCGTGACTTTTGTCGCTTTTGCCGGCCTGGCCTGCGTGGCCGTGGCGTTCTGAGCCGAAGAAGCAGTGTTTTGCGATGCGTTGCTGCGGCGCTCTGCGCGCGCCGATCCGGAAGACTTCACGATGGGTTCCTCAAGGCTTGCCAGGGATGAGTCGATCAATAATCTAGAGACTGCCTGATGCACGAGCCCGGGCGTGGCGCCGGGGTCGCTACTGCGGGTGCAACCTGGAACGGGTGGCTGGTGCTACCGGGCGAGGGGCCTCGGTTCAGCCGGCACGACGATGGCCAACTACGAAGATCAACTGCCAGGACCAACTGCGCAGATTAACAGGGCGTCACAGGGAGGACGCCGGGGAGGCCGCACGCGCCGCGCGCATCCGGCGCCCGCGGGGCCAGCCGCAAAAGGGGCGCGTGCTAACATTCCCCGTTATCCGATTCTGTTTTTCGATCCCGTCATTCGATGTCCTTGCCATGAACTCCGAGACGTTATCCGCGCCCATGCCGGCCCCCCCCCGCACGCTGGTTATCGCTTCGCGTGAGAGCCGCCTTGCGATGTGGCAGGCCGAGCATGTGCAAGCTGCGCTGCACAAATTATATCCATCCTGCGACGTGAAAATCGTCGGAATGACGACGCGCGGCGATCAAATTCTCGATCGCACGCTTTCGAAGGTGGGCGGCAAGGGGCTCTTCGTGAAGGAGCTCGAGCAGGCGCTGGAGGAAGGGCGCGCCGATCTCGCCGTGCATTCGCTCAAGGACGTGCCCATGGAGTTGCCCGAAGGCTTCGCGCTGACGGCCATTCTGGAGCGAGAGGACCCGCGCGACGCCTTCGTCTCCAACGACTACGACTCGCTCGCCGTACTGCCGCCGGGCAGCGTGGTGGGCACGTCGAGCCTGCGCCGCGAAGCGATGATCCGCGCGCGCTATCCGCAACTGGTCGTGAAGCCGCTGCGCGGCAACCTCGATACGCGGCTGGCCAAGCTCGACCGCGGCGACTACGCGGCCATCATTCTCGCGGCGGCAGGCTTGATGCGCCTGGGTCTCGCGGCGCGCATCCGCGCGCTCATCGAGCCCGAGGACAGCCTGCCGGCGGCGGGGCAGGGTGCCCTCGGCATCGAGATTCGCGCGGACCGCGCCGACCTTGCCGCATGGCTTGCGCCGCTGCACGACGCAGCGACGGCGAACGCCGTGGAAGCCGAGCGCATGGTGTCGCGCGCGCTGGGCGGCAGTTGCTCGGTGCCGCTCGCGGCCTATGCGCAGTGGCACGACGGGGCGCTGGAGCTGCGCGGCATCGTCGCCACGCCCGACGCGAGCCGCGTGCTGCGCGCCGAAGGCGCCGCACGGCCCGCGAGCGTGGCAGAAGCGCTCGCGCTGGGCCGCGGCGTGGCCGACGCGCTGATCGCGCAGGGCGCGCTCGACATCGTGCGGGCGCTCGCCGATGCGGCCCACGCCGACGGCCCCAATGGCCCCAACACCGCGCCCGCGCCGCGCGCGAGCGGCACAACCACCGGCACGGGCTCGGGCCCGGCTTCGGCGCCATGACAGGCCCCCTGCAACCGCGCCCGCGCGCCCACGCCCAGCCTGACGAATGGGGCGGGCCCGGGGGCGGCCCCGGCGAGGCTCGCGCCGCGGCGCCCGGCGCTGGCGCACCGTTCACCGTCGTCATTACCCGACCTTCCGGTCAATCCGGCACGCTCGGCAGCCAACTGGCCGCGCGCGGCATCGCCACGTTCGACTTCCCGCTGATCTCGATCGAAGCGGTCCGCGACGACGCCCTCTTGCGCGAGGCGCTCTCGGCGCTCGACCGCTACGCGCTCGTCGTGTTCGTGTCGCCCAATGCCGTCGATCGCGCCTTCGCCGTCTACGGCCCGATCTCGTCGATCTGGCCGCATGCGCTGCCCGTGGCCGTGGTCGGCCCCGCCAGCGTGGCGGCGCTCGCGCGCCACGGCGTCGCATCGCCCGCTCATCGCGTGATCAGCCCGGCCGGCGCCGCCGACGAGGAACCCGCGCGCTTCGACTCCGAATCGCTCTACGCGGCGCTCGAAACCGAACTGGGCCCCGACGCGCTCGCGGGCAAGCGCGTGCTGATCGTGCGCGGCGACGGCGGCCGCGAGTGGCTCGCCGACCGCCTGCGCGAAGCGGGCGCCGAAGTGGAGGCCGTGGCGGCCTACCGGCGCGTCGCGCCGGAGCCGTCCATCGCCGCCTGGGCGCGCGTTCATACGCTGCTCGCCGGGGCGCCGCATGCCTGGCTCGTCACGAGTTCCGAGGGCGTGCGCAATCTCGACGCGCTTGCGCGCGAGCACCTCACGGCCGGCGAGATCGCCGAACTGCACCACGCGCCGCTCGTCGCGCCGCACCCGCGCATCGCCGAAACGGCCCGGGGAGTGGGTTTTGATAGGATTACGGTGTCCGGCGCGGGCGACGAGCGCATCGTCGAGACGCTGCTTGGCCTCGCTTCTTCCGTTGTTCAACCGGTTCAGAACACTCCGGCCCCGGCGCCGGCACAACCACGCATGACTGATTCGAACGATTCCAGCAACGTTGCACAGCAGCACACCGCGTCCGCGGGCGCGTCATCGGCGTCGTCGGCCTCCGCGGCCTCCGCGGCCTCCGCGTCTTCGCGGCCGACGTATGCCGCCCCGGGGCCGCTCTCGCCGGCGCCGGCGCGGCGCGGCGGCGCGGGCACGGCGCTGCTCTGGCTCGTGGTGGTGCTGGTCGCGGCGGGAGCGGGGGCGGGCGGCTACGTGCTGAATCGCAAGCTCGACCGCGTCGATCAGCAACTGGTGCAGCGCCAGCAGGCCGCCGACCAGCAGACCGCCGCGCTGCGCGCGCGCGCCGACGAAGCCATCGCAGGCGGCCAGCAGCTCGACAAGCAGATCGCCCAGCTCGAAGGCAAGATTGCCGACGCGCAGACCTCGCAGCAGGCTCTCGCGCAGCAATACGCCGACCTCGCGAAGAACCGCGACGACTGGACGCTCGCCGAAGTCGGCCAGATGCTTTCGAGCGCGAGCGAGCAGCTCCAGCTCACGGGCAACACGCAGCTCGCGCTCTTCGCGCTGCAAAGCGCCGACACGCGTCTCGCGGCCTCCGACAGCCCGCAGGCGCTGGCCGTGCGCAAGGCCGTCGCCCAGGACATCGACAAGCTGAAGGCCGCACCCTCCACCGACCTCACGGGTCTTGCCATCAAGCTCGACACGGCGCTGGCCCAGATCGACTCGCTGCCGCTCGCGGGCGAGGCCATCGTCGCGCATACGAAGCCGCAGGCGGCCACGCCCGCCGACGTCGCGCAGACCGCCGCCGCCCAGCACGAGCCGCGCTGGAAGGCGTGGCTCCAGACCGTTGCCGCGGGCATCGGCCAGCAGATCACGAGCCTCGTGCAGGTGCGCCGCATCGACAACGCCGACGCCATGCTGATCTCGCCCGACGAAGGCTACTTCGTGCGCGAGAACGTGAAGCTGCGGCTGCTTTCGGCGCGCCTCTCGCTGCTCTCGCGCAACGAGGGCACGCTCAAGTCCGACCTTGCCGCCGCCGATGCCGCGCTCGCGCGCTACTTCGACAACGCGTCGAAACAAACCCAGGCCGTGCGCGATCTGGTGAAGGAGGTGAGCGCGGGTTCGACGGCCGTTGCGCTGCCGAACCTCGACACGAGCCTGCAGGCCATCCAGCAGTACCGGAGCCGGGGGTAAGACATGGCGATCCGTGGACTCCTGTGGCTTGCCATCCTGTTCGTCATTGCCGTTGCGCTTGCAACGGTAGGGCGCTTCGACGCCGGGCAGGTGGTGTTCGTCTATCCGCCCTACCGCGTGGATGTGTCGCTGAACCTCTTCATCGTCGGCGTGGTGGTGGCCTTCCTGCTGCTCTACGCGATCCTGCGCTTCGTGCGCAACGTCGTGACCATGCCGCGCCGCGTGGCGGCCTACCGCGCCCGCATGCGCACGGAGAAGGCGAATGCGGCGCTGCGCGACGCGGTGGGCAATCTCTACGCGGGCCGCTTCTCGCGCGCCGAGAAGGCCGCGCGCGACTCGCTCGCCGAAGAGAAGAACCAGGGCGCCGCGGGCCTCATTGCCGCGAGCGCCGCGCACCGCCTCCATGAATACGCGCGCCGCGACGAGTGGCTCGGCCAGGTCGAAGATCCCGAACTGCAGGAAGCGCGCCTCATGGCGACCGCCGACATGCGGGCCGACGGCCGCGACGCCGACGGCGCACTCGCTGCGCTCACCGAAATGCGCACGCAGGGCGGCCGCCGCATTCACGCGCAGCAGATCGCGCTGCGCGCGCAGCAGCAACTGAAGAACTGGAGCGAAGTGCTCAAGCTCGTGAAGACGCTGGAAAAGCGCGAGGCGCTGCACCCGGCCGTGGCCGTGCGGCTGCGCCAGCTTGCGGCGGAGAACCTTCTGCGCGACCGCCGTCACAATGCCGATGCGCTGCTGGAACTGTGGCACGCGCTCTCGCCCGTCGAGCGTCATTCGCCGCGTCTGGCCGACTGCGCCGCCGAACTGCTGATCGCGCTCGATCGCCAGAACGACGCGCGCAAGATCGTCGAAGAGGCGCTGGCGCAGAACTGGGACGCGCGCCTCCTGCGCCGCTATCCGGACACTTCGGGCAGCGACGCGTTGCCGCTCATCCAGAAGGCGGAGGCGTGGCGCAAGGACCGCCCCGAAGACGGCGACCTGCTGTTCGCGCTGGGGCGCCTGTGCCTGAAGCAGCAGCTCTGGGGCAAGGCGCAGTCGTTCCTCGAGGCGGCGCTCAAGTCGGCGGATGCGACCCGCAACGAGCCGCTCAAGATCCGCTCGCATCGCGCGCTCGCGCGCCTGCACGAGCAACTGGGCGACAGCGGGAAGGCCGCGAACCACTATCGCGAGAGCGCGCTTTCGATGAACGTCGTGTGAGTTCGAGACCACCCGGAACGCGCGCGAGCGCATTCATCGCGCTTTGAAGGAATAACGGCCGCTGCAAAGCGGCCGTCGTCTTTTGTGCTCGACGAGCACTCGACGAAGCGCGCAGGCGCAGCGCGGCTTCAGCGGTTCACGAGCTTCGCCGGCGCGGAAAGCGCAAGCAGCCCGCCCAGGATCATGAACGCCGCGAGCATGTACATCCCCGAATCGTTGGCGCCCGTCGCCTGCTTGAGCCAGCCCACGGCATAGGGGCTCAGGAAACCCGCGAGATTGCCGATCGAGTTGATGAGCGCGATGCCCGCCGCCGCGCCGGTGCCCGCGAGCCACGCGGTAGGCAGGCTCCAGAAGAGCGGCAGGGTCGTGAGGATGCCGATGGTGGCGAGCGTGAGCGCGGCCATGGCGAGCGTCGTGTCGTGCGCCCACGCCACCGAGAGCACGAGGCCGAGCGCGCCCACGGCCGCCGGAATCGCGATGTGCCAGCGCCGCTCGCGCGCGCGGTCGGCGCTCCTCGCCACCAGCACCATGCCGATCACGGCCGCGGCGAACGGTATCGCCGAGAGCAGGCCGATGGTGAGCGCGTCCTTCACGCCCGTGGCCTTGATGATGGTGGGCAGCCAGAAGCTCACGCCATAAAGCCCCATCACGAACGAGAAGTAGGTGAGGCTCATCACCAGCACGCGCGGGCTCGAAAAGACGGTGCGCAGGGGCGGGTCTTCCTTGGTGGCGTTTTCGGCGGCGATATTGCGTTCGAGCAGCGCGCGCTCCTCGCCGGAGAGCCACTTCGCGTTGCCGATGCGGTCGTCGAGCACGAGAAACACCAGCACGCCCACGATCACCGAGGGCACGCCTTCGAGCAGGAACAGCCACTGCCAGCCCTGCCAGCCGTTCATGCCGTCGAAGGACTTGAGTATCCAGCCCGAGACCGGGCCGCCCACCACGCCCGAAATGGCGATGGCGGTCATGAACCACGTGGTCATGCGCCCGCGCCGGTGGGCCGGATACCAGTAGGTGAGGTACAGGATGATGCCGGGGAAGAAGCCCGCCTCGCACACGCCCAGCAGGAAGCGCATGACGTAGAACATGGCGGGTGTGGTGACGAACATCGTGAGCATCGAAACGAGGCCCCACGTGATCATGATGCGTGCGATCCAGACGCGTGCCCCCACGCGATGCAGGATCATATTGCTTGGCACTTCGAAAAGAAAATAGCCGATGAAGAAGATGCCGGCGCCGAAGCCGTACACCGCATCGGAGAGGTTGAGCGCCGCGCTCATCTGCAGCTTGGCGAAGCCGACGTTCACGCGGTCGAGGTAGGCGACCACGTAGCAGAGCATGAGGAGCGGAATGAGGCGCCACGCGACCTTGCGGTAGGTGGCTTCTTCGAAGGCGGACGGCGGCGTGCCGGCGCCTGCCTGCGGCGCGTGGTTTGCTGGACTGGCCATAGGGTCTCCTGTCTTTCTTGTGATGAGTGTCGGGTCGCTGGCGCGACCATTCTATCCGTGCTGCAAGATGTGTCGGAGTGGGGGGTGGCGGTCGTATCAGACGCAGCGTCCGCCGTCCACTTCGATGCAGGTGCCGGTGATGAACGCGGCTTCGTCGGAGGCGAGGTAGAGGCACGCGTTCGCCACGTCCTGCGGCGTGGAAAAGCGGCCGAGCGGAATGCCCGCGATGAAGCGCTGGCGGTTCTCGGGCGTATCGGGCACGCCCATGAATTCGGCGGTGAGCCCGGTGTCGCCGATCACGGGATTCACGCAGTTCACGCGGATGCGATCGGGCCCGAGCTCGGCCGCAAGCGCCTTGCTCGCGACGATCATTGCGCCCTTGCTGCCGTTGTACCAGACGAGCCCGGGGCGCGGCCTCACCCCCGCCGTCGAGGCGATGTTGACGAACACGCCGCCGCCCTGTGTGCGAAAGTGCGGCACGAACGCCCGCACGCTCCAGTAGAGCCCCTTCACGTTGACGGCATAAACGCGGTCGAATTCGGCTTCGGTCACGTCGAGCACGGGCTTGTTGCGATGCGTGGTGCCGGCATTGTTCACGACCACCTGCACGCTGCCGAAGTCGTCGAGGGCCGCGTCGCGCAGGGCGCGCCAGTCGGCCTCGCGCGCGATGTCGCCGGCCACCGCAATGGCCTTGCCGCCCGCGAGCGCGATTTCGCTCGCCACGCGCTGGGCGGCTTCCTCGTCGAGATCGTTGACGACCACGTTCGCGCCTTCGCGCGCATAGGTCTTCGCGATGCCTTCGCCAAAGCCCGAGCCGGCGCCGGTGACGACGGCCGTCTTGTCCTTGAGTCGCATGGTGTCTCCGTTTCGTTATAAGAACGTGCCGCAGAGCGCCGCCTCAGCCGTGGCGCAGGGCGATGGTTTTGAGCACCGTGAAGCCATAGAGGGCCTCGAAGCCTTTCTCGCGGCCGTGGCCCGATTGCCCGGTGCCGCCGAACGGCAGTTCGACGCCGCCGCCTGCGCCGTAGTTGTTGACGAACACCTGGCCCGCGCGCACGCGGCGCGCGATGCGCAGCTGGCGCGCGCCGTCGCGCGTCCACACGCCGGCCACGAGGCCGTAGGGCGTGCCGTTGGCGAGTGCGATGGCTGCGTCTTCGCCTTCGAACGGCATGGCCGCGAGCACCGGGCCGAACACTTCCTGCTGGGCGAGCCGGCTTTGCGGCGGCACGTCGCGCAGCAGGGCGGGGACTTCGTAGTAGCCCCCGCGCGGTGCGCCGGCGACAAGGCGACCTCGCGCGAGGGTGGGGATGCCTGCGCTGTGCGCTTCGTCGAGAAAGGCGCGCACGCGCTGCCGCTGCTTTTCGCTGATGAGCGGCCCGCAGTCGAGATCCGCCGGGGCGGGGCCGACCCGGAGGGCTTCGAAGGCAGCCGCGAGCCGTTCGAGCAGCGGCTCGTAGGCCGCGCGCTCGATCAGCACGCGGCTGCCTGCCGAGCAGGTCTGCCCGGCGTTCTGCACGATGGCGCCCACGAGAAAGGGCAGGGCCTGGTCGAAATCGGCGTCGGCGAAGACGATCTGCGGAGACTTGCCGCCCAGCTCCAGCGTGACCGGCACGTAGTGTTCGCCCGCCATCTGGGCGACGAGCCTGCCGGTTTGCGGCGAGCCCGTGAACGAGATGTGGTCGATGCCGGGGTGCGAGGCGAGCGCCGCACCCGCTTCGTGGCCGAGGCCCGTGACGATGTTCAGTGCGCCCGGCGGCAAGCCGGCTTCCTGCGCGAGCGCGGCGACCCGCAGGAGCGAGAGGCAGGCGTCCTCGGCGGGCTTGACGACGCACGCGTTGCCCGCGGCAAGGGCCGCGCCTGCGCTGCGGCCGAAGATCTGCATGGGGTAGTTCCAGGGCACGATGTGGCCCGTCACGCCGTGCGGCTCGCGCACGGTCAGCACGGTGTAGCCGGCCTGGTAGGGGAGCGTTTCGCCATGGAGCTTGTCGGCGGCGCCGGCGTAGAACTCGAAATAGCGCACGAGTGCGGCGGCGTCGGCGCGTGCCTGTCTGAGCGGCTTGCCGGTGTCGCGCGATTCGAGTTGCGCGAGGGCCTCCTGGTCCCGCGCGACGAGCAAGCCAAGGCGGGCGAGGACACGGCCGCGTTCGGCGGCAGAGAGGGCGCCCCAGGCGCCTTCGTAGGCGCGGCGCGCGGCGTGCACGGCGCGCTCGATGTCGGCGGCGGTGCCGCGGGCGATCCGCGCGAACGCCTCGCCATCGGAGGGGTCGATCACGGCGAGGGTTGCGCCGCTTGCCGGTGCGCACCACGCGCCGTCGATGAAGTGCTTCGCTTCGTCCATGCCTGCGCCTCGCTGCCAGGGAAAACGCAAAACGGGAAACGTCGCTGGATCGGGCCGCTGCCCGGGATGAGGGCGGAGCCGTGCCAGCCGGGCCATTATCGCGCTATTCGCAGCGTGCTACACGGGTTTGGGCGGGGCCGCAGCCGGGGGCGCCGCGCCCGATTGGCTATAATGGCGCCATCCTCTAACGTCCGGTTTCCGCGCCGGCGCGCCTTGCCTGCAGGGTGCGCACGAAGCAGGTAGCGCGCGGATGCGCCGGTTTTCCCTTTGAACTGAGAGCGCCCATGAGCTTCGCAAACGTCCCCGCCGGCAAGGATTTGCCGCAAGACTTCAACGTGATCATCGAGATCCCCGCGCAAAGCGACCCGGTGAAGTACGAAGCCGACAAGGATCTGGGCCTGCTCGTCGTCGACCGCTTCGTCGGCACGGGCATGCGCTATCCGGTCAACTACGGCTTCATCCCGCAAACGCTCTCGGGCGACGGCGACCCGGTCGACGTGCTCGTGATCACGCCGTTCCCGCTGCTGGCGGGCTCCGTGGTGCGTTCGCGCGCGCTCGGCATGCTGCAGATGACCGACGAGTCGGGCGTCGATGCCAAGCTGATCGCCGTGCCGCACGACAAGGTCTGCCCGATGACGGCCGGCATCAAGTCGCTGGACGACGTGCCCGAGTACCTGAAGGACCAGATCAAGCACTTCTTCGAGAACTACAAGGCGCTCGAAAAGGGCAAGTGGGTCAAGATCGAGGGCTGGGTGGGCATCGACGCCGCGCACAAGGAAATCACCGACGGCGTCGCGAACTTCAAGAAGTAAGCTGCGTGCCGCTTCTTGCGCGCTCGGGCGCGTGAAAAGCGGCACCGCGAACGAAGCCGCACGGGTTCTCCGGCCCGTGCGGCTTTTTTCATGGGGCGTCGGCCGCTTCCGGCGTTGCATCAGGGTCGGCGTCGGCTTCGATCCCGGGACCCGGCGCAGGTGCTGGCGCAGGCAGCACCGATTCGAGCGTGCGCGCCCCCGCCGCGAGGGCGCGCTTTTCCTGCGGCTTGAGCCGCTTCACCCAATACTCGGCGCGCGACGCCTCGGCCCGCCCGGCCAGCTCGAACGACGCGAGCACCTGCACCGGCTTGCGCGAGCGCGTATAGCGCGCGCCCATGCCGCTCGCATGTTGTTCGAAGCGCGCGGCGACATCGACGGCAATGCCGGTATAGACGCTGCCGTCGTCGCATTCGAGCAGATAGAGAAACCACGGCATCAGGCGTTTTTCGGGCACGGGCGGCGAGCGGGTCACGAAGGGTCGCGAAGGGTCACGAACGAAACGGATTATGCTCGTTCAGCTCGTGAACGTAGGCATGAATGTGGTTGGTTTCGCTTTCGAGAAAGCGCGCCACCGCATCGGCGAACGCGGGATGCGCGAGCCAGTGGGCCGAGCGCGTGACGGTGGGCATGAAGCCGCGCGCCATCTTGTGCTCGCCTTGCGCGCCGCCCTCGAATACCGCCAGCCCTTCTTCGATGCAGAACTCCAGCGGCTGATAGTACGCGGCTTCGAAGTGCAGGCACGGCACGTGTTCGAGCGCGCCCCAGTAGCGCCCATATAGCGTGCCGCCCTTGCCGTTTTCCCCGCGCTGATAGACGACGAGCGAACTCGCGATCGGCTTGCCCTCGTATTCGGCGATCACGAGCAGGAGGTTCTCCGGCATCGACGCCCCGATCATGCGGAAGAAGTCGAGGTTCAGGTACGGCGTCGAAAAATGCTCGCGGTAGGTCTGCCGGTAGCAGCGGCTGAAGAAGCGCCAGTCTTCGTCGCGGATCTCTTCGCCGCGCACGCGCCGCATCGTCACGCCTGCGTCGCGCACCTTGCGCCGCTCCGCGCGAATGTTCTTGCGCTTCTTCTGCTCGAGCGTCGAAAGGAAGTCTTCGAAGTCGCGGTAGCCGTCGTTGAGCCAGTGAAACTGCACGCCTTCGCGCAGCATCATGCCGAGGTTGGTCAGCGCCTGCGCGTCTTCCTCGGTAGGGAACAGCACGTGCAGGGACGACACGTCCGCCTGCTCCGCGAACGCAAGTAGCGTGGCGGCCAGATGGCGGCGCGCGGTGGCGTCGGCGCAGATCAGCCGCGTGCCTTGCACCGGCGTGAACGGCACCGCGCACAGCAGCTTCGGGTAGTACTCGATGCCGTTGCGCTTGTACGCGTCGGCCCAGGCCCAGTCGAACACGTATTCGCCGTACGAGTGCCCCTTCAGGTACACGGGCGCTGCCGCAGCAAGGCGTCCCGTGCGCGTGTCGGTGAGGGTGACGAACTGCGGAGCCCAGCCTGCATCGGGCGTGGCGCAGTGCGTGGCGTGCAGCGCCGTGAGGAATTCGTGGCGCAAAAAGGGCGTGGGCTGCCCCTGGCGCGCGAGCAGCGCGTTCCATTCGGCTGCGTCCACCTCGGCCGGTGAGCCGAGTATGCCCGTGCGATAATCGAAATGTTCCTGTTTCAACTTGCGTGCCTGTCCGATTAGGCGTGGCGCCGCGCTCCTGGCCTGCCTTGCCCGTGCATCGGCAAGCGCCGGCGGGCAGCGCGGCAAACGGTCATGGTAAAGCAAACGCCCCGAACGGGTGAGGGCCGCCGCGCCGCGCGAGCGCAGGCAGACGGCCCGCTATCGACGAAGGCCGCGCGGCGTGCCTCCAGGGTTATCGAAATGAAAGAGCGCTTCTTCAATCTCTACACGCATGGCTTTGCGCGCGTGGCCGTGGGCGTGCCGCGCTGCCGCGTGGCCGACCCGGCCTTCAACGCGGGCGAAACGCTCGCGCTCGCCCGCGAGGCCGCCGAAAAAGGCGCCGCGCTCGTGGCCTTTCCGGAGCTGGGTCTCTCCGCCTATACCTGCGACGATCTCTTTCACCAGCAGGCGCTGCTCGACGCGTGCGAGCACGCGTTGCAGACGCTCGTTGCCGGGTCGGCCGCGCTGCCGCTCGCGATGATCGTCGGCCTGCCGGTGCGCGTGGGGCAGACGCTCTTCAACTGCGCCGCGGTGGTGGCGGGCGGACGCATCGCGGGGGTGGTGCCGAAGAGCTATCTGCCGAACTACGGCGAGTTCTACGAGCCGCGCCAGTTCAGCGCCGCCGATTGCGCGCGCACCGACACGGTGCGCCTCGCCGGCGAAGACGTGCCGTTCGGCGCCTCGCTGCTTTTCGACGTGCCTTCGGTTGCGGGCCTGCGCTTTCACGTGGAAATCTGCGAGGACGTGTGGGTGCCGATCCCGCCGTCGTCGTTCGCGGCGCTCGCGGGCGCTTCGGTGCTCGTGAATCTTTCGGCGTCGAACGTGGTGGTGGGCAAGGCCGGCTATCGCCATCAACTCGTTTCGCAGCAGTCGGCGCGGTGCCTTGCCGCTTATCTGTACACCTCGGCGGGCCAGGGCGAATCGACGACCGACATGGCCTGGGACGGCCAGGCGCTCGTGTACGAGAACGGCGAACTGCTCGCGCAGTCGGAGCGCTTTCTCGACGATTCACACCTCATCGTCGCCGATGTCGATCTGCAGCGCCTCGCGCAGGAGCGCATCCGGCAGACCACGTTCGGCGACTCGATTCGCCGCCATCACGACGAGATCACGAAGTTTCGCGTGATTCGCTGCGCGGTGCCGCAGCAGGGCGCGTGGGACGCGCCCGACCTGCCGCTCGTGCGCCGCGTGGAGCGCTTCCCGTACGTGCCGGCTGATCCGAAGCGCCGCGACGAGCGCTGCAACGAGGTCTACAACATCCAGGTGCAGGCGCTCGTGCAGCGGCTTTCGCAGGCCGGCATCAAGAAGGTGGTGATCGGCGTGTCGGGCGGGCTCGATTCCACGCATGCGCTGCTCGTGTGTGCGAAGGCGATGGACCGGCTCGGCCTGCCGCGCGCGAATATCCTCGCGTACACCATGCCGGGCTTCGCGACGAGCGAGCGCACGCTGCGCCAGGCGCGCCAGTTGATGGAACTCGTGGGCTGCACGGCGAAGGAAATCGACATTCGCAAGAGCTGCATGCAGATGCTCGAAGACCTCGGTCATCCGTACTCCGAAGGCAAGGAAAGCTACGACATCACCTTCGAGAACGTGCAGGCCGGCGAGCGCACGAATCACCTGTTCCGCCTCGCGAACTTCAATCATGCGATCGTGATCGGCACGGGCGACCTGTCCGAGCTTGCGCTCGGCTGGTGTACCTACGGCGTGGGCGATCACATGTCGCACTACAACGTGAATGCGAGCGTGCCCAAGACGCTCATCACGCACCTCGTGCGCTGGGTGGCGGAAACCGGCCAGATCGGCGAGAGCGGCTCGGACGTGCTCGAAGCGATTCTCGACACCGACATCAGCCCCGAGCTGATTCCCGGCAAGGCCAACGGCGCGCCCGAGCAGAAGACCGAGAGCGTGATCGGGCCGTACGAATTGCAGGACTTCAACCTCTACTACACGCTGCGCTTCGGCTTTACGCCCGCGAAGGTCGCGTTCCTCGCGCAGCATGCCTGGGGCGACCGGGAGAAGGGCGCCTGGCCCGAGAACACGAAGGTCGCGCGCAACCAGTACGAGCTTGCGGCGATCAAGCGCAATCTGCGCATCTTCCTCGACCGGTTTTTCCGCCAGAGCCAGTTCAAGCGCACCTGCATTCCGAACGCGCCGAAGGTGGGATCGGGCGGCTCGCTCTCGCCGCGCGGCGACTGGCGCGCGCCGAGCGATTCCGGGTCCGCCGTGTGGCTCGCGGATCTGGAGCGGGTGCCGGACACCGCGAATCCGCCGCAGGCGTCGGCTGCACCGTGAGCGCAGCGTAGAATCCTGCTTATTGCTTTCGATTTTTCGACAGACACCAACCCGATACGAGACGAGGTCCGCCATGAAACGCATTACTGCCGTCATCAAACCGTTCAAGCTCGACGAAGTGCGCGAAGCGCTCGCCGAAGTCGGCCTGACGGGCCTGACCGTCACCGAGGTCAAGGGCTTCGGCCGCCAGAAGGGTCACACCGAGCTGTACCGCGGCGCGGAATACGTGGTCGATTTCCTGCCCAAAGTGAAGATCGAAGTGGTGGTGGCGAACGCCCAGGCCGACCAGGTGATCGACGCGATCATCGGCGCGGCGCGCACCGGCAAGATCGGCGACGGCAAGATTTTCGTGACCGACGTCGAGCGCGTGATCCGCATCCGCACGGGCGAAGAGAACGAAGCGGCGGTCTGACGCCAGCCGCCGCAAAACCGTTGCATCAATAGAAACGGGCCGCTTGCGCGGCCCGCGTCGAGAATAAAAAACGGTGCGGATACCCTTTCGGACACCGCACCGATACGCGCCTCTCGCAGCAGCGTGAAAACGTCTAACCAGATGACTGTTCTGTCTGCACTCGTCGATTAGAACGAGTGCTGGATGCCTGCGTACACACCGGTCTGGCTGTGGCCAACGAGCGGGTTGCCGGTTGCAGCCGACGTGCCGTAGTTGTTGGCGTTCAGGCCGTAGTTCGCGGTCTTGCTGTTCTGCACGGTCGCGACCTGGAGGTCGAACAGGGTGCGCTTCGAGATGTTGTACGAACCGCCGATCGTGTAGAGCGTGGCGTTACCCGCGCCGTTGTTGCCGTTCACGTGGTACACCGCCGCGATCAGGGCTGCTGCCGGCGTGGCTTGCCACGTCACACCGCCCCATTCGTGGTCGAGCGCGGTCGGCTGGCCGATCAGCTGGCCGTTCATGCCCGAAGTGCGCAGGGCTTCGAAGCCGCCCTGGACCTTGAACTGGCCGAGGAACACGTTGACCATCGCCATGTAGTCGCGACCGAACGCGTACACGCCCTGGCCCGTGTTGCCCGAGTTGATGCCGGTCGGATCGTAGGCGCCGCCGAGCGTACCGTTTGCCGGGTTGCGGATTTCGTCATACAGGCCGCGAACCTGGAACAGCGAGCTCGTGTACGTCAGCTGGAGACCGTCTTCACGACCTTGTGAGGTCGTGCCGTTGCCGTTCCAGCTCGTGGCGTTCGAGAGCGAGTACTGGCCATACAGATCGAAGCCATACCACTTCGGCGACTGATACGACACGTTGTTGCTCGACTGCGGCCAGTTACGACCACGCACGAGCGACGCCGACGACCAGTTCGACTGACCGAACGGGTCGAAGTCCCAAATGCCGTTCGAGATGAACAGTTCGCGGCCGAGCAGCAGCGTACCGTAGTTGTCGTTGGCCATGCCGACGGTTGCCCAGCGATTCCAGATCGAGCCGGCCGAGCCGAGCGAGCCGGTTGCCGTGCTGAAGCTGCCTTCCAGCTGGAAGAGAACCTTATTGCCGCCGCCGATGTCTTCGACACCCTTCAAGCCCCACAGGCTGGTGCCCCAGTAGCCGCTTTCGAGCAGCACCTGGCTCTTGCCTGCCGTGGCGGCGCCGGTGCCGCCGCCAGTTCCGATGCCGTTCATGTACGCCACACCAGCGTCAAGGCGGCCATAGAGCGTCACGCTGCTTTGTGCATGCGCGACCACCCCAGCCGACATCAGTGCTGCGGCGAGCAAAGCTTTCTTCATCTTCTCCTCCATACCCTGTCAAAGAGTCAACCTAAGTACTGCGAAAGACGTCCGCGCGTGTGAGGGCGCAACGAACAGAAATCGTAGTCACGTGAGGGAGCTACTACCCTGGGGCCCGAGGTGCTGGCTGCAATGCAGCCCGACAACCTGTTCGAGTAGTCTGGCGGGTCCCCTGGTTGACTGGCATCTCCCGTTCTTTTTGAAGTGAAACTACTTTTAATACACTTTGTTTTGCTACTTTGGTTACTAATTTAGCAAAAAAGGGCGGCGGTGGCGAACGAAATCGTTGACGCCCCGGGGTGTGTCGTCAAATTGCAATATGCTGTTGCCAGGGGAGGTCCCAGGTCTCTCAAAAAGGAGGCGTAAAGCCTTGTCGGACAAGGGACTCAGGTTTGCTCCAGGACGATCTTCAGGATTGCCACTATTGACGGAGAAAAACGTCAGGAGTAAAGCGAAAACGGCCTTCGGAATGCCGAAAAAGTGGGATTGAAGATTGCTTTGGAAGAAAAAAGAAAAGGCGCTGAAAGCGCCTTGAAAAACTACATTTACTACATGACCCGGCAGACGTCGTTGCCGCGCAACGCCTGGCGTCCTGGTCTCGCGTCCGGGCCCGGTGTGTCTTGAAGGCCAACTTCAAAGCCAACTTAAAAGCCAACCTCAAGGCCAACCTCGGGGCTAACCTCAAGGCTAACTCCGGGCCTGCCTCCGAAGCCGCTTACTTGAGGCTCCCCGAAATGAATTGCCGCAGCCGCTCGCTCTTCGGATTGCCGAAGACTTCGGCCGGCTGCCCTTCTTCTTCCACGCGCCCCTGGTGCAGGAACATCACGTGATTCGAGACGTTGCGCGCGAAACCCATTTCGTGCGTGACGACGATCATCGTGCGGCCTTCCTCGGCAAGCTTCTGCATCACCTTGAGCACTTCGCCCACGAGTTCGGGGTCGAGCGCCGAAGTGGGTTCGTCGAAGAGCATCACGTCCGGGTGCATGGCGAGCGCGCGCGCAATCGCCACGCGCTGCTGCTGGCCGCCCGAGAGATGCGATGGGTACTGGTTCTCCACGCGCGGCGCGAGCCCGACCTTTTCGAGGTATTCGCGCGCGCGTTCCCCGGCTTCCTTGCGCGGCATGCCCAGCACGTGCACGGGCGCTTCCATGACGTTCTCCAGCACCGTCATGTGCGCCCACAGGTTGAAGTGCTGGAACACCATCGCGAGCTTCGTGCGCACGCGCTGGAGTTGCTTCGGGTCGGCCACCTGCAGCGCGCCGGTGCGGCTGTCGGCACGCGTGCGCACTTCCTCGCCGTCCACGAAGATGCGCCCCGCGTTGGGCTGCTCGAGGAAATTGATGCAGCGCAGCATCGTGCTCTTGCCCGAACCGGACGAGCCGATCACGCTGATCACATCGCCGGCATTCGCTTGCAGCGAAACGCCCTTGAGCACTTCATGGTCGCCGTACTGCTTGTGCAGGGCATCGACGAAAAGCTTTTGCTTCTGGGAATTCATCTGGGTCATGGGTAGCGGGCTCACTTGCCTTGCGGTCGCAGGTATGCGAGCCAGCGGCGCTCGGCCTGGCGGAAGAGCCACACGAGCGTGAACGAAATGCTCAGATAGAGCAGGGCGGCAATGCCGAACGCGGTGAAGGTCTGGTAGGTCGCCGAATTGACGTCGCGCGCGATCTTCAGGATGTCGGGCACGGTGGCCGTGAACGCCACCGTGGTCGCGTGCAGCATCAGGATGACTTCATTGCTGTAGTACGGCAGCGCGCGGCGCAGGGCCGAAGGCAGGATTACGCGCCGGTAGAGCGTGAACGGCGACATGCCGTACGCGCGCGCCGCCTCGATCTCGCCATAGGGCGTGGCCCTGATCGCGCCCGCGAAGATCTCGGTCGTGTACGCGCAGGTGTTGAGCGTGAACGCGAGCAGCGTGCAGTTCATGCCGCTGCGGAAGAACGCGGCGGTCAATTCGTGGTTGCGCACGATCTCGAGGCTGTAGAGGCCCGTGTAGCAGAGCAGCAATTGCACGTAGAGCGGCGTGCCGCGGAAGATGTAGGTGTAGAGCCACACGAGGCCGGAGAGCCACTTCTTCTTCGAGACGCGCGCCACCGCGAGCGGCACCGAGAGGCAGAAGCCGAGTCCGATCGACACCACGAGCAGCCACAGCGTGATGGCGACGCCGGTGAAGTGGTAGCCGTCGGTATAGAGGTAGCTTTGCCAGTACTGCTGGACAAGCTGGATCAGGTCTTGCATGTTGTTCGCCTTGTTGTTCCGGATCCGCTTACAGGTCCGCGCGGCGCACGCCGGTGGAGTAGCGCTTGTCGAGGTACATCAGCACGAAGTTCGACACCGTGGTGATGACGAGGTAGATCGCGCCCGCGAGCAGCGTGAAGAAGAAAAAGCGCAGCGTGCCCTTGCCGGCGTCCTGGCTCGCCTTGACGACGTCGGCGAGCCCGATGATCGAGACGAGCGCCGTCGATTTCACGAGCACCTGCCAGTTGTTGCCGATGCCCGGGAGCGCGAAGCGCATCATCTGCGGGAACATGATGCGGCGAAACACCTGCCAGTTCGTCATGCCGTAGGCGTGGCCGGCTTCGAGCTGGCCGCGCGGCACCGCGAGAAAGGCGCCGCGGAAGGTTTCCGTGAAGTAGGCGCCGTAGATGAAGCCCAGCACGATCACGCCCGCGACGAACGGGTCGATGTCGATCTGGTCCCAGCCCAGCATATCGGTGAGGTCGTTCAGCCAGATCTGCAGGCTGTAGAAGAGCAGCAGCATCAGCACGAGGTCCGGCACGCCGCGGATCAGGGTGGTGTAGACGGTGCCCGCGCCATGGGCGACGCGGTTCTTCGAAAGTTTCGCCGCCGCGCCGATGAGCCCCAGCACGAACGAGAGCACGAGCGAGAGCACCGAGAGCTTGACGGTCTGCCAGGTGCCGGCGAGGATCAGCGGGCCGTAGCCTTGAAGAAACATGGGTGGGTCCTTGACGGGGCGCGCGCCGCGCACCTTGATCGGGTGCTACTTGCCTTTGTAGATATCGAAATCGAAGTACTGCTTCGCGATGCGGTCGAACGTGCCGTCCTGGTGGATCGAGGCCAGCGCCGCGTTGAATTGCGCCTTGAGATCCGTATCTTCCTTGCGCAGGCCGATGGCCGTGCCGTCGCCGATCGTCTGCGGGTCTTCCACGGCCGGGCCGGCCCAGGCGTAACCCTTGCCGCGCGGCGTCTTGAGGAAGCCGAAGTCGGCCTGCACCTCGTCTTGCAGCGTGGCGTCGAGCCGGCCCGACATCAGGTCCTGATACACCTCGTCCTGGTTCTGGTACGACACCACGTTCACGCCCTTGCCTGCCCAGTGCGCCTTCGCATACGCCTCCTGGGTCGAACCCTGCTCGACGCCCACGTTCTTCCCCTCGAGCGATGCCGGGGTGGGCAGGAGCGGCGAGCCGGCCTTCGCGAGCATGCGCGCGGGGGCGTCGAACATCTTGCCGGAGTAGTCGATCTGCTGGCGGCGCTGGTCGGTGACGCTGAGCGACGAGACGATCGCGTCGAACTTGCGGGCCTTCAGCGCAGGGATGATGCCGTCGAGATCGTTCTGGACCCAGACGCACTTGACGTTCATGCGCGCGCACAGCGCTTTCGTGAGATCCACGTCGAAACCGACGATCTGCCCGTTCTGCGCAACCGACTCGAACGGCGGGTAGCTGGCGTCCACGCCGATGCGAACGGTCTTCCACTCCCTGGCGGCGGCGCTGCCGGCGACGAGCGCGAGCGCCGCACACACTGCGAACTTCTTCATCTTTCTCCTGATACGGACGGCGCGTGGCGCGCCTCGCGGGGCGGCCCCGCCAGGTGGCCGGGCCGCTCTGCAAGGCGCTGCCGCCGCGCGGCCTGCCGGCTTGTGGCCGGCCGCCGCCATTCTAGGCGATCAAAAATGTGGGTCGGACGGACGGCGTCGCCTGGGCGGGACGGCCCGCGCCCGGTGCGGCGCCGGTACGGGGACGGCTCGCGGGGCGCGCTGGCCGAAAAGCGCGGTATTTTACCCGAAGCCGGGGGGCATGCCAGTTTATTGGGCAGTATGGGGCGGTACGGGGCAGGAATGCCACAGTGGAAGAACGCCCGGCGCCTCTTGACGCCGATTGCCGCTGCCAGCGAAACGATCCGGTGCGCCGGTGCCGATTGTGGTGTGCACGCTTCGCCCTTACCTTCGGGTATCGCAACGAAACACGGGAGATTGCCATGCTTGCCATCCGCCGCTCCGACGAACGGGGCCACGCCAGCCACGGCTGGCTCGATTCGTTCCACAGCTTTTCCTTCGCCGATTACCACGACCCGGAACACGTCCACTACGGCGCGCTGCGGGTGCTCAACGACGACCGCATCGCCGGCGGCCAGGGCTTCGGCGCCCACGGTCACCGCGACATGGAAATCGTCACCTACGTGCTCTCGGGCGGCCTTGCGCACCGCGACAGCATGGGCAACGGCTCGACCATCCGCCCGGGCGACGTGCAGCGCATGAGCGCCGGCACCGGGGTGATGCACAGCGAGTTCAACGCGTCGCGCGAGGAGGAAGCCCATCTGCTGCAGATCTGGCTGCTGCCGCGCGAGCGGGGCGGGGCGCCGGGCTACGAGGAAAAGCGCTTCGCCGACGAGGACAAGCGCGGCCGGCTGCGCGTGGTGGCCTCGCCCGACGGGCGCGACGGCTCGGTGACGGTGCAGTCCGACGCGTCGATCTACGCGGCGCTGATCGACGGCGACGAGCGCGCGGTGTACGCGGTGCCGGCCGGGCGGCGCGTGTATGTCCACGTGGCGCGCGGCGCGCTGGACGTGAGTGGGGCGCGCCTCGAAGCCGGCGACGCGGCCATGATCGAGGCCGAGGCAGCCGTGGCGCTCGCAAACGGCAAGCAGGCCGAAGTGCTGCTGTTCGACCTGGCCTGATCTCGCCGGGCCGGGCTCGGTAGACAAGCCGGGCAAGCGCGCCGGGCAAGCGCACCGGGCAGGCACACCGGGCAGGCCAGCCAAAGAAAAAGCGCCGCGGGTTCGCCCCGCGGCGCTTCGTCATTGTGCGGCTCCACTGCCGGTCCAGCGGGCCGCACGACCGGTCCGGCATGCTCCGCCGGCCGGTTTGCTGCCGTCCCGGGCGGCGCGCCCGCCGCCCGGGACTGACACTTACTGCGCTGCGGCCGGTGCCGACGCGGCGCCGTGGTGCTGCCAGTGCTGGAGCAGCTTTTCGCGGCGCTGCTCCATCTTCGCGAAATGCTCCTTGAGCGCCGTGCTGACCGTGGTCTTCTGCTGGTCGTTCAGGCCGTTGTAGAACGAGAGCCAGGCCTGGGCATTCTGCTCGCGCAGTTGCGCGCTTTGCTGCTCGGCCTGCTGGTGAGCCGCGTGCAGCGCGTTCAGGTCGAGGATCGGCTGGTTCTTCTGCGCTTCGAACTGCTGCTTGAGCTGTTCGTGGATCTTGCGCATCTGCTCGTGGTTCTGCTTCATCGTGTCGAGCGCGGCTTGCCACTGCTTTTCCTGATCGGCGTTCAGGTTCAGCTTGTCGTGCAGCTTCTTGAAGCCCATCATGAAATCGCCGTGGTGCATGGCGTGCATGCCGGGACCGCCGGGACCGCCGGGACCGCCCGGGGGCGGCGTCTGGGCGTGGGCTGCGCCCATGGTGAGCGCGAGCGATGCGGCAGCAATCGCGAGAATGCGCGAGGTCTTCTTGTACATGGTGATGCTCCTGACAAATCCGTGAAGGGTTTTATCCGGTGAGGCGCGGCGCTCCCTGGCAAGTGCTGCTGTTTCC
The DNA here is from genome assembly GCF_000685035.1 of Paraburkholderia ferrariae NBRC 106233. Lineage (GTDB taxonomy): Bacteria > Pseudomonadota > Gammaproteobacteria > Burkholderiales > Burkholderiaceae > Paraburkholderia > Paraburkholderia ferrariae. Next base: position 135,287 of record NZ_BAYB01000012.1, read on the forward strand.
GCATCCGGTGTCCCTAGCGTATCGGTCGGTCTCATCTGGCGTGTTACGTGGCGAGCCCGTGTCATTACGCGACATTACACCCGCCTTTCGTCGTAACACCCCGTAACCCAAAGTGCCCCTCCGTAAAGAAAGGGCCCCGGCGCGCGCGTTAAACTTCGTCCCATGGCTACTCAAATTCTTGTCGTCGACGACGACCTCGAACTCCGCGACCTCCTGCGCGACTATCTGGCGCGCCAGGGCATGGAAGTGTCCGTGCTGCACGATGCCGGCTCGCTGGAGCGGCGGCTCGAGCGCGAACGCCCCGATCTGATCGTGCTCGACCTGATGATGCCGGGCGTGGACGGGCTCACCGCGCTGCGCAAGCTGCGCGCGTCCGGCGACGACATTCCGGTCATCATGCTCACCGCGCGCGCGGACGACGTGGACCGCATCGTGGGCCTCGAACTCGGCGCCGACGACTACCTCGGCAAGCCGTTCAACCCGCGCGAGCTGCTTGCCCGCGTGCAGGCCGTGCTGCGCCGCCGCCGCACGGTACCGTCGGCCGCCGCGCCCGAGCAGCGCGAGCCGTTTTCGTTCGGCCGCTTCATGCTCGACTTCCAGTCGCGCACGCTGCAGCAGGAAGGCAAGCCCATCATGCTGTCGGGCAGCGAGTTCGCCCTCCTGAAGATTTTCGTCAACCATCCCATGCGCACGCTGACGCGCGAGCGCCTGCTCGAACTGCTGCACGGTCCCGAATACGACGGCACCGACCGCGGCATCGACGTTCAGGTGTGGCGTCTGCGGCGCATTCTCGAATCCGATCCGTCCACCCCGCGTTTCATCCAGACGGTGCGCGGGCGCGGCTATGTGTTCGTGCCGGACGGAGAGCAGGCCAACCATGCGCCAGCCGGTTGATTCGCTGTTCGGGCGCCTCACGCTGCTTTTCGTGGGTGTCCTGCTGCTCTCGCATGTGGCGTGGTTCGCGCTGATGCGCCTCGAGCGCAGCCAGATGCAAACGCGCTATGCGGTGGAAGAGGCGGCATTCCTCGTCGATGCCGTGCGTCAGCACGTCGCGCGCGAGCCCGACCAGCCGCTGCCGTCGCGCGTGCAGCTCGTCGAGCCGGCGAGCGCCGCGGTGCCCCCGGACAACGCCGACCTCCCCGAGCCGCTGCGCCGCTTCGTCGACGACGTGCGCGAGCGCATGCCGGCCGGCACCGACGTGCGCATCGGGCCGCCGGGCCGGCCGCCCACGCTGTGGGTGAAGGGTCCGCAGGACGCGCGCTGGATCGTGGTGCCCGTGCAGCCGCTGCGGCCCATGCGGCCCACGATCGACCGGATGATTCCGTGGCTGCTGATCATCTTCTCGGCCGCGGTGATCGCGGCGCTGGTGGCGGCGTGGACGCTGCAAAAGCCGCTGAGCCTGCTTGCCCAGGCCGTGGCGCGCTTCGGGCGGGGCGAGCCGGTGCCGCCGGTGCGCGAGCGCGGGCCGCGCGAGCTGCGCCTGCTCACGCGCGGCTTCAACCAGATGGTGACCGAGGTGGAGCGCAACGAGCACGACCGCGCCGTGATGCTGGCCGGCGTCGCGCATGACCTGAAGACGCCGCTCGCGCGCCTGCGCCTGCGCGCGGAAATGATGGACGAGGCCCGCGCGCGCGACGGCGTGGTGCGCGACGTGGACTCCATGGCCCATATCGTCGATCAGTTCCTCGTGTTCGCGCACGACGGCGCGGACCGCAGCGAGCCGGTCGAAGTGGACGAGCAATGCGAGCGCATCGTGCGCAACTATCGAACGATGAGCGCGATGCGGGCATTCGGCTCGACGGCCCAGGCCGCCGAAAGCCCGACCATCCAGATGCGGCTGACTGCCGGCAGCGACTTCCGGCTGCCGGCCGCAACGCTCGACCGGGTGGTGTCGAACCTGCTGGACAACGCGCATGCGTACGGCGCGCCGCCCGTGGTCATCGAAACGGAGCGCAGCGCCGAAAGCTATACGCTGACCGTGCGCGATCACGGCAAGGGCATTGAGACCCAGGACCTCACGCGCGCGAGCCGGCCCTTCGTGCGGCTCGACCCGGCGCGCGGCGGCAACGGGCACAGCGGCCTCGGCCTCGCCATCGTCGAGCGGCTGGTGCGGCGCGCGGGAGGCGAACTGGAGATCGGCAATGGCGAGGGCGGTGGCCTCGCCGTGCGGATGACGTTCCCGGTGGAAGTAGTGCAGCGTACCGTCGCCGAAGCGGCGCACGCGTGGTGACGCGCCGCACCCCGGGCTGAGGCGCGAGCCAGGCGGCCGCGTTACGCGGAGAAGAGCGTGTCGAGCGCGGCGGCGGCTTCGCTGTCCACGGTGTTGTAGGTGACGGTGTCGGCCTCGAAGATATAGTGCGTCGTGTACTTGCCGAGACGCGCCAGGATCTCTGCCTGGATCAGTTCGGGGGCCGCTTCGAGCTTCAGATACCACGTCGTCGAAGAGAGCCGCGTCTGGAACGCGCCGTATTCGACCATCAACTGGTCGAACGCGTGAGCATCCTGATCGCGGCAGACGATGACCAGATTCCCCTTCATGCATACCTCCGGATTGAGCGAAACGGCGCGGTTCGCGCGTTTCTACGCTTCAAGAGCGCGCCATGCTGCAGCGCGGGCGTTTGTCCGATGATACCGCTTAGTGGCCGATTCATTGGGCGGCCGATTGTCCAAGGCTTTGGCCGGAGGGCGTATTGACCGCATCGTGCCGTGCCGTCCGGATAGCGGCCGGAGCCGGACGCGCAGCCTACCAGGTCTCGGCCGTGGCGCGCGGCGGCACGGCGCCGTCGGCGGGCATGGCCTCGCAGCGGTCGCGCCCGCCCGCCTTGGCCATGTAGAGCGCGAGGTCGGCGCGGCTCATCAGCCGCTCGGGCTGATCCTGCGAGGCCGCCAGTTCCGTAATGCCGATGCTCACGCTCAGGTTCGATCCCGCAGGCAGCTCGGCGCAGGCATTCGCCTTCACCTTCAGACGCAGGCGCTCGATCACTTCGCGGCCGGTCGAGAGCGAGGTGGCGGGCAGCAGGATGCCGAACTCCTCGCCGCCGAGGCGCCCGACCGCGTCGTCGGCGCGCAGCTCGGCGCGACAGGTCTCCACGAAATGCTTCAGCGCCCGGTCGCCGGCCGGGTGGCCGAAGCGGTCGTTGATCTGCTTGAAGTAGTCGAGATCGGCGATCGCCATGCACAGCGGCGTGCCGCTCGCATAGGCGCGGTCGATCTCGCGGCGCAGCAGGTCGAGGAAGTAGCGCCGCGAGAGCGCGCCCGTCAGCGCATCCAGGCGGGCTTCGGCGGCCAGCAGCGCGTTGGCGGACTGCAACTGCTCGGCGAGATCGCGGCTCGCGCGGTGCAGCCGCCGCTCGCGCACCCACGACACCGAGATCACCGCCGCGAGCGCCGCCGTGCCCGTGAGCGTCAGGAAAATGAGGAAGCGGTCGCGCTGCCGGTTCGCGAGCAGTTCGGGCCAGGCATTGATGGGGTCGACCAGGTGCGCGGAGAGCCCCGAATTGAGGCCGCCGCGCGATTCGTAGAGCGCGGGTGCGCGCTGGCCGGGCAGATCGACCATCTGCGAGGCTTCCCCGCGCGGCATCCACGGCGCTTCCTTGAGCGCGCTGGCTGCGGCCGAGCGCAGCGAGATTTCGGCGAAGCGCTCGCGCAGATAGGTGTTCACGCGGTCCACGGCGTTCATTTCCTCGACGTGGGAGCCCGGCAGCGCCAGGCCTTCGAGCGCGCTGTCGTGCGACATGATGACGACGCCGTTGCTGTCCGAGACGAAGGTGCCCGGGCGCGTGACCCAGTGGCGCAGCCGCGAAATGCTGACCTTGGCCACCACGGCGCCGACCAGCATGCCGTCGTCGTAGGCGGGGGCGGCCACGAAGATGCCGGGCTCGCCTGTGGACATGCCCACGCCATAGGCTTCGGAAAACGCGCCGAGCAGGGTGTCGCTCAGGTAGGCGCGCGCGCGCATGTCCACGCCCACGTAGGAGAGCTTGTCGAGCGCGTTGCTGGAGGCGACGCAGATGCCGTTGGCGTTGACGATCCAGATGGCGTCGAGCCCGGAGAAGCCCTGGGCATCGTGCAGGAAGCGGTCCACGCTCAGCAGCGCGGGAATGCTCTGGAGTTCGGTGCGCCGCTCCAGTTCCGTCGACTGGGGCGAGGCCGCGTAGCGCGCCGACTCGGTGAGCGCCTCCTGCACCACGCGCGTTTCGGCCATGGTGGCGGGAATCGCGCGCGACATCGAGAGGTCGCTCGCGATCACCTCCGCCATGTTGTCGACGACGGAGCGCGAAAGCTGCCGCTGGACGGTGAGCGCCGTATTGAGTTCCTGCCGGACCATACGGTCGGCAAGGAGCCCCGCTGCGGCCCAGCAGACGACCACCACGGCCATCACCCCGAGGGGTCCGGCTGTCTGACGCAAGAGTCTCCTGTTCATCGGCCTTGGGTGTCGTGGATGGGCGTGGATTCGTGCCGGGGGCTGGGCCGGCTGGCGCCGCGAGGCGAGCCACGATTTTACCCCTCGAAAACGGTGCTGCGATCCCCCGTTGAGTGGGCGAGCCGGCACTTCGCGCGATGTCGGGGTGCCGCGCGGGGGCATGGCCGCCCGAGCTGTGGTGCGCGCGCGACGCCCGGGCGAGGTTGTGCCTGTCACAAAGGTTGTAGTAGTGTCGTGCCGTTCAAATCAGGGCAAGCCTGTCCGAGGCCGAAGCCGGCCTGCGAATGCTGGCTTTTTGCCGTAGTCCTCTCACGCGGCGGCCCGGCCGCCGACGCCTGATCAACGCCAACGAGTCTGAGTACCCATGCGCCTTGCCTTCCCCAATGTGTCCTTGACGGACCGTGCGCCCGAATTCGATGGCCTGGATGCCAGTTGCATAACGATCTGCCGGAGAGATGCCTGATGGAATTCGGTTTCAACCTGAACCGCACGGCCAACGCTTCGGCGTGGCGCGTGCTGCCCAATCGCTGGGACTTCGTCGCGTTTCCGCTCATCATCTGCCTGATCGCGATGGCGGCCATCGGCTTTCATCAGACGCTCGCGCCGATGTCCACGCTCAAGACCCAGGCCATCTCGCTCGACCCGCGCATGCTGCCTGAGTACGCCATGCGCACCACGCTGCGCATGCTCGCGGCGATGGTGGCGTCGCTCGCCTTCACGCTGGTTTACGGCACGCTTGCAGCGAAGAGCCGCCGCGCGGGCCAAGTGCTGGTGCCGATTCTCGACATCCTGCAGTCGGTGCCGGTGCTGGGCTACATCTCGTTTACGGTCACCTTCTTTCTCTCGCTCTTTCCCGGCCGCGTGCTGGGGGCCGAACTGGCCGCGATCTTCGCGATCTGGACGAGCCAGGCCTGGAACATGACCTTCAGCTTCTACCAGTCGCTGCGTACGGTGCCGCGCGATCTGGACGAAGTGTCGAAGGGCTTTCACCTCACCGCGTGGCAGCGCTTCTGGAAGCTCGAGGTGCCGTTCTCGATGCCGGGCCTCATCTGGAACATGATGATGTCGATGTCGGGCGGCTGGTTCTTCGTGGTCGCATCCGAAGCCATCACGGTGGGCAACAACACGATCACGCTGCCGGGGGTGGGCGCGTATCTGGCCCAGGCCATCAGCGACAAGAACCTCGGGGCGGTGGGCTGGGTGATTCTCGCGATGACGGTCGTGATCGTCGCCTACGACCAGTTGCTGTTCCGCCCGCTCGTTGCGTGGGCCGACAAGTTCCGCATGGAAAACACGAGTTCGGGCGACGCGCCCGAGTCGTGGCTGCTCGACCTCGTGCGCCGCACCCACCTCATCCATCAGTTGCTCGTGCCGGTGGGCTGGTGCTTCTCGAAGGCCGCGCGCGTGCCGCTCAAGCTGCCTTCGTTCCCCGTGGTCGAGCGCGCCGCGCCCGCCGCACCGGGCAAGGGCACGCTGCGCTCGCGCATCGGCGACATCGTATGGGCGGTCTTCGTGATCGCGCTCACCGTGTACGTGGTGTGGCGCGTGGTGGCCTATGTGCGCACGGGCGTCACGCTCGACGAAGTGGGCCACGTGCTCGTGCTCGGCCTCATCACGCTCATCCGCGTCATCTTGCTGATTGCGATTGCCTCGGTGATCTGGGTGCCCATCGGCGTGCTGATCGGCCTGCGCCCGGCGCTCGCCGAAAAGATCCAGCCGCTCGCGCAGTTCCTCGCCGCGTTCCCGGCGAACCTGCTGTTCCCGGTGTTCGTGATCGTGATCGTGAGGTTCCACCTCAATCCCGACATCTGGCTTTCACCGCTGATCGTGCTCGGTACGCAGTGGTATATCCTGTTCAACGTGATCGCGGGCGCGAGCGCCTACCCGAACGACTACCGCGAAGCCGCGACGAACTTCCGCATCCGCGGCTGGCAATGGTGGCGCAAGGTGATGCTGCCGGGCATCTTCCCGTACTACGTGACCGGGGCGATCACGGCGTCGGGCGGCGCATGGAACGCGAGCATCGTCTCGGAGTTCGTTCAGTGGGGCGACACCAAGGTCGAGGCGCACGGTCTCGGCGCCTACATTGCGCAGACCACGGCGGCCGGCGACTTTCCGAAGATCATTCTGGGCATCGCGGTGATGTCCCTGTTCGTCACGATGTTCAACCGCCTGCTGTGGCGCCCGTTATATGCTCACGCCGAAGCCAAACTCCGGCTTGACTGATTGAAAACCGAAGGCAAACGCGATGCAAAATCCCAAGACTCTGAGTGCCGTAGCCAGCGACGTCGAAACGCCCGCGCCGCCGCGGCTGGGCGAGGAAATCCTGCGCGTGCAGGACGTGTGCCGGGGCTTCAACAAGGCCCAGGGCGAATTGCTCGTGCTCGACGACGCGAATCTGTCGCTGCGCGAAGGCGAGATCGTCGGGCTGCTGGGCCGTTCGGGCTCGGGCAAGTCCACGCTCCTGCGCATCATCGCGGGCCTCATTTCGCCGACTTCGGGTGAGATCATCTGGCGCGGCAAGCCGCTCGACGGCCCGGCCAAGGGCGTCGCGATGGTGTTCCAGACCTTCGCGCTCTTTCCGTGGCTCACGGTGCTGCAAAACGTGGAAGCGGGACTCGAAGCGCAGGGCGTGGGCGCGCGCGAACGCCGCGAACGCGCGCTGGCGGCCATCGACCTGATCGGTCTGGACGGCTTCGAAAACGCCTACCCGCGCGAACTCTCGGGCGGCATGCGCCAGCGCGTGGGCTTCGCGCGCGCGCTCGTGGTCGATCCCATGCTGATGCTGATGGACGAGCCGTTCTCGGCGCTCGACGTGCTGACCGCCGAAACGCTGCGTACCGACCTGCTCGACCTGTGGACGCAAGGGCGCCTGCCGATCAAGTCGGTGCTGATCGTCACGCACAACATCGAGGAAGCGGTGTTCATGTGCGACCGCATTCTCGTGCTCTCGTCGAACCCGGGCAAGGTGGTAGCCGAGATCGAGGTGCCGTTCAAGCATCCGCGCAACCGTCTCGACCCGGCGTTCCGCAAGCTCGTGGACGACATCTACGCGAAGATGACCGCGCGCCAGATCGGCGAGACGACGAAGAAGGGGCTCGAACTCGGTAGCTGGCTGCCGCGCGTTTCGACCAACCTGATGGCCGGTCTGATCGAGACGCTCGCGATGGCGCCGTACCATGGCCGCGCGGACATGCCGGAAATCGCGCGCACGCTGCATCTGGAAGTGGACGATCTCTTCCCGATCGCGGAAGTGCTGCAGAACCTGGGCTTTGCCGACGTGCGCGAAGGCGACGTGCTGCTCACGCCGCCGGGGCGCGTGTTCGCGGAGTTCGGCACGCAGGAGCGCAAGATGATGTTCGCCGAGCATCTGTTGCGGCACGTGCCGCTCGCGGCGCGGATCAAGAAGGTGCTGGGCGAGCGCCCGGGCCACCGCGCGCCGCGCGTGCGCTTCGAGCAGGAGCTGGAGGACTTCCTCTCCGACGGCGCCGCCGAAGAGACGCTCGACACGGTGATCGACTGGGGCCGTTACGGCGAGATCTTCTCGTATAACGACCAGTCGGAAATCTTCAGCCTCGAAGACGTGGAGTCCTGAGCGCGCCCAGTTGTCCATCGGGTTGTCGTCGGGTTGCAAGGCCCGCAAAGAAAACGGTCGCGCAGTGCAGTTCGCCCTGGCGACCGTTTTTTCGTTCTTGCCGCGTTGCTGGTTCGCGGCGTTACTGCAGCGTGCCCCACCGTTCGACGGCCGGCTCGGCCGATGCCCACTTCCAGCCGCTCGCGTCGCGGCAGGTGCTGGCGGTGAACCACATTTCGGGCGCGTCGGCGGCGTCGCCGTCCTGCACCGAGAACGCGAACTCCTTGCACAGCGCGAGCGCCGAAGCGAACGCGCGCGTCACGCGCACCTGGCCGTGACCGTTCTCGACCGGCAGCGTGTGCTTGATGCGCCAGATGTCCATGCCGCCCACCGGCAACCGGCCAGCGGTTTCGGCGATCAGTTGCTGCTGGTCGGCGTGCATGTTCTTCATGAAGCGGTTCACCGCTTCGTCGGTGGCCGCCTGCACGGCAATGCCCACTCCCACGCCGACGGCCGGGTTGGCCGTGGCGATGCCCGTTGCGGCGGCGGCCGCCGCGCCGCTGGCGGCGCCTATCGACGAGCAGCCGCTCGCGCCGAGCGCCGCGAGCGCGCAGACGGCGGCGAGCGCGAGCAAGCGCGGGAGGCCGGCGCCGGGCGGGCAGGAGCGCGCCGTCATTGCAGCGCGCCCCAGCGCTCGGTGGCGGGCTCGGCGGAGGCCCACTTCCAGTTCTCGCCGTCGCGGCACACGGCGGCTACGTAGAACGCGCTGCTGGCGGGGGCGTCCTTCGTCGCGTCGTGATCGACCGAGAACACGATTTCCTTGCAATCGAGCGCGCCGCTGCTGATCGTGCGGCTCACGGTGACGCGGCCGTGCTCGTCGTCCTCGATGGGGAACGAGTGCGTAATGGACCACGGCGCCACGCCGCCTACGTCGAGCGGGCCGGCCACCTTCGCGATGCTGTCCTGGGTGTTGCGGTGAACAACCCGTTCGGAGTACTGCACGCCGGCTTTCGCCGCGGCGACGAAACCGAGGCCGATGCCGGTCGCAACCGAGGCATTGTTCGTGACCTTCGAGGCGATGGCGGCACCCCCGATACCCGCACCCGTTTGCGCGCCTTCGGAATAGAGCGAGCTGCAGGCGGAAGAGGCGAGGCTCAACGCGGCGAGCAGGGCGAACGAGGCCGCGCGCCGTGGAGAGAGCGTGAGGATTGCGACGGGGGAGGTGGGCCGCGCCGCGGCACTTCGATCTTGCATGTTCTATCCCTGCCTTGCGCCGGCCGCCACGGGACGGGCGTGTGGCGCACTTTGTGCTGTCGCGAATTGTGCAGGACGCGACCCGCGATGAGGATAGGGAAAGTGCAAAAGTTTGCAAAATCTGGTGCGGCATGCGCGGTTGCGTGCTTGGGGGCGCCCGATCGCGCCCGCACGCCTAGCCCGGCTCGGGCGTACTCGCGTCCTCTTCGTCGGCGCTGTCTTGCGCGCCGTAGCTGCCGAGACGGTTGTAGAGCGTCTTGAGGCTCACGCCCAGCGTGCGCGCCGCCAGCCGCTTGTCGCCGCCGCAGTGTTTGAGCGTGCCGAGAATGATCTGCTTCTGCGCATCCGCGAGCGGGGTGCCGATCCACACGCTCATTGCATCGCCCTGCGTGACCGGCCTCTTCACGCGCGGCACCAGTTGCGGATGGGCGATCTCCACCGTCTTCTCCGCGAGGATGAAGGCGCGATACACCGCGTTCTTGAGCTCGCGCACGTTGCCGGGCCACGACCAGTTGCGCACCGCTTCGAGCGCGCGCTTGCTGAAGGTTTTCTGCGTGCCCTCCTGCTGGTTGAGCTGCGCGAGAAAGTGCTGCGCGAGCAGTTCGCGGTCGCGCTCGCGCTCGCGCAGCGGCGGCGTGCGCAGCGGAAACACGGCCAGCCGGTACATCAGATCCTCGCGCAGGTAGCCGTCCTTCACGGCCGCCACGGGGTCGCGGTTGGTCGCCGCGATGATGCGCACGTCGCCGCATATGGCCGCGTTGCCGCCCACCGGAAGGTACTCGCCGGTTTCGAGCGCACGCAGGAGCTTCACCTGGTGCAGCAGCGACATCTCGGTGATTTCGTCGAGAAATAGCGTACCGCCGCGCGCATGCTCGAAGTGGCCGGCGCGCGCTTCGATGGCGCCGGTGAAGCTGCCTTTCTCGTGACCGAAGAGTTCGGCTTCGATCAGCTCGTCCGGAATCGCGCCGCAGTTGACCGCGATGAAGGGGCCATCGTGCCGCGCGCTGCGGTCGTGAATCGTGCGGGCCACGAGTTCCTTGCCCGTGCCCGATTCGCCGACGATCAGCGCGGTGGCTTCGGTGACGGCCACGCGTTCGATCTGCGTGTAGAGTTCCTGCATCACGTCCGACGAGCCGTAGAGCAGGCCGTAGGACTGTAATCCGGCGACGCGTGCGTCGCCATTGCCGGTTTCGTTGCCCGCGCCTGCGGTGCTGCCTGCCGTGTTGCCTCGATCGCTGCCGGCGGACTTGCCGGCGCTTTTGCCGTTGCCCCGCTCATTGCGCGTGGCGGTGGGCGAGCCCTGCTCGATTGACGCCATAAGGGTAGTCGTCCTGCAAAGGGTTTCAAACGCCGCCGGGCGTAAGGCCCGGGCGCTGTGCGGCCGCGCGCCGGGGGCGGGTTCGTGCATGGCCGTCCAGGACTGGCGCCGGCGAGGCGCGCCGACGGCCGCAATATTTCCATCTCGTAAACATTTAACCACTGTGCCGTGTTGCAGGGCAATGGACGTGCCGCGAGGGCGGGACGAAAGGGCAGGCAGCGCCGCAACGGCATGAATCCTGCTCGCCCATGTTGTGGCCCGTGTTGTGGGCGATGGTATGGCCAACGCGGTGAGGCAATGCAGTGCGCCGATGCCGGGGGGGGCGAGGCCATGACGCCACGGAAAGCCGGGAACTCGGACGATTCCGGCGCGTCGCACGAAATATGAGACGTGCCGCAGCCAGCCTCGAAAGCGGGGCCGCTTGTGCCAGGGAGGACGCGATATGCGCAGGAACAGGACGAATCTGATGGGAGCGCTGATTGCCGTCGGCGCGCTGAGCGCGACAGCGGGGATGCTGGCGTGGCGATGGTCGCAGCGCCATCGCGCGCAGCGCTCCACCTATCACCGCGAACTGAGCCGCTGGGAGGGCGAAGGCGGCTCGCTCGATTCGAACCCCGCCGATCTGGCCGAGACCGCGGAAGCGGTGGCCGCGGCGGCGTCCGGCGGCTCGCCGGCCGGGGTCATGAGCGCGGCCTCGGCCAATGCGGCTTCGACGGCTTCGGCGGTTTCGAACGGCGCGGCGGGCACACCCTGGCCGTTCCCGCACGGCAACGCCTGAGCGCAGCCGGGCGCCCGAGCCCTCGGCTTCCCGCTCGCCGCGGCAGCGGACGGTGCGGCTCCGTGCCGCACCCGAATCGGTCTATAATGGTCATATTTGGAACAATCTAAGTTTGGATTGCCGGATGATGGTGGGATTGTTGCCGTATAGCAGCTAAATTGCCTCCATCACCTCTTCGTCGCGCGTTTTCGGGCCTGGCGGGGAATCCGGCCGTTTCGTACGTTTCGTACTCCACCGTGCAGCATCACTGCGGGCGGCGCCCGTCGCCGTGGTCCGGTGTATCGGACGCGGCCGGTCTGCCTTGCGTGGAGCCATTCACCTTTCAGGGCTGACGAGACGCGATGCCACATGTATTGATTGTCGATGACGATGCCGGAACCCGCGAGGCGCTCGCCGCCGTCGTGGGCGAAGACGGGCTCACCACCGCCCAGGCCGGCGACCTGCGCGAGGCGCGCATCCAGCTCGTGCGCCAGATGCCGGACGTGGTCTTCACCGACCTGAAGCTGCCGGACGGCAGCGGCACGGACCTCTTTCAGGATCTCGACCCGCGCTCGGGCGTGGAACTCGTGGTCATCACGGGCCACGCCACCGTGGAGACCGCCGTCGATGCGCTCAAGGCGGGCGCGATCGACTATCTGGTCAAGCCGATCAACCTGCAGCGCGTGAAGGCGATCCTGAACCGCCTGCCGCGCGCGGGCGACCTCAAGGCCGAGATCGGCACCTTGCGCGGCGAACTGCGCCGCATGGGGCGCTTTGGGCTCATGCTGGGCAGCTCGTCGGTCATGCAGGATGTCTACGACCAGATCAGCCGCGTCGCGCCCACTCCCGCCTCGGTCATGCTGGTGGGCGAGTCGGGCACCGGCAAGGAAGTCGCCGCGCAGACCATTCATCAGCTCAGCCTGCGGCGCAAGCACGAATTCCTCGCCGTGAACTGCGGCGCGATCTCGCCCAATCTGATCGAGTCGGAGATGTTCGGCCACGAGCGCGGCTCCTTCACGGGCGCGGACCGTCAGCACAAGGGCTACTTCGAGCGCGCCAACGGCGGCACGCTGTTCCTCGACGAAATCACCGAAATGCCCATCGAGCTCCAGGTGAAGCTGCTGCGCGTGCTGGAGACGGGCATGTTCATGCGCGTGGGCACGACGAAGGAGATCGAAACCGACGTGCGCCTGATCGCCGCGACGAACCGCGACCCCGAGCAGGCCGTCGAGGAGGGCAAGCTGCGCCTCGATCTCTATCACCGTCTCAACGTGTTCCCGATCAGCCTGCCGCCGCTGCGCGAGCGCGGCAAGGACGTGGAGCTGCTCGCGCAGGCGTTCCTCGACGAACTCAACGAGCGTCACGGCACGAAGAAGCAGTTTCCCGACGCCGTGCGCGAGACGCTGGCCACTTATCCGTGGCCGGGGAACGTGCGCGAGCTGAAGAACTACGTGCAGCGCGCACACATCATGTCGGGAGCCGAGGGCGACCTCACCGCTGCCGTGCCGCTGCAGATCTCGCTGTCGAGGCCGATGGCCGGGACGGCCGTGACGATCCCGTTCGGCACTTCGCTGGCCGACGCCGATCGCCAGTTGATCCTCGCCACGCTCGAGCAGTGCGGCGGCGTGAAGACGCGGGCGGCAGAAATTCTGGGCATCAGCCTGAAGACGCTCTATAACCGGCTGGTGGAGTACGGCAACGAGCCGGCGGGCAAGGGCGGCGTGGAAGAGCAGCCGCGTGCGCGCGCGGCGGGCGGCGCGAACGTCTGAGCGGCGGCCCCGTACGCGGTATGTCGCTTGCAACCCGGGCAAGGACAGCTCATTCGAGGAGTCCACCATGCCGTTTTGCCGATCCGCCGATTTTTCCCCCGACTTCTCCCGTGTGCGGCCGTGGCTTGCGCACACCCCGCAACCGGACGATCCTCCGCCGGGCGAACCCGGCGGCCCCGACACACCGCCCATCGGCGACCCGCCGCCCGAGCCGGGCGAAGTGCCGCGCTCGGGCGGCCCGCGGCCGGCCTCGCCGCCGATGTGACCCTGCGACGTACCCCTGTCGTGGCCATCCCCGCTTTTATGTACGAGTTACAAAAGCCGCGCCATTTTTACCGGCAATTTCACGCCGCGAACCCTAGACTGTAAAAGCGCCACCGCCGTGTGGCAGCCTTCCGCTGGAGGCCTGGACATGAGACATCCTGCATTGCGTCGCTCCGCACGTCACTCGGGCAAACGCGGCCCGCGCGACGGAGAACAGAAGGGCAGCATTCCGCCGTCGATGGTCGTGCCCGACTCCGCCGGGCAGAACCGTCCCGCACCCGGCACTCCGCCGGATGGCGAGCACAATCAGGGCGGCTCGCGCGCCGAGGGTATCGACTACCAGCGCGATCTCGGCTCCGAACAGGACGCCTGAGAGCACGCCCGGGCCTGGGCGGCGCGCGCAAAGGCGCGCCGTGTGCCGCAAGCGGTTTCATCGAACGCTATCGATTCTTGCGTTCTGCGCGACGCCCCGCGCGGAATGCGCTCGCCCCTGCGCCGGGGCAGCAGGAAATGGATGCGGTTCGGCACACCCGTGCCTCCCGCCAGATTGCGGCCGGCACGCATCTTGCATCCGGTTCACTGGCAAGTCTCTGTCATAACGAAACAGGAGGATTGCCGATGGGCAGACTGATCGTGGTATCGAATCGCGTCGCACCGACCCAGGAAGGGCGTCCCGCCGCAGGGGGGCTCGCAGTCGGCGTGCTGGATGCGCTCAAGGAGACCGGTGGCGTGTGGTTCGGCTGGAGCGGCGAGACCGTCGCGGAGCCCGCGCCGGCTGTCATCGAGCAGCAGGGCAGCGTCACGTACGCGACGGTCGGCCTGACCCGGCGCGACTACGACCAGTACTACAAAGGTTTTTCGAACACCACCCTCTGGCCGACCTTCCACTATCGCAACGACCTCGCGCGCTACGAGCGCCAGGAATACGGCGGCTATCTGCGCGTGAACGTGGCGCTCGCGCGCCAGTTGCAGCCGCTGATCGAGCCCGACGACATCATCTGGGTGCACGACTATCACCTGATCCCGTTCGCGCGCTGCCTGCGCGACCTCGGCGTGAAGAACCCCATCGGCTTTTTCCTGCACATTCCGCTGCCGGTGCCCGAGGTGCTGCGCTCGGTGCCGCCGCACGAAGAGCTCATGAAGTTCATGTGCCACTACGACGTGGTGGGCTTCCAGACCGATGCGGACCGCCAGGCGTTCGTCGATTACATCGAGCGCGGCGGCCACGGCAACGCGAGCGAAGACGGCATGGTGCACGCGTGGGACCGCTTCCTGAAGGTGGGCGCGTATCCGATCGGCATCTATCCCGATGCGATCGCGAAGGCCTCCGGCCAGTTCTCCGACCGCAAGCCGGTGCGCAGCCTGCGCGATGCGATGCGCGGGCGCAAGCTGATCATGAGCGTGGACCGGCTCGACTATTCGAAGGGGCTGGCCGAGCGCTTTCAGGCCTTCGAGCGTCTCTTGCAGAACGGTCCCGGCTGGCATGGGCGCGTCTCGCTGCTGCAGATTGCGCCGCCGACGCGCTCGGACGTGCAGACTTATCAGACGATCCGCCGCAATCTCGAAGGCGAGGCGGGGCGCATCAACGGACGCTTCGCGCAGCTCGACTGGACGCCGATCCAGTACCTGAACCGCAAGTACGAACGCAATCTGCTGATGGGCCTTTTCCGGCTCGCCGACGTGGGCTACGTGGCGCCGCTGCGCGACGGCATGAACCTCGTTGCGAAGGAGTACGTGGCATCGCAGGATCCCGACGATCCGGGCGTGCTCGTGCTCTCGCAGTTCGCGGGCGCGGCCGAGCAGATGCCGGGTGCGCTCGTCGTGAACCCGTACGACCTGAACCAGACGGCGGAGGCGCTCGAACGCGCGCTCTCGATGCCGCTGGCCGAGCGCCGGTCGCGCTACGAGGACATGATGGCGGGGCTGCGCAAGAACAATCTTTCGGTGTGGCGCGACACGTTCCTCGACGATTTGCGCAGCGTGGCGACGGCGGCTTCGGTGACGGCAAAGGCGCGTAGCGCCGCGCCGGCTGCGGGCGCTCCGTCATCCGCTTCGGTCCCGGCGCCGGTTCCCTCTCCGGCGGCGAAGGCCAAGGCGGGTTGAAGAAGCGGTCGATGCGGTTGCAGCGGCCGAAGCCAGGCCCGCTTCACGGCACATAAACCCACTCGCGCGGCGGCCTTCGAGCCGCCGCGTTGCTGTGCAGCAGCGCTTGCTCAAGCCTGCTGCCGCCCCGCCTCGCCGTAGGGCTCGGGCGCGCGGGTCGGGTCGAAGTCGGCCCAGTGGCCGCCTTGCCAGCGGCCCGAGGCGCGTTCGACATCGGCGGCACCCGCTGCGCTGAGCACCTCGGCGGCAATGGCCTGGTTTTCGGCGCACACGTGCACCGCGAGCAGCACGCCCGAGTTGCGCGTTTCGTGCAGCACGCGCTCGTGATGCTCGGCCATGTGCTGGCGGCTCGCACTCATGCCGATGCGCGCGCCCACCCAGGCGCCTACGCCCGCCGCAATCACGACGATCGGAAACGACGCCGACATTCCGCCGAAGATCACGACCCCCACCACGGCGCCTGCCACGGCACCGGCGGTCAGGTTGCGCGCGAGATGCGGCGACACGAGGGCCGGCGCGTGCGCCATGGCCGCATGCGCGGCGTGGCGGGCATGCTGGCCGCGCGGGTTGACGAAGAAAAGGTTCACGTCCTCCTCGAGGAAGCCGCGTGCGAACAATTGCTCGGCAACGGCCTCGGCGGCGGGAAAGGTGGTGAACCGTCCAGCGACGATCAATGACATGGACATCCCCCTTGGTTTGGCTCATGCGCCGTGAAGGGAAGAATCCGGGCGGCGGGGCGCGAGGCGCACGCAAACGCGGCACGCGAGGCGCGCCGCTGCCGCGGTTGTTTTCCGCGGTGCTCCGCGGTTTTCTGCGCGCTTTCTGCGGTTTCCCGGCCGCCGTGGCGCGCTCGCCGGCGCGTGGGGGCGGTAGAAACCCTGCAGCACTACTGAGTATAGGCAGTGGAAGTCAGGCCGGCGTACGCGCCGCATTGCCCGGCACGAGCCGCAGCATGCTGATGACGGCGGCAACGGCTGCGAAGGCCGTCGCAACGTAGAGCGCGAGGGTCGGGCCGTGCCCCGGCGCCACGCCGAAAATCAGCGCGACGAGCGCGGCGCCCAGGGTCTGGCCCGTGAGCCGCGCCGTGCCGAGCATGCCGCTCGCGCCGCCGGAACGCTCCCGCGGCGCCGAGGAGAGCATCTGCCGGTTATTGGGCGACTGGAACGTGCCGAAGCCCGCGCCGCACAGCGCCATGCGCCAGCCGATGTCGAAGGCGGTGGGATGCGCGTCGAGTGTCGCGAGGAGCGCGAGGCCGGCTGCGAACATCGCGAGCCCGATGCCGCCGAGGATGCCTGCGGGATAGCGGTCGGAGAGCCAGCCGGCGAGCGGCGCGGCGCCGACGATCACGAGCGGCCAGGGCGTCATGAGAAAGCCCGTTTGCACCTGCGAGAGCCCGAAGGTGTTCTGCAGCAGGAAGGGCAGCGCGACGAAGGCGAGCATCTGCGCGCAGAACGAGCAAACCGACGTGCATATCGAGAGCGCGAACACCGGAATGCCGAGGAGATCGACGGGCAGCAGCGGCGCGGGCTGGCTCAACTGGCGGCGCACGAAGAACCAGCCGATCACCGCCGCCGCGACGAATTCGGCGGCGATCCAGGTGCGGCGCTCGCCGTGGCCGAGACCGTCGACGGCGAAAATCAGGAGCCCGAACACCAGCGCGTTGAGCACGGCGCTCAAGTAGTCGTAGGGGGCGGGATGCGGCTCGTTCACGGGCAGCGCGCGCAGGCCGAGCACGTATCCCGCAATGCCGATCGGCACGTTGATCGCGAAGAGCCACGGCCAGGAGGCGATCGAGAGCACGCCCGAAGCGAGGGTCGGGCCGACGGCCGAAGCCACGGCCACAACCATCGCGTTGATCGCGACGCCGCGGCCCAGATGGGCGCGCGGATAGATCATGCGTACGAGCGCGGTGTTGACGCTCATGATGCCGGCGCCGCCCAGCCCCTGCACCACGCGCGCGAGTGCGAGCGTGGGCAGCGAATCGGAGAGCGCGCAGCCGAGCGAGGCGATGGTGAAGAGCCCGAGGCCCCACAGATAGACGCGCCGGTAGCCGATGCGGTCGCCGAGCGAAGCGAGCGGCAGGAGCGAGATCGTGACCGAAAGCTGGTAGGCGTTGACGATCCAGATCGAACTGGCGTCGCTGGCGTGAAGATGGCGCGCGATGGTGGGCAGCGCAACGTTGGCAATCGCGCTGTCGAGCACGGCGAGCGTGATGCCCAGCGCGACCACGACGATGGCGTGATAGCGCTGCGGAAGCGGCAGGCCGGGTTCCGCATCGGCGGCGGAGTCGGCGGCGGGGTGGGGCAGCGTGGACGTGGTGGGCATCGATGAGCGGGCGCGCAGCCCGCGTTCTGGATTCGGAAGCGGCGTGGCGATCCTTGTGGCAGGTGGCAGGCACGCGGGCGCGGCATGTGGCGGCGCGCGGGATTCGCCCGTCCTCCGCCCGTCCGCCGTGCCCGGTGCGCGTTTATTTCAGCTCATAGAGCCCGACGTAGGTCGTCGAATCGACCTCGTTCAGGTGCGTCATGAAGCGTGCCACCGCATTGGTCGTCTCGGGCGTGACCGGAAGTTGCTCCACCTTCAGCGCATGCACGCGGAAGATGTAGCGATGCGGCTTGTCGCCGCGCGGCGGTGCGGCGCCGCCGAAGCCGACCGTGCCGTAATCGTTGCGCACCTGCACGGCGCCGCCCGGCAGCAGGCTGCCGTCCGCCTTGCCGGCGTTGCGCGCGAGCGCGCGCACATCGACGGGAATGTTGACGACGACCCAGTGCCAGAAGCCGCTGCCCGTCGGCGCGTCCGGATCGTAGACGGTGAGCGCGAAACTTTGCGTGTCGATGGGTGGGTCGTCCCATTGCAGCGCGGGCGGAACATTGTCGCCGTCCACGCCGAAGGCGCGTTCGTCGAATTCCTGCGCTTTCGGCATGAAGCCGTTGTTGGGGAAGTCGTCGGACCAGAGTCGGAATTCAGCCATCGGATGTCTCCTTCTCGTGTGTTGTCGCCGCGTGGGTGTCTGGGTGTGTCTGGACATGCGGCTTGTCGATCGAGTTTATCACCGCGTGGTGGAGGCAGATGGCGGGCGGGCACGGCGAGGGCGAAACAGGGGCGGCGCACGCGCGCGTCGCCGCATGGCACGACGGCGTCGCTCGCTGCGTCACCTCACCCACGCGCTTCGAACCACCCCGATTCCCCGTCCTTGAGCCACGCCTCGAGCCGCTCGACCACTTGCGCCGGATCGTGATTCGCGCCGCGCAGCGCGCATTCCCAGATCACCGCGACGCGCCAGCCCTGCGCGGCCAGCGCGGCGAGCGCCCGGGCGTCGTTGGCCTGGTTGCGCGCGATCTTTTCGCGCCAGAACTCGGGGCGCGTTTGCGGCCATTTGAAGAGCGCGCAACGGTGGCCGTGCCAGAAGCAGCCGTGCACGAACACGGCGGCGCGGTAGCGCGGCAAGACGATGTCCGGGCGCCCCGGGAGCTCGCGCACGTCGATCCGGAAGCGAAAGCCGCGCCGGTGCAGCAGGCTGCGGATCACGCGCTCCGGGCGGGTGTTGCGGCCGCGGATGCCGGACATCATCCGGCTGCGGGTGGCGGGATCGACGACATCGACCATCGTTGTGCCCGTCCCGTTGCGGTGTGCGAGCGTTCAGGCCGCCTCAGCGACCGGCTGGGTGCGTGCCGCCCTGGCCGCCGCGCGGCGGGGCGTGACTGCCTTCGCCGGCGCCTTCGCCCTCGCCTGGGTTTTCGCCCCGGCGAGCGTCGCATCGAGATGCGGCATCATCGTGCGCGCCACCTCGCGCATCACCGGCATCACCACGCTGTTGCCGAACTGGCGGTAGGCCTGGGTGTCGCTCACGGGAATGCGGAAGGTATCGGGAAAGCCCATCAGCCGTGCGCACTCGCGCGGCGTGAGGCGGCGCGGACGCAGACCTTCGCCCTGATGCACGAGAATCTCGCTGCCGTCCTTGTGATAGCGCGCGGAAAGCGTGCGCGTCACGCTCTCGGGAAACGCGAGCCCGTAGCCGAAGCCGTTGCCCGCGGCGCGGTGTTTCTCCGCATATTGCTGCAGGTAGCGCCAGAGGCCGGGCGTGAGCGTGTATTTCGGCTGCACCTGGCGCGCGCCGTGGTCGAAGAAGCGTTCGCCGTCCCACGGCAGCACCGGCTCGCTGCCGTCCGTGCGATGCAGGATCGAGGCGAGGCGCGGACCTTCTTCGGGCAGCGCGAGCGCGTCCCACGAAAACGATGTTTTCTCGCGAAAGCCCGCGATGATGATGCGTTCGCGATGCTGCGGCGTGAAATGCCGCCCGTCGATCACGCGGTAATGCACGTCGTAGCCCAGTTCGTCGCGCAGTACCTGGAGAATCACGTCGAAGGTCCGGCCGCGGTCGTGCGAGAGCAGATTCTTGACGTTTTCGAGCAGGAAGGCGGCGGGGCGCTTCTCGGCGATGATGCGCGCCACGTCGAAGAACAGCGTGCCCTGGGTCGTGCATTCGAAGCCGTGCGGCCGGCCGAGCGCGTTCTTCTTCGAGACGCCCGCAATCGAAAACGGCTGGCACGGAAAGCCCGCGAGCAGGACGTCGTGGTCGGGGACGGCGGCGGCTTCGCAGGTCGTGATGTCGCCGACGAAGGGGTGATGCTCGCCGTAGTTCTCCAGATAGGTCTTCTTCGAGAACGGATTCCACTCGCTCGTGAACACGCACTCGCCGCCCTGCGCTTCGAAGCCCATGCGGATGCCGCCGATGCCCGCAAAGAGGTCGATGAAGCGAAACCGCGCCGGCGCAGCGGCGGCGCGCTCGCCGCCGCGCAGGAGTTCGCGCAGGGCGGCTTCGAGCATCGCGGGGCAAGGCGTTTCGCCCTTTTCCCAGCGGCGCACGGTCTTGACGTCCTTGCCGACGTGCTCGGCGATCTGCTGCTGGGTGAAACGCTGACGTGCCTGCTGAAGCAGGTCTCGCGGATGGGCCGTGGGCACGAAGTCCTCTCTGGGTATTTTGGCGGACATTATGACCGACAGGCGACCCGCGGCGCCAGGACTTCCGTGGGGCGCCAGGCGTGGTGTTGCGGGCGGCTCGCGTGCCGCCCGTGAGGCGTGCTCAGCAGTGCACCGGGCCGGCGGCGGCGCGGTGCTGAGCCGAAGCCTGCGCGGTGCGGCGCGTGTCGTGTTCGTCGAGCTGATGGAGAAGGCTGTCGATTTCGCCCAACTGGCCTTTGTTGACGTGCCCGGTTTCGAGCAGCCGGTGCAGGCGCTTGCGCCAGTAAGGCGCCGGCAGGATCGAGCCGCCCATGTCGCCCGAGAGCGAAAGCGGCATGACGCGGCGAATGTGCGCGATGTCCTGATCGATGAGGTTCGACATCATGTGCCCGGCTGGGATGGAACGGTTGGAGTCCATATGGGCCATTACGGCAGGCAGCGCCGCAACTTGAGGGTCGCATGCATCCACGTTTACCCGGATCGGCGGAGACGGGCGGACAGCGGCGGCGGCTGCGAACGGTGCCGGGGGCTAGCTGGAAGCCCGCGGGCGGCCGGGTCTAGCGCAGCAGGAGCATGGCCAGCGACGAAGCCACGACTGTCGCCAAAGCCGCCATGAATGCAAAAACGTAGGAGGGAGTCATTGCCTGCACCATCGAATCTGACGGATTCAATCGTAGGCGATAGCGCGCATCGGAAAGGTTAACAATGGACAAAATCCGATGGAGCAAGCGGTAAACAACCAACCGGCAGCCGGGCCCGGCGCGATGCCGCGGCCGGGCCGGCGTGCGCTTATTCGCCCTGCGGCGCGGCGCCGGCCTGGGGTCGCGCTGCGCCTTCGAAGAAGCGGCGCGTCGCTTCGAACGATTGCAGCATCTGGTCGGGCCAGGGCGTCTGAAGCATCACGGCCTGATGGTTTTCGAACGCCGACGCGAGCAGCTTCGCCAGTTCCGGCGAGTTCAGGTGGCGCAGCACCACGCTCAACGCGATGGCGGTGGCCTGGCTCGCGCCCGCCGTCTGCAGTTCGGAAGCGGTGAGGGCGGCGACCTGCTTGTTGATGTCCATGGAGTGTCCTGGCTCGGAAAGTGACGCGGCGAAGGGGGCGCGGCGGGGCCGCAAGGCGGCCGGCGCCGCGCGCGCCGGCGTGCTGCGGGAGCGGTTTCCCGCGCCCTTTGCCGTACAGCTTGCGCGGCTTGCACGTATTGCGCGCCGGGATTGGGTGACTGGTCCCCCTGGCAGGAATCGAACCTGCATCTAGCGCTTAGGAGGCCGAGGCTTCCTCTAATAAAATCAGTTGGTTACGCGATTATTTAGGAGTGTTGGGACAAATTTGGGACACTTAGTCTAAAACTAATCGTTCGGAGATTGTAAGCTAAATTTTTCTTCAAAAACAAGTGGTTACTATGAATTGCAATTGGCGTCTCAGAGGCGCTAGTGCTAAAGTCCAGATTTTCGATGAATACATGTCGAAACGCAAGTTTCCCACTGCGGGCGTGTCTATGATTCGGATGGGTGATACCTTTGCGCGAAGGGGACTGGACAGGCAGTCGGCAACGGTCAGGTCCGCCAAAGGCGATATCGAGCCTGTTGTTTCGGCACGCCAGAATATGCTATTGGCATTTTTCTCGGGGCTGTGCGATGAATGATCACGAACGGCGAGAACAAGCAGAAGCACTTTTGAAAAGATTAGAATTGGGACAGGAAGATATTCGTCAGGGCCGGTATGTTCCAGTCGAAGAGCTATTCTCTGAAATCGAGGCGGTGGATAATGGTGAAACTTATATGAGCCGAGATCAGTAAAGTTGGTCATGTTCACAAAATTGAAAAAATAAGTTGTCTTTGGAGTCGTCAAATTGGCGCTCCCTCTGATGTTGAGTGTTGATTGGATGTAACAACAAGATAAATCAACTGCTTAGAAGGAAAAAGACGTGAAGAATAAATTGGTTTGGGGATTGCTCGCCAGTGTGGTGCTCGCTGGTTGCGGGGGGGGAGGTGGTGGAAGTTCGGGTTCCGGCTCGGGTAGCCAAACTACTTCCTCGTCGTCTTCAACCGGTACACCAGAAACTGTCACGGATGCGCAAATCATCACGGACATCCAGACCAGTCAGGCATCCGCAAACGCCACGCCTATCTGGGATACCTCGCAACCCTATAACTCGGTGGGCGTTTGATTCCTGTTCTCGATACTACGGGCCGCCCTGAAGTCGCCACGGCTTTGAAAAATCTTGAACAAGCTGTGGGTGAGACTCTGTTTAACCGTCTTCCTGCATCAACTGCGGCATCGGCTGTTACTCGCGGAATCATCATCAACAACGAGACTCCTCCGACTCAAGGCGCATCTGAGCCCAATAACTGTGGCGAGGTCTATGCCAATAAACAAAATATGTTTGGGCTTTGGGTAGGTCCCGATTATTCGGTGAATCCTCCGCTGTCATCAGACTGGCAAGCTCAGGTCAACTCCAGTCCTCTGATTGATCCGCGCACGACGTTTAATGTCGATGTGGATTTCAGCAATGCTGCCTGTGCTCCGCTGGAGCCTCTGGTTGAACATGAGATGTTGCATGCCCTCGGTTTGACGGGGCACTTCGATGGCTTCGGTGAGGGTTCTGGTGGTAACTGCAACGGTGCCATCTGCACTGATCGCGCTTACCCCGTTCTCAAAACCCTTTATGCCAATCTCCCATACACGCTTATCTCTTCAATGAAGATTGCTCGGCCTTAATAACTGAACGAACAACATCGGAAACAACATCATGAAAACGCTCAAGGTAGTGGCTCTCGCCGTTACTGCTCTTGTGGCTCTGTCGGCATGCTCTCATAAAGATGATGCCCAGACCTCCAGTAACAGTAACAGTCCTGCAACGACAACCGATACTCAGGCTCAAGCATCCGTTCAACAAGTCGCGCTCAAACAGAATACTGGCTCTGGCGATGTCCTCTCATCTACCAATCTGGCATTCGGCAAACAAGGTGTAAATGCTCAACCGAAGAGCTACTTTGAGAACTACGATGAGACGTTTGTTCGCAACTTCGCGAGCATGCCCAATGTCGATCAGGTGGCTCTTGCTCGGATTGTGTTGCCGGACTTCTGGAAGGAAAACAATGCGTTCAAGCAACAGGACATCATCAAAGCGAATGCGGAGAAACTGAAGGCTTTGTCATGGGGCAAGGATGGGCTGATTGCTATCACGGTCGACAACGGTGCCTCGTTGAAATTGAGCGATGTCGCCACGGGAACCTATACGATTGATTTCCTCGTGCCCACTCAGATGGTGAGCAATGCTGGTGTGTCGTTTAATTTTGGACATCAGAACATCGCTCGGGAATATCGCTTTGAGACCGATGGCAGTAACGGCAATAATCGTCTGGCTCAAGTCGTCAAGAAGGTAGGGCAGGACAAGGCTCGTGAGATTGAAGATGTCGTCGGCGGTGCTCGCGATCAAGCGGGTAGCCTTCAGGTGCCTGTGACGTTTTACGTGCGCATGAAGCAAGGCGTATCCAATGTCACGCCTCAACAGTCCTATGCCTATATCGTCGTTGATGTCGATCATGCGGATGTGGCTTGGGGCAACGTGCAAGGTGTGAAGCCTCTCGTCGCGCTCAGTCACGATGATCTGTATCCCGCACAAGCAAAGGGGAAGGGTGGCACTCCATCAGCATGGTATTGATACCGTTTCGATGAATGAAGAAAAGCCCCTAAATTCAGGGGCTTTTTTGTTGCTTGCTACATGTCGGGATTATTTGATAATCCATGTAGCTCCGAGACCAACAGCTACAGGTCCTCTGGTTGCTGCTGACACCTTCAGGTTGTAGATGGCATTGCCTGAAGCTGACACATGGAAGGCTCCAACTGCGATTGCTGACTGACCGCCATATTCACCCATGCCTGCTGCCAACTGAGTGCTGCCTGGCTGATTGGTCAATGGAACCAAGCTTGCTGTAGCCATGGCTGTAGCTCCCACTGCATTGATGTCATCTTTCAGGCCGTTAATCTGACCTTGCAAACCGTTGATTTGGTTTTGCTGATTGTTCAACTGATTCTGAAATCCTGAGACTTGTTGATTCGTGTAGTTGTTTGCACTTGTCAGAGTCTGGGAAGCAACGGAATCGGTGTAGCTCTTGTCCTCTGCCTGGGCATCCTGAACCTGTCCAACATTTGCTGCATCAGTTCTCGCGGTTCCTGCTTGCACTCCATGAATCTGGCCTGTTCCATTGATACTCACTGAACCTGTGCCGTTGCCGTTGTCATAGTGAAGGGCATTGGGATCGGTTGAGGACACGGGACCAGTAGAAGTGGAACCTCCAGTGCTGGAACTGCTATTTTGTAAGTTGGTGATGGCTGTTGTGTTTGCAGTGATACGAGAATCGAGGCTACTCAGTGCGCTTCCAACATTGTTAAGCTTGTCTATTTTTCGTTCTGTTGTTGTCATATTGTTGTCTCCTAGTTGTTATTGTCATAAGGTCAATATAGAAGATTGAAAAAATAAATCAATAGCTTCAAGGCGTTAGGTAAGACAAAACAGGTTGAAATTCGACTCAAAGTGCGTCATGCTGGGAGCGCACAACGATAGAAGAGGGGGCAATGAGCAACGAATACGAAATGCAACGCTCGGCTTCGAACCCGAACCTGGTTATCCCTGGCACGGGCTATGTCAGCGCGAGCTATGCCGAACAACAGGCGGCGGGCATCAACTACACCGATAACGCTCATATGGTTCATTTCAAGCTGATGAACCATCAGGCACAACAACGGTGGAACCAGGCGAAAAGCTGGAACAAGCCAGTTCAACCCGTGGCGAAGCCGATGAAATATTCGGCGGGGGCCGCTCCTCGTGCTCCTACTCTTGCTACGGCGGATCGGGTTCGCGCTACTGGTGTGAGTGGTGGCGCTCGTAATGTTACGGCGAAGCCCGTTCCTGCTGTGGTGCCGAAGGCGGCTCCTTCAGTGGTCAAACCGTTGATGGCTCCAGTCATGGCGGTGGCAATGTTCGTCCTGAGGTATCTGGGTGGGTTCGTTCTGGCTTATTTGCTCGGTTGGGGTCTGTTGAGTCATCTTGCGCATTTTATGCTCGGAACTCGTCTTCAGTCCTTCGTCGTGTTCGGTGCCATGGCGCTCAATGTGCTGTGGCTTGTCTTCAGGCTTGCGTGGGCTACGGGGCGCGGTTTGAAGAAGGTGGGCATCATCAAGACTGCCAAGGGAACCACGCTGGATAAGGATGGCAAACTGGCGGAGAACCTGTAGCCTCCTGCTCACGAGATGAGCACCCCCTCGGTTGTGCGCAACCAGATTTGGTTTATTGCCCGTCTTCATGGCGGGCTTTTTATTGTCCTCCGTCTGGCTTACCTTTGATAAACCGATCCCGTTGGGAAAGAGGTTGAGTGGTCAGCGAAAGTGAAAAATGCTCGTGTTCTGGTCGGTGCTAGCCGGTTAGATTTAAGAGATCACGCATGGCTCATGGGTTCGGGCATTTTCGGCTCGAGGCGATGTAGTATTTGCCTTGTGTAGTGACTAACCGGGAGGTCGCGATGAACGAACAGGAACGACAGGAGCAAACAGAAGCGTTATTGAAAATTCTGGAAGTCGGGCAGGAATATATCAGTAGGGGCGAATATGTCACTGCTGAAGAGTTTTTTGCTGAACTTGACGCTATGGATAAAGCCGAATTCGGTGGTGATGAAAATTCGAAAAATTGAGGGAATAGTTGTTTTGTTACCTAAGGGCGCGTAGTTCCTGCGTTTGCTTGTGATTACTCAACAGAAAACGCCACGATACCGTTGCAAAGGTTGTGGAAAGACTTTTTCTACCCACACCGATAAACCTGTTTCCTGGCAAACCTGTATTTGAAGTTCAAATCACTCCAAATTTATGCTTGAATTCAACATGCTCAACTACAGACCAGATAGATTGTGCGACATGGTCGTAGTAGTTTTTGACGATTTTTAGAAAACTGACTTCATCCCATGGCATCGGTTTGTTCGGCAATTTTGCAATCAATTCATGATTGGTTCCTGCGGGTGACATCTGCCACAAGGTATCAATGGCGAGCAATGCACTGTCTTCCCATTGTGTAGCAGGCAGGAATTTTACTCTCAGTCCAAGCATCTTATCCATATAAACGATAGCCAGAAGCTGTGTGCAGGCTGTGACTTTCACCCTGGTCTGGATGAAATGATTGGGATTGGGGGTTGGCGATACTTTTGCCAATTCTTTCAAGGTGTCGCGCAGATAGCAGGTAGTGGGCAAGCTCTCCCGGTCTTCCAGTTTCTTTTGATTCTGAGCGTGCTCAAAGTCCTGAGCCAACAGGTTGTATTCATCCACCATTGTCTGAAGCTCGGTGAGACATTGAGCCTTGGTGAGATTCTTGGGGTTCAGTAGGGCATGAAATGATGCAATGGCGGGCATGGTGCAACTCTGAAGTTGTGAGAACACACTTAACCTCAAGATCGCCTTGTGCGTTAACATGGAAAGTTTCAATTTGCATGCGTTCTGGATGTTCTGAGAATTCTTGTATCAGAGCATCGGCTACTTGCCACAATTGAAGCCATGTTGGATCGCGAGTGGCGGGCGGAGAATTCGAGATGTCGATCCTATCTTTACCGAATGCTTACGACGGATTCCGGTGAAATACGGGGCGATATCACCGAGCCCCCCCCCCCGATCTTGCCGCATGGTAGGTGAACGATTGGGTTCGCCAATTTTCACCGTAGAGATGAATTTCTTGACTTGCGGAAAGGTTCTTCGGGGAATTCTCTGCCTGTTTGGGCAGGATCGAGCATCCTGCGTTTCGTTGTTCGGTGGTGCCTTCGATAGCTAGGTGCTATCATAATAGGCTTGCTTCGGCATGTGTCTCGCGGTAGTTCAATGGATAGAACGGGGTCCTCCTAAGACTCAAATCCAGGTTCGATTCCTGGTCGCGGGACCATCTAGAAACCATCCTTGGGGGTGGTTTTTTTACGCCTATTTTCCGATCATCTTATCGCAGTTGTTTTGGATTGCTTATTAAATTTGCCGGTCTTTTGGGACAGATTTGGGACACGAAAGCACGGGATTAGACTGGATTAGGGGGTATCAGACGGGATATAACTGATTGATTTTTATGGGAATGCCGTATGGCGGAAGGCGGTATATTGTGCTTAGGAGGCACTTGTTCTATCCATTGAACTACAGGGAGGCGTGCGGGACGGGAAGCCTGCGGGCTTCGCTATTCGCCATGTTTCCCGTGTCACCCGTCATGGCGCGAAGCGTACGCGTCGTTCGCGCAAGCGGCGAATCGCGATGCAGGACGAGGAGTATAGCAAACGCGATCCGGCGCGAAAATGGCCGCCATGCTGGCCACTCTGCGACGGCCGCGCTCCCCGCTCCCGCGCCCGGAAATTCAGAACTCGACGACAGTGAATTCCGCCTTGCCCACGTCGCATAGCGGGCAGCGCCAGTCTTCCGGGATGTCCGCGAAACGCGTGCCCGCGGCGATGCCCTCGTCGGGCAGGCCGTCTTCCTCGTTGTAGATCCAGCCGCAGATCAGGCAGACCCAGCTCTTGTATTCGATCACTTCACTCACAGCGTTACCTTTCCATTCAATCCGATGCCTGTGATGCGTCCCCTATTGGCGACGGCAGGCGACCCGCGATGTTACCGGAAAATGACGGCGACACCTCCGGGCACCCTTACCGCAGCCGGCGTGCCATCCCCCGCGGGCGCGGGTGCGACGTGCTGTCACATGCCCGGTGTATGCTGGGTGCGCAAGGCACCCGCGCCTCTGCGTCTCTTCTTCTCGCAGGCTCGTACGGCGTGCGCGGGAGCCGGTCGGATACCCCATCCCGAGGAGAACGACGATGATCGGAAGTACGCTTAAAAGCACATGGCTCGCCGCCGCGGCGTTCACGGCCCTCTTTGCGGTAGCGGGCATCGCGCGCGCCGAGGGCGTTTATTTCGTCGAGCCGAAAGACGGCGCCACGGTAACGAATCCGGTGCACGTGAAGTTCGGCGTCGACGGCATGGCGGTTGCCCCCGCCGGCACCATGACGCCGGGCACCGGCCACCATCATCTGCTGATCGACAGCGGCCCGCTGCCGCAAGGCGAGGTCGTGCCGGTGAGCGACAAGTCGATCCACTACGGCAAGGGCCAAACCGAAACGGACATCACGCTGCCGCCCGGCGACCATACGCTCACCGCGCAGTTCGCGGACGGCGCGCACCATTCGTACGGTCCCGAGTGGAGCCAGACCATCACAGTCCATGTGAAGTAGCGCGGCCGGCCCCCGTGCGTCGGCTTCGGGCGGCGGGGCAGCAGAGGCAGCAGAGTCGGGCGCAGGAGGCAGAAGGCGCCCGCTCCCGCCGCTCCCCTGAAAACGCCGCTGCGCCGGACCGGTACAATGCGCGCTTCAGGTCCAACGCAGGCATCGTTTTCCCGTCATGTCGCTTTACACCATCACCGGCGCGCAACTCGCGTTCGGCCACGTCGCGCTGCTCGATCATGCCGACTTCTCGCTCGAACCCGGCGAACGCGTCGGGCTGATCGGGCGCAACGGCGCGGGCAAGTCGTCGCTTCTGAAAATCGTCGCCGAACTGGCGAAGCCCGACGACGGCCTCGTCACGCGCCAGCAGAGTCTCTCCACCGTCTATGTGCCGCAGGAGCCCGAGTTCGACGCCGACGTTTCGGTCTTCGACGCGGTGGCTTCCGGCCTCGAAGGCGTGCGCGCGCTGCTCGACGAATACGATGCCGTCGCGCACAAGCTGGCGGACACGCCCGAGGGCGCGGAGCACGACGCGCTGCTCGCGCGCATGAACACGCTGCAGTCGTCGCTCGACGCCGCCGACGCCTGGAACTGGCGCACGCGCGTGTCCACCACGCTCGCGCAGATCGGCCTCGACGGCGACGCACGCGTGGGCTCGCTCTCGGGCGGCATGCAAAAGCGGGTGGCGCTGGCGCGCGCGCTGGTGCTGCAGCCGGACGTGCTGCTGCTGGACGAGCCGACCAACCACCTCGATTTCGACGGCATCCGCTGGCTCGAAGACCTGCTCGTGACGCAACGCTCGAGCCTCCTCTTCATCACCCACGACCGCGCGTTCCTCGACCGCGTGGCGACGCGCATCGTCGAACTCGACCGCGGCCGGCTGCTCTCGTATCCGGGCAACTTCTCGCAGTACCAGGAGCGCAAGGCGCAGCAGCTCGAAGTGGAGCGCGTGGAGAACGAGAAGTTCGACAAGCTGCTCGCGCAGGAAGAGGTGTGGATCCGCAAGGGCGTGGAGGCGCGGCGCACGCGCAGCGTCGGGCGCATTGCGCGGCTCGTGCAGATGCGCCGCGACCGCGAAGAGCGCCGCAACGTGCTGGGCAACGTGCGGCTCGACGTGGCGCAGGGCGAGAAGTCCGGCAAGATCGTGGCCGAACTCACGGACGTGGTGAAGCGCTATGGCGGGCGCGCGATCGTCGAGCGCTTTTCCACGACGGTCATGCGCGGCGACAAGATCGGCTTCATTGGCCCGAACGGCGCGGGCAAGACCACGCTGCTCAAGCTGATCCTGGGCGAGCTGGCGCCGGACGAGGGCACGGTGCACGTGGGCACGAACCTGCAGGTGGCGTACTTCGACCAGATGCGCGCCCAGCTCGACCTCGAAAAGAGCCTCGCCGACACGATCAGCCCGGGCAGCGACTGGGTCGAGATCAATGGCGCGAAGAAGCACGTGATGAGCTATCTGGGCGACTTCCTGTTTTCCCCGGAGCGTGCGCGTTCGCCCGTGAAGTCGCTGTCGGGCGGCGAGCGCAACCGTCTGCTGCTCGCGCGGCTCTTCGCGCGGCCCGCGAACGTGCTGGTGCTCGACGAACCGACCAACGACCTCGATATCCCCACGCTCGAACTGCTCGAGGAACTGCTGGCCGATTACGACGGCACCGTGCTGCTGGTGAGCCACGACCGCGCGTTTCTCGACAACGTCGTGACCTCGGTGATCGCCTCCGAAGGCAATGGCCAGTGGCGCGAATACGTGGGCGGCTTCACCGACTGGCAGACGCAGAGCGCGCGGGCGCAGGAAATTGCCGAGGCGCGCGCGCCCGCGGCGGCCGCGCCGGTTGCCGCCGCGCCCAAGGAAAGCGCGGCGGGGCGCAACGCGCAGCGCACCGTGAAGCTGTCGTTCAAGGAGCAGCGCGAACTGGAGGCGCTGCCCGCGCAGATCGAGGCGCTGGAAGCGGAGCAGAAAGCGATCGGCGCGCAGATCGAAGAGGGCTCGATCTTCGCGAAGGACGCCCAGGAAGGCGTGCGGCTCACGGAGCGTTTTGCGCAGATCGACGAGGAGTTGCTCGTTGCGCTGGAGCGCTGGGAAGAGCTTGAGAGCAAGCGGAAGTGATGCGCGTCATGGACGACATGGAGGCGGCCTGCAAGGGCCGCTTTTTCATGCGGCCTTCAGGCGCAGCAGTGCGCGCTCGAGTTCGGGCAAATCGCGCTGTAGCGTGACCCAGATGGTTTTCAGATTGATTGCAAAGTAACCATGCAAGATGCGGTTGCGCATGGCGTACATGGGCTGCCACGGGACCCCGGGGTGCGCAGTCACGAAGTCGGGATCGCGGAGCATGACGTTGTGCGCGGCTTCGCCGATGATCTCCAGGTTGCGCACCACGGCGTCGATCGCGATGCGCGTCGATTCGAATTCTTCCAGCGAAAGATGTGCCGTATATTCGCGAATGCGCCCGATGGCCTCGAGCATATGCTCGATGTAATCGGGGGTGCGCAAATCGCTTCTCTTCATACCGGAACCGCCTCGACGATAACCCGCCCGCGCAGTTTTTCGGGCAGATCTTCGGGTGTGAGCACGTCCACCGGTACACCAAGCAACGCTTCCAGCCGCAACTGGATGCGCGCGATGTCGAGTAGAGAAGTCTCTTGCGTCGCGTCGATCAGCAGGTCGAGATCGCTCTTTTCATCGTCCTCGTCGCGTGCCGACGAGCCGA
The DNA here is from genome assembly GCF_000685035.1 of Paraburkholderia ferrariae NBRC 106233. GTDB lineage: Bacteria > Pseudomonadota > Gammaproteobacteria > Burkholderiales > Burkholderiaceae > Paraburkholderia > Paraburkholderia ferrariae. The sequence goes on from NZ_BAYB01000012.1 coordinate 166,651, forward strand.
ATACGCGTGCATTCGTCGCGTGGTGACTCTCGACGATCTGTCTGATCTCGGCGCGGTGCGCGCGCAGTGCTTCGGAGGGTTTCATGACAGCTCCAGACGGCTTGCAAGGAGGGGCGTCACACTGGACGGCATAGCGGCGGCACGGACCGTGCCTGGCACGACCCATTCTACGCGAGTCCCGCCTCGCCGCACCCCTCCCCCGAACGGCCGACCCCCAAGCAAATTGCCGCAGCGCCCCAAATCAGTACAATACCTGGCGAATCTGCCCGACCCCGCACCTGCCCGCGCGGTGGGCAAGCCAGTTCATCCCGTTGTTTCGTTTCGCTTTTTTTTGAAAACTCAACGTGTTGTCCACGCAGATGTCCACAGCGGCTGTGGATAACCTCGTGGGAAACCGACGGACCACCATGTCTACGAAGAAGTCAAACGCAGGCTACAGCGAAGCGTCGATCAAGGTGCTCAAGGGCCTCGAGCCCGTCCGGCAGCGGCCGGGCATGTACACGCGCACCGAAAATCCCCTGCACATCGTCCAGGAAGTCATCGACAACGCCTCGGACGAAGCCCTTGGCGGCTTCGGCCGCCGCATCACCGTCACCCTGCACGCGGACCAGTCCGTCTCCGTCGAGGACGACGGCCGCGGCATTCCGTTCGGCCTGCACCCCGAAGAGAAAGTGCCGGTCGTCGAAATCGTCTACACGCGCCTGCACGCGGGCGGCAAGTTCGACAAGGCCGCCGGCGGCGCCTATACGTTCTCGGGCGGCCTGCACGGCGTGGGCGTTTCGGTCACCAACGCGCTTTCGAAGCGCCTCGACGTGACCGTGTGGCGCGACGGCAAGGTGGCCCAGATCGGCTTCGCCAATGGCGACGTCGTCACGCCGCTTAGCGTGCGCAACGCCACGCGCGAGGAGAAGAAAACCGGCACGCGCGTGACCGCTTCGCCCGATCCCAGGTATTTCGATTCGCCCAATCTGCCGTTCGGCGAGCTGCAGCGCCTGTTGCGCTCGAAGGCGGTGCTGCTGCCCGGCGTCGAGGTCGAGCTCGTCAACGAAAAGACGGGCGAGCGCCAGAGCTGGAAGTACGAAGACGGCCTGCGCGGCTATCTGCTCGAAGGCATGGGCGGCAGCGATCTCCTGATCCCGCTCTTCGAAGGCGAGCACTACGCCGACACGCGCTCGGGCGACGACACCTTCGCCGACGGCGAAGGCGCCGCCTGGGTGGTCGCCTGGACCGAGGAAGGGTCGCTCACGCGCGAGTCGTATGTGAACCTCATTCCCACGCCTGCGGGCGGCACGCACGAAAGCGGCCTGCGCGACGGTCTCTTCCAGGCGGTGAAGAGCTTTGTGGAGCTGCACAATCTGCAGCCCAAGGGCGTGAAGCTCCTGCCCGAAGACGTGTTTGCGCGCGTCTCGTTCGTGCTCTCCGCGAAGGTGCTGGACCCGCAGTTCCAGGGGCAGATCAAGGAGCGCCTGAACAGCCGCGACGCCGTGAAGCTCGTCTCGTCGTTCTCGCGTCCGGCGCTCGAACTGTGGCTCAACCAGCACGTGGAGCACGGCAAGAAGCTCGCCGATCTCGTCATCAAGCAGGCCCAGGCGCGCACGCGCGCGGGGCAGAAGGTGGAGAAGCGCAAGAGCTCGGGCGTGGCCGTGCTGCCGGGCAAGCTCACCGACTGCGAATCCACCGACATTGCGCGCAACGAACTCTTCCTCGTGGAGGGCGACTCGGCCGGCGGTTCGGCGAAGATGGGTCGCGACAAGGAATACCAGGCCATCCTGCCGCTGCGCGGCAAGGTGCTCAACACGTGGGAGACCGAGCGCGACCGTCTTTTCGCCAACAACGAAGTGCACGACATTTCGGTGGCGATCGGCGTCGATCCGCACAGCCCGGACGAAAGCGTCGATCTCTCCAACCTGCGCTACGGCAAGATCTGCATTCTGTCCGACGCGGACGTGGACGGCTCGCACATCCAGGTGCTCCTGCTCACGCTCTTCTTCAAGCACTTCCCGCAGCTGATCGAGCGCGGCCACGTGTGCGTGGCGCGTCCGCCGCTCTTTCGCGTGGATGCGCCCGCGCGCGGCAAAAAGCCCGCGCAGAAGCTCTATGCGCTCGACGAAGGCGAACTCGAGGCGATTCTCGACAAGCTGCGCAAGGACGGCGTGCGCGAGACGCAGTGGAGCATCAGCCGCTTCAAGGGCCTCGGCGAAATGAGCGCCGAACAGCTCTGGGACACGACCATGAACCCCGACACGCGCCGTCTTTCGCCCATCGTGCTCGGCGACCTCGACTACGAGGCCACCGTCGCGCGCATGACGATGCTCATGGGCAAGGGCGAAGCGGCGTCGCGCCGCTCGTGGCTCGAAGAGAAGGGCAATGAGGTCGAAGCGGACATCTGACGCGCAACACGGCTCCCTGCACACGAATACGGATTGATTGAACATGGACGATCTCTTTGCTGAAGTGACCGGCGGCGCCGAAGGCGACACGCTCACGCTCGGCCACTACGCGGAGCGCGCGTACCTCGACTACGCCGTGAGCGTGGTGAAGGGCCGCGCGCTGCCCGACGTCTGCGACGGCCAGAAGCCGGTGCAGCGCCGCATTCTCTACGCGATGAACGAGATGGGGCTGGGCGACAACGCCAAGCCGGTGAAGTCGGCGCGCGTGGTGGGCGACGTGCTCGGCAAGTACCACCCGCACGGCGACCAGTCGGCGTACGACGCGCTCGTGCGGCTCGCGCAGGACTTCTCGATGCGCTATCCGCTCATCGACGGCCAGGGCAACTTCGGCTCGCGCGACGGCGATGGCGCCGCGGCGATGCGCTACACCGAAGCGCGCCTCACGCCGATCGCGAAGCTGCTGCTCGACGAAATCGACATGGGCACCGTCGATTTCATGCCGAACTACGACGGTTCCTTCCAGGAGCCGAAGACGCTGCCCGCGCGCCTGCCCATGCTGCTGCTCAACGGCGCTTCGGGTATCGCGGTGGGTCTCGCCACGGAAATTCCGTCGCACAACCTGCGCGAAGTGGTGGCGGCCGCCGTGGCGATGATCCGCAATCCGAAGATTTCGCACGCGGAACTGATGGAAAAGATCCCGGGGCCGGACTTCCCGGGCGGCGGCCAGATCATCTCCAGCGAAGCGGAAATCGCGGCGGCCTACGAAACGGGCCGTGGAAGCCTCAAGGTGCGCGCGCGCTGGAAGATCGAGGATCTCGCGCGCGGCCAGTGGCAGCTCGTGGTTACGGAACTGCCGCCGAATACTTCGTGCCAGAAGGTGCTCGAAGAGATCGAGGAGCTGACGAACCCCAAGCTCAAGCTCGGCAAGAAAACGCTCACGCCGGAGCAGTTGCAGAACAAGCAGTCGATGCTCGCGCTGCTCGACGCCGTGCGCGACGAGTCGGGCAAGGACGCGCCCGTGCGCCTCGTGTTCGAACCGAAGACGAGCCGCATCGACCAGGCCGAGTTCGTCAATTCGCTGCTCGCCAACACGAGTCTCGAATCGAACGCCTCGCTCAATCTCGTGATGATCGGCGCCGACGGGCGTCCGCGCCAGAAGGGCATCAGCGAGATCCTCGCCGAATGGATCGGCTTCCGCTTCGCGACGGTCACGCGCCGCACGCAGCATCGTTTGACGAAGGTCGACGACCGCATCCATATCCTCGAAGGGCGGATGATCGTCTTCCTCAATATTGACGAGGTCATCCGCATCATCCGCGAGTCGGACGAGCCCAAGGGTGCGCTCATGAGCGCGTTCGGGCTGTCCGGGCGCCAGGCCGAGGACATTCTCGAAATCCGGCTGCGGCAGTTGGCGCGGCTCGAGAAGATCAAGATCGAAAAGGAACTCGGAGAACTGCGCGACGAGAAGGCGAAGCTCGAAGAGCTGCTCGCGAACGAATCGTCGATGAAGCGGCTCATCGTGAAGGAGATCGAGGGCGACGCGAAGCAGTATGGCGACGACCGCCGCACGCTGATCCAGCAGGAAAAGCGCGCGACCTTCGAAACGCGCGTGGTGGACGAGCCCGTGACCGTGGTGGTTTCGCAAAAGGGCTGGGTACGCGCGCTCAAGGGCCACGGGCTCGATCCGCAGAGCTTCACCTTCAAGGCGGGCGACGGCCTTTACGCCACCTTCCTGTGCCGCACGCCCGACACGCTGATCGCGTGGGGCAGCAAGGGCCGGGTCTATTCGGTCGCGGTTGCGCAACTGCCGGGCGGGCGCGGCGACGGCGTGCCGGTCACCTCGCTCATCGAACTCGAAGCGGGCACGCATCTGCTGCATTACTTTGCCGCGAATGCGGAGCAGCAACTGCTGCTGGCCTCGAGCAACGGCTTTGGCTTCATCGCCAAGATCGGCGACATGGTGAGCCGCGTGAAGGCGGGCAAGGCCTTCATGACCATCGACGAGGGCGCGTTGCCGCTCGCGCCGATGCCCATGCTGCCGGGCGCGATCCAGGTGGCGTGTCTTTCGTCGGGCGGGCGTCTGCTGGTGTTCGGCCTCGACGAGATGAAGACGCTGTCGGCCGGCGGCCGCGGCGTGACGCTCATGCAGCTCGACGACAACGAGAAGCTCGCGCAGGCGCTGGCCATCAGCGCGGCGGGCGTCGTGCTGATCGGCGTGGGCCGCGGCGGCAAGCCGGGCGAAGACCTGATGGCGGGTCCGGTGCTCGCGCCGCAGATCGGCAAGCGCGCGCGCAAGGGCCGCGCGCCCGACTCGAAGCTCAAGCAGGTCGTGGCGCTGCGCCCGGTCCTGCCGCAATAAGCGGCGGAGCGGGTGGCGCGGGCTTCGTTTGCGCCACCCGCTGCAATGCATGCTGTCCGCACGCTGCAACCCGCGCCGCAATGTGTGCGCGCCGCAACGGCGCGCCGGCCGGATGCACATATCCGGCACACGACGGCACGCCGCATGGAATAATCGCGCGCAGGCGGGCACACGCCTTGCGGGCATCTTGCGCCGCAACCGTTCCCGCACTCTCACCTACACACAGGAATCTGAAGCATGGGTCACGCGATCGAAGTCGCGCTCTTTCTGCATTTGCTGGCTGTCGCCGTCTGGGTGGGCGGCATGGTGTTCGCGCACTTCTGTCTGCGTCCGGCGCTCGAAGATCTTTCGCCGCAACTGCGGCTGCCGCTGTGGGAGTCGGTGTTCGGCCGCTTCTTCAACTGGGTGGCGGTCGCGGTGCTCGTGATCCTGCTCACCGGCGGCTTCCTGCTCATGCAGTTCGGCGGCGGCCACGCCACCTGGCAACTGCACGCCATGGCGGGGCTCGGCGTGCTGATGATGCTGATCTACGGCCACATCCGCTTCGCGCTCTTTCCGCGCATTCGCCGCGCGGTGCAGGCGCAGCGCTGGCCCGACGGCGCGCGCGCCGTGGGCACCGTGCGCCGGCTCGTGGTGGTCAATCTCGTGCTCGGTGTCGTGACGATCGGCGTGGCGGTGATGTCGCGCGGGTTTTAGGCCACGCCCGCAAGCTTCCTCGTTTCACGGTGACATTCGCAGTCGCATTTACAATCTCTCGGCCAGGGCGTAGCGCTGCATGCAGCGCTCCATCGCATCGAAGAACGCCCGTTCGGCCGCATTCATCTTGCGCTCGCGATGCCACAGCAGGTGGATATCGACATCGGCGAGCCCTTCCTCCGGCGGCAGCCGCCACATGCGCTGCCGCGCCAGATCGTCCCGCACCGTGTGCTCGGGCAGGCAGCCGATGCCGTAGCCCGCGTAGATGAGCCGGCGCACCTCGTCGAGGCTCGGCGAAGACGCCACGATGCGCCCCGTAAAGCCGCGCTGGTCGCGAAACACCGTGAGCGGCGAGAGGCTGTCGCCGATCTGGTCGCTCGTGAACGAAACGAAGTTCTCCGCGAGCAGGTCCTCCATCGTCAACTGCGAAAGGCCGAAGAGCCGGTGATGGCGCCCGCAGAAAATCGCATAGCGCTGGCGCAGGAATAGCCGCATTTCGAGCTTGTCCGCGGGCGTGCGGCACAGGCTCAGGCCCGCCGTGGCTGTCTTTTGCAGTACCGAGGAAATGATGTCCGACGAGCGCATGACCTCGATCTGCAGGTCGATGCGCGGATAGGCCACGTGAAATTCCGCGAGGAATTCGTCGTACACGCGCGATTCGATGCGGCTGACCGTGAGCAGGCGTATCGAGCCGGTGATGTCGGTCGTGCGTTCGTCCAGTTCGGTTTCGAGGCGCGAGATATTGCCGTAGATGTCGCTTGCGATCCGGTAGACCTCTTCGCCCGCCTGGGTCGGCACGAACTGCGCGCCGCGCCGCTCGATCAGCTTGCGGCCGAGCGCGTCTTCGAGGCGCCTGAGCGCCTGGCTCACGGCGGGCTGCGTGACGTACAGGCGTGCCGCGGCGCGGCTCAGGCTGCGCTCCTGCATGATCGCGAGGTAGGTGCGCAGCAGGTTCCAGTCGAGCCGGTCGTTGAGAAAGCGGGTCGGTTCGGCACGCATGGCGGCGGCTCCCCATTCAAGGTATTAGCCAAATTTATATGCTGAATAATAACGCGAAATTTGACTAATGTTTTGTGGACGGCGATAAACCTTGCATGCGCGTACCGCGCAGGATGCAGGCGTATCTGGAGACACCGACATGACCCCCACCCAACCCGCGGCCACCCGCCAGCCCGTGCGCGCCGCCGCCGCGGCCTTCATCGGCACGATGATCGAGTGGTACGACTTTTACATCTATGCCACCGCCGCCGCGCTCGTGTTCGGCGAACTCTATTTCCCCTCCGCGGACCGCTTCGTGAGCACGATGGCCTCGTTCGCGACCTTTGCCGTCGGCTTTTTCGCGCGACCGCTGGGCGGCCTGATCTTCGGGCATCTCGGCGACCGCATCGGCCGCAAGAAGGCGCTCATGACCACGCTCATGATGATGGGCGTCGCAACGGTGTGCGTCGGCTTGCTGCCGTCGTACGCGAGCGTCGGCCTGCTCGCGCCGGTGCTGCTCGTGCTGCTGCGCGTGGTGCAGGGCATCGCCGTGGGCGGCGAGTGGGGCGGCGCCGTGCTGATGGCCGGCGAGCACGCGCCGGAGGGGCGGCGCACGTTCTTCGCGTCGTTCGCGCAACTGGGTTCGCCCGCGGGGCTGATCCTCTCGCTGCTCGCGTTCCGCGCCGTCACCTCGCTCGACAAGGCCGAATTTCTCGCGTGGGGCTGGCGCCTGCCGTTCCTCATTTCGGCCGTGCTGCTCGTGGTGGGCATCGTGATCCGGCTGGGCGTGAACGAGTCGCCCGAGTTCGAGCAACTGAAAGAGCAGCGCCGCACCGTCAAGCTGCCCGTGGCCGAAGTGTTCCGCTCGGCGTGGGGCCTCGTGCTCCTGTGCATCGGCGCAAACACCATCGGCATTGCCGGCGTGTACTTCACCAACACCTTCATGATTGCCTACACCACGCAGTACGTGGGCATCACGCGCTCGACGATCCTCGACTGCCTCTTCGTCGTCGCGATCATCCAGTTCCTCGTCCAGCCCGTGGCCGCATGGCTTGCCGAGCGCATGGGCGGCGCGCGCTTCCTCAAGTGCGCCGCGCTCGCCGCGATGCTCTCGCCGTACCCCATGTTCGCGCTCGTCGAGAGCGGCCGGGTCGTGTCGATGGTGATCGGCATTGCGCTCGCCGTGGTCTGCATGGCGAGCTTCTACTCGGTGATCGCGGGCTTCGTTTCCGGCATATTCCCCACGCGCGTGCGCTACTCCGCGATTTCGCTCTCCTATCAGGTTTGCGGGGCCGTGGCGGGCGGGCTCACGCCGCTCGTCGGCACCTGGCTCGCGCATCGCTATGCGGGGCAGTGGTGGCCGCTCGCCGTGTTCTATACGTGCCTCGCGGGCGTGTCGCTGCTGTGCATCGCCGCGCTCGACGCGCGCCGTGCGGCGCATGCCGTGGATGAAGCCGACGAAGCCGCGGCCCGCGCCGTGGGCTCGCGCTGAAATTGCTCTGTGTTCGACAAGATGGAAGTCACGATGAAAGATCTGCTGCAGATTGACGGGGCGCGCCTCTGGGCGAGCCTGATGGAAATGGCGCAAATCGGCGCGACCGCGGGCGGCGGCGTGCGCCGTCTCGCGCTGACCGAAGAGGACCGGCGCGGGCGCGAATTGTTCGCGCGCTGGTGCCGCGAGGCGGGCATGAGCGTCGTTACCGACGAAGTGGGCAACCTGTTTGCGCGCCGCGAAGGCGCGAACTCGCACGCGGCACCCGTGCTGATGGGCAGTCACCTCGATACGCAGCCCGAGGGCGGCCGCTTCGACGGCGTCTATGGCGTGCTGGCGGCGCTGGAAGTGGTGCGCGCCTTGAACGATGCACAGGCGGTGACGGAGAAGCCCATCGAAATCTGTTCGTGGACCAACGAGGAGGGCGCCCGTTTCACGCCGGCCATGCTCGGCTCGGCGGTGTTCGCGGGCGCGATGCCGCTCGCCGATGCGCTCGCTCGCGAAGATGCCGAAGGCGTGACGCTCGGCGCCGCGCTCGATGCGTGCGGTGCGCGCGGCACGCGGCCGGTGACGGGCGTTGCCGTCGATGCGTATTTCGAAGCGCATATCGAACAGGGGCCGATTCTCGAAGCGAACGGCACGGCCATCGGTGTGGTGACGGGCGGCCAGGCGATCCGCTGGTTCGACGTGACGGTGACGGGCGTGGCCGCGCATGCGGGCACGACCCCCATGCGCTACCGCAAGGACGCGTTCTTCGGCGCCGCGCAGATGGCGCTGGAAATCGAGCGCGTGATCGCCCGCTACGCGCCGCTCGGCCTCGTGACGATCGGGCAGGTGCAGGTCGCGAATTCCTCGCGCAACACGATTGCGGCGAACCTCACGTTCACGGTCGATATCCGCCATCCCGACGACGCCCAGCTCGACGCCATGGAGCGCGACGTGCGCGCGGCCTGCGAACGGGCGGCCGCGTCGCGCGGTCTGGGCGTTGCCATCGCCCCTTGCTGGACGAGCCCCGCCACGCCGTTCGACGCGCAGTGCGTGGACCTCGTCGCCCAGGCGGTGACGGCGCTCGGCTACTCGAACGAGCGTATCGTGAGCGGGGCCGGTCACGACGCGATTCACCTCGCGCGCTATTGCCCCACGGCGATGGTGTTCATTCCGTGCGTGGACGGCCTCTCGCATAACGAGGCCGAGGACGCGCTGCCCGAAGACGTCACGGCCGGCACGAACGTATTGCTGAACGCGGTGGCTGCGCGCGCGGGCGTCCGCATTGCGGCCGCAGCGTAGCGATTGAAGAAGGAGTGCTAACGATGTTGACCTGGTTTCATCCCGAACAACTGCTGCACCATCCGCGCACCTATCTGTCGCGCGGCCAGATGCGCGAGCCGCAGGAAGTGCCCGAACGCGCGGCGCGCCTCGTGAAGGCGGCCCATTCGCTCGGCTTCGAAGTCCGCGAGCCCGCCGACTTCGGCACGGCGCCCATCGCGGCCGTGCACGACATGAACTATCTGCGTTTTCTCGAAGAAGCGCATGCGCAGTGGAAACGCATGCCCGAGGACTGGGGCGACGAAGTGATGTCGAACATCTACGTGCGCGACCCCAACCCGCTGCGTGGCGTGCTCGCGCAGGCCGCGCGCTATCTCGCCGACGGCAGTTGCCCGGTGGGCGCGAATACGTGGCGTTCGGCGTACTGGTCGGCGCAAAGCGCGCTGGCGGCGGCCGCGACCGTGAACGAGGGCGCGCGCGCGAGCTACGCGCTGTGCCGGCCGCCCGGCCATCATGCGCGCGCCGACGCGGCAGGCGGCTTCTGCTACCTCAACAATGCAGCCATTGCCGCGCAGTCGCTCAGGCGCCGGTTCCCGCGCGTGGCGATTCTCGACACCGACATGCACCACGGCCAGGGCGTGCAGGAGATCTTCTACGGGCGCGACGACGTGCTCTACATCTCCATCCACGGCGACCCGACGAACTTCTACCCGGTGGTGGCGGGCTACGAGGACGAGCGCGGCGACGGCGCGGGCGAGGGCTACAACGTCAATCTGCCGATGCCGCACGGCGCGTCCGAAGAGGTCTTCTTCGAACGCGTGGACGCCGCGCTGCGCGTGCTCCGGCGTTTCGAGCCGGACGCGCTGGTGCTCGCGCTCGGCTTCGACATCTACAAGGACGATCCGCAGTCGAAGGTGGCGGTGAGCACCGAGGGCTTCGGGCGCCTGGGCGCCGCCATCGGCGCGCTCGATCTGCCTTCGGTGATCGTGCAGGAGGGCGGCTATCACCTCGCGAGCCTCGAAGACAATGCGCGGGCGTTTTTCGGCGGCTTGACGCAGGCTCAGTCACGCTGATGAAGCGCGCGCGGCTGAGTCTGTGGCTGCAGCCGCAGCCGCAGATTCAGCCGTATGCGAGCCACAGCCCGCACGCGGTGCCCACCGCGGCATAGACGGCATACGCGGGCAGCTTGAACTTGCCGAAGCACAGGGCGGCGAAGGTCGCCGTGGCGAAGTACGCGGGCTGCAAGGGCACGCGTACCGCGATATGCCAGACGGCGATGGCGAGAAAGGCCGTGGTGCCCGCGCGCAGCACGCGCATGGCGTGCTCGAAGCGCGGATTCGCCTTCATGCGGTGCAGGTGCCGCTGGGCGAGCACCACAAGGCAGCCCGACGGCACGAACAGCGCGAGCGTGGCCACGAGCGCGCCGAGCCAGCCATCCACGAGATAGCCGAAGAACGGCACCACGTTGAGCAGCGGCCCCGGCGAGAGCGGGGAGAGCGAGAAGGCGAGCGTGAAGTCGTCGTTGGTGACGCCGATGGCGGGCGTGACGAACAGCGTCTTGAGCACCGGCAGCGCGGAGAAACCGCCGCCGAAGAGCGTCATGCCGGCGCCCGCGAGGCGCGGCCACAGCAAGACGCTTTCGAGCGGATAGGGCAGCGGCAGCGCGAAGACGGCGATCAGCGCCGCGAGGGCGGCGAGCAGCCAGACATCGCTGCGCGTCATGCCGATCGCGAGCGGTATGGACTGCGCGGGGCTCGCGAGCCAGCCCGCCCCGAAGGCCACGCAGAGAATGGCGACGTAAGCGCCGCCGCTGGTCGCGATAGCGAGCGCGATGCAGGCGAGAAGCGCGGCGGCCCATTCGAGACGCCCGCGCACGAGGGCGCGCGTTTGCCGGTACCAGGTCACGCCGATCAGCATGCCCAGCACGACGCTGAAGTGATTGAGCAGCGTGCGCGAGGCCACCGCGTGCACGAGCGGCGTGCGGTAGAAGATGGCGAAGAGCGTCATCAGCGCGAAGAAGGGCAGCACGCTGGCGACGCCGGCCACCCACGCGCCCGAGCGTCCGCGTATGGCGTGGCCCAGCTGCACGGCGACGTTGCAGCCCACCGGGCCCGGCACCATCCAGGCGAGCGCCACGAGGTCGGAGAAGGCGGCCGGCGTGAGCTGCGCTTCGCGTTCGACGTAATGCTGTTCGAGCTGCGCCATCAGCGCGAGGCCGCCCCACGAAACCGCGGAGCGGCTCAGTACCACGCGAAAGAGCGACCAGAGCGAGTGGCGCGGCGGCTCGATCGATGCGTCGAGCGGCGGGTGGCGCAGCGTGGCGGTGAGGTCGTCGGAACGATTCTCCATTGCGGCATGGGACGCGGGCATGGCATCCCGCACAGAGTTCAATCAGGTCGATGGCGCACGCGAGGTTGGCGTGCGATACGCGCGCGGCCGGCCGCCGCGAGCCGGGGCCCGCAAGCCTCCTGGCTCTCGGGCCTAGCGCGGCTGCGACGCGTCGCTCACGCGCTCGCCCTGCTCGGCCGTGCCGCCGGCATGCGCCATCCCGCACACGCCGAAGCGCTCGATCAGCGCGGGCACGCCGTCCACGGGCACGGGGCGCGAGAACAGGAAGCCTTGCGCTTCGATCGGTCCGAGCGCCGAAAGCCACGCGATCTGCTCTTCGGTCTCCGTGCCTTCTACGACCACCGTGAGGCCGAGCGAGCGCGCGAGATTCACGATGGCCGAGACCATCACGCACACGCTGCGGTCGGCGGGGATGGCCTGCACGAACGAACGGTCCACCTTGAGCGTATCCACGGCGAAGCGGTTCAGGTACGAGAGCGACGAATAGCCCGTGCCGAAGTCGTCGAGCGCCACGCGCACGCCGAGGCGCTTCAAGGCGAAGATCTTCTCGGACACGAGTTCGGGATACTCCATCATCGCCGTCTCGGTGATCTCGAGCTCCAGCCGGTGCGCCGCGATGCCGGTTTCCTCGATCGCGTGCGCCACCGTCTCGTAGAGGTCGCCGCGCCAGAACTGCACGGCGGAGATGTTGATGGCGAGCGAGAGCGTTTCGTAGCCCTGCTGCTGCCATTGCGCGAGCTGCGCGCAGGCCGTGCGGATCACGAAGTCGCCCACCGGCACGATGAGGCCCGTCGATTCGGCCACCGGAATGAATTCGCTGGCCGGAATCAGGCCGTACTGCGGATGGTTCCAGCGCACCAGCGCCTCGAAGCCCGTGATGCAGCGGCGGCGCAGGTCGATCTTCGGCTGATAGGCGAGAAAGAGCTGCCCTTCGGCGAGCGCCACGCGCAACTGCTGCTCCCACTTCATCAGGTGGTCGGCGCGATGCGCGAGCTGCGGCGAGTAGAAGCGGAAGCAGTTGCGGCCCGCTTCCTTCGCCGCGTACATGGCGAGGTCGGCCTTCTTGAGCAGGTCGATCTCGCTCTCGTGCGCGACTGCATAGAGCGCGATGCCCGTGCTCGCGTGCAGCACGAACGCACTGCCGCGCACGTCGAACGGATGCGTGAACGCCGCGTTGGTCGCTTCCGCGAGCGCGATGGCGCGTTTTTCGATGTCGTCGCCCTTCACGATCACCACGAACTCGTCGCCGCCGATGCGCGCGAGCGTGCCGCCCGTGCCCACCGCGTCGGCAAGGCGCGCCGCGCTCATCTGCAGCACGATGTCGCCCGCGTTGTGGCCGAGCGTGTCGTTCACCGTCTTGAAGTTGTCGAGGTCGATGAAGAGGATCGCGAGGCGCCCGAGGTTGGCCGGCTGCGAGACCTCGTAGCGCAGCCGCTGCAGCGTGGCGTAGCGGTTGGGCAGGCCCGTGAGCAGATCGTACTGCACGAGCTGCGACATCTCGCGCTCGCGCCCGAGCAGCTTGCCGATCAGCCCCGTCGCCACGGCGAAGAACGAGAGCATGGCAAGCGAGATGAACGTCGCCATCATCAGGTAGACGTCGCGCGTGTGGTTGTAGTCGGCGAATTCTTCGGCCTGCGAAAGGCCCACGAGCACGCCCAGCGGATAGCCGTCGATATGCCGGTACGAGACGATGCGCGTGACGTGGTCGATCGGATCGACGTAGGTGCCCGAAACATGCTCGGAGATCGGGTACACGCCGCTTGCCGAGAACGTGCCGCTCGTCCGCTCGGCGTTGCCGGTGCGGCGCGCCAGCACGGCGCCCGTGTCCGAGATCACGGCGATCACGCCGTCCCGGCCGATGGCCGCGTTGTTGTAGAAGTCGCTCGTGAAGTAGCCCGGGTCTTCGGAGACCACCACCACGCCCGCGAACGAGCCGTCCGGATGATTGAGGCGGCGCGTCATCTGCAGCGTCCAGTGCCCCGACAGGCGGCCGAGCACGGGCTTGCTGATATAGAGCTGGTCGTCGTTCTCGTGCTCGTGCACGCGGAAGTGTTCGCGGTCGGAGAGGTCGATCGGCTTCGGGTTCGGGTCGGCGGTATTGGCCACCAGCTTGCCGTGCTCGTCGATGAGCGAGACCTGCACGAGCGAGTCGCTTTGCACGACGCCTTTTTCGACCGTGCTCGCGAGATTGAAATTGTTGGGCGACTTCTCGAACTCGTACTTCACGAAGCGCGTGATCTGGTCCACCTGGTGGATGGCCTTGACCGTGTGCTGTTCGAGCGCGGCCGAGAGAATGGCGGCCGAGGCCGTGGCCTCGCGCAGGGTCGCTTCCTTTTCGACCGAGAGCCGCGTGAAGATCACCGCCCACAGCAGCACGAGCACGAGCACGCCGAGGAGCGGGATCGCCAGCAGCGTGCGGGGGCGCGCGAAGGCCGGGCCGGGCACGCTGCGGGGGCCGGGTTCGCGGGAGAACGGTCGGCGGTTCGGGCTCATCGCGACCGGCGCGCGCATGATTCGCCATGCCGCGGATGCGGCGGCCGGGACGGCAACGAGGCGCTCGGTTTCATCGGCGGCATGCTCTGCGGGACGGCTGAGTGTTGTAGTGCGCAAGGAACGCGCGGAATGGGAATACGGGCGCCCGGAGTCGGCCTCCGGGCGCCCGATGTTTCGATATTAATGGTTGGAGATTGTTTAAGGAAGCGCAACCCCCTCGGGTATACGCCAGTCCTGTTGCCGCGCGCCCACGACGCCTATCCGCGGTGCATAGGTGTGCGGCTGCGCATAAACAAAGCAGATGGCGCGCGGAGGAGGAGCCGGTTTGCGGGACGGCCCGCCAGGAAGGCCGTGGTTCGGCGCATGCGGCTACGCGCAGGCAGCGTGCCCGCGCGCGCTGTCAGACGAGGCGGCAGGTGCCGTCGATGACGGTGACGGCATGGCCGCCGACCCAGATCCGGCCGGTGGCGTCGTCGTAGTCGATGGCGACGCGACCGTCGCGCCCCATCGCGGTGCCCTGGCGCACCGTGTACTGCGTGCCGGGGCGGCAATTCTGCTGGTCGAGCAACAAGGCGATTGCGGCATTGGCGCTGCCCGTCACCGGATCTTCGCCGTTGCCGAGTCCCGTCATCAGGCAGCGGACTTCGAAGGTGGCCGGGCCGCCAGGCGCATGCGGGCCATAGGCCGCGAGGCCCTGCGCACCCACCCCCGCGGCGATCGTTGCGATGGCCTGCATGTCGGGGGCGAGGGCGAGCACCGCCTCGGCCGAGGCGAAGCGCACGACGAGCCAGGGCGCGCCGTTGTCCACCCCACAGGGCGCGGCGTCGAAGTCGACGGCATCGGAGCGCAAGGCGGCACGCAGCGCGGCGTACCCGGACGCGGGCAGCGGGGTCACGCGCGCGGGCGGCGCGGAGAAGGCCCAACTGTGCTCGCTGCCGCCGCGCGCGGCGAGGTCGACGAGGCCCGCGCCGCATTCCTGCACGAGGCGGCCCGGGGTCTTCGGCGTGTAGCCGCTTTCGCGCAGCGCATGGGCCGTGCCGATCGTGGGGTGCCCCGCGAACGGCAACTCGCCGCGCGTCGTGAAGATGCGCACGCGATAGTCGGCGCGCGGGTCGGTGGGCGCGAGCAGGAAGGTCGTTTCGGAGAGATGGGTCCAGCGCGCGATGGCCTGCATCTGCGCGGCGTCGAGCCCGTCGGCATCGAACACGACGGCGAGCGGGTTGCCCTTGAAGGGGACCGACGTGAAGACGTCGACCTGTTTGAAGCGAACGCCGGGTTGGGCGCTGTGTTGAGTCATGGCGTGAAAGTCGTGAGGGGAGGGAACACGACCGGCAGCCTTGCTGCTTGAAACCGGGCCGCCGGTCCGCGCGGCGGCCCGGTTTCGCCGAAGGCTTACTCGACTTCGGCGATCAGTTCGATCTCGACGCAGGCGCCGAGCGGAATCTGCGCGACGCCGAACGCCGAGCGCGCATGCTTGCCCTTCTCGCCGAACACGTCGGCGATCAGCTCCGAGGCGCCGTTCGTGACGAGGTGCTGTTCGGTGAAGGTGAGCGTCGAGTTCACGAGGCTCATCAGCTTGACGATGCGCTTGACCTTGTTGAGGTCGCCCGTATGCGTGTGCAGCGTGGCGAGCAGGTCGATGGCGATGCTGCGCGCGGCGGCCTTGCCTTCTTCGGTGCCGAGCGTGTCGCCCAGCTTGCCGGCCCACACCTTGCCGTCTTTTTTGGCGATGTGGCCGGACAGGTAGACCGTGTTGCCGCTCTGGGCGCTCATCACGTACGCGGCGGCGGGCGCGCCGGCCTGCGGCAGTTCGATGCCGAGCTGTTCGAGACGGTCGTAGATGTTGATGTCAGCCATGATCAGAAGTCCTCGTGCGAGAGAGAAAACAATGGAAACCGGATGAGCCCGGGCGCGCGTCTATGCGGGCGCTCCGGGCCTGCAGGGCGTTAGCCGTGCGCGCGAATCTAAGCGCCAGCTTGAGCACCGGCTTGCGCGCGGATAAGCGCGCCGAGCTTCGCAACGCCTTCGTCGATCTTCGCGGGCGGGACCGTGACGAACGACAGGCGCAGCGTATTGTGCCGCGCTTCGCCCGCGAAGAACGGCGCGCCGGGCACGAATGCCACGTTCTGCGCGATCGCCGCTTCGAGCAGCTTCATGGCGTCGATGTGCGCGGGCAGGTTCACCCAGATGAACATGCCGCCTTCGGGACGGTTCCAGCTCACGCCTTCGGGCATGAAGCGCGCCAGCGCCGCGTGCATGGCCTCGCACTGGCTGCGATAGAGCGCGCGGATCTTCGGGATGTGCGTGTCGAGAAAGCCGTCCTTCACCACTTCGTGGACGATGCGCTGCGTGAAGCTCGGCGTGTGCAGGTCGGTGGCCTGCTTCGCCTGCACCAGTTTGTGGTGCAGCGCCTCGGGCGCGATGATGTAGCCCACGCGCAGGCCCGGCGCGAGCACCTTCGAGAACGAGCCCAGATGCACGATGTGCTCGGGCGCCATCGAGAGCAGCGTGGGCAGCGGCTCGCCCGCGTAGTCGAGCTCGCCGTAGGGATTGTCTTCGACCACCGGGAACGGCGCGCGCTTCGCGAACGCGGCGAGCGCTTCGCGGCGCGCGAGCGGCAGGCGGCGGCCGGTGGGGTTCTGGAAGCTCGGGATTGCGTAGAGCAGGCGCGCGCGCTCCGTCAACTGAGGCGTGAGCCCTTCGGGCACGAGGCCTTCGTCGTCCGTGGGCATCTGCACGTAGCGCGGCTCGTAGAGCGAGAACGATTGCAGCGCGCCGAGGTAGGTAGGCGTTTCCACCAGCACGGGGCTGTCGGGCGAAATCAGCACCTTGCCGAGCAGGTCGAGCGCCTGCTGCGAGCCGGTGGTGATGAGCACCTGCGACGCGCGGATCTTCACGCCGCCGTGCGAGTGGCGCGCGGCCACCCATTCGCGCAGCGGCAGGTAGCCTTCGGTCGCGCTGTACTGGAGCGCGGCGGCCGGGTTGTCGCGCAGGATGCGATCGGCGGCGGCACGCATTTCCTCGGCCGGGAAGGTGGCGGGCGAAGGCAGGCCGCCCGCGAAGGAGATGACCTCGGGACGCTCGGTGACCTTCAGGATTTCGCGAATCGCCGAGCTGGTGAGCTTGATGGCGCGTTCTGACAGTTGCCAGGTGCGGGCGGCTTGAAGGTCGCTGTGATCCATGAGGGTCTCCTTATTGAGGGTGAGCGAATGAAGCTTTAAGCGTCAAGCATTCGATTATGACCTGAATCGGCGCATCGTCGTCAGGCGGTGCGCACGCGTTGCGGCGCGGTCTGGATGGCGGCACGCCGGCCGATCATCACGGTGAGGATCACGGCCGCCGCGAAGAGCCAGGCGGACGGCGCCACGTGCTCGCCGAACAGCAGCGCCGAGAACGCCATCGTGAAGAAGATCTGCAGCAGTTGCACCTGGCCCACGCGCGCGGTGCCGCCCATGGCGAGGCCCGCGTACCAGGCGAAGAAGCCGAGGAACTGCGAGAAAAGCGTGACGTAGCCGAACGCGAGCCAGGTCTTGAGCGCGACGGGGCCCGGATGCGCGAGATGCTGCTGCCAGGCGAGCCAGCCCACCGGCAGCGCGAGAAACGGCGCGGAGAGCACGAGCGCCCAGCAGATCACCTGCCAGCCGCCCAGTTGCCGTGCGAGCCGGGCGCCTTCGGCATAGCCGAGCGCGCCGATCCCCACCGCCACGAGCATCCAGGCGTCGCCGGCATGCAGCGAGCCGCCGCCCGCCTGCAGGGCGAACGCGACAACCAGTGCGCTGCCGAAGAGGGCGCTGACCCAGAAGGCCTTCGAGGGCCGCTCGTGCGAGAGCCAGGCGGCGTAGATCGCCACGGCGAGCGGCTGCAGGCCGTTGACGATCGCGCCATGCGAGGCCGGCACGCTCTTCATGGCCCACGCGGAGAACACCGGGTACGCCACGATCACGCCGAGCGACACCACCGCCAGGCCTTTCACCTGCGGCCAGCTGGGACGCTTTTCGCGGCGCCATGCGAGCAGCGCGGCGGCGGGGACCGCGGCCAGCAGCGCCCGGCCGAGGCCGTTGAGGAGCGGATGGAATTCGGCGACGACGATGCGCGTCATCGGCAGCGTGAGACTGAAGATCATGACCCCGACGAGGCCGAGCAGCATGCCCTGGGTTTCGCGTGCTTTCATCTTTTCGTGTTCGTTTCTGTCTGGCGGGGCCGCCGGGCAGGTGCGGTCCCGATGGGTGGGCGTTCCGGTTGCGGTTGCGAAATACGTGGGCGCGGGCGAGCGCGCCCGGCAGCTTCTTCGACAGGGGCCGGCGGCATGCCGCTGTCGCCCGGCACAGGCGAAGCTGCCGAAACGGGGCTAGCGTGACCGGTGGGGGGGACGGGGGCGGGTAAAACCCGCGCATCCTTACCGGTACGCGTGACGTCAAATGTACCGGTATGAAGACAGACAGTAACGGTACAATCGGTCCGATAGTGTTCGGTACAGTTGGGAGCCACCATGTCCTCCGTCCCGCTCGACCAGATTCCCGCGCCGCACGACGCGGCCACGCTCACGCTCGTCGATCAGCTCGTGCAGTGGGGGCGCCGCCGCATCGAGGAACGCGTGTTCCGCCCCGGCATGCGCATGCCGTCGATCCGCAAGCTCGCGCTCGACAAGGGCGTGTCGCGTTTCACGGTGGTCGAGGCCTACGAGCGTCTCGTCGCCCAGGGCTATCTCGATTCGCGGCGCGGCTCGGGCTTCTACGTGCGCGAGCGCGTGGCGAACGTCACGCCCATCGAGCGGCGCGGCGCCGCGGCCGGCAGCGCCGCCGACGAGGCCCAGGCACCGCCCGCGCCTTCCACCATCGACGTGGTCTGGCTGCTGCGCAACATGCTGCACTCGTCCACGCATCCGGAGAAGGGCCCGGGCCTCGGCTATCTGCCCGCGCGCTGGCTGGACGGCGAACTGATTACCGGCGCGCTGCGCTCGCTCGGGCGCCAGAGCGGCACGCCGCTGCTCGGCTTCGGCTCGCCGCTGGGCTTTCTGCCGCTGCGCCAGCAGCTTCAGACGCGGCTTGCCGAGCTCGAGATCGGCGCCTCGCCCGAGCAGATCGTGCTCGTTTCCGGCATCACCCAGGCCATCGACCTGCTCGCGCGCCTCTACGTGCAGCCCGGCGATACGGTCGTGGTGGGCGACCCCGCGTGGTTCCAGATGTTCGGGCGCTTCGCGTCGCAGGGCGCGCGGCTCGTGGGCATGCCGTACACGCCCGAAGGGCCGGATCTGGACGCGCTCGAATCGCTCCTGGAGACCTGGCGGCCGAAGATGCTGGTCATCAACTCGGTGCTGCAGAATCCCACCGGCACCTCGCTCACGGCGGCCCAGGCGTTTCGCATCCTGCGGCTCGCCGAGCAGTACGACTTCATCGTGGTCGAAGACGACATTTACGGCGACCTGTGCCCGGCGGGCTATCCGGCCACGCGCCTCGCGAGCCTCGACCAGTTGCGCCGCGTGATCTACCTCGGCAGTTTTTCGAAGACGCTCGCGCCGAATCTGCGGGTGGGCTTCATCGCGTCGGGCCTCGGCGTCAGCCAGGCGGTGAGCGACCAGAAGATGCTGGTGGGCATGACGAGCCCCGAGCTCAACGAGCGCGTGCTGTACCGCGTGCTGACCGAGGGCCATTACCGGCGCCACGTCGAGCGCCTGCGCGGGCGGCTCGATACCGTGCGCGACAAGGCCGCGCGCATGCTGGAGCGCGCGGGCCTGCGCCTCTTTGCGGCGCCCGGCGCCGGCATGTTCCTGTGGGCGGACACCGGCGTGGATGCCGACGCGCTCACCGCCGCGGGGCATGAGGCCGGCTTCCTGCTCGCGCCGGGCAGCCTCTTTTCGCCCCACCAGTCGCCCACGACCTGGATGCGCTTTAACGTGGCGAACTGCGGCGATCCGGCGCTGCCCGCGTTCCTCGCGAACTATCTGGACGGCGTCGCGCGGCGCGGCACGGGCACCGGCCCTTGAAAGAGCGGCGGGGCGTCCCCATCTGGGCGCTCGGCGCGCCTTATGCGGTATGCGCGCGGCGTGCACGCGCGCATACGCGCGCAGATCGCGTGTGACGCAACCGGCATCGAGCAACGGGCATAAGCCACGCGGCGCAGGCGGCTTCCGATGCGCCTTGCAACGAAACTCCCGAACAACGAAAGAGGACTCTCGAATATGGCTCAAGAAACGATGAGTTTCCAGGCGGAAGTGAAACAGCTTCTGCACCTGATGATCCATTCGCTGTACAGCAACAAGGAAATTTTCCTGCGCGAACTCGTTTCGAACGCGTCCGACGCGGCAGACAAGCTGCGCTTCGAGGCGATCGGCGACGCCGCGCTCTATGAAAACGATCCCAACCTGCGCATCCGCGTGGGCTACGACAAGGCGGCGCGCACCCTCACGATCGAGGACAACGGCATCGGCATGAGCCATGACGAAGCGGTCGCCAACCTCGGCACGATCGCCCGCTCGGGCACGAAGGAATTCTTCGGCAAGCTCTCGGGCGACCAGCAGAAGGACGCGGCGCTGATCGGCCAGTTCGGCGTGGGCTTCTACTCGGGCTTCATCGTCGCGGACAAGATCAGCGTCGAAACCCGCCGCGCGGGACTGCCCGCGGCGCAGGGCGTGCGCTGGGAAAGCGCGGGCGAGGGCGAGTTCTCGGTCGAGCCGGTCGAGCGGGCGCAGCGCGGCACGACCATCACGCTGCATCTGCGCGAAGGCGAGGACGACCTGCTTTCGGCGTGGAAGCTCAAGTCGATCATCCAGAAGTATTCGGATCACGTCGGCCTGCCCATCGAAATGAAGAAGGAAGAGTGGGACGCCGAAAAGAGCGAGATGGTCACGAAGGACGAATTCGAGACCATCAACCAGGCGAGCGCGCTGTGGACGCGCGCGAAGAGCGACATCAGCGACGAGCAGTACCAGCAGTTCTACCAGCATCTCGCGCACGACAACGAGAATCCGCTCGCCTGGACGCATAACCGCGTGGAAGGCCGCAGCGAATACACGCAACTGCTCTACGTGCCGGCGCACGCGCCGTTCGACCTGTGGAACCGCGACCACAAGAGCGGCCTGAAGCTCTATGTGAAGCGCGTCTTCATCATGGACGACGCCGATCAACTGCTGCCGAACTACCTGCGCTTCGTGAAGGGCGTGGTCGATTCGGCGGATCTGCCGCTCAACGTGTCGCGCGAAATCCTGCAGGAAAGCCGCGACGTGAAGGCGATTCGCGACGGCGTGACCAAGCGCGTACTGTCGATGCTCGAAGAGCTCGCCGGCGCGCAGACCGACGCCGAGGCGAAGGAAGAGGACAAGGCGAAGTACAAGACCTTCTGGACCGAGTTCGGCCAGGTGCTGAAGGAAGGCATCGGCGAGGATCACGCCAATCGCGAGCGCGTGGCGAAGCTCGCGCGCTTCGCGTCCACGCACAACGACACGGCCGAGCAGAGCGTTTCGCTGGCCGACTACGTGGCGCGCATGAAGCCCGAGCAGACGAAGATCTACTACGTCACGGCGGATACGTGGCAGGCGGCGAAGAACAGCCCGCACCTCGAAGTGTTCCGCAAGAAGGGCGTGGA
Source organism: Paraburkholderia ferrariae NBRC 106233 (assembly GCF_000685035.1). GTDB lineage: Bacteria > Pseudomonadota > Gammaproteobacteria > Burkholderiales > Burkholderiaceae > Paraburkholderia > Paraburkholderia ferrariae. The sequence goes on from NZ_BAYB01000012.1 coordinate 188,255, forward strand.
AGTGCTGCTCCTCACGGATCGCGTGGACGAATGGGTGCTCTCGTTCTTGACCGAGTTCGACGGCAAGCCGCTTGCGAGCGTGGCGCGCGGCGACCTCGATCTGGGCACGCTCAACGACGAGGAAAAGCAGCAGCAGGAGAAGGTGGGCGAAGCATTCAAGCCGCTCGTCGAGAAGATGAAGGAAACGCTCAAGGACAAGGCGAAGGACGTGCGCCTCACGTTCCGCCTGACCGACTCGCCGTCGTGCCTCGTGGCCGACGATGGCGAGATGAGCGGCTACCTGCAGCGCATGCTGAAGGCGGCCGGGCAGAACGCGCCCGAGTTCCATCCGATCCTCGAGGTGAACCCGGAGCACCCGCTCGTGAAGGGGCTCGCGGCCGACCGCGCCGATTTCGCCGACTGGTGCCACCTGCTCTTCGATCAGGCGCTGCTCGCCGAGGGCGGCGCGCTGGAGGACCCGGCAAGTTTCGTCAAGCGCACGAACGCGCTGCTGCTGGCGCGCTAAGTCGGGTGGATCGGTTGGGTCGATCGGTTGAGGCAATCGGTGGCGTAGATCCGGGGCTTGGCTGAGCGTCGCAAGCCTCTCGAAACCCCTCACGGCATGCTGTGCCGTGAGGGGTTTCTTTTTCGCGCGCGCGGGCAGGCGGCGCGGCGGGGGCGAAGCCTATAATGCGCGCCATGCCTATCCGATTCGATGCCGCCGACGCGCACTGGCGCGCCGCCCCCCTGCCGGCCTTCAGTGCCGATCAGAAAGACTGGCTCACGCGCGGCGGTTCGCTGACTGCGCATCTGCGCGCGCTGGGCAAGGTCGAGGTACGCGTGACGCGCGAGGCCGTGGACCTGCCCTGGCCCGACGAGCGCGCGGCCCTCGCGCTCGCGCCGCGCGAGCGCGCGTGGGTGCGCGAGATCGCGCTTGTCGTCGAAGGCGTGCCGTTCGTGGCCGCCCACAGTGCGACGCCGCTCGGCGCGAGCCACGGCATCTGGCAGGCGATGCGCAGCCTGCGCACGCGGCCCCTCGCCGAACTGCTCTATAGCGACAGCGGCGTGGCGCGCTCGGCGCTCGTGAGCCGGCGCGTGGGTGCGCGGCATTCGCTTTATGCGCTCGCCGCGAGGCAGACGGCGGGACAGGCGCCGCATGCGTTCGTTGCGCGCCGTTCCGTGTTCGAGCGGCACGGTGCGCCGCTGCTTGTCACCGAGTGCTTTTTGCCCGCGCTGTGGACGCATCTCGACGGGACCGCTTCGGCGGCGGGTTCGCGTGCCGTTCACTCCGGGCGCGAGCGCGGGCCGCTCGACCATACGGCTTCGCGCGCGCATGGGGCGCAGCGCGAACATGGCGCGCCGCGATGAGCGTGCCTGGACTTCGGCCATGACGTTCAAGCGCTCTTTTCCGCCGGTTGTCGACGCCCGGACGCGCGTGCTGATCCTGGGCAGCCTGCCGGGGGAGGCGTCGCTTGCGCAGCAGCAGTATTACGCGCATAAGCAGAACAAGTTCTGGGCGCTTGTCGGGGAGGCCATAGAACAGAATCTGGTCGGGATGGACTATGCAACGCGTCTTGACACGTTGCTCGAATACCGTATCGGTCTATGGGACGTCGTTGCCGAGGCTCGTCGTATCGGGAGTCTCGACAGCCGCATACGCGACCATGCGAGCAACGACTTGATCGCGCTTGTCGACACATTGCCGAATCTGGCCACCATCGCCTTTAATGGCGGGACCGCCGCCAAAATCGGAATGAATACGCTTGGCGAGCGCGGCGGGCAATACAGATTGCTCCGCCTGCCATCAAGCAGTCCTGCCTATGCCTCAGTCACATACGCAGAGAAACTGGCCGTTTGGCGGCAACTGCGGCAATCGAATGACGCATCCGGACGCGTTTGAGCGTCAGCAAGCGTTCTGGCGTATCTGGCTGCTTACCCGGCGCCAAACAATCGGTCCGGCGCCGAGATGATCTCGTCCTGCCGGTGAAGCCGCGACGTAACGGATTGGGTCAATTCGTTTCGTGGAATCGCAGCCAGTGTCGGTGTATCCAGCCGGGCTATCAGAATGCCCGGTATTGGGCGAGCGGCAGGCTATCGCGCTCAACCCTCTCGTTATAGGCCTCGAAAAACCGGCGTACTTGACGGCCCACTGGCGATCCTTTTCCGCTTGAACGGCTGGGCGAAGTGCCCACTCGCAGGCGCCACAGAATCGAGAGTGTGAAAATCGTAAGCGGTACTGATTGCCTGGCCGGATGCCGGATTGCGGGGTGGACAAGGCGATATCGCCATACATCGCGTCCGCCCGGTATGGTTTGTGCGCCCGAGCTTTGCGGAAAGTCGGTCTTTTGGCCTGGCAGGCAGTGGCTCCAGTCACACGACGACTTCCCGCAACGGCGTAAGCCCGCTGCAAACCCGGCGCGCTAGCATGACCGATGGCGGGAGAGGGCTCGCCAACGCACTGGAGCTGCCATTGCCATGAAGAAAAACAAGAACAACGAGAGCAACAAGAAGCGCCGTTTGCTCGCGGTTGCGGGCGCGACTTCGCTGGCTGTTGCACTTGCCGCGCTCACCGCATTGGCAGGATGCGCAAGCAGCCCGCCGCCGCCTGGTCCCGCTCCCACGCCCACGGCCAATACGCCTGACCTGCCGCCGCCGCAAACCGTCACGAGCCGCTGTCTCGCGCGCGTCGCCACGCCGGGCTTCGCGCCGCCGACCGAATCGACCCTGAGCGGCACGCAATGGGAGCGCTACGTGAGCTGTCGGCTCGCCAGCAACATGGTTGTGGCCACCACAAGCGTGAGCGGCAATCCCGAGGCGGTCGTCTCGATGACGCTGACGGCATCCGGCGCGGCCGATACGGTGAGGCTCTCGCGCTCGAGCGGCGACGCCGCCTGGGACGCAGCCGTCGAGCGCGCGATCGGGGCCGCCGGGCCGTTTCCGCCGGCGCCCTTCACGCTGCATGTGGGGCGCGTCGAGATGCGGTTCAGGCCGGGGCCGCCGCAGCCGGGCGTCGAGGCGATCGGCGGGACGAATGCCGGTGTGGGGCTGCAGGGCGGGAGCCACTGGAGCGTGCACCATTGCACGACGATAAGCGGCGCGACCGCCTGCAACTGACGTCGCGGTAGCGGGCGCTGCGCGTCCTGGACGGGTACGGGCTGCCGCGAATGCTATGCTTGCGTTCGCCCGGGAAACCGCCTCTTCAGTACGACATTCTCCACATGACGACTTTGATCAAACGCGCCTCGGCCGAGGCGCGCGCATTCCGCACTGCCCCCAACGCCCGAAATGCTGCTGCACGCAAGGCAGAATCCGCTGCCGCGCCGCGCGCGAAGGCCGCCGGCGAGGCGCACGAGGCGAAGCGCGCCGCCCGTGCGCGCCGCGCCGCCGCCGACCTCGACGAAGCCCCGGTCATCGAAGCCCCGCGCAAGCCGCGTTTCGCGCCGGTGACGTTCTCCGAGGAGGACGGCGTGCGCTATCTGCATTTCGGCACCGAGTGGGTGCAAGGCGCGATGCGCCTGAAGAAGCCGCATCACATCGAACTCGAATACGCGCAGCAGATGATGGCCTGGCTGCTGTTCCTCGCCACCCCCAGGCGTATCGTGCAGCTCGGTCTCGGCGCCGCGTCGCTCACGAAGTTTGCGCATCAGTACCTGCGTCCCGCGAAGGTCGAGGCCATCGAACTGAATCCGGCCGTCGTGGTGGCCGCGCGCACGATGTTCGACCTGCCGTACGACGACGCGCGCCTCGCCGTGCGCGAGCTCGACGCCTGGGATTTCGTGAACGAGCGCGCGAACCACGGCACGATCGGCGCGCTGCAGATCGACGTTTATGACGCGACCGCGCGCGGCCCGGTGCTCGACAGCGTGGCGTTCTATCGCGCGGCGCGCGCCTGCCTGACCGACGCCGGCATCGCGACGATCAACCTGTTCGGCGATCATCCGAGCTTCGTGCGCAACATGAAGCGCCTGAACGAAGCCTTCGAAGGCCGCGTGATCGCGCTGCCCGAGGTGCACGACGGCAATCGCATCGCGCTTGCGTTTTCGGGGCCGGCGCTCGAGGTCACGTGGGCAGCGCTGGAAAAGCGTGCGCGCCTCATCGAAACCCGTCTCGGCCTGCCCGCGCATCAGTGGGTGAAGGCGCTGCGCGAATCGAGCGGCCAGAGCGGCCAGAGCGGCGAAATGTTCGCGATCTGAGCGCGCGCTTCATGCCCGGTCAGCCGCTGCGACGGCGCCGGGCCGCTTGCAGACATCCGGGGCCGGCCATGCCCATCGCCGGCCTTTTTTGCGTCTGCCGCTTTCGGGTGCACAGGCGCACGGGCACGCCGTCGCCCCTTGACAGCGACGCCGGGATTGGGGTCGCCCCGTCTTGACCGGGCGGCGCGCGCTCGATACTCTTTTTGACGCTTTCGGGGACCTTGCGGGCTATCCGCCCACTCGGCCAAAGAACGCCCCACGGGGCGGCTCGCACATCACTATAAGGAAAGAGGAGACGTCATGGCTCACGACGCCGACGCCGGCAAGGGAAGCAGGCACTGGCTCTGGCTGCTGGTGCTGCCCTGGATCGCGATGATCTGGGTACCGTCGTACAACAAGGTCGAGCCCACGCTGTGGGATTTCCCGTTCTTCTACTGGTATCAACTGGCCTGGGTTCTCATCAGCGCCGTGATCACCGCGCTCGTCTATCACAAGACGAAGAACCGCAACAAAGGCAGTGCAGGGGGCGCGCAATGAATCTCACCGCGACCTTTGTCTTTGTCCTGTTCTTCATCGGCGTCACGATTCTCGGCTTCGTCGCCGCGCACTGGCGCAAGGGCGACCTCGCCCATCTCGACGAATGGGGCCTCGGCGGCCGCCGCTTCGGCACGGTCGTCACCTGGTTCCTGCTGGGCGGCGACCTCTACACCGCCTATACCTTCGTGGCGGTGCCGGCGCTCGTGTTCGGCGCGGGCGCAACGGGTTTCTTCGCGCTGCCCTACACGATCCTGATCTATCCGTTCGCGTTCGTGGTGTTCCCCAAGCTCTGGGCCATTGCGAAGCGCCATAGCTACGTGACCTCGGCCGACTTCGTGAGCGCGCGCTACGGCAGCCGCACGCTGGCGCTCGCGGTTGCCGTGACGGGCATCGTCGCGACCATGCCGTACATCGCGCTGCAGCTCGTCGGGATCGAGGTGGTGATCGGCGCGCTCGGCTTCGACACGACCGGCTTCGTCGGCGACCTGCCGCTCATCATCGCGTTCGCGATTCTCGCGGCCTACACGTACACGTCGGGCCTGCGCGCGCCGGCCATGATCGCCGTGGTGAAGGACCTGCTCATCTACATCACGATTGCCGTCGCGATCATCGTGATCCCCGCGCAGATGGGCGGCTTCGGCCATATCTTCAGCGCGGTGCCGCCGGCGAAGCTGCTGCTCAAGGCTCCCGACGCCACCAGCCTGAACGGCTATAGCGCCTACGCGACGCTCGCGGTCGGCTCGGCGCTCGCGCTGTTCCTGTACCCCCACTCGGTCACGGCGATTCTCTCGTCCTCGTCGGGCAATACCATCCGCCGCAATATGGCGATGCTGCCGGCGTACTCGCTCGTGCTCGGCCTGCTCGCGCTGCTCGGCTTCATGGCGCTCGCCTCGGGGGTGAAGGACATGCCCGAGTACGCGCCGTACTTCAAGGCCTTCGGCCCGAACTTCGCGGTGCCGGCGCTGTTCCTGCACTTCTTCCCGCCGTGGTTCGTGGGCGTGGCGTTTGCCGCCATCGGCATCGGCGCGCTCGTGCCCGCCGCGATCATGTCGATTGCCGCTGCGAACCTGTACACGCGCAACATCCACAAGGAGTTCATCAACCGCAACATGAATCACGAGCAGGAGACCAACGTCGCCAAGCTGGTGTCGCTGATCGTGAAGGTGGGGGCGGTAGCGTTCATCCTCGGGCTGCCGCTTACCTACGCGATCCAGCTGCAACTGCTGGGCGGCATCTGGATCATCCAGACGCTGCCGGCCATCGTGTTCGGTCTCTACACGCGCATGCTCGACTATCGCGGCCTGCTGCTCGGCTGGCTCGCCGGTATCGCGACCGGCACGTGGATGGCGATCTCGCTGAACCTCAAGGGCTCGATCTATGTCCTGCATCTGTTCGGCGTGGCCATTCCCGGCTACGCGGCGGTGTGGTCGCTGATCGTCAATATCGTGGTGGCGGTGGTCGTTTCCGCGCTCGTGCATGTGCTCGGCATGCAAAAGGGCGAGGACCGCACGCGCCCCGAGGACTATCTCGACGTCGTGGAGGGCTGAACGGCAAGGCTGTCCTCAGCCTTCCCGTTGTGCCGATGCCCGCAACCACCAGTTGCGGGCATTTGTTTTTCTGGTGCACGATGATCGCTGCGACGCCGCGCCAAACGGCGTCCGATCCCGACCGGCTCCCGCTTTCGCTCTAGCCCGCACCATGGCCCATTCCGAACCCGATACCGCCGCTGCCGCCCCGGTTGCGCAGGCCGGCCGGCCGCGCCGCCGCCGCTCGCGGGTCGCCCGCGTGTGGCGCGCGCTGGCTTCGCCGTACTACCGCTATCGCAACGCCCGGCTCATTCATAGCGTGCGCGTGGGGCTCGCGATGCTGGCCTCGATCGTCGCGACGACGGGCATCGACATTCCGCACGGCATCTGGTCCTCGGTGACGGTGCTCGTGGTGATCGGCGGGCTCCAGCATCAGGGCAATATCCGCAAGAAGGCCGCCGAGCGCTCGCTCGGCACGCTGCTCGGCGCGGGTATCGGGCTCACGCTCATCGTCGTGCAGGCGTTCACGCATTCCCTGTGGCTCACCTACGTGTTGATGTCGGTCGTCGCCGGCGTGTGCGCCTGGCATGCCATCGGCAAGCCCGCCTATGTGGCGCTGCTCACGGCGATCACCATGTGCATCGTCGCGGGGCATGGCGACAACCTGATCGATACGGGACTCTGGCGCACGCTGAACGTGATGATCGGCATCGTGATCGCGCTGGTGTTTTCGTTCGCGCTGCCGCTGCACGCGACCTATTCGTGGCGCTACAGCCTCGCCGACAATCTGCGCGAGTGCGCGCGCCTCTATGCGCGGATCGTGCGCGGCGAGCGCGTGGATGCCGACGAGCAGGTGCGCGCCTTCATGCGCCTGAACGGCCGGCTCGTGCAACTGCGCGCGTTGATGCCTTCGGTGTCCAAGGAGATCGACGTGCCGCTGGCGCGGCTCGAACAGATCCAGCGGCTGCACCGCGCGCTCCTGAGCGCGCTGGAGATGATGTCCGCGGGCATCGAGCGCTGCGAGCAGGAAGCCGTGCGGTTGGCGTTTGCGCAAGGCGGGGCGGGAGTGCGCGAAGCGCTGCTCGGCACGGCGCGGGCGCTGCGCTTTGGCGGCGGACGCCACCCTGAGGCTGCGGCGGGCGCGCTGCGCAAGGCGGTGCGCAGTGCTGCGGCCGATGAGGTGGCCAACGAGGCGGCCGGCGGGGCGGCCCCGAAGGTCGAAGAGGCCACACAGGTCCAGCACGGCGCGCCCGCGGCAAGGCTGCCGCGGCCGGCCGCAAGCCTGCTTGCCCCCGAGTTGCAGGGGCCTTACTGGCTGGGCCAGCGGGTAGAGGAGCAGGTCGAGCAACTGAGCGCCTTGCTGCTCGAAACCGAGCCGCGCTGGAATATCGAGCGCGCGACCCTGCATCCCCGGGTGTGACGCGCCTCGCTTGCCGGTCTCGACCCGTAACAGACCGCAACAGACCGCAACAGGCGACGCTCAGCCGGCGGCGCTTTCCTGCGGCGGCGCGCTCACCATCCACGGCACGCCGAAGCGGTCGGTGAGCATGCCGAAGCCCGGCGACCAGAAGGTCTTCTGGAACGGCATCGTCACCTGGCCGCCCTTGGCGAGCGCGTTGAAGCAGCGTTCTGCCGCAGCGGTATCCGCGCCGGTCAGCGAGACGCCGAAACCCGCGAACCGGTTGCTTTCCGTCATGCAGCCGCCGTCGGACATCATGATCTGCGCGTCGCCAATCTGGAGCGTTGCGTGCATGACCTTCTCCGCGAGCTCGGGCGCGAGCGGCCGGGCCGGATCGGGCGGCGCGTCCTTGAAGCGCATCTTGAACAGTTCCTGCGCACCGAGCGCTTCGCGGTAGAACGCGATCGCCTCGTCGCAGGCGCCGTTGTAGAAGAGGTAGGGCTGGATTTGCATCGTCGGTTTCCTTGCGGACGGGATGACTAACCGGCCGAACCCAGGGCCGGATCGCGCGGCCTCGTGTGTGCCGCTGCCCAGATTCTAGGCGCGCAGGAACGTGCCAACCGGCATTTGCGTGGCCAGGGTTTGCGAGTGGCGAGGCGGGAATGAGATGTGCGGGCCGCGCAGCCTGGCGCGGCCCGCGAGCCTTGCAGGCTCGGGTTTCGGGTTTTGGCCCGAGGCGGCCGCGTTAATGCGCCCGCAGTTCCTCGATCAGCTTTTCGAGCTTCACGGCGTCGGCGGCGAACGCGCGGATGCCTTCGGCCAGCTTTTCGGTCGCCATGGCGTCGTCGTTCACGAGGAAGCGGAACGAGGACTCGTCCACCGGCACGCGCTCGATCTGCGTGTCTTTGGAGGCTTCAGGCGAGAGCTTGCGCTCGACCTTCTCGCTGCTGTCCTGGAGCTTTTGCAGCAGGTCCGGGCTGATCGTGAGCAGGTCGCAGCCCGCGAGTTCGACGATCTGGCTGGTCGTGCGGAAGCTCGCCCCCATCACCTCGGTCTTGTAGCCGAACTTCTTGTAGTACGCGTAGATGCCGCGCACCGACTGCACGCCCGGATCGTTCGCGCCGCCGTCCTTCGCTTCGTCCCAGTTCGGGCCCGCGGCCTTCTTGTACCAGTCGTAGATGCGGCCGACGAACGGCGAAATCAGTTGCGCGCCCGCCTCGGCGCACGCGGCCGCCTGCGCGAGCGAGAACAGCAGCGTCATGTTGCAGTGGATGCCTTCCTTTTGCAGCGATTCGGCGGCGCGAATGCCTTCCCACGTCGAAGCGAGCTTGATGAGGACGCGCTCGCGCCCGATGCCGGCCGCCTTGTAGAGCTCGATGATGTGGTGGGCCTTCTCGATCGAGCGCTTCGTGTCGAACGAGAGGCGCGCATCGACTTCGGTCGACACGCGGCCGGGAATGATCTTGAGGATTTCGGTGCCGAAGGCGATCAGCAGGTGGTCGATGATCGATTCCACCGATTCGCCCCCGTGATCGCGCACCGTTTTTTCGAGCAGCGGACGGTATTCGGCCTTCTGCACGGCCTTCAGGATCAGCGACGGGTTGGTCGTGGCGTCCTGCGGCTTGTACTGGGCGAGCTGCTGGAAGTCGCCCGTATCGGCGACGACGGTGGTGTACTGCTTGAGCTGGTCGAGTGCGGTAGTCATGTCTGGCCTTGAGGGCGCGCGGGCGCCGTGACGGTTGGGAGTGGAACGGCCGGGCGCCCGAAGGCGCCAGGGCGGAATGCGACGAAGGCGCTCCCCCGCCGTGCCCATCGGGCGATGCAGCGGGACGGCGCCGGCGGGCAGCGCGGGGCCGCGCACGAGGCGCGGCGCTCGGCTCTCATTTTATGGCGGATCGGCGGGCGTTGCGATGGCGCGGGTTCAGGCGCGCCGGGCATTGAGCACGAACTGCGTGAGCACGCCGGCGACGAGACCCCAGAAGGCCGCGCCGATCGAGAGCAGGGTGAGGCCGGAGGCGGTCACCATGAAGGTGACGAGCGCGGCCTCGCGCTGCTTCGGGTCCTGCATCGCGTTGGTGAGGCCGCTCATGATCGAGCCGAACAGCGCGAGCGCGGCGATCGAAACGACGAGCGCCTTCGGGAACGCGGCAAAGAGCGCGGCGATGGTCGCGCCGAAGATGCCGGCGACCAGATAGAACACGCCGCACCAGACGGCCGCCATATAGCGTTTCGTGCGGTCCTCGTGCGCGTGCGAGCCCGTGCAGATGGCGGCCGTAATCGCGGCGAGGTTCACGCCGTGCGAGCCGAACGGCGCGAGCAGGAGCGAGGCGAGGCCGGTGGTGGCGATGAGCGGCGAGGAGGGCGCGACGGTGTGGTCGTAGCCGTCGGCGCGCAGCACGGCGATGCCGGGCACGTTCTGCGAGGCCATGGCGACCACGAAGAGCGGAATGCCGATGCTGACGATGGCGGAAACCGAGAACGCGGGCATCGTGAAGACGGGTTTCGCCACGGCCACGCGGAAGTGGCTGAAATCGAGCAGCCCGAGCGCGGCGGCGGCAAGGATGCCTACGCCGAGCGTCGCGACGATCGCATAGCGGGGCACGGCGCGCTTGAAGGCGAGGTAGGAGAGGAACATGGTGAGCACGAGCGGCGTCTGGTACTGGGCCGCGTGAAAGATCTCGATGCCGATCTCGAACAGGATGCCCGCGAGCAGCGCGGCCGCGATGCCGCCCGGAATGCGCTTCATGAGCGTGTCGAACCAGCCGGTGAGGCCGACCGCCGTGAGCAGCAGCGCGCAGACGATATAGGCGCCGATGGCTTCGGCGTAGGGCACGTGCGGCAGCGAGCTGATGAGGAGCGCGGCGCCCGGCGTGGACCACGCGATGACAATGGGCACGCGGAACCAGAGCGAGAGGCCGATGGTGCAGACGGCCATGCCGATCGACAGCGCCCAGATCCACGACGAGATTTGCGCGTCCGTGAGGTGCGCGGCCTGGCCGGCCTGGAACATCAGCACGAGCGAACTCGTATAGCCCGTCATCATCGCGACGAAGCCCGCGACCACCGTCGAAACGGTGGTGTCGGCAAAGGGCCGCAGCGGCCCCGGGCGTAAAGTCCGGAGGTCGGGCGATAGAGGGGCGGTCATGCAGGGGGTCTCCTTCTTGATGCGTTCTGGTTCTGATGGCGCTTCTTCGCGCGCCTCGCCTCGTGCCTGCGCGGCTTGCGCAATGGCGCTGGAGCACTTGCGCAGGGTGCGGCGGGCGTTACTTGCTGAGCGTGCGCATGGCCGTTTCGAGCCCCGCGATCGTGAGCGGATACATGCGGTGCCCAAGAATCTCGCGAATGACGGAAACCGACTGCCGGTACTCCCAGAGCCGCTCGGGTTCGGGGTTGAGCCAGGCGAAGTGCGGGAAGTGATCGGCGAAGCGGCGCAGCCAGACGGCGCCGGCTTCGGGGTTGTTGTATTCGACCGAGCCGCCCGGCTGCAGCACTTCGTACGGGCTCATGGTGGCGTCGCCCACGAAGATCAGCTTGTAGTCGGGCGTGAACTTGTGCAGCAGGTCCCACGTGGGCGTGCGCTCGGCATGGCGGCGGCGATTGTTCTTCCACAGGTAGTCGTACACGCAGTTGTGGAAGTAGTAGAACTCGAGGTGCTTGAACTTGGCCTTCGCCGCCGAAAAGAGTTCCTCGGTGCGCTTGATGTGATCGTCCATCGAGCCGCCCACGTCGAGCAGCATCAGCACCTTCACGTTGTTGTGCCGCTCCGGGACCATCTTGATGTCGAGCCAGCCCGCGTTGGCGGCAGTGCTGCGGATCGTGCCCGGCAGATCGAGTTCTTCGTGCGCCCCTTCGCGCGCGAAGCGGCGCAGCCGCCGCAGGGCCACCTTGATGTTGCGCGTGCCGATCTCGACCTGGTCGTCGTAGTCGCGGTAGGCGCGCGCGTCCCACACCTTCACGGCGCTGCGCTGGCCGCCTTCGCCGCCGATGCGGATGCCCTCGGGGTTGTAGCCGCCGTTGCCGAAGGGCGAGGTGCCGCCCGTGCCGATCCAGCGGCTGCCGCCCTCGTGGCGCTCCTTTTGCTCCTCGAAGAGCTCTTTCAGGCGTTCCATGAGCTTGTCGAGCCCGCCCATCGCCTCGATCTGCGCGCGCTGCCCGGGCGTGAAGTCGCGTTCGAGCCGCTTCTTGAGCCACGCCTCGGGGATCTCGAAGGCGAGTTCCGACTTCTTCTCCATGCCGCGGAAATACGCGCCGAAGGCCTGGTCGAAGCGGTCGAAGTACTGTTCGTCCTTCACGAGCGTCATGCGCGCGAGGTAGTAGAACTCGTCGAGCGACGGCGCGATCACGCGCTCCTTGAGCGCTTCGACGAGCGTGAGGTACTCCTTCACGGAAACCGGCAGCTTCGCGTCGCGCAGCGTGTAGAAAAAGTCGATCAGCATGCGGGGTCTCCGGGCTCGCGCCATGCACGGCGCGCGAGCGTGAACGAGTCGCGCGCGCGGCGCTTCAGCGGTTGTGGCGGTTCATGTAGATGAGGCGCTCGAAGAGCGTCATGTCCTGCTCGTTCTTGAGCAGCGCGCCCGCGAGCGGCGGCATGGACTTCTGGCCGCCGGCGGCGGAGAGCGCCTCGGGCGGGATCTCTTCGGCGAGCAGGAGCTTGAGCCAGTCGAGCAGCTCCGAGGTGGACGGCTTCTTCTTGAGCCCCGCCACGCCGCGCAGTTCGAAGAAACTCGTGAGCGCCGCGTTCAGCAGATCCTTGCGGATGCCCGGATAGTGCACCTCCACGATCTGCTGCATCGTGGCCGGCTCGGGGAAGCTGATGTAGTGGAAGAAGCAGCGGCGCAGGAAGGCGTCGGGCAGCTCCTTCTCGTTGTTCGACGTGATGATCACGAGCGGGCGCTGCTTCGCCTTGATGAGCTCGCGCGTCTCGTACACGTAAAACTCCATGCGGTCGAGCTCGCGCAGCAGGTCGTTCGGGAATTCGATGTCGGCCTTGTCGATCTCGTCGATCAGCAGCACGCTTTGCTGCTCCGACTCGAACGCCTGCCACAGCACGCCTTTCACGATGTAGTTGCGGATGTCCTTCACGCGCTCGTCGCCGAGCTGCGAGTCGCGCAGGCGCGAAACCGCATCGTATTCGTAGAGGCCCTGCTGCGCCTTCGTCGTCGATTTGATGTGCCACTGCATGAGCGGCATGTTCAGCGCCGCGGCTACCTCTTCGGCCAGCATGGTCTTGCCCGTGCCCGGCTCGCCCTTGATCAGCAGGGGACGCTTCAGCGTGATCGCGGCATTGACCGCGAGCTTGAGGTCGTCGGTGGCGACGTACTGCGATGAGCCTTCGAAACGCGTGGCGCACATGGTGAACCGCTCACTGAAAAAAATCCCAGTATAAGTCAGATGGGATGTCGCGTCGGAGGCGCCTCGCGTATCGTTGGCGCCGGCCGGGGAGGTTCGGTCAGGCCGGGGCGGCTGCGAGGGTTCGGGCGCCCGTAGCCGTGCGGGGGCCGGCCGGGCCGCGGGGACCCCGGTGCTGCCCTGGGTCCCCGGGATTCCATGGCCTCTCCTGGATGAGCGCGCAGACGCGCTGGACGGCCGGCAAGCGGGTCAGGCAGGCCCGCCAGCGCCCCGGGGAAGCCCGCCAGGCGTGGCGCGCTGTATGGACGGGCTGCGCGGCGGCGCGGTACAATCGGTTCGATTTTTTTCGGCCAGCACGGCGACGCACAAGTACAACGGCAGTACAAACGGCGCAGGCTGCCGCCTGCGGTTCGGGCGTTCGAATCCCCTCAAGCCAGGTTGAGTGCTATGAAAAAAATTGTCGGCAGGCACGTCGTGGGCGCAGCGTTGACGGTGCTGGCGGGCTTCGCGGCCACGGCTCACGCGGATGTCGTGGGCAGCGCGAAGGCGGGCCAGTCCAAGGTGGCGATGTGTATCGGCTGTCATGGTATTCCCGACTATCGCACCGCCTACCCCGAGGTCTACCACGTACCGATCCTCGGCGGCCAGAACGCCCAATACATTGCCAACGCGCTGCACAGCTACAAGAAGGGCGACCGGCACTTCGAGACGATGCACGCGATTGCCACCTCGCTTTCCGACCAGGATATCGCCGATATCGCGGCGTATTACTCGTCGCAGACGGCGGCATCGAAAAACAACCCCGATAAATAAGCGCCATCCGGCGGCAATCGATTGGCAGGGGCCAGGGGCAGTGCATGCCGTGTTGCCCGTGCGCCAACTCTGTCCGGCAAGCTGCACATGGGATCGCACCAGAACCCGCTGCGATCGCGACACAGGAGAATTCATGAACAAGCCCCATGAGGCCGCGCAATCCCGCAATGCCGGCGCTTTCGCCGCGCTCGCACGCGGCGCGGCCTGCGCCGCCGCGCTGGCCGCGGCAGTCGCGCTGAATCCCGCGCACGCCGCCGACGCCTCCAACGGCAAGGTGCTCGCCGAGAGCCACAACTGCGCCGCCTGCCACGGCGTCGGGCTGAACAGCCCGGTGAGCCCCGAATATCCGAAGCTCGCGGGCCAGCATGCCGACTACATCTACTGGGCGCTGCGCCAGTACCAGATGGGCACGGGCAATCCGCATCTGGGCCGCAACAATCCGATCATGCAGGCGCAGGTGCAGAGCCTCTCGCAGAGCGACATGAAGGATCTGGCCGCCTATATCGAATCGCTCAAGGGCGATCTGGTCGACAAGAAGTGACGTCCTGACGCCTCACGCGTGCGTGGCGCCTGCCGTGCGCGACACGAGGGCAGAACCCCGCGAGCGTCTCGCCCATCAGCTTGAGGGCGGGGCGGCCGCGGGGTTTTTTCATGCGCGGCGCGGCAGGGTTCAGCCGCGCTTCGGTCGTGCATTAGTCGTACATCAGCCGCGCATCAGCCGCGCATCAGTCACGCGAGGCGCGCCGTTCGATGCGTGCCAGGTAGGCGTCGGTGTCGGGCGGCGTTTGGGTGCGCTGCGCTTCCCAGATCGTTTCGCCGAGGCACTCCATGATGGCGTGCTGGGCGTCGTGCGTGGAGCCGAGGCGCGCCGCGAGCCGGTCGTGCGCCGCGCGGATGCCGGGCGGCTGGTCGATCGAAAGCTGTTCGCTGATCGCGAGGTGCATCGACAGATGCAGGAAGGGATTGCTCTGGCCGCGCTCGGGCGAGTAGTCCTGGGCGGCGGCTGCATCGGCATCGGCGAGTTCGCTGTGATACTCGGGATGCTCGACGATCCAGTCGGCGGCAATCGCTTCGAGCGGCGTCAGGATTTCGCCTGCGCGCTGCTTGCGCCAGGTCTCGGTGAAAAAGCGGCGGACTTCGTCGCGGCTGGGATTGAACATCGTCGGTGGGGAATACGTGTGTTGCGAGCGTTCATTTTACGCCGCATGCCGTGCGGGCGCGGGCGGCGCTCCAGGCTCAGAGGTCGGGCGGCGGCGAGCGGTTCGATCACGCATTGCCAGCATTCGGGGCGGCGCGCCTTGCAGACATAGCGGCCATGGAGGATCAGCCAGTGGTGCGCGTCCTGCAGGAACTCGGGCGGCGTGAACTTTTCGAGCGCGGTTTCCACGGCGCGCACGTCCTTGCCGGGCGCGAGGCCCGTTCGGTTCGCAACCCGAAAGATATGCGTATCGACGGCGATGGTCGGCTGGCCGAACGCCGTGTTGAGCACCACGTTCGCCGTTTTGCGGCCGACACCGGGCAGGCTTTCGAGCGCTTCGCGCGTTTGCGGGACTTCGCCGCCGTACTGCGCGAGCAGGATCTCGCAGGTCGAGATGACGTTCTTCGCCTTGGTGCGATAGAGGCCGATGGTCCTGATGAAGTCGGCCACGCGTTCTTCGCCGAGCGCGAGCAGTTTTTCGGGCGTATTCGCCACCGGGAACATCTTGCGCGTGGCCTTGTTCACCGAGACGTCGGTGGCCTGCGCGGAGAGCATCACGGCGATCAGGAGTTCGAACGGCGACTTGTATTCGAGCTCGGTGGTCGGATGCGGGTTGAGGCTTTGCAGCGTTTCGTAGATGGCCCGGCGCTTGGTCGCGTTCATGCTCGTGGTGGGGGTCGCTGGTTGAGGCCGCTCAGTGGCGCTGCGCGGGGAATCTGCGCAGTCGGTTCACTTACGTCGGCGTATCGTCGTCCTGGTCCGCGGGCGGCGTGCTGCCCGGGTCCTTTGCGTTCTCGTCGATGCCCATGCGCCGGCGGCGCGTCTCGGCCGCGTCGATCTGCGACTGCACGTCGGCGCTGACGTTATCGGTGTTGAGCGGGCCCTCGCCGCGTTCGGCCATTTCCGCCTTCTTGCGGCGCGCACGTTCGAGCGCGGCCTGGATGATCGCTTTCTTCTTCGCTTCGGCGTCGTCGGCGGTTGGGGGGCTCGCGGATTGTGCGGCTGCAGCAGATCCGGCGGCCTGCCCTGCCGCGGCGGCCGTCGTTGCCTCGGCGGCTGCCGCCCGTCGCGCCGCTGCGCGCGCAACGGCTGCGTCGCGCTCGCCGGCGAGCCGGGCGAGGCGCCGGTCGTGGCGCACGCGCGCTGCGTCGGCCTGCTGCTGGGTCCACGCGTCCCAGCCGGTTGCGTTGCCCGTCACCGGGATCATTGCGATGCAATCGACCGGGCAGGGCGGCACGCACAGGTCGCAGCCCGTGCACAGTGCCGTGACGACCGTGTGCATCTGCTTGGGCGCGCCGACGATGGCATCGACCGGGCACGCCTGCATGCATAGCGTGCAGCCGATGCAGAGGCTTTCGTCGATGAAGGCAACCGGGCGCGGGCGCTCGACGCCGTTGACCGGGTTGATCGGAATGACGGGCTTGCCGAGCAGGCCGGCAAGCCGCGCCACGCCCTCGGCACCGCCGGGCGGGCACTGGTTGTAGCTGGCGGTGCCGGCGGCGACGGCTTCGGCATAGGGCCGGCAGCCGTCGTAGCCGCACTTTGTGCATTGCGTCTGGGGCAGCAGATCTTCGATGCGATCTGCAAGTGTTCTGGAATCGTTCACGTTTGCTGCGTCGGGGGCGGGCCTTGCGCGGCGCCTGCGGGGCCATCGCGGCGGGCGGCGCGGGCAGGGCGCCAAAGCCTGCATTATCGCCGATTTCCCGCATTGCCATTGGCGGGCCATGTGCCATAATCAAAGCGCTTAATTCGAAGTACGGCGTCGAAGTTCAGCATCGAGTACGGCGTCGAACCGCAGCATCGAGGAAGGGCGTGCAAGAACAACGCCGGGCACTGCAGGAAGGACGGCGAAAGAAAAGGCTGTGAAAGAGGGCATCGAAGCAGAGGGCATCGAAGGGCATGCTGCTTCGCGGCGTGATACACGGCATAAAACCGCATACAACAAAACAGCGAACGCAAGACCGTAGGATGAAGGGTGTCGGTCCATTAACCTGGCGCGCCCCGTTCAACGCTGCCGCCGAAAGGCGAAAAAACGGGCTAGGAGAGGCCCGGCAGCGCGATCCGGAACACGCGGCTTACCGAGCGATCCTGCCACCATGAATCAACCCAAAATCAAAAGAGATCCTGAAGGCACGCGCCGCCGCATCCTGCTGGCCGCGGCGGAAGAGTTTGCCAATGGCGGACTGTTCGGCGCCCGCGTCGACCAGATTGCGCGTCGCGCGGAAACCAACGAGCGCATGCTCTATTACTACTTCGGCAGCAAGGAGCAGCTGTTTACAGCCGTGCTCGAGCACGCGTTCTGCGCGCTCACCGAAGCGGAGCGCACGCTCGACTTCGCCGACCTGGCGCCCGTGGAGGCCATTACGCGGCTCGCGCATTTCGTGTGGGACTACTACCGGGATCACCCCGAGTTCCTGCGCCTCATCAACAACGAGAACCTGCATGAAGCCCGCTACATGCAGAAGTCCACGCGCATCCGCGAGATGATTTCGCCCATTGTGGCGACGCTCGGCGCGATCCTCGCGCGCGGCGAATCGGCGGGGCTGTTCCGCTCGAACATCGATCCGCTGCGGCTTTACGTGACGCTTTCCGGCATGGGCTACTACATCGTGTCGAACCGCTTCACGCTGGCCGCAACGCTCGGGCGTGACTTCAGCACCCCAGCCGAGCGCGCCGGGATGATCCAGTTGAACACGGAGATGCTGCTCGCGTTCCTGATGCGCAAGTAACGCGGGCAAGGGCGCGTAACGCTGCCGCAAAAGAGAAAGGCGCGCGCCGTGCATGACGGCGCGCGCCTTTCTTGCGTTGACTCGCGTTGGCTGGCGTTGGGCTGGCGCTCAGGCCACTGCGCTTTCGCTGGCGTGTTGCCTCGTGGCCAGCTCGTGCTCGCGAATGAAGTCGCGCAACTGCGGATAGATGATGGTGCGCCAGCGGCGGCCCGAGAAAATGCCGTAGTGGCCGCACTTTTCCGCGGTGAGATGATGCTTGTGCGCTTCGGGGATGCCCGTGCAGAGGTCGTGCGCGGCGTGCGTCTGACCCGAGCCGGAGATGTCGTCCAGTTCGCCTTCGATGGTGAGCAGCGCCGTCTTGCGGATGTCCTGCGGGCGCACGCGCTCGCCGGCCACGTCCCACGTGCCCTCGGCGAGGCCGAACTCCTGGAACACGGTGCGGATGGTCTCGAGATAGTACTCGGCGGCCATGTCGAGCACGGCGTTGTATTCGTCGTAGAACTGGCGGTGCGCTTCGGCGTCTTCCTCGTCGCCGCGCAGGAGGCTCTTGTAGAAGTCCCAGTGCGAAGCCGCGTGGCGTCCCGGATTCATCGCGACGAAGCCCGTGTGCTGGAGGAAGCCCGGATACACCGCGCGCCCTTCGCCGGGATAGTTGGCCGGCACCGTGTGGATCACGTTGTTCTCAAACCATTCGAGCGAGTGCTCGGTGGCGAGCGAGTTCACCGAGGTGGGGCTGCGGCGCGCGTCGATCGGGCCGCCCATCATCGTCATCGTGAGCGGGGTTTCCTCGCCGCGGCTCGCCATCAGCGAGATCGCCGCGAGCACCGGCACGGTGGGCTGGCACACCGAGATCACGTGCAGGTTGCGCGCGCCGATATGGCGGATGAAATCCTGGATGTACGCGATGTAGTCGTCGAGGTGGAACGGGCCGGCTTCGAACGGGACCATGCGCGCGTCGATCCAGTCGGTGATATAGACCTTGTGGTCCTGCAGCAGGGTGCGCACCGTGTCGCGCAGCAGCGTGGAGTGGTGGCCCGAGAGCGGGGCGCACAGCAGCACGACGGGCTCGTCCTTGAGCGTGGTGACGGCGTGGCTGTCGTCGGCGTAACGCTTGAAACGCAGCAGGCGGCAGAAGGGCTTTTCGACGATCGTTTGCTCGACGATCGGAATGTTGAACCCGTCCTTCGTGATCTGGCGGATGTTGAACTCGGGCTTCTCGTAGTCCTTGCCGAGCCGGTAGAGCAGTTCGTAGCCGGCGGCGAGGCGCGTGGCGCCCGGCACCAGCGAAAACGGACTGGCCGGATTCGAGAACGACTTCGAGGCCGCCTGGGCCCAGGCGGTCAGCGGGCTCAGCAATGCGCGCTGAAATTCACGGATTTGGTAGAGCATGGGTGCTCCAGCTTCATGGGGCGGTTCGCACCAAGGCGCACGTGTTTGGGGCACGGCGTGGGGTCGGGGCGGACGGGGTTGGACGGACAGTCAAAAATGGTCAAAAAAGGTCCGGGCGGACCCGCGCGCGTCACAAGCATCGTAAGCATCACAGGCATCATGAGCCGGGGCCGGGCATCGACCCCCAGATTGTTGTGCGGCGCAGCAAGCATAGTTTAACCCACCTGGGCAAAAGCGGATCGCCGCGTCACTGCGCCGCAACAGTTTCGGCTTCGGCCGGCACGCCCGCGCACGGCGGATGTCCCGTCTCCTTCGCCATCTCCTGCTCGTGGCGCATGAGGTTCAGCCCCGTGTGCACGAGCGCCACGTGCGAGAACGCCTGCGGGAAATTGCCCACCAGCCGGCCCGCAACGGGATCGTATTCCTCGGCGAGCAGCCCCACGTCGTTCGCGAGCGAGAGGAGCCGTTCGTACATCCTGCGCGCGTCGTCCATGCGGCCGAGCAGGGCGAGGTTATCGACCATCCAGAAGCTGCAGGCGAGGAAGGTGCCTTCGCCGGGCGGCAGGCCGTCGTTGAATTCGGTGGTGCGGTAGCGCATCACGAAGCCTTCGCACATGAGATCGCGCTCGATTGCCGCGACCGTGCCCGCAATGCGCGGGTCCGACGCCGGCAGGAAGCCGACGAGCGGCATGAGCAGCAGGCTCGCGTCGAGCTCGGTGCCGTCGTACACCTGGGTGAACGTGTTGAGCGTCTTGTTGAAGCTGCGCTCGCAGATGGTTGCGTGGATCGTGTCGCGCAGCGCGCGCCAGTGATCGAGCGGCCCCGGCAGATCGAACTTCTCCGCCGACTTCACCGCGCGGTCGAACGCCACCCACGCCATCACCTTCGAGAACGTGAAGTGCTGACGCCCGCCCCGCGTTTCCCAGATGCCTTCGTCGGGCGCGGTCCAGATCGTTTCGAGGTGTTCGAGCATGGTGCACTGGATCGACCAGGCCGTGTCGTCGGCCTGCAGGCCGCCCACGCGCGCGAGATGCAGCGCGTTCATCACTTCGCCATACACGTCGAGCTGCAACTGCCCGACCGCATTGTTGCCGATGCGCACCGGCGCCGAGTTCTCGTAGCCGGGCAGCCAGTCCACTTCGAATTCGGGCAGGCGCCGCTCGCCCGCAAGGCCGTACATGATCTGCAACTGCGAGGGCGAGCCCGCCATCACGCGGCCGAGCCACGCGCGCCAGGCGCGCGCCTCGTCGTAGTAGCCGCCGCGCATCATGGCGAGCAGGGTGATCGTGGCGTCGCGCAGCCAGCAGTAGCGGTAGTCCCAGTTGCGCGTGCCGCCCAGCTGCTCGGGCAGCGAGGTGGTGGGGGCCGCGACGATGCCGCCCGTGGGTTCGTAGGCGAGCGCCTTGAGCGTGATGAGCGAGCGGCGGATGGGCGCGGCCCAGCGGCCCTCGACCGTGCTGCGCGCCGACCATTCGGACCAGAAGTTCTCGGTGCGGGCGAGCGCCGAGAACGGATCGCGCGGCGGCGGCAGCCGCAGATGCGAGGCCGCGTAGGCGAGCGAGAACGGCACGCGCTCGCCTTCCTTCACCTCGAACTGGGCGACCGTGCGCATGTTCTCGCCTTGCAGATCGACCGGCGTGCGCAGCACCACCGTGTCGGGGCCGACGATCGCCTTGATGCCGCTTTCGTAGGCGAGCCGGCTCACCCACGGCACCGAAAAGCCGTAGTCGAAGCGCAGCACGAGTTCGCACTGCATGCGCACGGTGCCGCGCCGGCCCACCACGATGCGCACGAGCTCGGACCAGCCATTGCCGGGCGGCATGAAATCGATCAGCGTGACGGCGCCCTCGGGCGTTTCGAAGTCGGTTTCGAGGATCAGCGTTTCGCCGCGGTAGCGGCGCGTGGTTTTGATCTCGACGCCTTCGCCCGCATGGGGGGCGATCAGCCAGCGTCCGTTCGCCTCGGTGCCGAGCAGCGCGGCGAAGCACGCACCGGAGTCGAAGCGCGGCCAGCAGAGCCAGTCGATGGAGCCGGCGCGGGACACGAGCGCGGCCGTGTGGCCGTCGCCGATCAGGGCATAGTCTTCAATGGGTGCGGGCATGGTAAGCAGTTTGACAGGTGCCGGATGAATCGAAAGCGCCTCCGGTACCGGGTTTAACGGCAGATTGCACGCACAAGATTAGTGGCTCCGGGGCCGCTCGTGCAATGCGTTTTACGGGCATGGGCGCGCGGGCGTATGCAAAAGGCCGCCTCGAGCGGGCGGAGGGCGCGCTCCGGCGCCGCCGTGCAATCGAAATGAAAGCAACGTGCGGGCGACGTGCAAGCAACGCACAAGCGCACGCGTGACGAGGCAGAAAGACGGCGATGCGATGCGTCAGAAGTGGCCGCCGGTGCCGAACAGGCCCACGATGCCGATGATGATGAGGTACAGCGCCACGATGTAGTTGAGCAGACGCGGAGCCGCCAGGATCAGGATGCCGGCGATCAGCGAGGCGAGCGGGCCGATGGCGAGATGGACGTTCATGTTCGCTTCCTTGGTGGGCTGGGCACGCGCGGCGCGCGGGCTCGCAACCTCTCTTATACTGGGTCCACATCCTTCAGATGTTTGCAAGAACAAGGAGATGGACATGTTCCAGCGCCCTGCTTACGCATACGCCGTGCCCGGCCTCTTGCCCACCCGGCCTCCCCGGGCTCGCGGGCGCTCGGGGCTGACCCGATCGCTGGTCCGGAGTCTCCTCATCATGGCCAGCGTTGCCGCCACCCACGCTTTCGCACAGACTTCTTCCTCCGCACCCGCGCCCGCAAACGGCGTCTACGACCTGATTGTCGGGACTTATACGGGCGGCAAGAGCGAAGGGCTCTACGTCTATCGCTTCGACACGAAGACCGGCGAGGCGACGCCGGTGAGCGTGGCGAAGACGGTGAATCCCTCGTATCTCGTGGTGAGCCGCGACCGGCGCTTCGTCTATGCGGTGAACGAGTTGCCGGGCGACAACGGGCCTGCTTCGCAGCGCGGCAGCGTGAGCGCCTTCGGATTCGATCCGGCGAGCGGGCAGCTCACGTTTCTCGACAAGGTGTCGTCCGAAGGCAACGATCCGTGCTATCTGAGCCTCTCGCCGGACGGCAAGTACCTGCTCGTCGCGAACTACTCGGTGGCGGCCGACCCGGGCGGCAGCTTCGCCGTGCTGCCCGTCGAGCAGGACGGGCAACTGGGCGCGGCCGTGCTCACCGTGCATCACGACGGCAGCGGCCCGGTGAAGGGCCGCCAGGACAACGCGCACGTGCATTCGACGGTGTTCTCGCCGGACGGCCAGTACCTCTTCACCCAGGATCTCGGCACCGACAAGCTCTACGCTTACCGCTACACGCCGGACGGCAGCCGCGGCCTCTTCGGTCCGACCGCGTGGCGCTACACGGACGTGAAGGCGGGAACGGGCCCGCGCCACCTGGTGTTCGGCAACGACGGCCGCTACGCGTACCTCACGAGCGAACTGGCGGGGACGGTCAGCGTGTTCCGCTATCGCGACGGGCATCTGACGCTCGAACAGGTCGAGAAACTCGCCGAGCCGGACTTCAAGGGCGCGGTGGGCGCCGCGGCGCTCCACCTTTCGCCGGACGGCAAGTTCCTCTATGTCTCGAATCGCGGCGATGCCAACGATATTTCGATCTTCGCCGTCGACGAATCGACCGGCAAGCTCAAGCGCGTGGGCCGCCAGGCGAGCCTCGGCAAGTCGCCGCGCGAGTTCGCCATCGACCCCACCGGGCAATGGCTGATCGTCGGCAACCAGAACAGCGACACGGCCTACGTGTTTCGCCGCGATCCGCAGACGGGCCTGCTCGGGCCCGATCCGAAGCCGATCGAGATCGGCTCGCCCGTCGATTTCAAGTTCGTGGCGCCTTGAGGGGGCTGCGCGCTCGCGCGCAAAAGGATACGCAAAAGGATGAAGCGGGACGCTGCGGGGGGCGGCAGAGGCCGCCCCCTTGTCATTCGGGCTGGCCGCCGGGCACGAGCACTTCGCGGCTGCCGTTGATGCCCATCGGCGAGACGAGCCCCGCCGTTTCCATCTGCTCGACGAGCCGCGCCGCGCGGTTATAGCCGATGCGCAGTTGCCGCTGCACCGAGGAAATCGACGCGCGCCGCGTGCGCACGACGAAAGCGACGGCCTCGTCGTAGAGCGGGTCCGCTTCGGCTTCGGGGGCGTCGCCGAAGAGATCCTGCGGTGCGCCTTCGGCGGCGGGGCCGTCGAGAATGCCCTCCACGTACTCCGGCTCGCCGAACTGCTTCAGGTACTCCACCACGGCATGCACTTCCTCGTCGGCCACGAACGCGCCGTGCACGCGTTGCGGATAGCCCGTGCCGGGCGGCAGGAACAGCATGTCGCCCTGGCCGAGCAGCGACTCGGCGCCCATCTGGTCGAGAATCGTGCGCGAGTCGATCTTCGAGGACACCTGGAACGCGACGCGCGTGGGAATGTTGGCCTTGATGAGACCGGTGATGACGTCGACCGACGGGCGCTGCGTGGCGAGGATCAGGTGAATGCCCGCGGCGCGCGCTTTCTGTGCGAGCCGCGCGATCAGTTCTTCGATCTTCTTGCCCGCCACCATCATGAGGTCGGCCAGCTCGTCGATCACGACCACGATCATCGGCAGCGGCGAGAGCGGCTCCGGCGCCTCGGGCGTGAGCGAGAACGGATTGCCGATCTTCTTTTCCTGCGCTTCGGCGTCGCGGATCTTCTGGTTGAAGCCCGCGAGGTTGCGCACGCCCACGGCCGACATCAGCCGGTAGCGCTTTTCCATCTCGCCCACGCACCAGTTGAGCGCGTTGGCGGCGAGCTTCATGTCGGTGACCACGGGCGCGAGCAGGTGCGGGATGCCCTCGTACACCGAAAGCTCCAGCATCTTCGGGTCGATCATGATGAGCCGCACGTCCTCGGGCGTGGCCTTGTAGAGGAGCGAGAGGATCATCGCGTTGATCGCGACCGACTTGCCCGAGCCGGTCGTGCCGGCGACGAGCATGTGCGGCGCGCGGGCGAGATCGGTGACGATCGGGTGGCCGACGATGTCCTTGCCCATCGCGATGGTGAGCTTCGACTGCGAGCGGTGGTAGGGCGCCGATTCGAGGATTTCCGAGAGGCGGATCATCTGGCGGCGCGCATTGGGCAACTCGAGCCCCATGCAGGTCTTGCCGGGAATCGTTTCGACCACGCGGATCGACGTGAGGCCGAGGCCCCGCGAAAGATCCTTCATGAGGCCGACGATCTGGCTGCCGCGCACGCCGAGCGCCGGCTCGACTTCGAAGCGCGTGATGACCGGCCCCGCCGAGGCGCCGACCACGGTCACCGGCACCTTGAACTCCTGGAGGCGCTGCTCGATCAACTGGCTGGTTTCGGCGAGCTTTTGCTCGGAGACAGGCTCGATTTCCGACGACGCGCGCTCGAGCAGATCGAGACCCGGCAGTTCGACGGCCGAGGCCGGGAGCGGCTGGAACTCGAAGCTGGTCGGCGCGTGGCCGCGCACGGGCTGGCGCTGGGCGGGCTCGGGGGTGGGCGTGGGCGTTGCGTCCGGGGCAATCGCCAGGGGCGCGGCGAATGCCGGGGCGGGATGCGTCGCGGCAATGGGCGGGGCGAGCGGCGCCACGGTGGGGGAGGGGGCCCACGGAGCCGTTGCCGTTGCCGGTTGCGCGGCGATGCCGAAGTGGGTATCGGCGATGGCGGGTTCGATGTCGCCGGTCGCGTTCGAGGTGGCCGCCTGCCAGGGGGCGGTGGTCAACGGCTCCAGGTTTTCGTGCGGATGCGCGAGTGCGGCCGGGGGGACATCGGCGGCCGACGCTTCGTTCGCGGGCTCTGCGGCGAGGGGGCGGGGTGCGTCAGGGACTGCGCGCGGGAAGCGCACGATATTCGAGCCGTCCGCGATGGCGGGCTGGGCTGGCGGCGCTGGCGGAATCGCGGGCGCCGGGTCCGGTGCGCTTTGCGCTTCTGGCTCACTTGCGAATTCCACGGCAGCCGGTTCGGGCGTCAGCACGACGGACGTAAAGTCATACGCTGGCGGCTCATCAGCCGGAGCGGTTTCGGACGGCGTTGCGTCGGCGGCTTCGTCGTCGAGCAGGGTCCACGGCGCGAGACCGTGTTCGCTTTCCGGCCATGCCGGTCGTGCAGGGAAGGGTTGCGGCGCGGCGGATGCCGCAGGCGTGTTCAGGCGCGCTGCGTCGAGCCATGTCGTGGCGGGCGCCGGTGCGCGCGGCAGCGTGACGGGATCGGCGTGCAGCGGGGCAGCGGTGGACTGCGGTGAGGCGGTCGCCGCCGTATCGAGCATGTCCCAAGGCGACGCTTCGGCTGGCTCAACGGCTTCAGGCGTCGCGGCGATATCGAAAGCAGGCGCCAGGCCGGTGCTTGCGGCCAATGCGGCGTCAGGCACGGCAAGCGCTGCCGGAGCCTCGACGGCAGGCGCGGGCGCAGCCGCAGCGAAGGTGTGCTGTGCGGTGTCGTTGCTGTCGGGCTGGGTGCCCGGGATTGGCGTGTTCGGCGCTGTCGGGGGCGTATCTGCCGGCTCGTCGTGCGCAGGCGTCAGCGAGTGTCGATCGAAAGCCGGCATCGCATCGTAGGCGGCCATGGCCTGCGCCGCCGTTGCTGGCGGTTCGCTCGGGTCATGCGGCACGGTCGCCGGCAGGGTTGCCTCGTCGGCCTGCGCCGCGCTGGCGGTGGTCCGCGCATCCGGCAGCAACTCGACCGCGGACCCGGCAACAACCGGTGTCAACACGGGTGCAGTCGCCACAGGCATCAACTCGCGCGCCCCGGTCTCGTTTGCCGTCGGCGCAGCAGCCTCTGCCGCGCGCGCAGTGTGCTCTTCGATCGTATTGCGCCGTGCGAGGCTGGCACCGGCCAGCGTCGTCCAGCGCGCGGCGTTTTCCTCGATGGAGCGCAGCGTTTCGAGCACGCTCGTCGAGAGCGGTTCGCGCGCAGTGGGCGCCGTCGAGGCCGAAGGCCGCGAGAAAGCCGGGGAAACGGCCGGGGCCGGCGTCTGCGCGCGAGGCGTGGCCGCCTGCGTGCGCATCGCATTGCGTGCGGAGGGCGTAGGCCAGACGAACGGGCGTGGCGGCTTGGGCCGAGGCGCGGGCGGGATGCTGGCGGCCGCGCGCGCCGCCGTGCTGCCGGCGACAGGAGGCGGGGCGCTGCGACGCACCGGCGCGGGAGTCGCGAACGGCGAAGTCAGCGGATCGAGCGGCGCGGCAGCCGTGGCCGCGAAGCTGCGCACGGCGGCACTGGCTGCGGCGGCGGCCTGCGACTGCTGCAACGCCGCCGATGCCGACGACGCAACGGGCCGTGCGCCCGGCACAGGGGGTCTCGCCGTTTCGGTGCGCCAATGCGACGGTCCGGCGGACGGTTGCGCGGGTGGTTGTGCGGCAGCGGGCGCCGCAGGGTTAGCAGGCGCAACGGCCGGCGCCATCGGACGGCGGTTGTCGCCAGGCGCGGCGGCTGCGTTACGAACCGGGTTGCCCGAGGGCTCGCGCAGCCATCCCGCGGGCGCGACGGGTTCGGTGCGCGCCCAGGCGGGCGGGGTGTCCGCACCGCCGGAAAGGCTCGGTTCGACGCGCGAGCCGGGCGCCGCCGGGCGTGCCGCCGCGTTGTCGGCAGTGGCCTTGCCTGCCGCTGGTGCTGGCATTGCGGCCGCACTGGCCCTGGTCGTCGCAGCGGCTGCAGCCGCCGCAGTGGCACCCGCTGCACCGGCCCCTGCGCGGGCGCCGCTGGCCGGCGGTCGCCACACGGTCGGGCGCCGGCGCCGCGAGCCGTCGAGCGTCGTCGGCGTATTGAGCGTACCCACGCCCGTGAGGCTATGCGTCGCGAGCGCGTCCTCGGCGAGCGCCCGGCGGCCGCGCGGCGCGATGTTGTTGCCGTCTTCGCTGCGCGCCCGGAGATTGAGGCCGAGGCCGAGCGACACGTCCGCCCAGGCCAGCACGTCGCGCCAGCGGAAATCGACGAGCCACGGCAGGCTCACGAAGAAGAGGGCCGCCATGACGAGCCCCGTGACCGCCCGGCCGGCGAGGCCGCCCAGCCCGGACGCGAGCGCGTGGCCTAGCGCATCGAACCCGGCGATGTCGATGAGCGTCGCTTCGAGCGTGCAGCTTGCGACGAGCACGCAGAAAAAGCCGAGCCAGAGCCGGATCGTGCCCGGTCCGCGCAGGCCCGCGCCGCCCGGCAGGACGGTCCTGACGAGGCGCCAGACGAGGGGGATGAACCAGACGGACGAGACGCCGAACCAGCCAGGAACTACCGTGTGCATGCGATAAATCTACGTAGGGAAGAAGTGCAACGCGTCGAGTGTAACGGTTCGGCCGGCTCGGGCCGAACTGCGGGTTGCGGCTACGCCACGCCGGCTTCGCGCCGGCGGGCGCAGTTCAAGGTACAAGCCCGGTGCAGACGGAGCCGGCGCATGTTGCCGAACGCCACCGTACGCCGCTCACTGGCGCGGCTCGGCCGCATTCTTGTCCGCGGGCGGATGCGTGAAGGTGAGGCGGTCGCCGTCTTCGAGAATGAGCAGGAGCGCCTGGGGCTCGTCCATCTGCACGCCGGTGCGCGCAATGTGCGCGAGGGCGTCGAGATAGGCGCCTTCGATTTCGCCGCCCGCGCCGGCGCATGCCATGCGCGTGCCCGCGAGCGGTCCGAACGAGAGCAGGCCGTTCTTGAGCATATAGGTGCCCGTGTAGCGGTTGCAGCCCGAGAAGCCGCTCGCGCGGCGCAGGCCGGTGGCGGTCGAGAGATCGAGCGTGATCGGGCGGGCGTTCTGCGGCGTGCCGGGCGCAGCGGCGGTGGGGCTGCTGGCCGTCCCGGCGGTAGCGGCAGCGGTATCGGCCGCGCCCGGCACGGCGCGCAGCGTGCCGTCGGCCTGCTTCCATTGCACGAGCTGCCACTGGGTGTTGTCGAGCAGTTGCGTGGCGGCGGGCGTATAGGGGTCGGGCGGCGGCGCGGACGAATCGTGGTGCACCGGCATCTTGCAGGCGGCGAGCATCAGCGCGGCGGCGAGGGGCGCCAGGCGCGAGGCGATCAGTCCCGCGCGCAGGCGCGGCGGGCGCGGGGCAGGGCGCCCGGATGGGCGCGCGCTCAAACGCGCGCTCGAACGATTAGGCATCGCATCGGTCCTCGTCGTAGACAGCAAAAAAGCGGCAGAAAACAGCAAAGGCGTAAGCGTAACGCAGTCCGGGGTCTGCGCGCGAGCGCAAAGGCCGCATTAGCGTGCTTCGCGGCGCCTTTCCACTCATGTGGCGAGCGGCGCGGCGCGGGGGCGGCGTGTTAACATCGGCGCTCTTTCGTATCGTGCAACACCGCATTCCGGAGACATCATGGAGATCATGCAATCGGTCAGGCGCATCGGCACGCCGCTGTCCGCGTCGGCCACGCGCGTCATGCTGCTGGGCGCCGGCGAGCTGGGCAAGGAAGTGATCATTGCGCTGCAGCGGCTCGGCGTCGAAGTGATCGCCGTGGACCGCTACGAGAACGCGCCGGGCCACCAGGTCGCGCACCGGGCCCACGTGATCGACATGACCGATCCGCAAGCGCTGCGCGCGCTGATCGATGCCGAGCGCCCGCATCTCGTCGTGCCCGAGATCGAGGCGATTGCCACCGACGCGCTCGCCGCCGTGGAATCCGAACGCGTGGCCGAGGTCATTCCCACCGCGCGCGCCGCGCAACTCACCATGAACCGCGAGGGCATCCGCCGCCTCGCCGCCGAGGAGCTCGGCCTGCCGACTTCGCCCTATGCGTTTGCCGATTCGCTCGACGAACTGAAGGCGGGTGTCGCCAAGGTGGGCTACCCGTGCGTGGTGAAGCCGGTGATGTCGTCTTCGGGCAAGGGGCAGTCGGTGGTGAAGAGCGAAGCCGACG
This sequence comes from Paraburkholderia ferrariae NBRC 106233, assembly GCF_000685035.1. Classification (GTDB taxonomy): domain Bacteria; phylum Pseudomonadota; class Gammaproteobacteria; order Burkholderiales; family Burkholderiaceae; genus Paraburkholderia; species Paraburkholderia ferrariae. Next base: position 217,242 of record NZ_BAYB01000012.1, read on the forward strand.
TCGAGCGCGCGTGGGAGTACGCGCTCGCGGGCGGGCGCGTGAACCGCGGCCGCGTGATCGTCGAGGGCTTCATCCGCTTCGACTACGAGATCACGCAGCTCACCGTGCGCGCGATCGATCCGGCGAGCGGCCAGGTTCAGACGTACTTCTGCGATCCGATCGGCCATCTGCAGGTGGACGGCGACTACGTGGAGTCCTGGCAGCCCCAGCCGATGAGTCCGAAGGCGCTCGAACGTTCGCGCGAGATCGCGCACAAGGTGACCGGGTCGCTCGGCGGCCGCGGCCTCTTCGGCGTCGAGCTGTTCGTGCGCGGCGACGAGGTCTGGTTCTCCGAGGTGAGCCCGCGCCCGCACGACACGGGGCTCGTGACGCTCGCCTCGCAGCGCTTCTCGGAGTTCGAGCTGCATGCGCGCGCGATTCTCGGGCTGCCTGTCGATACGACGGCGCGCGGCCCGGGCGCATCGGCCGTGATCTACGGCGGCCTCGAGGCGCAAGGGATCGCGTTTGAAGGCGTGGCCGAGGCGCTGGCCGTGCCGGGCGCGGACCTGCGGCTGTTCGGCAAGCCGGAGAGCTTCGTGAAGCGCCGCATGGGCGTGGCGCTCGCGACGGGCGCCGATATCGAAGAGGCGCGCGCGCGTGCCCGGGCGGCGGCCGCCGCCGTGCGCCCCGTGGCGGGCGACGCTGGCCGGTGAGTATGCACAGGTCGAAGTCGCTTCGCTGGCTGCGCGTGCTCGTGGCGCTCGCGTGCGTGAGCGCCCTGTCGGGCTGCGGCCTGGCGGCGGCGCCGTGCCGGATCGCTTCGGCGGGGTTGAAGATCGTGCCGCTGGTGGGCCATGCGGCCGCCACGCCGACCGACGCCTGCGCCGACGCGATCGACCCCTGATCGCCGCTTCCCCGTGAGCGCAGCGCGGGGCCGCGACGCGGGCAACGAAGGATGCACCGATGGAGAACGCGATGAATAACGCACTGAGCAACGCGGTGACCGGCACACAGCGCAACACAGCGCGCAATACAGCGCGCAACACTAAGCGCAGCGCAAAGCGTGCCGCCTGCGCGGCGCTCGTGGCGCTGGCCGCCTGCCTGACGGCGGGGGCTGCCGCCGCGGCGCCGCTCGCCGTGAGCGAGATCCAGACGCAGACGCGCCACACGTTCAGCTACACCTGCGCGGACGGTAAGACCTTCAAGGTGACTTACCTCAACGCGAAGAACGGCCAGAGCTTTGCGATCCTGCCGGTGGCGGGGCAGAGCCTGCTGTTCGTCTCGACGATCGCCGCTTCGGGCGTGCGCTACCAGGCCGACCGCTATACGTGGTGGACCAAGGGCCCGCGTGCCGACCTCTACGACGCCACGGCAGGCGAAAACGCCGCACCGGTGCTCGCCGGCTGCGCCACGATCATGCGCTGAGGGAGCGTTCGGGGGTGCATCCGCCGGTGAGGTAAGGCGCGCCGCAAGCCCATACACCTTCCCGGCCTCATCCTCCCGCGCCCGCTTCCCGGCGCGAATTCCGCTGCGGTAGTACGCTGTCGGTCATCCGCGAAGGCCGGCCGCCGCCGCGAGGCAAGCGTGCGCGACCGGCTGCCCGCTCACGCTTGCGAGGTAGTCGATGAAAGCATCGGATCTGTTCGTGAAGGCGCTCGAAGCCGAAGGCGTCGAATACGTGTTCGGCATTCCCGGCGAGGAAAACCTCGACCTGCTCGAATCGCTGCGGCGCTCGAAGATCCGCCTGATCGTCACGCGCCACGAGCAGGCCGCGGGCTTCATGGCCGCCACCTACGGCCGCCTCACGGGCCGCACCGGCGTGTGTCTCGCCACGCTCGGCCCCGGCGCCACCAACTTCGTCACCGCCGCCGCCTACGCGCAACTCGGCGGCATGCCCATGCTGATGGTCACGGGCCAGAAGCCCATCAAATCCAGCAAGCAGGGTCACTTCCAGATCGTCGACGTGGTGCGCATGATGGAGCCGCTCACCAAGTACGCGCGCCAGATCGTCTCCATCGGCAACATTCCCGCGCTCGTGCGCGAGGCGTTCCGCCAGGCCGAGCAGGAGCGGCCGGGCGCCGTGCATCTCGAACTGCCCGAGGACGTGGCCGACGAAGAAGGCGACGGCAAGCCCATCCCCAAGAGCTACAGCCGCCGTCCCGTGGCCGAGGAAAAGGCCGTGGCGCATGCCGCGTCGGCGATTGCGTCGGCGCGCCATCCGCTTCTCATGATCGGCGCGGGCGGCAACCGCAAGACCACGCGCAACGTGCTGCGCGAATTCGTGGACGAAACCGGCATTCCGTTCTTCACCACGCAGATGGGCAAGGGCGTGATCGACGAATCGCACCCGCTGTGGCTCGGCAACGCCACGCTCTCCGACGGCGATTTCGTGCATCGCGCGATCGAGCACGCCGACTGCATCATCAACGTGGGCCACGACGTCATCGAAAAACCGCCGTTCTTCATGCGCAGCGCCGAAGAGAAGACCGTGATCCACGTGAACTTCCTCGGCGCCGAGGTCGATCCCGTGTACTTTCCGCAGATCGAAGTGGTGGGCGACATCGCCAACGCGGTCTGGCAGTTGAAGGCGAGCCTCAAGGCGCGCGAGCACACGTGGGACTTCGCGCGCTTCGAAGAGATCAAGCGCCACTTCGACGCGCATCTTGCCCGCGGGCAGCACGATCCGCGCTTTCCGCTGTACCCGGTGCGGCTCGTGCACGACGTCTACCAGACCATGCCCGCGGACGGCATCCTGTGTCTCGACAACGGCATGTACAAGATCTGGTTCGCGCGCTACTACCGCGCGCACGAACCGAACTCGCTGCTGCTCGACAACGCGCTCGCCTCGATGGGCGCGGGGCTGCCTTCGGCGATCGCCACGAAGATCGTGCATCCCGAGCGGCGCGTGATGGCCGTCTGCGGCGACGGCGGCTTCATGATGAACTCGCAGGAACTGGAGACGGCGGTGCGCCTGAAGCTGGACCTCGTGGTGCTGCTGCTGCGCGACGACGCGTTCGGCATGATCCGCTGGAAGCAGGAGAACATGAACTTCCCCGACTACGGCATGACGCTGCAGAACCCCGACTTCGTGGCGTATGCGCAGAGCTATGGCGCGCACGGCCACCGCGTGAATGCCGCGGACGAACTCGCACCGCTCCTCGCGCAGTGCTTCGCGACGCCGGGCGTGCACGTGATCGACGTGCCGATCGACTACACCGACAACGAGCGCGTGCTGAACCGCGAGATCAAGCGGCTTTCCGCGCAGCTTTGAGGGCGCACGGCGGCGAGCCGCAGCGCGTAATGAAAACACCGCTGGCAACACTGCCGAAAACACCGCTGGAGAACCCGCCATGCTGAAACCGACCTACCCGTACTATCTCGCCAACGTCGCGGTGGCCGCCAACACCGACCTCGAAGTGACCGACAAGTACAGCGGCGAAGTGGCCACGCGCGTCGCGCTTGCCGACGCGAAGGCGATCGACGAGGCGATTGCCGCGGCGCAGGCGGCCATGCCCGCGCTGCGCGCGTTCCCGCCCTACAAGCGCCAGGCGGTGCTCGAGCACTGCGTCGCGCGGTTTCGCGAGCGCTTCGACGAACTCGCGATGGCGCTGTGCATCGAGGCGGGCAAGCCGATCAACGATTCGCGCGGCGAGGTCACGCGCCTCATCGATACGTTCCGCGTGGCCGCCGAGGAGTCGGTGCGCATCGACGGCGAGATCATCAACCTCGAAATCTCGGCGCGGGCGAAGGGCTATCACGGCTATGTGAAGCGCGTGCCGATCGGGCCGTGCTCGTTCATCTCGCCGTTCAACTTCCCGCTCAATCTTGCCGCCCACAAGGTGGCGCCCGCGCTCGCAGCGGGCGTGCCGTTCGTGCTCAAGCCCGCGAGCCGCACGCCGGTGGGCGCGCTCATCATCGGCGAAGTGCTTGCGGAAACCGACTTGCCCAAGGGCGCGTTCTCGATCCTGCCCGCGCACCGCGACGGCGCCGATCTCTTCACCACCGACGAGCGTTTCAAGCTGCTTTCGTTCACGGGCTCGCCCGCGGTGGGCTGGGACCTCAAGCGCAAAGCGGGCAAGAAGAAAGTGGTGCTGGAGCTGGGCGGCAACGCGGCGGCCGTGGTCGATGCGGACCAGGGCGGCAAGCTCGACTACGTGGTGGACCGCCTCGCTTTCGGGGCCTACTACCAGTCGGGGCAGAGCTGCATCGGCGTGCAGCGCATTCTCGTGCACGCTTCGCTCTACGAGGCGCTGCGCGAGAAGCTGATCGCGAAGACGAAGTCGCTCAAGATGGGCGATCCGAAGGACGAAACGACCTTCGTCGGGCCGATGATCTCGGAATCGGAGGCAAGACGCCTTGCGCTCTGGATGGAGGCCGCGGTGTTCGACGGCGCGAAGATCATCGCGGGCGGCAAGGTGGAGGGCGCGATGTTCGAGGCGACCCTGCTCGAAAACGTGGGCCGCGGCACCGATCTGTACCGCCGCGAGGCGTTCGGGCCCGTGGCGATTCTGGAGCGCTTCGAGGACTTCGGCGAGGCGCTGGAGGTGGTCAACGACAGCGATTTCGGCCTGCAGGCGGGCGTGTTCACCGATTCGCTCGCCAATGCGCACCGCGCCTGGGACACGCTCGACGTGGGCGGCGTGGTGATCAACGATATTCCGTCATTTCGCGTCGATAACATGCCGTACGGCGGCGTGAAGGATTCGGGGCTCGGGCGCGAGGGCGTGCGCTACGCCATCGAGGACATGACCGAACTGCGGCTCATGGTGATGCGCGAGACGTGGTGACGGGGCGGGCGCTGGTGTTGCGGCACGATTTTCTGGGCGATGTCCCGGGTCGCTTCCACGGCAGCTTCGCGGACATTTCGGGGCCACAACGCTGGGCGTGTCCCGGGAGGCCCTGAGGCAGAAGCCGCAGCGTGCTACCACTGGGATTTATGCCAGGGTGCTACAATACCGCGCTTTCGGCGGGGTGCGCCGGCTGTGCGGGGAACCACCTGGGAACCTCGCGCGTCGCCACGCCGCCGAAGGCGAGCCGGGAGTGCGTGTCCACGTTTTTGCGCCCTCCCGCCTCCGGGCCGGGCAGGCGGTGCGAGAAACGCCGCTCCGGCCGTACGCCGGTGACTTGCGCCGGGCGTACCCCTTGCGGCCCGCCGGGCCGCAAGCCGCGACCCGCGATCCGTCCAGGCGGGCGGCGCCCATGCCGCCCTGCCATGCGCCCCGGCGCCTTTATAGCGAAGCCACCATGTCCGACACCGACGTCAAGACCAGCACTGCGACCTTCGACCAGTTTGGCCTTGCACCAGACATCCTCAAGGCCATCCAGGACCAGGGTTATACGACGCCCACGCCCATTCAGGCGCAGGCGATCCCCGTGGTGCTCACGGGCCGCGACGTGATGGGCGCCGCGCAGACCGGCACCGGCAAGACCGCGAGCTTCTCGCTGCCGATCATCCAGCGCCTGCTGCCCGGCGCGAGCACGAGCGCTTCGCCCGCGCGCCACCCGGTGCGCGCGCTGATCCTCACGCCCACGCGCGAACTGGCCGACCAGGTTGCCGCCAACGTGCGCTCGTACGCCGTGCATACGGCGCTGCGCAGCGCCGTGGTGTTCGGCGGCGTGGACATGAACGCGCAGTCCGACGAACTGCGCCGCGGCGTCGAAATCCTGATCGCGACGCCGGGCCGCCTGCTCGACCACGTCCAGCAGAAGACCACGCAACTGGGCCAGGTGCAGATGCTCGTGCTCGACGAAGCCGACCGCATGCTCGACATGGGCTTCCTGCCGGACCTGCAGCGCATCCTGAACCTGCTGCCGAAGGAGCGTCAGACGCTGCTGTTCTCGGCCACGTTCTCGCCCGAAATCAAGAAGCTGGCGGCCACTTACCTGCGCAACCCGCAGACCATCGAAGTCGCGCGCAGCAACTCCACGGCCACGAACGTCACGCAACTGGTCTACGAAGTCGCCGAAGGCGACAAGACCGGCGCCGTCGTGCAACTGATCCGCGAGCGCGGCCTCAAGCAGGTGATCGTGTTCTGCAACAGCAAGATCGGGGCGAGCCGTCTGGCACGCCTGATCGAGAAGCAGGGCATCGTGGCGGCGGCGATTCACGGCGACCGCTCGCAGAGCGAGCGCATGCAGGCGCTCGACGCGTTCAAGCGCGGCGAGATCGAGGCGCTGGTGGCGACCGACGTGGCCGCGCGCGGCCTCGACATCGCCGAACTGCCGGCCGTCATCAACTTCGATCTGCCGTTCAACGCGGAAGACTACGTGCACCGCATCGGCCGCACGGGCCGCGCGGGCGCCTCGGGCGACGCGCTTTCGCTGTGCAGCCCGAACGAGAAGAAGCAGCTTGCCGATATCGAGAAGCTCATCAAGCGTCCGCTCACGGTGGAGCGCCTCGTCGTCGATACGCCCGTGCCGCATCACGAGGGCGGCAGCCGCCCGCGCCGCGAACGTGACGGCCACGAGGGGCGCGAGAGCCGCGAAGGCCGTGGCGAGCGCGGCGGCCATCGCCGTTCGGCGTCGTTCGAGCGGCCGCATCATCATCGCTCGCAGCCCGTCGACGAGTTCTTCCTGAAGCCCTACGAGCCCTCGCCGGGCGCGCACAATGCCGCCGAAGACAAGCCCGCGGCCAACGCCAACGCGCCGCAGAAGGCGCAGTCGAAGCAGCCGCTGGCCGCGCTGCTGGGCGGACTCGGGTCGTCGTGGCGCAACAAGCCTACGTCGTCTTCGTCGAGCTGATGGCGCGGGTTTTTCGCGGCGCATAGAGAAACGGCGTGCTTTCGGGCACGCCGTTTTGCATTTTGGGCCGCGGGTTTTAGTTCACGACTTCTGATTGATAACCGGCAGTTGCGCGAGCTTGCGCCGCCAGGCATCGATCGCATCGGCCTGGAACGCTGCGAGCGAAGCGGGCGCCGGGTCCTGCAAATCGAGCCCCAGATGCCGCGCCGCGGCGAGCAGTGCATCGAGCGGGCGTGCCGTATCGAGTGCCTGCGCCCCGGTTTGCTTCGAGAGCTTCTCGCCCTCGGCGTTGGTCACGACCGGCACATGCAGCCAGGCGGGCGTCGGCACGCCCAGGCAGCGTTGCAGCCAGATCTGGCGCGCCGTGGAGTCGAGCAGGTCCGCGCCGCGCACCACGTGCGTGATGCCTTGCCCGGCGTCGTCCACCACCACGGCGAGCTGGTAGGCCCACTGGCCGTCCGCGCGCAGCAGCACCAAGTCGCCCACTTCGGTCGCGAGGTCCTGTTGCTGCGGGCCTTGCCACCGGTCGCCGAAGCGGATCAGCGCCGGATTGCCGCCGATACCCGCGCGGCCGGGCTCATCGTCATCGTCGGGCACGCGCAGGCGCCACGCGCGCGCGGGCTTGCCGTGCAGCCCGCCGCGGCAGGTGCCCGGATAGATCAGCGTGGTGTTGCGCTGATGCAGCCGTAGCTGCGAATCGGCGATTTCCTTGCGCGTGCAGCCGCACGGATACACGTGGCCCGCGGCGATCAGCCGGTCCAGCGCCGCGCGGTAGCGATCCACGCGCGCGCTTTGCCACACGGGCGTTTCGTCGGCGTGCAAGCCGTAGTGTCCGAGCGTGGCGAGGATGTCCTGCGCCGCGCCGGGCACCGTGCGCGGACCGTCGATGTCTTCGATGCGCACGAGCCACGTGCCGCCGTGGGCGCGCGCATCGAGCCAGCTTGCCAGCGCCGAAACCAGCGAGCCGAAGTGCAGCGGGCCGGTAGGCGAAGGCGCGAAGCGGCCCCGGTAGGGCGCCGCGGCTGTCGAATTCACGCTAACCCGGCGCCCGGGGCGCTCAAGCCGTTGCGGCGGCTTCGCCCGCGGCGGCGCCGTCCTGCGCGCGCGCCGGATGGCACGCCGGGCAGCTCGTGCCGGCCACGTAGAGCGGCGAAGCCTGCTCGGCGGGCGTCACCACGGCGCGGCACGCAAAGCACTGCACGGTGCCGGTCGGCTCGAGATGGGGGTTGAGCGCGGTGCGCTGGTCGAACACGAAGCAGTCGCCGTGGTAGTGCGCGCCGCCCACTTCCTCGAAGTACTTGAGGATGCCGCCTTCGAGCTGATAGACGTTTTCGATCCCCACTTCCTTCATGTGGATCGCGGCCTTCTCGCAGCGAATGCCGCCCGTGCAGAACGAGACGACCGTCTTGCCTTCGAGGTCGGCGCGGTTCGCTTCGATCACGGCGGGGAATTCGCTGAACTTGTGGATGCGGTAGTCGAGCGCGTGCTCGAACGTGCCGACGTCGATTTCGAAGGCGTTGCGCGTATCCAGCATCACCACCGGGCGGCCGGCGTCGTCGTGGCCGCGGTCGAGCCAGGCCTTGAGCGTGGCGGGCGCGACCGAGGGCGCACGGCCTTCTTCGGGACGGATCGCCGGCTTCTTCATCGTGATGATCTCGCGCTTCAGGCGCACGAGCATGCGATTGAAGGGGCGCGTTTCGGAGACGCTTTCCTTGAAGCGAAGGGTGGCGAACTTGCCTTCGAAGAGCGGGTCGTGGTTGATGTAGTCCATGAAGGCACGCACGTTGCCTTCTTCGCCCGCGACGAACAGGTTGATGCCTTCCGGCGCGAGCAGGATCGTACCCCGCAAATCGAGTTCATGGCAGCGCGCCAGCACGAGCGGCCGCCATTCGGCGGTCTTGTCGAGCGTCGCGAACTGGTACGAGGAAAGATTGAGGATACGCATGGCCAAACACTGAAAGCGGAAACGGACGGGCCCGCGGGCAGGGCGGCGGGCGCAATCCGCTATTATCCCTCAACCGGGCGGCGGCGCGCCTGCCGCACGTTGTCTCGCCCCCCTTGCGCTGCGCCGCGCCGACGCCGCGCAAGGCCGCGGCACGCGCGCAGCGGCGCCGGCGCGCACGCAAGCCGCGGCAAAAATCGCCGGATCGTAGAGGTACAATGACGCCCATGTCAGATCCCCGCTTCGTTCATCTTCGCGTCCACTCCGAATTCTCGATTGCCGACGGCATCGTGCGTCTCGACGACCTCGTCAAGGCGGCGGCGAAGGACGGCCAGGGCGCGCTCGCGCTCACCGACCTCGGCAACGCATTCGGCCTCGTCCGTTTCTACAGGGAAGCCCGCGGCAAAGGGGTGAAACCCATCGCCGGCTGCGACGTCTGGATCACGAATCCCGACGACCGCGACAAGCCCTCGCGGCTGCTCCTGCTCGTGAAGAACAACCGCGGCTACCTGAATCTGTGCGAGCTGCTTTCGAAGGCGTGGCTCACGAACCAGTACCGGGGCCGTGCGGAAATCGACGTCGCGTGGCTCGAAGCGGGCATGGCCGAAGGGCTCCTCGCGCTCTCGGGCGCGCAGCAGGGCGACATCGGCATGGCGCTCGCGGCGGGCAACGCCGAAAGCGCGAAACGTCATGCGCAGCGCTGGGCGAAGCTGTTCCCGAACGGCTTCTACATCGAACTGCAACGCTGCGGCCAGCCGGGCGGCGAGCCCTACGTGCAGCAGGCGGTCGCGCTCGCGGCGCAGCTCAAGCTGCCGGTGGTCGCGACGCACCCCATGCAGTTCATGACCGACGAGGAATACACCGCGCACGAAGCGCGCGTCTGTATTTCGGAAGGCGACATTCTCGCGAATCCGCGTCGTCAGAAGCGCTTCACGACCGATCAGCGTTTTCGCACCCAGGACGAAATGGCCGCGCTGTTCGCGGACATTCCCTCGGCGCTCGCGAACACCGTCGAAATCGCGAGGCGCTGCAACCTGACGCTCGAACTCGGCAAGCCGAGGCTGCCGCTCTTTCCCACGCCCGATGGCATGTCGCTCGACGACTACCTAGTGCAGCTCTCGCGCGAAGGGCTGGAAAAGCGCCTCGTGCAGCTTTATCCGGACGAAGCGGAGCGCGAGGCCGAGCGAGCGCGCTACAACGAACGGCTCGACTTCGAGTGCGGAACCATCATCAAGATGGGCTTCCCGGGCTACTTCCTGATCGTTGCGGACTTCATCAACTGGGCCAAGAACAACGGCGTGCCGGTGGGGCCGGGCCGCGGCTCGGGCGCGGGCTCGCTGGTCGCCTACGCGCTCGGCATTACCGACCTCGATCCGCTGCGCTACAACCTGCTCTTCGAGCGCTTCCTGAACCCGGAACGCGTGTCGATGCCCGACTTCGACATCGACTTCTGCCAGCACGGCCGCGACCGCGTGATCCAGTACGTGAAGGAGAAGTACGGCGCCGATGCCGTTTCGCAGATCGCCACCTTCGGCACCATGGCCGCGAAGGCGGCCGTGCGCGACATCGGCCGCGTGCTCGACCTCGGCTACAACTTCACCGACGGCGTGGCGAAGCTCATTCCGTTCAAGCCGGGCAAGCACGTCACCATTGCCGACGCGATGAAGGAAGAGCCGCTCCTGCAGGAGCGCTACGACAACGAAGACGAAGTGCACCAGCTGCTCGACCTCGCGCAGCTCGTGGAGGGCCTCACGCGCAACGTGGGCATGCACGCGGGCGGCGTGCTGATCGCGCCGGGCAAGCTCACCGACTTCTGCCCGCTCTACACGCAAGGCGACGAAAGCGGCGTGGTGAGCCAGTACGACAAGGATGACGTGGAAGCCGTCGGCCTCGTGAAGTTCGACTTTCTGGGCCTCACCACGCTCACGATTCTCGACTGGGCCGAACGCTACATCCGCATGCTCGATCCGGCGAAGCAGGACTGGTCGCTCGCCCAGGTGCCGCTCGACGACCCGGCGTCGTTCCAGATTCTCAAGAAGGCCAACACGGTCGCCGTGTTCCAGTTGGAAAGCCGCGGCATGCAGGGCATGCTCAAGGACGCCCAGCCCGACCGCTTCGAGGACATCATCGCGCTCGTGGCGTTGTACCGTCCGGGCCCGATGGACCTGATCCCGAGCTTCTGCGCGCGCAAGCACGGCCGCGAAACGGTGGACTATCCGGACCCGCGCGTCGAACCTGTCCTGAAAGAGACCTACGGCATCATGGTCTACCAGGAGCAGGTGATGCAGATGGCGCAGATCATCGGCGGCTATTCGCTTGGCGGCGCGGATTTGCTGCGCCGCGCGATGGGCAAGAAGAAGCCCGAGGAAATGGCCAAGCACCGCGAGATTTTCGCGGAAGGCGCGGCGAAGAACGGCCTCACGCGCGAGAAGGCCGACGAGACCTTCGACCTGATGGAGAAGTTCGCGGGCTACGGCTTCAACAAGTCGCACGCGGCCGCGTATGCGCTGCTCGCCTATCACACGGCGTGGCTCAAGGCGCACCACCCGGCGGAATTCATGGCGGCCAACCTCTCGCTCGCCATGGACGACACCGACAAGGTGAAAATCCTCTTCGAGGACTGCATCGCCAACAAGATGGCGGTGCTGCCGCCGGACGTCAACGCGTCGGCGTACCGCTTCGAACCGGTGGCCGAAGCCGATGGCTCGCGCTCGCGCACCATCCGCTACGGCCTCGGCGCGATCAAGGGCAGCGGCCAGAACGCCATCGAGGAAGTGCTGCGCGCGCGCGAAGAGGGCGGGCCCTTCACGGACCTGTTCGACTTCTGCGAGCGCATCGACCGCCGCCTCGTGAACCGCCGCACGATCGAAGCGATGATCCGCGCGGGCGCGTTCGACACGCTCAACGGCAACCGCGCGCAACTGCTGGCTTCGGTGCCGCTCGCAATGGAAGCCGCCGACCAGGCGAGCGCGAACGCGCTGCAGGCGGGCCTCTTCGACATGGGCGACGCCCCGCTGGCCGGGCACGAACTCGTGGACGAACCCGCGTGGCCCGAAAAGCGCAAGCTCCAGGAGGAGAAGGGCGCGCTGGGGTTCTATCTCTCGGGCCACCTGTTCGATGCGTACAAGGACGAAGTGCGCCGCTTCGTGCGCCAGAAGATCGGCGACCTGAAGGAAGGGCGCGACAAGCTGATCGCCGGGGTGATCGCTTCGCTGCGCACGCAGATGACCCAGCGCGGCAAGATGCTGATCGCGTTGCTCGACGACGGCTCGGGCCAGTGCGAAGTGACTGTGTTCAACGAGCAGTACGAGGCGCACAAGGCGCTCTTCAAGGAAGACGAGCTGCTGGTCGTGCAGGGCGGCGCGCGCAACGACGCGTTCACGGGCGGCATCCGCTTCACGGTGGATACGGTCATGGATCTGGAGCGCGCGCGCAGCCGCTATGCGCAGGCCGTGAAGGTGCAGATGAACGGCAATGCGGACGCGCACGCGCTGCGCGCCGTGCTCGAAGCGCATCGCGCGAAGCCCGACGATACGCTGCCCGCGCCCGTGGAGCAGGCACGCGGGCGTGGCGGGCGCGATGGGGGCGGAGGTGGGTATAGCGGCGGCGGCGGCTATGGCGGACGCGACCGCGAACGCAGCCAGGCGGTGATTCCGAACGGCTTGGCCGTGCAGATCGTGTATCGCGGCGAGCGCGCCGAAGGCGAAGTGCGGCTGGGCGACGCCTGGCGCGTCAAGCCGACCGACGACCTCCTTGCGGCGCTGCGCGGCGAGTTCGCCGGCAGCGCAATCGAAATCGTCTACTGAGGCGGGGCGCTGAACGTGCGGGCGGCGTCTGCCGCCTGCACGTTCGCCTTGTCACCCGCCGCGCTTTCTGGCGACCTTCCTGGCGACCTTCCCGTCCCGCGTGAGCAGGGCGAGTTTCGCGTAGCGGTAGTACGTCGTCTCCGCATTGTTGATCGCGAGCATCAGCCCCTCGGGACCGTCCAGGAAGCCCGCGCGGATCACCCAGGTCCGGAAGAACGCCCAGAAACCCTTGAACAGCGCCTTGCCGAGCGACGAGCGCTTGCCCGCCTCGGCCATCGTCAGCGCGCCCGCGCTCGAATAGGCGTTGGTCTTCTCGAGTGCCTCGTGCAGGTCGGGCATCGAAATGTGAATGATCGGGCCGTCGAAGCGGCCTGTCGTCCCCGCGATCTCCAGGTGCGTGTGCGTGCGCACGTCGGTGAAGCGCGCGCTGCCGCGCCGGAAGATCCGCTCGATGCGGTCCGGCCACCAGCCCGAGTGCTTCATGAAGCGGCCGCAGAAGCTGGAGCGGCGCGGCGTCGAGAAGGCGGCGTGCGGCGTGCCCGCGGCGAGCAGCGTGTCCAGTTCTGCGCGCAGTTCGGGGCTCAGGCGTTCGTCGGCGTCGAGGCACATCACCCAGTCGCCGCGTGCTTCGGCCAGCGCCCGGTTCTTCTGCGGACCGTCGCCGGGCCAGTCGGTCTCGAACACGCGGGCGCCGAGCGCGCGGCACAGGTCGGGTGTGCCGTCCGTGCTGCCGGAGTCGAACACGATCGTTTCCGTCGCAAGCCCGCGCACCGATTCGAGGCAGTCGCGAATGTCGTGCGCCTCGTTCATCGCCACGACGATCACCGAAAGCGTTGCGCGCTGCGTATCGTCGGTCTGGTCGGTCTGGTCGGTCTGGTCGGTCTGGTCGGTCTGGTTGGTCTGGCCGTTCGGGGTCCGTTGGGCTTGCGGGGTCGAGGAGAGTCCTGCGGACATGAAAATGACGCCTGTTCTGAGGGGATGACCTGGAGGCACGCGTGCCTTCGGCGGGCGGCACGCCGCGCCGAGGTGCGTATTCTAGACCATGCGTCTACCCGCCGGTCCGCCTCGCCGCGGGACGGCTGCGCCTGCTCCGTCCCCTAAACGCGTCGGCTGTCTACCGTCGCGCGGCGCCCACGCCGGGGCCGTGGTTCCGGTCCGGCCGAGCGTCCCGGCGCGCCGAGCGATTACAATGCCATACCCCGTTGTCCGCCCACGCGCCGGGCAACCGTTTCCGTATGCGTTCCCAGAGGATTCCTTGAGCGACAAGCCCACCCAGTCCACCCTCAGCAAGCCGATCGGCGCCGGCGGCGAGAAGTCCGACCCCGCGCAGGTTGGCCGCCGCTTGTGGCCGTACGTCAAGCCGCAATTCTGGGTATTGATCGGCGCCATCCTGACGCTGGCTATCGTGGCCGCGACCGAGGCCGGCATTCCCGCGCTGCTCAAGCCGCTGATCGACCACGGTTTCGGCGCCAAGGGCAGCCCCGTCGCCAGATGGCTCGTGCCGGTCGCCGTGATCGGCCTTTCGGTGGTGCGCGGCCTCGCGCAGTATGCGTCGGGCTATCTGCTGCAGTATGTGTCCAACCGGATTCTGCTCGAGCTGCGCCTCAAGATGTTCGAGCGCATGATTCACGCGAGCGTCGGGTTCTTCCAGCGCGAGACGGCGAGTACGATCATCAACGCCATCGTCTTCGAGGTGAACCAGATCCTGAACGTGCTGCTGGCCGTGCTGGTCACCTCCGTGCGCGACTCGCTCACCGTGGTCGGCCTGATCGGCTATCTCTTCATCATCAACTGGCGTCTCGCGCTGATCGTGGCCGTGCTGCTGCCGGCCATCGGCTGGCTCGTCAGCAAGATCAACCGGCGCCTGCGCCGCCTGAACCGCGACTACCAGCTGCTGACCAACGACCTCTCCTACATCGTCGAGGAGACGGTGGGCGGCTACAAGGTCGTCAAGGTGCACAACGGCGAGCAGTACGAAATGAATCGCTTCGGCGAGCTGAGCAAGCGGCTGCGCGGCTATCAGATGCGCCTGACGGTTTCCGGCGGTCTGGCCCAGCCGATCACGCAGTTCCTCGCCTCGATTGCGCTCGCCATCGTCGTGACGATCGCTGTGGTGCAGGCCGCGCACGACCAGACCACGGTGGGCGGCTTCGTCTCCTTCGTGACCGCGATGCTGCTCGTGATCTCGCCGCTCAAGCACCTGATCGACGTGAACCAGCCGCTGCAGCGGGGCATGACGGCCGCCGAGCTGATCTTCGGCCTGATCGACGAACCGGCCGAGCCCATCGGCGGCGGCAAGCCGCTCGAACGGGCGCGCGGCGAAATCGAGTTCCGCAGCGTGTCGTTCGAATACGGCAATGGGCGGCCGATTCTCGAAAGCGTGTCGTTCAGCGCGGCGCCGGGCGAGATGATCGCGCTCGCGGGTCCCTCGGGCAGCGGCAAGACGACGCTCGTGAACCTGCTGCCGCGCTTCTTCGATCCGACCGGCGGGCAGATTCTCGTCGATGGCGTAGCGCTGCCCGACTACGACATCCACGCGCTGCGCAGCCAGATCGCGATGGTGAGCCAGGACGTGACGCTGTTCAACGACACCGTGGCGAACAACGTGGCGTATGGCGAGACCGCGGACCTCGAGCGCGTGGAGAAGGCGTTGCGCGCGGCGAACCTGTGGGACACGGTCGCTGCGCTGCCCGAGGGCGTGGAGACGCTCGTGGGCGACAACGGCATGAAGCTCTCGGGCGGCCAGCGCCAGCGCCTCGCGATTGCGCGCGCGATCTACAAGGACGCGCCGATCCTGATTCTCGACGAAGCGACCTCGGCGCTCGATTCGGAGTCCGAACGCTATGTGCAGGCCGCGCTCGAAACGCTCATGAAGGGCCGCACGACACTCGTGATCGCGCACCGGCTCTCGACCATCGAGCGCGCGGACCGCATTCTCGTGATGGAAGCCGGGCGCATCGTGGAGCGGGGCTCGCACCAGCAGTTGCTCGAACAGCGCGGGCTGTACGCGCATCTGCATCAGATCCAGTTCCAGCAGAACGCGGCCTGAGCACGGCGCATTGGCGAACCCCGGCATGAAGATCGGCCTCTCCAGCAACGCGCTCAAACATAGCGGCGGCCTCGAACGCTACGCGATGGACCTCGTGCGCGGCTTTGCGGCCCGCGGGCAGCGGCCCGCGTTCTTCGCGCGCAAGTTCGACCTTTCGGTGCCCGAGTGCCAGATGGTCGAGCGCTACCGCATTCCGGTCTCGTTTTTGCCCGGCAAGCTGCGCGATGCGTGGTTTTCCATGCGGCTCGCGGCCCTGCGCCGGCGTGCCGGCGTGGATGTCCTGATCGGCTGCAACCGGGTCGATTCGTCGGAGATCGCCATCTGCGGCGGCACGCACCGCGGCTTTTTGCGTGCGACGGGCCGCAGGATGCGCCGCTCCGACCGCTGGCAGATCGCGCTGGAGAGCCGCCAGTACGAGCGCGCCCGCGTGGTGGTCGCGCACTCCGACCTGATGCGCACGGAACTGCTCGAACTCTACGGCGTGGACGACGCGAAGATTCGCGTGCTCTATCCGCCCGTGGACGGTGCGCGCTTTTCTCCCGTGGACGCGCCCGCCCGCGCCGCGCTGCGCGCGTCCTATGGCTTCGGCGAGCACGAAACCGTGTTGCTGTTCCCCTCCAGCAGCCACGACCGCAAAGGGCTGCCGCTCATCCAGGCCGTGGTCGAGGCACTCGATCTGCCGGTGGTCGTGGCCGTGGCAGGACGCGCGCCCGAGCGCGAGAGCGCGCGCGTGCGCTATATCGGCTACGTGAAGGATCTCGAAAACGCCTATCGCGCCGCCGATTACACGATCCTCGCCTCGAAGTACGAGCCGTTCGGGCTCGTGGGCATCGAGTCGGTCATGTGCGGCACGCCGGTGATCTTCTCGTCGAATATCGGCTGCTGCGATGCGATTGGCGACGCGGCGAAGCACGTCTTCCCGCCCGACGATGCCGCCAGTCTGCGCCGCCTGATCGAAGCGGCCGTGCAGGGCGGCCCGCGCCGCGTGACGCCTGCCGACGGCCCGGCGGTGCGCTACGACGCGAGGGTTGACGCGCATGTGGATGCGCTCCTTGCGCTCGCAACCGATATCGCCGGCACGAAATAAGGGCTGCGTATCAGCACCGGAACCGCCGGGCGACCGGCGCTCGCGCATCCCGCAAACGCCCGCCTGGCGGGGCTTGCGGGATTCTGCTACGGATTGGAAAGATCTTCTGATGAGACTGGGGTTAACCCTTGGCTTCGATCCCCCTAGACTGCGTACATCGGTCGAGTGCACATACCTGCGCATCCGGACCGCACTAGTCAAATGGAGGTCAATACCATGAAGTCCCTGATTCAAGCCGTTGCTGTTGCCGCTGCCCTTATCGTTCCCGCTGCATCGTTCGCCCAGTCGAATGCGCCCGTCACGCGCGCCCAGGTGCGCGCCGAAATCGTCCAGCTCCAGCGGGTGGGCTACCACATGGGCGACGGCGACAACGCCCACTATCCCGAAGCGATCCAGGCCGCCGAGGCACGCGTGGCCGCGATGAACGGCAACAGTGCCTACGGTGGCGTGGCGAGCGGCTCGTCGCAGGCGGGCGGCGGCGCAACTGTGTCGCCGCAGGACTGGAATGCGATGTACAGCCGTTAAGCTGCCGCAATACTCAGTTGTCCTGAGTTGAATTGCCGATACCTCCGCCATCGGACATCCGGTGGCTTCGCCCGGGCCTCGCAGGCCCGGGCGCTTTTTCGGCAAGCCTCGGGTAGCGGGGCGCTTATGCCTCGCGCAGCGAGGCGAGCAAGGCGCTCGCCTGTGCGGCGGTATCGTCGCGCATCGGATGAAAGGCGAAGCGCGGCGCCTTTTCCAGCTTCGCAAAGTGGCGCCGGCTGCTGCGCGTATAGGCCGGATCGTAGTGCTCGACGATCAGCGCTTCGGTCAACGCCGCACGCGCGTCGCTGTCCAGCAGCGCACACCATGCTTGCACGCGTTCGCGCCCGTGCAGCGGCACGAGTTTTTGCAACTGCTCGCGCAAGTAGTCCCGCTCTTGCAGCAGATGCCCGTATTCGGCCAGCAGCAGCGCGCAGCGTTCCTCGCGCGTGGCTTCCACGACGACGCAGGGCGCCGCATGGATGCCTTCGACGAGCGCCACCGGCAGCGTAATCGCACCGATGCGCCGGCTCTCCGCTTCGACGAACACCGGCTGTGCGGTATCGAATGCGCGCAACTGCTGCACGAGCGCCGTATCGAATGCCTTCTGCGAAGGCTGCCCGCGTTCGGGCAACGCGCCCAGCAGCGAGCCGCGATGCGCCGCGAGCTCTTCGAGATCGAGCGTTTGCGCGCCCGTCACGCCTAGCGCCTGCAACAGGCGCGTCTTGCCGCTGCCCGTGGGGCCGGCCAGCACGATATAGCGGAACGCCCCCGGCAGGGTGCCGAGCGCCTCCAGCACGGTGTGCCGGTAGGTCTTGTAGCCGCCCTCCAGCTGACGCGCACGCCAGCCGATCATGTTGAACATCGCCGTCATCGAGCCCGAACGCTTGCCGCCGCGCCAGCAGTAGATGAGCGGGCGCCAGTTGCGCGGCCGGTCGGCGAAGAGCGTGTCGAGGTGGTGAGCGATATTGCGCGCGGCGATGGCCGCGCCCATGCGCGTGGCGTCGAAGGGCGAACTCTTGTAGAGCGTGCCCACGCGCACGCGTTCCTCGTTGCTCAACACTGGCGCGTTGATCGCGCCGGGAATGTGATCCTCGGCGTATTCGAGCGGCGTTCTCGCGTCGACGATCTCGTCGAACTCGCCGATCTGCTCGATGGTAACGCGCTGGTGGTTCAAACTGCGGGCTCCGTGTGGCGGGGTGGGGGTTATCGGGCCAATGGCGGACCGATAGCGGATGATACACGGCGGCGCGACTCACTCCCTTGCCGCAGCGGGCGCGGCAGGTCCTCAGGCGAGACGGCAACGCAAGCAGTGGTACAGTGCGCGCGGTACACCAACACGGGCAATGGGGGGCGAGGCGATGGACAGCGGCATGATCCGGTTCTGGGTTCGCAGGCTTCAGGTTCAATGGGTCGTCGCTGGCGGCCTCGCGCTGCTGCTTGGCGCATGCGCTTCCGAACCACCCGCAACCACAGCGGCTGCCTCGGCCGGCGCGTATAGCCCGCAGTCTCCATTCCCCGGCGCCGAGTGGGAAACCGTTGCGCCGCAGACTCAGGGCTTCTCGCAGGAAGGCATCGAGCGCGCCGTTGCCTACGCGAAGCGGGAGGGCTCGACCTCCGGCATGATCGTGCGTAACGGACTCGTCGTGGCCGAATGGGGCGATGTATCGAGGAAATCGAATCTGCACTCGGCGCGCAAGAGCTTCATGAGCGCGCTGATCGGCATTGCCGTGGCGCGCGGACAGATGCACCCCGACGACACCCTGGCGCAACTCGGCATTGACGACAACGAACCCGCGCTGTCCGCCGAGGAAAAGCAGGCGACCGTGCGCATGCTGCTGGAGGCGCGCTCGGGCATTTATCACCCCACCGTCTACGAGACGGCGGCAATGGAGGCGAGCAAGCCGCCGCGCTACAGCCATCCGCCGGGGACGTTCTGGTATTACAACAACTGGGACTTCAACGCGGTCGGCGCGATCTACGGGCAGGCCACCGGCGAAGACTTCTACAAGGCGCTGAAAACGGAGATTGCCGATCCCATCGGTATGCAGGACTACCGACCATCCGATGGCCGCTACGTCTCCGGTGGCACGGCCACGCGATATCCCGCTTACCCGTTCGACATGAGCGCGCGGGACCTCGCCCGTTTCGCGCTCCTGTATCTGCACGACGGCCGCTGGCGCGACCGGCAGGTCGTGCCGGCCGAATGGGTGGCCGAATCGACGCGCCCGTATTCCGATACGCCGACGGGCGGCTACGGCTACATGTGGTGGACGAGCGTGCCGGCGAGCGGAACGCGCGGCCCGCGCGCGTCGTTGCTGCTGCCGACCTTCTGGGCCGATGGATACCTCGGGCAGTATGCGATCGTCGTGCCGTCGCTCGACCTCGTGGTGGTCAATCTGGTCGATTCGCGTCTGACCTCGAAGCGCATGGGGCAGTCGAAGATGGAGATGCTGGTGTGGCTCGTCGAATCGGCCGCCAGCGCGCAGGGTATCGGGCCGGAGCCGGGCTGACCCGAGGCGGGCGCGTCGCGCCGGCTGGCGTGCTCCGATACGTCGCGGTCATCGAAAATCGTGGCCGTGCGCAGCGTTGAATCGACTGCGAGTGTCGATACCGCTTATGGAGAACCCTCTTTACCAACACCGTCGCAACTGCTTTTCCTGCCGGGCGCCTCGGGCAGCACGGGCTTCTGGGAACCCCTCGCGAACCGGCTGAATTCGGGCGCCGCCCGCGTGTTGGTGGGTTACCCCGGATTCGGTGCGGAACCGGCAGCGCCGGACGTTCGGAACTTCGACGATCTCGTGCGTCGTGTCGTGGCGCAGCTCGACCGGCCCACCGCCCTCGTGGCAGTCGATGGGCGGCGTGATCGCGATTCGTGCGGCGCTGGAGAAGCCGGATCTCGTTGACCCATCTCGTGCTTTCGGTCACGTCCGGGGGCGTCGATATGGAAGGGCTGGGCGCCGAGGACTGGCGCGAAGCATTCGTCCAGTCGAATCCGTCGTTTCCTGACTGGTTCGTGACGTTCAAGGCGGATCTGGAAAGCGAGCCTGGCCGCATTTCGCAGCCGGTTCTGCTGCTCTGGGGCGACGCCGATCCGTATAGCCCGGTCGCAGTGGGCGAGCGCCTGTTAGCCCTGTTGCCCGACGCGCGGTTCCATGTGGTGGCGGGTGGACACCGTGGACAAGGAAGAACTAGCCGGTACAACAAACGAAAAATACGCCCGGAAAATTTTCGGCTACGACAGTTGCACTTTTCGCGAAATGGGGACTACGTTGACAACTTTCATGGCTACGACAACCGAGGGGCGACAATGACGGACAGACTGGCCGCAGCGAGCTTTACGATAACGGGCGACCGTGTCGCGCCCGAGTGGTGGACACAGTATTTCGGCGTACCGCCGGACGTAGCGGGGACCAAGGGGGCGCCGCTCAAGGACTGGACGGGGCAGGGCCGCCCGCTCGCGCGGCGAACGGGCGTATGGGGCATCGACAGCGAGAAGGCGGTGCGCAGCGACACGCTGGAACCGCATCTGCGCTATCTGGTTCAACGGCTGGCACTGCCGCGATCCGACTTGAAGGCGCACATCGAAAGCGCCGGGGCGAAGGTGCGGTTTTTCTGCTATTGGGTCAACGAAAGCGGCGACCGTGTGCCCGATGTACCCGACGACCTTCGCGCCATGATGGAAGCGATGGGCGGCACGGTGGAGATCGACGAATACCGCTAGAACCGCGCCGGCGCATGGACCCGTGCCGCCGGCGCGATGCTCACATCAGCACGATATCGTACTGCTCCTGGCTCAGATTCGACTCCACCTGCAACGACACCGGCTTGCCGATGAAGTCGATCAGCATGGCCAGGTGTTGCGACTCCTCTTCGAGAAACAGGTCGATCACCTGCTGCGACGCCACCACGCGGAACTCGCGCGGATTGAACTGGCGCGACTCGCGCAGGATTTCGCGCAGCACGTCGTAGCAGACCGTGCGCGCGGTTTTCACCTGGCCCTTGCCAAGACAGGTCGGGCACGGCTCGCACAGCACATGCGCGAGCGATTCGCGCGTGCGCTTGCGTGTCATCTCCACGAGCCCCAGTTGCGAGAACCCGTTCACCGTCACGCGCGTGCGATCGCGCGCGAGCGCCTTCTTCAACTCGCCCAGCACCTGGTCGCGGTGCTCGAGGTTTTCCATGTCGATGAAGTCGATGATGATCACGCCGCCCAGGTTGCGAAGGCGCAACTGGCGCGCGATGGTGTGCGCCGCTTCGAGATTGGTCTTGAAGATCGTGTCGTCGAAATTGCGCGCGCCCACGTAGCCGCCCGTGTTCACGTCGATTGTCGTCATCGCCTCGGTCTGGTCGATCACGAGATAGCCGCCCGACTTCAGATCGACGCGCCGTGACAGCGCGCGCTGGATCTCGGCTTCGATGTTGTAGAGGTCGAAGAGCGGGCGCTCGCCGGTGTAGTGGTGCAGGCGCGGCGTGACGGCGGGCGTGAACTCTTTCGCGAATTCCGAGAGCCTCTGGAAGGTCTCGCGCGAATCCACCTGCACGCGCGTGGTTTCTTCGTTCACGAAGTCACGCAATACGCGCTGCGCGAGGTTGAGGTCTTCGTAGAGCAGGCTCGTGGCCGGCAGGCGCTGCCCCGATGCGACGATGGTCGCCCAGGTCTTGCGCAGATAGGCCACGTCGGCGGCGAGTTCTTCGCTCGTGGCGTCTTCGGCGATGGTGCGCACGATATAGCCGCCTTTCTCGTCCGCCGGCAGCACGGCCGTGAGGCGCGCGCGCACCGCTTCGCGCTCGGCCTCGCTCTCGATCTTCTGCGAGATGCCGATGTGCGGTTCCTGCGGCAGATAGACGAGCGTGCGTCCCGCGATGCTCACCTGGGTGGAGAGCCGCGCGCCCTTCGTGCCGATCGGGTCTTTCACGACCTGCACCATGAGCGTCTGTCCTTCGAACACGGTCTTTTCGATGGGCTGATGATGCGCGCTCTGGTGCGCTTCACCCGCAATGCGCGGATGCCAGATGTCGGCCACATGGAGGAACGCCGCGCGTTCGAGGCCGATGTCGATGAAGGCGGACTGCATGCCCGGCAGCACGCGTACGACCTTGCCGAGATAGACATTGCCGACCCGCCCGCGCGACAGCGTGCGCTCGACATGAAGCTCCTGCACTGCGCCTTGCTGGACCAGCGCGACGCGCGTCTCCTGGGGCGTGACGTTGATCAGGATTTCTTCGTTCATGGTGTAGTTCTAGAAGTCGATGCGCGCTGTGCGCAGCAGCGCGGCTGTTTCGAATAATGGCAAACCCATGATACCCGAATAGGACCCGTCGATCCGCTCGACGAACTCGGCCGCGCGGCCCTGGATGCCATAGGCGCCGGCCTTGCCGAAGGGCTCGCCGCTTGCGACGTAGCGCGCGATCGCGGCCGCCTCGGCGTTGGCGAAGCGCACGTGCGAGCGCGAGAGCGCGACGGGCAGGCAGATGCCTTCGGCATTGACCACCGCGACGGCGGTGAGCACTTCGTGGTCGCGGCCCGCGAGGCGTTCGAGCATCGCGAATGCTTCGGCGGCGTCGTGCGGCTTGCCGAGGATGTGGCCGTCGATCGTCACGGTGGTGTCGGCCGTGAGTATGGGGGCGTGTGCATGGGAGCCGGCCACGAGGCGTGCGCGCGCCGCGTCGGCCTTGGCGGCGCACACGCGCGTCACGTAGTCGGCGGCGCTTTCGCCGGGCAGCACGGCTTCGAGTGCTTCGGCGTCCTCATCGGGGCGCGGCAGCAGGAGCTCGAAGCGCACGCCGAGCTGCGTGAGCAGCTCCTGGCGGCGGGGGCTTTGCGAGGCGAGATAAACGTACGGCCAGGTCGCGGTGGTGGTCATCGGAATGTCTCGGGCGTGGCGGAAATGGGGGGGACGCGACGGGCTGCGGCGCGTGCCGCACCGCGCCATCTCGCCATCGCGCGCCGGCCGCCGCGCGCAATGCGTCAGGACGGCGCCGCTGCGGCGACGGCCCTGCGCGCTGGGTTCGTCATGCTGATGCCGCAGCGTACCCGCAGTGCGTCAATTTACACGCGATGATAGGGGTGATTCTGCGTAATGGTCCAGGCGCGGTAAAGCTGCTCGGCCAGCAGCACCCGCACCATCGCGTGGGGCAGCGTGAGGCTCGACAGGCGCAACAGCAGATCGGCGCGCGACTTGAGCTGCGGATCGAGCCCGTCCGCACCGCCGATCAGGAACGCCACGTCGCGCCCGTCCTGCTGCCAGCCTGGCAGCGCCTCGGCAAGCTGCATGGTGGTCCAGTCGCGGCCGCGTTCGTCGAGCACGACGATGCGCGCGCCCTTGGGCAGCGCCGCCTCGATGCGGGTGCGCTCGGCGGCCATCACACTTTCCGCGGAGCGGCCCGACGAGCGCTGCTCGGGCTTCACTTCGCGCAGTTCGATGCGCAGCTCGGGCGGCATGCGCTTCGTGTACTCCTCGAAGCCTTCGGCGATCCAGTCCGGCATCTTGTGGCCGACGGCGACGATATGCAGTTTCATCGGAATGAATGCCGCGCGGCGCCGCTCACTTGCCCGCGCTGCGGCGTGCAGCGGTCTTGCGCGCCGGTGCGCCTGCAGATCGGGTTGCGGGCTTCTTTGCCGCAACCTTCTTCGCGGCCGGCTTCGCGCCGGACTTCGCAGCGGGCTTCCTGGCGGGCTTCCCGGCGGCTGGCTTCGCAACCGGTTTCACAGCCGGTTTCGCGGCTTTCTTCACCGGCGCCTTTTTCGCCGCGACCGGGGCCTCGTCCTCGATTTCGTCTTCCTCGTCCATCGGCTCGCTCGGGCGTGCGCCCGCGAATCCGGTGGTGGCGGCGAGCTTGATGCGCACCGGCTTGTCGCCCCAGATTTCCTCGAGGTTGTAGTACTGGCGCAGCGCGGGCTGGAGGATGTGCACGACCGCGTCGCCGCAATCCACGAGCACCCATTCGCCGATGTCCTCGCCTTCCGTGCTGATGATGTCGCCGCCGGCTTCCTTCACTTTCTCGCGCACGCTGGAGGCGAGCGCCTTGGTCTGGCGGTTCGAGGTGCCGCTCGCGACGATCACGCGGTCGAAGAGTTCGGTCAGGTGGCTGGTGTTGAATACCTTGATGTCCTGTGCCTTGACGTCTTCGAGGCCGTCGATGATGACGCGTTGCAGTTTGCGGATGTCCATATTTACCCGTGGTACAGATGATGTTGAAGAATATAGTCCCACACGGCCGCGGGAACCGGCGCCGCGGTGTGCGGCGCGGCGCCTTCGGGCGCGCAGGCTTGGGTTTCGCGCGCGGCGCGGCAGGCGCGGATCCGGCTGCGGATTTCGGTGGCCGAAACGTCGTAGGCCAGTTGTTCGTCGATCACCACGCGGCCGTGCGGCGTTGCGGCAAGCGCGTCGGGCTCGGCGCGGCGCGCGGCGACTTCGGCGGCCACGGCCGGCGGCAGCGCCGCGAAGTCGAAGCCGGGGCGGCTCGCCACGCCCAGATGCGCGAGTTCGAACAGTTCGCGCCAGGCCTGCCAGGTGTCGAGGTGCAGCAACTGATCGGCGCCCATCAGCAGCGTGAGCGAGCATTCGGCGGGGCCGTTGCCGGCGCGCGCGCGAAAGCGCCGCAGCGTTTCGACCGTGTAGGTCGGGCCGTCGTGCTCGATCTCGTCGGTATCGACCGAGACCGTTACGCCGGGCAGCACGAGCGAGCCGGCCGCCGCGCGCGTCATCGCGAGGCGGTGCCGGGCGGCGCTCACTTCGGGCTTCTGCCACGGCTGGCCGGCCGGCAGCAGGACGAGCTCGGTCAGATCGAGCAGGCCGGCAAAGCGCCGTGCGAGCGCGAGATGGCCTTCGTGAACCGGATCGAACGTGCCGCCGAAGAGGCCCACGCGGCGCGCGAGCGGTTGGGACTGGGGAGCGGGCTTCACAGTATGGGCGTCACGGTGTCAGATCCAGTCGCGCACCGGCAGGAAGTCGGTGTAGAGGCGCGCTTCGGGCGAACCCACTTGCGGCTGCCAGTCGTAGCGCCAGTTCGCCGTGGGCGGCATCGACATCAGGATCGACTCGGTGCGCCCGCCGCTTTGCAGGCCGAAGTGCGTGCCGCGGTCCCACACCAGGTTGAATTCGACATAGCGGCCGCGACGGTAGGCCTGGAAATCGCGCTCGGCTTCGCCGAAGGGCAGGGCGCGGCGCTTTTCGACGATCGGCAGGTAGGCCGCGAGGAAGCTGTCGCCCACGCTTTGCATGAGCGCGAATGCCGCGTCGAAGCCGCCCTCGGCGTAGTCGTCGAAGAAGATCCCGCCCACGCCGCGCGCTTCGTTGCGGTGCTTCAGGAAGAAGTACTCGTCGCACCAGCGCTTGAAGCGCGGGTAGAGGCCCTCGCCCCAGGGCGAAACCGCGTCGCGGCAGACGCGGTGGAAGTGCTGCGCGTCTTCTTCGAAGCCGTAGCAGGGCGTGAGGTCCATGCCGCCGCCGAACCAGAACACCGGCGTTTCGTCGGCCTTCGTGGCGAGCAGCATGCGCACGTTCATGTGCACGGTCGGGCAGTACGGATTGCGCGGGTGCAGCACGAGCGAGACGCCCATCGCCTCGAAGCCGCGTCCGTTCAGTTCCGGGCGCGCGGCCGTAGCCGAGGGCGGCAGGGCGTCGCCCGCCACGTCGGAAAAGCCGATGCCCGCGCGCTCGAAGAACTGGCCGCCTTCCAGGATGCGCGTGCAGCCGCCGCCGCGCAGCTTCTCGCCGGGCGCGCGCTGCCAGCGGTCAGTGGCGAGCGGCGTGCCGTCGAAGGCGCCAAGCGCGTCGGCAATGCGCGTCTGCAAACCTTCCAGCCAGGCGCGGACGGCCGCGCTGTCGGCGACGTCATGGGTCACTGCGCTGGCCGTGCTGTCTGCACCGGTGGAGCTTGCGCGCTCGTCCTGAGCGCCGGGGCGGGTCGAATCGGTCATGGGTGAAAAGGCGGGCGGCGTGCCGGGTTTGTGCCGGCGGCGTCGCGGGTTCGTTCTCGGAGCCGTGTCCTGCCGCGCGCGCACGCTTCGCGCGTGGGGCGGCCGACAGCGGCAGTGTAGCGCCGATCGGCCTGGCGTCGGGCCGGATGCGTGTTGCGCTCGCCGGGTGTGGCGTGCCCGCCGCGCCTGCGCGGGCTGGCGGGGTGATGCCGCGCACCCCTCTGGCTGGCGCAAAAAACGGCGGCCCGGGCCATGCCGTCGCCTTGCGGCTCGGCACGCACCGGCCGCGCGGCGTTTTACTGCTTGCGGCCCGCTGCGCGGTAGCCGATGTCGTGGCGATACTGCATGCCGTCGAACGAGATGCGGTTGACGGTCTCGTAGGCGACCGACTGCGCGCTGCGCACCGAATCCGCGAGGCCGACCACGCACAGCACGCGGCCACCCGAGGTGACGAGCTTGCCGTCCGCGAACTGCGTGCCCGCGTGGAACGTGACCGAATCGGCGGTTTCAGCCGGGATCTCGCTGATGCGGTCGCCGTTGCGCGGCGTATCCGGATAGTTGTGGGCGGCGAGCACGACGCCCAGCGCCGTGCGGCGGTCCCATTCGAGCTCGACCTGGTTGAGCGTGCCCGCGATCGCGTGCTCCACGACTTTCGAGAAGTCGCCCTTCAGGCGCGCCATGATCGGCTGCGTTTCCGGGTCGCCCATGCGGCAGTTGAATTCGAGCGTCTTCGGGTTGCCCTGCGCGTCGATCATGAGGCCGGCGTAGAGGAAGCCCGTGAAGCGGATGCCTTCCTTCTCCATGCCCGCCACGGTCGGCAGGATGATCTCGCGCATCACGCGCGCATGCAGTTGCGGCGTGACGACGGGCGCGGGCGAGTACGCGCCCATGCCGCCCGTGTTCGGGCCCTGGTCGCCGTCCTGCAGGCGCTTGTGGTCCTGGCTCGAAGCGAGCGCCAGCACGTGCTTGCCGTCCACCATGACGATGAAGCTCGCTTCTTCGCCCGCGAGGAATTCCTCGATCACGACACGCGCGCCGGCGTCGCCGAGCTTGTTGTCGGCGAGCATCATGTCGATGGCCTGATGGGCTTCTTCCAGCGACATCGCCACCACCACGCCCTTGCCCGCGGCGAGGCCGTCGGCCTTGATCACGATGGGCGCGCCGTTCTTCTCGACGTAGGCGTGCGCCGCCGTGGCGTCCGAGAAGGTCTCGTAGGCGGCCGTGGGGATGTGGTGGCGCTTCATGAACGCCTTGGCGAAGTCCTTCGAGCTTTCGAGCTGCGCGGCTTCCTTCGTCGGGCCGAAGATCTTCAGGCCGCGCGCGCGGAACACGTTGACGATGCCGGCCGCGAGCGGCGTTTCCGGCCCGACCACGGTGAAGGCGACCTGCTCGCGCTCGGCGAAATCGGCGAGCGCGCCGATGTCCGTGATATCGACATTGGCGAGCCGCTCGTCCTGCGCGGTGCC
This sequence comes from Paraburkholderia ferrariae NBRC 106233, assembly GCF_000685035.1. Taxonomy (GTDB): domain Bacteria; phylum Pseudomonadota; class Gammaproteobacteria; order Burkholderiales; family Burkholderiaceae; genus Paraburkholderia; species Paraburkholderia ferrariae. The sequence goes on from NZ_BAYB01000012.1 coordinate 244,760, forward strand.
GCCGTTGCCCGGTGCGACGTAGACGAGCTGTACGCGCGGCGCCTGGGCGAGTTTCCACGCCAGCGCATGTTCGCGGCCGCCAGAACCGACGACGAGTAACTTCATGTGAATCCCCGAAAGACCAGAACCAGAAACAGTTGCGGCCGGCGCGCAATGCGCCGGCCGTGGAAAGCGTGGGTGCCTGCGCGGCCCCGGCAGCCCCCGGCGGGTAGCCCCGGCAGGGCTGGCGAGCGCCTTTACTCCCCGGCGATCGACGCGTTGGTGTACACCTCCTGGACGTCGTCCAGGTTCTCGAGCGCGTCGAGCAGCTTCTGCATCTTCACGGCGTCGTCGCCCGCGAATTCGACTTCCGTCTGCGGCTTCATGGTGACTTCGGCCATTTCCGCCTTGAAGCCCGCGGCTTCGAGCGCGGCCTTCACCTTCGGAAACTCGAACGGCGGGCAGACCACCTCGATGCTGCCGTCGTCGTTGGTCACGACGTCGTCGGCGCCGGCTTCGAGCGCGGCGTCCATCAGCTGGTCCTCGGCGGTGCCCGGCGCGAACACGAACTGGCCGACGTGATCGAACATGAACGCCACCGAGCCGTCGGTGCCCATGTTGCCGCCGAACTTCGAGAACGCGTGGCGCACTTCCGCGACGGTGCGGGTGCGATTGTCCGTCATCGTATCGACGATGACGGCCGCGCCGCCGATGCCGTAGCCTTCGTAGCGGATTTCCTCGTAGCTCGCGCCGTCGACGCCGCCCACGCCGCGCTGGATCGCGCGGTTGATGTTGTCCTTGGGCATGTTGGCGTCGTAGGCCTTGTCCACGGCCAGACGCAGGCGCGGGTTCGAGTCGGCGTCGCCTCCGCCCATGCGCGCCGCCACCTGGATTTCCTTGATGAGCCGCGTCCAGACCTTGCCGCGCCTGGCGTCAGCCGCGGCTTTCTTGTGCTTGATGTTGGCCCATTTCGAATGACCCGCCATACCTATCTCCGTCGCACGCCGATGCGTGCATGGTGCAATGTGCAGTTGTCGATGCGTGTTCGCGGGCACGGCCGGCGGCGCGCGGCGCATGCCTGGCGCTCGAGCGCCGGGTGCGGCGCGTGGCCGGGGTGCCCATGAGTGTCTTGTTCGCCGGTTCTGTCCACCCGCGCGGCGCGGTCCGGCCGCGCGCTCGCGTCCGGCGCCGGGCCGCAGGGCATGCTGGCCGCGCACGGCTTCGTGCATCCCGTGCCCATGCGTGCGCGCAACGCGGCGCTCGCCCGGGTCAGGTGGATCTGAATTTTATCACGCCGGGGGCGTCCGGCCCCGCCCCGGAGTGCGGGAAAGGCCGGATTGCAGGGCGGCGGGCACGCTGCCCGGCCGCCCTGCGGCGTCAGTTCTTCGTGCCGAACAGGCGGTCGCCCGCGTCGCCGAGGCCGGGCACGATGTAGGCGTGCCCGTCGAGGTGCGAATCGAGCGAGGCGACGTAGAGCTTCACGTCCGGGTGGGCCTTCTGGAACACCTCCACGCCTTCGGGCGCGGCCACGAGCGCGAGGAACGAGATGCGCTCGCCCGTCACGCCGCGGCGTTTGAGGACGTCGATGGCATGCGCGGCCGAGTAGCCCGTGGCGACCATCGGGTCGCACAGGATGAAGTTGCGGTCTTCGAGATCGGGCAGGCGCACGAGGTATTCCACGGGGCGGTGGTCGTCGGCGCGATACACGCCGATATGGCCGACACGGGCCGACGGGATCAGCTCGAGCAGGCCGTCCGACATGCCCACGCCCGCGCGCAGCACCGGCACGATGGCGAGCTTCTTGCCCGCGATCACGGGGGCGTCCACCTCCACGAGCGGGGTTTGCACGCGGCGCGTGGTGACCGGCAGCTCGCGCGTGATTTCGTAGCCCATCAGCAGCGTGATCTCGCGCAGCAGCTCGCGGAACGTCCGGGTGGACGTGTCCTTGTCGCGCATGTGGGTGAGCTTGTGCTGGATCAGCGGGTGGTCGAGGATGAAGAGGTTCGGAAAGCGGCTGTCCTGTTTCATGGCGGGGCGCACGAGGCTGCAAGAAAAATCGGGGAATCGGCTGGGCCGGCGCGAGGGCGTGGGCGCCGCGCTACAGCCGCAAGTATACGGGAACTCCCCCGGTTCCGGCATGCTCCGGGGTGGTTCCGCCGTGCTCGCGCAGCGGTTTCGGGCCGGCCCGGGAGCGCGTTCGGCGCCGGGCGGAGTGGGCCGGACCGGCCTTTCCCGGGCCGGTGCGGGCGCGCCGCGCGCGATTCTTCTAGAATCCGGAAGGGCGGGGCGGCCCCATGGGCGCGTCCTTCATGCAACTGTCATGCAAGCCGGAACAGGACCTCTACACATGGACATGGGCATCGCAGGGCGCCACGCGCTCGTCTGCGCGGCAAGCAAGGGCTTGGGCCGCGGCTGCGCCGAGGCGCTGGCGGCCGAGGGCGCGAACATCACGATCGTCGCGCGCACCGAACAGACGCTGGAAGAAACCGCCGCGCGGATCCGCACGAGCACGGGCGTGGCGGTGAAAACCGTGGCGTGCGACATCACCACGGCCGAAGGCCGCGCTGCCGCGCTCGCCGCGAGCGGCCAGCCGGACATTCTCGTGACCAACGCGGGCGGGCCGCCGCCGGGCGACTTCCGCACTTTCACGCACGAGGCATGGAGCGCGGCGCTCGAAGCCAACATGCTCACGCCCATCGCGCTGATCCAGGCGACGATCGACGGCATGATCGCGCGCGGCTTCGGGCGCATCGTCAACATCACGAGTTCTTCCGTGAAGGCGCCCATCGACGTGCTGGGCCTCTCGAACGGCGCGCGTTCGGGGCTGACGGGGTTCGTCGCCGGCGTCGCGCGCCAGGTGGCCGCCACGGGCGTCACGATCAACAACCTGCTGCCGGGCGCGTTCGACACCGACCGCATCGAGGCCACGATCGTCGCCCAGGCGAAGGCGACCCACCGGCCGGTCGATGAGGTGCGCGAGCGCCGCATCGCGACGATCCCGGCGCGCCGCTTCGGTACGCCCGAGGAATTCGGGCGCGCCTGCGCGTTCCTGTGCAGCGTGCACGCGGGGTATATCACCGGGCAGAACTGGCTGATCGACGGCGGCGCCTATCCGGGCACGTTCTAGCCGGGTACATTCGGGCCTGTGCCCGCCGCTTCGGCGCCCGGGCGCACCGACCGTCACTACTTACCGAAACGAAGGAGCATCGAAGTCATGTCAACCCGCGTCGCGCTGATCGCACACGACCACAAGAAGGACGACATCGTCAAACTGGCCGGCGAGTACGCCGACGCCCTGCGCCGCTGCGAGATCATCGCCACGGGCACGACCGGCTCGCGCATCGAGGCGGCGCACGGCCTGAACGTCGAACGCATGCTCTCCGGCCCGCATGGCGGCGACCTGCAGATCGGGGCGCAACTGGCCGAAGGCCGCGTGGACATGGTCATCTTCCTGCGCGACCCGATGACGCCGCAGCCGCACGAACCCGACATCAACGCGCTCGTGCGGGCCTGCGACGTGCACAACGTGCCGTGCGCGACCAATATTTCGACGGCGCGCATGATACTCGACGTGCTGAGGCTGCGCCTCACCGACGCGATCTGAGCGGGCGCCGCCGGGCGCACTCCGCCACCGGCCGCGGGCTGCCGGCCACCGGTTACGCAAGGGCGGCCGCGCCACCGAACACCGAAGCAACTAATCGACAGGAGACACGATGAGCAAGGCTATCCGTATCGAGAAGACCGGCGGCCCGGAGGTCATGAAGTGGGTGGACGTCGAAGTGGGCGAGCCCGGCGAGGGCCAGATTCGCCTGAAGCAGACGGCATGCGGGCTGAACTACATCGACGTGTATTTTCGTACCGGCCTCTATCCGCAGCCGCTGCCCGCGGGACTCGGCATGGAGGCGGCGGGCGAGGTGAGCGCGGTGGGCCCGGGCGTGAGCGGGCTCGAAGTGGGCGACCGCGTGGCCTACGTGGCGCGGCCGCCGGGCGCCTACGCCGAGGAGCGCGTGCTGCGCGCGGACCAGGTGATCCGCCTGCCCGACGCGATCAGCGACGAGGCCGCCGCCTCGATCATGCTGCAGGGCCTGACCGCCCAATACCTGCTGCGCCGCACCTACCGCGTGAAGGCCGGCGACACCATTCTCATCCAGGCCGCCGCGGGCGGGGTCGGGCTGCTGGTGTGCCAGTGGGCCAAGGCGCTCGGCGCGACGGTGATCGGCACCGTGGGCTCCGACGAAAAGGCCGCCGTCGCGAAGGCGCACGGCTGCGACCATCCCATCGTCTACACGCGCGAAGACTTCACGGCCCGCGTGCGCGAGATCACGCACGGCGCGGGCGTGCCCGTGGTGTACGACTCGATCGGCAAGGACACGTTTCAGAAGTCGCTCGACTGCCTCGCGCCGCTCGGGCTCTTCGTGAGCTTCGGCAATGCCTCGGGGCCGCTGCCGCCCATCGACTCGTCCGAGTTCGCCGGACGCGGGTCGCTTTTCTTTACGCGCCCCACGCTCTTTACCTATATCGCCAAACGCAGCGACTACGAGGCGATGGCCGCCGAGCTCTTCGAAGTCGTGGCCTCGGGCAAGGTGAAGACATCGATCAACCAGCGCTACGCGCTCGCCGACGTGGCGCAGGCTCATGCGGACCTCGAAGCGCGCCGCACCACGGGCTCGACCATTCTGATTCCCTGATTCCCCGATTGCGGCATGTGCGGCGCTGCCGGGCGTTCGCTAACCTCCCCGCGCGCAGGCGGCCCCGCCTGCGCCGTTTTCCCTTCCCCTGGTTCTCTCGCCTGTCCCGGCTTTTGACCGCCGGCGCCCTCTGCGTGTTTACGCTTTTTTTATACCGCTCCCACCACCTTTAATCCGTTCTTGACGGGGAAACCCTTACTGTTGCGCCATCCGTCATCCGTGAATGGAGAACACGACAATGGATGTGCTGTATATCGGGGGGCTAGCGGTATTCGCGGGGCTCACATATGCGTTAATCGCCGGCTGCGAGAAGCTCATGCAGTACCGGCGCGGGGATCGCGGCGCTACAGGAGCTCGTTCATGACCTGGATTCTTTGGTTGTCGGGAGCGGCGACGCTCCTGCTGTTCGTCTATCTGGTCCATGCGCTGCTGCGCGCGGAGGATATCGAATGAACGGCAATAATCTGCTGCAGACCGGCCTTTTCGTCGTCGTCCTGCTCGCGCTGGCCGTGCCGGTGGCCGGCTATATCACGCGCGTACTCGACGGGCGTTCGCGCGTCGTGCGTCTTTTCGCGCCGCTCGAGAACCTCCTGTACCGCATGGCGGGGGTCGATCGCGACGCCGAGATGGACTGGAAGCATTACGCATTCGCCACCATCTCGTTCAACGTGCTGGGCGTCGGGTTCCTCTACCTGCTGCTGCGCATCCAGGGCTGGCTGCCGGGCAACCCGCAGCAGTTCAGCGCGATGACGGTGGACGGCGCGTTCAACACGGCGGTGTCCTTCGTCACCAACACGAACTGGCAGGACTACACGCCCGAGCAGACCGTGAGCTACCTCACGCAGATGCTCGGCCTCACCGTGCAGAACTTCCTTTCGGCGGCGACCGGCATCGTGGTCGTGATCGCGCTGATCCGCGGCTTCGCACGTCACTCGACGAAGACCATCGGCAACTTCTGGGTCGATCTCACGCGCACGACGCTCTACATCCTCGTGCCGATGTCGGCCATCATCGCCGCGCTGCTCATGAGCCAGGGCATGATCCAGAACTTCAAGTCCTATCAGGACGTGCCGGTTCTGCAGACCACGACCTATGCGGCGCCTAAGCTCGATGCCCAGGGCAACCCGGTGAAGGACGCCCAGGGCAACGCCGTGACGGTCGACACCAAGGTGACGACGCAGACGCTCGCCATGGGCCCCGTGGCTTCGCAGGTCGCGATCAAGATGCTCGGCACCAACGGCGGCGGCTTCTTCAACGCGAACTCGGCGCACCCGTACGAGAACCCCACGCCGTTCTCGAACTTCGTGGAAATGATCGCCATCCTGATCATTCCCGCGTCGCTGTGTCTCGTGTTCGGCAACATCATCGCCGACCGGCGCCAGGGGATCGCGGTGCTCGCGGTCATGACGATTGCGTTCGCCGTCGCGGTGGGCTTCGAGCTCAGCGCGGAGCAGACGGGCAATCCGCTCTTCACCTCGCTCAACGTCGATCAACACGCGAGCGCGGTGATGGCGGGCGGCAACATGGAAGGCAAGGAAACGCGCTTCGGCATTGCGCAGACCGGCATCTTCGTGGTCGCGACCACGGCCGCCTCCTGCGGCGCGGTGAACGCGGCACACGACTCGCTCACGCCGGTCGGCGGCCTCGTCCCGATGCTGCTCATCCAACTGGGCGAAGTGGTGTTCGGGGGCGTGGGTTCGGGCCTTTACGGCATGCTCGTGTTCGCGTTGCTCGCGGTGTTCGTGGCGGGTCTCATGATCGGCCGCACGCCCGAGTACGTGGGCAAGAAGATCGAATCGTTCGAGATGAAGATGGTGTCGATCGTGGTGCTGCTCACGCCGTTCCTCGTGCTCGTGGGCACCTCGATCGCGGTGCTCACCGACGCGGGCAAGGCCGGTATCGCCAACCCCGGCGCGCACGGCTTCTCGGAAATTCTGTATGCGTTCAGCTCGGCCGCGAACAACAACGGCAGCGCCTTCGCCGGCCTGACGGTGAGCACGCCCTTCTATAACTGGATGACGGGTATCGCCATGTGGTTCGGCCGCTTCGGCACCATCGTTCCGGTGCTCGCCATTGCCGGCTCGCTCGCCGGCAAGAAGCGCCTCGCCGAGACGGGCGGCACGCTGCCCACGCACGGCCCGCTCTTCGTCGTGCTGCTGCTCGGCACGGTGCTGCTCGTCGGCGCGCTGACCTACGTGCCCGCGCTCGCCCTCGGCCCCGGCGTCGAGCATCTGATCATGATGGGCGTGCACTGAACAGGACTACTTAAAAATGAATCAGCATAGTGCAACACGGTCCATGTTCGATCCGGCGCTCGTGCGTCCGGCCATCGTGGACTCGTTCCGCAAGCTCAAGCCGCGCACCCAGTTGCGCAACCCCGTGATGTTCTGCGTCTACGTGGGCAGCGTGCTCACGACGATCCTCTGGGTCGCCGCGCTCATGGGCCAGGCCGAGGCGCCTTCGGGCTTCATCCTCGCCATCGCCCTGTGGTTGTGGTTCACGGTGCTCTTCGCGAACTTCGCCGAAGCGCTGGCCGAAGGCCGCTCGAAGGCGCAGGCCGCGTCGCTGCGCCAGGCCAAGCGCGACGTGATGGCGAAGAAGCTCAACGAGCCGCATCCGAAGGCGCCGATCCGCATCATGACCGCTTCGGACCTGCGCCGCGGCGACGTGGTGCTGGTCGAGACCGGCGACACGATTCCGGCCGACGGCGAAGTGATCGAAGGCGTCGCCTCGGTGGACGAATCGGCGATCACGGGGGAATCCGCGCCGGTGATCCGCGAGTCGGGCGGCGACTTTTCCTCGGTGACGGGCGGCACGCGCGTGCTTTCCGACTGGATCGTCGTGCGCGTCACGGCGAATCCGGGCGAAGCCTTCCTCGACCGCATGATCGCGATGGTGGAAGGCGCGAAGCGCCAGAAGACGCCCAACGAGATCGCGCTCACGATCCTGCTGGTCGCGCTCACCATCGTGCTGCTGCTCGCCACCGCCACGCTGCTGCCGTTCTCGATGTTCTCGGTCGAGGCCGCGAAGATGGGCCACGTGGTCACGATCACGGCGCTCGTCGCGCTGCTCGTGTGCCTGATTCCGACGACGATTGGCGGGCTGCTTTCGGCCATCGGCGTGGCGGGCATGAGCCGCATGATGCAGGCCAACGTGATCGCGACCTCGGGCCGCGCCGTGGAGGCCGCCGGCGACGTGGACGTGCTGCTGCTCGACAAGACCGGCACGATCACGCTCGGCAATCGCCAGGCTTCGGCGTTTGTCCCGGCGCCGGGCGTTCAGGAAGAAGCGCTCGCGGATGCCGCGCAGCTGGCCTCGCTTTCGGACGAAACGCCGGAAGGCCGCAGCATCGTCGTGCTCGCCAAGCAGCGCTTCAACATTCGCCAGCGCGACATGGCCGCGCTGCACCCGGTGTTCCTCGCCTTCAGCGCGCAGACGCGCATGAGCGGCGTGGACCTCGCCGACCGCGAGATTCGCAAGGGCGCGGCCGATGCCGTGAAGAACTACGTCGAATCGTACGGCGGCCGCTTCCCGGCCGAGGTGGAAACGGCGGTGGACGACGTGGCGCGCCGCGGCAGCACGCCGCTCGTGGTGGCGCAGCGCACCCAGGACGGTTCGGCGCAGGTGCTCGGCGTGATCGAACTGAAGGACGTGGTGAAGGGCGGCATCAAGGAGCGCTTTGCCGAACTGCGCAAGATGGGCATCAAGACCGTGATGGTGACGGGCGACAACCGCCTGACCGCCGCCGCGATCGCCGCCGAAGCGGGCGTGGACGACTTCCTCGCCCAGGCCACGCCGGAAACCAAGCTCGCGACCATCCGCGAACACCAGGCGCAGGGCAAGCTCGTGGCGATGACGGGCGACGGCACCAACGACGCCCCGGCGCTCGCGCAGGCCGACGTTGCGGTGGCGATGAACACCGGCACGCAGGCCGCGAAGGAAGCGGGCAACATGGTCGATCTGGATTCGAACCCGACCAAGCTCATCGAGATCGTCGAGATCGGCAAGCAGATGCTCATGACGCGCGGCTCGCTCACCACGTTCTCGATCGCCAACGACGTCGCGAAGTACTTCGCGATCATTCCGGCGGCGTTCGCGACCACGTATCCGCAACTGCGCGTGCTCGACGTCATGCACCTGAGCTCGCCTTCGTCGGCGATTCTCTCGGCGGTGATCTTCAACGCGCTCATCATCGTGATGCTGATTCCGCTGGCGCTCAAGGGCGTGAAGTACCGGCCGCTCGGCGCAGCCTCGCTGCTGCGTCGCAACCTGCTGGTGTACGGCCTCGGCGGCATCATCCTGCCGTTCCCGTGCATCAAGCTGATCGACATGGTCATTGCCGCCCTCGGCTGGGCCTGATGCCGGGTCTCACTGCACTCACGCACATTCGGGAAAGAACATGAAATCGCTGTTTCGTCCTCTCATCGTGATCTTCGCCGTGCTCGCGGCGCTCACGGGTCTCGCCTATCCGGCCGTGATGACCGCGTTCGGCCAGGCGGTGTTCCATCGCCAGGCCAACGGCAGTCTCGTCGAAGTCGACGGCAAGGTGGTGGGCTCCGAGCTGATCGGCCAGCAGTTCGACGCGCCCCAGTACTTCTGGGGCCGTCTCTCGGCCACCTCGCCGAATCCGTACAACGCGACGAGCTCGGGCGGCTCGAACCTCGGCCCGACCAACCCGGCGCTCGCCGACGAGGCCAAAGGCCGGATCGCCGCGCTCAAGGCCGCGGGCACCGACGTCTCGCAGCCGATCCCGGTCGATCTCGTGACGTCCTCGGGCAGCGGCCTCGACCCGGAGATCTCGCCCGCCGCCGCGGCCTACCAGGTCGAGCGCGTCGCGAAGGCGCGCCACCTGAGCCCCTCCGACGTGCAGGCGCTCGTAGACCGCTACACGAAGGGCCGCCAGTTCGGCGTGCTCGGCGAGCCGCGCGTGAACGTGCTCGAACTGAACCTTGCCCTCGACGGCAAGCAGGTCGGCTGATCGATGCCAGAAGGTCACTGCTGCGGCCGCTGAACGGGCCGCGGCGTTGGCTGCGGCACCCCCAACCGCACGCCGCGGCCAGCGCGGCGTGCGGTTTGCCATTTCGGTGCCGCGGTGAGACGATCAGCATGACTCATCGTGTTGTCCCGGCGCGCGAGCCACGCAGCGCCCAACCTGAAATCCGATCCGCATGAACCGTCCCGATCCCGACGAACTGCTAGACCGCCTCCAGCGCGACGAGGAAAAAGCCCGCCGCGGCAAGCTGAAGATTTTCTTCGGCGCATCGGCGGGCGTCGGCAAGACCTACGCGATGCTGCAGGCCGCGCGCCGGCACGCGGAGGAGGGCGCCGACGTGGTGGTGGGCATCGTCGAAACCCACGGCCGCAGCGAGACCGCCGCGCTCACGGCGGGGCTCGAAGTGCTGCCGCGCGCGCAGATCGCCTATCGCGGCCGCACGCTCGAAGAGTTCGATCTCGACGCCGCGCTCGCGCGAAAGCCGCAGCTCGTGCTCGTCGACGAGCTCGCGCATTCGAACGTGGCCGGCGCGCGCCACATGAAGCGCTGGCAGGACGTGTACGAACTGCTCGATGCCGGCATCGACGTCTATACGACCGTCAACGTCCAGCACCTCGAAAGCCTGAACGACGTGGTGGGCCAGATTACGGGCATCCGCGTCTGGGAGACCGTGCCCGACCGCGTGTTCGACCGCGCCGACGAAGTCACGCTCGTCGATCTGCCCGCCGAGGAACTGCTCGACCGCATGCGCGACGGCAAGGTGTACATGCCGGCGCAGGCGGAGCGCGCGGTGCGCAACTTCTTCCGCAAGGGCAACCTGATCGCGCTGCGCGAACTGGCGCTGCGCCGCACGGCCGACCGCGTGGATGCGCAGATGCGCGAGTACCGCGCCGACCGCTCGATCCAGCACGTCTGGCAGGCGCGCGAGCGGCTGCTGGTGTGCGTGGGGCCCGGCCCCGAGGCGAACGCGCTCGTGCGCGCCGCGGCGCGCCTCGCGGCGAGTCTGAAGGCCGACTGGATCGCGGTCTATGTCGAAACGCCGAAGCTCCAGCGCCTGCCCGATGCGACCCGCGAGCGCACGCTCGGCGCGCTCAAGCTCGCCTCGGAGATGGGCGCGGAGACCGCCACGCTCGCGGGCGAGGACGCGGCCGCCACGCTCGTCGGCTACGCGCGGCTGCGCAACGTCTCGAAGCTCGTCGCGGGCGGCTCGCTGCGCACGGGCTTCGCGCGCTGGTGGCCCCGGCCGTTCGGCGAGCGTCTCGCGGAACAGGCCGGCGACGTCGATCTCACGCTCGTGCGCGCCATGGCCGGCGACCCCGCCGCTTCGCACGAACCCACCGGCGCAGGCGCCGCCGCGCGCGCAGCGAATGCGTGGCGCGACGCGCTCGCCGCCGGCGGCGGCCAGCGCTCGCCGCCGCGCGCGTATGCCGCCGCGCTCGTGATCTGCGCCTGCATTACGCTGATCGCGAGCCAGCTGATCGACCGCATCGATCTCGCCAACCTCGTGATGCTGTACCTGCTCGGCGTGATCTTCACGGCGACGAAACTCGGGCGCGGCCCGGGCGTCCTGCTCTCGTTCGCGAGCGTGGCCGCCTACGACTTTTTCTTCGTGCCGCCGCGCATGTCGTTTTCGGTGAGCGATACGCAGTATCTGCTGACCTTCGTGGGCATGCTGCTCACCTCGCTCGTCATCAGCCATCTCACGTCGAGCCTGCGCCGCGAGGCGAGCGTCGCGCAGCGGCGCGAGCAGCGCACGGGCGCGATGTATGCGATGGCGCGCGAGCTCGCCGCGGCGCTCACCACCGAGCAGATCGTCGCGATCGGCAGCCGCCACGTGAGCGAGGTGTTCGGCGCGCACGTGGCCATCCTGCTGCCGGACAGCGTCGACAAGATCCAGCAGAAGGTCGAGGAGCCCGACCCGCAGATCATGCTCGACGCCGCAAGCCTCGACATCGACGTGGCCCAGTGGGTGTACGACCAGCAAAAGCCCGCGGGGCAGGGCACCGACACGCTGCCCGCGGCCACCGCGCGCTATCTGCCGCTCAAGGCGCCCATGCGCACGCGCGGCGTGCTCGCAGTGGTCACGCGCGATGCGCACGAGCTGCAGGTGCCCGAGCAGCAGCGCATGTTCGACGCCTTCGCGGCGCAGATCGCGCTCGCGCTGGAGCGCGTGCACTACGTGGAAATCGCGCGCGATGCGCTCGTCAACATGGAGTCGGAGCGCCTGCGCAACTCGCTGCTCTCGGCGATCTCGCACGACCTGCGCACGCCGCTCACGGCCATCGTCGGCTTCTCGTCGATGCTCGCGCAGACGTGGGAGGCGACGGGCGCGCCCGAGGATCCGCGTTCAGGTGAACTGATCGAATCGATCCACGACGAGGCGCTGCGCATGACCGGCATCGTCACGAACCTGCTCGACATGGCGCGGCTGCAGGCCGGCAGCCTCAAGCTGAACCGCCAGTGGACGCTGCTCGAAGAAACCGTGGGCGCGGCGCTGGCCGCCTGCCGGCGCGTGCTCGCGCGGCACCCGGTGCGCGTCGCGCTCGAAGCGGGACTGCCGCTGCTGCATCTGGACGCGGTGCTGATGGAGCGGCTCTTCTCGAACCTGCTGGAGAACGCCGCGAAATACACGCCTTCCGATACGCCGCTCGTCATCGGCGCGCGGCGCGTGGAGATGGGCGGCAACCCGTTCGTGCGCGTGACGATCGACGACAGCGGGCCAGGCCTGCCGCCCGGCATGGGCGAGCGCGTGTTCGAGAAGTTCACGCGCGGCGAGAAGGAATCGGCCAAGCCCGGCATCGGCCTCGGGCTCGCCATCTGCCGCGCGATCGTCGAGGCGCACGGCGGTACAATCGGCGCGGGCAATCGCGTCGATAACGAGGGGCGCGTGCTGGGCGCGTCGTTCTGGTTCGCGCTGCCGGTGGAGGCGCCGCCGCCGCTGCCCGCCGACGCCGCCGAAGACGAAGCCGCCGAAGACGTTCCCCATGTCGTCCCCGATGTGGCCGGTCTTGCCGCCGCCGCCCGGCTCGTCGACGAAGGCGCCGTGGCCGACGGCGCCGCCGCCCCCCACCTGAAACCTGCCGATTCGAAGCCTTCCCATGAGTGATCCGAACGTTGCCGTTGTCCTGATCGAAGACGAAAAGCAGATTCGCCGCTTCGTGCGGGCGTCGCTGGAAGGCGAAGGGATCGTCGTGCACGACGCCGAAACGGGCAAGCAGGGCCTCGTCGAGGCGGCCACGCGCAAGCCCGATCTCGTGATCGTCGATCTCGGCCTGCCCGACACCGACGGGCTCGACGTGATCCGCGAACTGCGCGGCTGGAGCGATCTGCCGGTGATCGTGCTTTCGGCGCGCACCCAGGAAAGCGAGAAGGTGGCCGCGCTCGACGCCGGCGCCGACGACTACCTGACCAAGCCGTTCGGCGTATCCGAACTGCTCGCGCGCATCCGTGCCCACTTGCGCCGGCGCAACCGCGGCGGCGCGAACGAAGAGCCGCAGGTGAGTTTCGGCGAGGTGACGGTCGATCTGGGGCTGCGCCAGGTCACGCGCGCGGGCGCGCCGGTTCATCTGACCCCCATCGAGTACCGGCTGCTCGCCACGCTCGTGCGCGACGCGGGCCGCGTGCTCACGCACCGGCAATTGCTGCGCGAGGTGTGGGGGCCGTCGCACGTGGAGAGCAGCCACTACCTGCGGATCTACATGGCGCACCTGCGCCAGAAGCTCGAACGCGACCCCGCGCAGCCCGAGCACATCGTGACCGAGACGGGCGTGGGCTACCGGCTGGTGGGCGTGCAGTGAGCAGGAAAAGGCATCCGGCGATATAATTACAAAACTGTAAGGACGGCCTTGCAGTTTTTTAGTCCGGGGACGACCCCATTTTCAGGGAGCGTCTCATGTCCTGGTTTCTTCTCCTCATTGCCGGTCTGCTCGAAGTGGCGTGGGCCGCCGGCCTCAAGATGTCCGACGGATTCACGCGGCTGTGGCCGTCGGTCTTCACTCTCGTCACCGCGCTCGGCAGCTTCGGTCTGCTGGCGATGGCCATGCGGCAACTGCCGCTCGGCACGGCTTACGCCGTGTGGACCGGTATCGGCGCGGTAGGCGCGTTCATCTTCGGCATTGTCGCCATGGGCGAGACGCTTTCCGTCGCCCGCGTGGCGAGCGCGGCGCTCATCGTGCTCGGGCTCGTGGGCCTCAAGCTGACCTCGGCGGCCTGATCGGGCGCTCCGCCTTCCCGTTTTCGAGCCCGATGCCGCATTTTGCTGTTGCATCCGCAGCAATGCGCACTGCGGCGCTGCGAAAGGCGTAGCTATAATGGAACAGTCATAACCCGATCACACTCCGCGCCGCCGGCGCGGCGAGCGTCGGCGCCGCAGGGTACCGGGAGGGCCCCGGTCCCTCGATGCGCGGTCCTCGCCTGGCGGTGCCACGGCGCCCGGCCGCACCGCGCGAGGAGACAGCCATGCTGGAACCATTTTCGCTAGCAGCGGGCCTGTCGTGGGGCAGCGGCCTGCGCCTCTACCTCACGGTGTTCATGGCCGGCGTGATGCAGCGCCTCGGCCTGATCCATCTGCCCGACACGCTGGCCGTGCTGGCCTCGCCGTGGGTGATCGGCGTCGCCGCGGCGCTCACCGTGCTCGAATTCCTCGCCGACAAAGTCCCCGCGTTCGATTCGCTCTGGGACGCGCTCCACACCTTCATCCGCATTCCGGCCGGCGCCGTGCTCGCAGCCGGGGCGATGGGCCACGCCGATCCGGCCGTGCTGACCGTCGCGGCGCTGGTGGGCGGCACGCTCGCCGGCACCGCGCACCTCGCGAAGGCCGGCACGCGCGCGCTGATCAACCTCTCGCCCGAACCTGTCTCGAACGTCGTCACGTCGAGCGCCGAAGACGGCCTGACCTTCGTCGGCCTGCTGCTCGCGTTCTTCTTGCCGCTGCTGTTCCTGCTGATGCTCGTGGCCTTTCTGGTGCTTGCCGCCTGGGCGCTTCCGCGCTTGTGGCGCGGCGTGCAGGGCGGTTTTCGCGGCATGGCCGCGCACATGGTCTCGCGCTTTTCGCTGCGGAGCCGTCACGATTGAGCGTTCCTCCCCGTTCTACGCACGCTTCGTCCCCGCAAGAGCCCGCGCGTAGCGAGGGCGGCCCCGGTGTGCCGCGCCCGCAGCCGGGCGCCGGGGCGGTGCATCGTTCTCCCGGTTTTTTCGACGTCGTGCGCCTTGCCGTTCGCATGACGGCGCGCGACTGGCGCGCCGGCGAATTGACGATGCTGCTGCTCGCGCTGGTGCTCGCCGTCGCGGCGCTTTCGAGCGTGGGTTTTCTCGCCGACCGGCTCGACCGGGGGCTCGAGCGCGACGCCCGACGCATGATCGCCGCCGATTTCATCGTCCGCGCCGATCACCCCGTCGATCCGATGTTCCTGCGCGAGGCGCAGTCGCTCGCGCTGCGCACCGCGAATACGGCAATCTTTCCGAGCATGGTGACGGCCGATGCCGCCAACGGCCAGCCGCTCTCGCGGCTGGCGGCCATCAAGGCGGTGTCGGCGGACTATCCGTTGCGCGGCGCGCTGCGTATCGCGCCGGCCGCAGGCGCGCCCGATCGCGAGGCGCAGGGCATCCCGCCCCCCGGCACGGTCTGGGTGGACGACGAGTTGCTCGACGCGCTCAAGCTGCACGTGGGCAGCGCCGTGAAGGTGGGCAACCGCAGCTTCACGGTGGGCGCCGTCATTACGCGCGAGCTCGACCGCGGCTTCTCGTTCGTGAACTTCTCGCCGCGCCTCATGATGCGCGACGACGAGCTCGCGTCCACGGGGCTCGTCACCTACGGCAGCCGCGTGACGTACCGGCTGCTCGTCGCGGGTGCCGACCCCGCTGTCGCGCAATTCGCGAAGTGGGCGCATGCACGCGTGGACGGCGGCCAGATGCGCGGCGTCGGTCTCGAATCGCTGCACGACGGCCAGCCGCAGGTACGGCAGACGCTCGACCGCGCGCGCCATTTCCTCACGCTCGTTTCGCTCCTCACGGCGCTGCTCGCCGCGGTGGCGATCGCCATGGCCGCGCATCGCTACACGCGGCGGCATCTCGATAGCTGCGCCACCATGCGCTGCGTCGGCGCGAGCCAGCGCACGCTGCGCACGCTCTTCGTGCTCGAATTCCTCGGACTGGGGCTTGTGGGCGGCGCGGTGGGCGTGGCGCTCGGCTATGCGGGGCATTTCGCGCTGCTCGCCTGGCTCGGCAGCCTGATCTCGGTGCAGTTGCCGTATCCGGGGCCGCTTGCCGCGCTCGAAGGTCTCGCGGCCGGCCTCGTGCTGTTGCTCGGTTTCGCGCTGCCGCCGCTCCTGCCGCTCACGCGCGTGCCGCCGGTGCGCGTGCTGCGCCGCGAATGGGGCGAAGCGGGGCGCACCGCCTGGGCCGCCTATGGCGTGGGCATCGTGCTCTTCGCCGGACTTCTCGTGATTGCGGCGGGCGAGTTGAAGCTCGGCGGCATCGTGGCCGGCGGCTTTGCGATCGGCATGCTCGTGTTCGCCTGTGTGGCGCGACTCGCGCTCTGGGGCGCGGCGCGCCTCGCGCGCAGCGAGCGGCTGGGCGGCGGGGTGCGCGCGGGCGTGGGCTGGCGCTACGCGCTGGCGTCGCTGGAGCGGCGCCCGGGCGCGAGCGCGTTGCAGATCACGGCGCTCTCCATCGGCCTCATGTGCCTCCTGCTGATCGCGATGACGCGCAACGACCTCATCGACGGCTGGCGCAAATCGACCCCGCCCGACGCGCCCAACGAATTCCTCATCGACATCCAGCCCGACCAGCGCGACGCCGTGGCGGGATGGTTGCGCACGCACGGGTTCGCGGACGTCGCGCTCGAGCCGATGGTGCGCGGCCGCCTCATTGCGATCAACGACAAGCCGGTGGACCCCGTGCATTACCCGAGCGAGGACGCGCGGCGCCTCGTGGACCGCGAGTTCAACCTCTCGTACACGACGCAACTGCCCGACGACAATCGCATCGCCGCCGGCACGTGGTACGGCGACTCCAGCGCGCCGCAACTGTCGATCGAAGAGGGGCTCGCGAAGCTGATCGGCGTGAAGACCGGCGACGTGCTCAAGTTCGACGTGACCGGCCTCGAAGTGAGCGCGCCCGTGACGAGCGTGCGCAAGCTCGACTGGGGCTCGTTCAAGGTCAACTTCTTCGTGCTGATGCCGCCGCCCTTGCTGCGCGACTTCCCGGCCACCTACATCACGAGTTTCCATTTGCCCGATGCGCAGCGCAGCGTCGTGGACGGTCTCGTCGCGCAATATCCGAACGTCACGGCCATCGATATCGCGCCGATTCTCGCGCAGATCCAGCGCATGCTGGAGCAGGTCATCGGCGCGGTGCAGTTCCTCTTCCTGTTCACGCTCGCGGCGGGCGTGCTCGTGCTCTACGCGGCGCTCGCGGGCACGCGCGACGAGCGCATGCGCGAGTCCGCGCTGCTGCGGGCGCTCGGGGCGTCGCATGGGCAGGTGCGCGCGGTGCAGGTAGCGGAGTTCGTTGCCGTCGGCGCGCTCTCCGGACTCATGGCGGCCATCGGCGCGCAGGTGGTGGGCAACGTGCTCGCCACGCGCGTGTTCCAGTTCTATCTGCCGTTCGACCCGTGGCTCGTGCCCGCGGGTATTGCGGCGGGCGTGGCATGCGCGGGCGTGGGCGGCTGGATCAGCCTGCGGCACGTGCTGGCGCGGCCCGCGCTGCAGTCGTTGCGCGACGCCTGAGGGGCGCGGGGCGCGATCCTCGCGAGGCGCGCGGCCCGTCGCGCGCCGCTATGCGAAAATCGTGGCCTTCCCCCTGCGCGTTTTGCGCGCGAGGTCAGCCCCCAACGTTTTTTGCATCGACTTTCCGTAACTTTCCGTATGACCGATTCAGCCGACGAAGCGCCGCAGCAACCCACGGCCTTCGAACTCGTCGGCGGCGAGGCCCGCGTGCGCGAACTCGTCGACCGCTTCTACGACCTGATGGATCTCGAGGCCGATTTCGCGGGCATCCGCGCCCTGCATCCGCCCACGCTCGACGGCTCGCGCGACAAGCTGTTCTGGTTCCTGAGCGGCTGGCTGGGCGGCCCCGATCACTACATCGAACGGTTTGGCCATCCGCGCCTGCGTGCGCGCCATCTGCCGTTTGCGATTGCGTCGTCCGAGCGCGACCAGTGGCTGCGCTGCATGGCGTGGGCCATGGAGGACGTGGGTCTGGCCGAGCCGCTTCGCGAGCGCCTGCTGCACTCGTTTTTCGATACGGCCGACTGGATGCGCAATCGCCCGGGTTGATCGGGCTTGATCCAGGTTGATCTGCGCTGATCTGAGTTTGGCCGGGCCTATGCGACTGGCCCGGCGAGTGGGCCGGTACAGTCCGGCCGTGGCATCCGGCATGTGCATTTGGGAACACGCCCAGTGCCGCCCATAATGGGCCGAATAGAGGCCGATTGCCAGCCTGGCATGGACAGGAAGGAGACTCGACGTATGACGACCAGGGCGTTGTTTCGCGAAGATGCCTATCTCACCCACTGCGACGCGACGCTCGTCGCGGTGCGCGAGGACGGCGTGCTGCTGGACCGAACGGTGTTCTATCCGCTCGGCGGCGGTCAGGCCGGCGACACCGGCGCGCTGATCCTCGCCGACGGCACGCGCATCGCGATTGCCGACACGCGCAAGGCGAAGTTCGAAGGCGCCACGCCCGACGACGCCCTGCACGTGCCCGCGCCGGGCCAGGAGGCGCTGCTTGCCAGCCTGCGGGCCGGCGAGCCGGTGCGCGCGGAGATCGACTGGGCGCGGCGCCATCGGCACATGCGGCTGCACACGGCGAGCCACCTGATGTGCGCGGTGCTGCCGTATGCCGTGGATGGCTGCAGCATCACGACCGACTACGCGCGGCTCGACTTCGCGACCGTCGAGCCGATCGAGCGCGAAGGCGTCGAGGCGCGGCTCGCGGAACTGGTGGCGGGGGCGCATCCGGTAGCCACCGAGTGGATTACCGACGAGGAAATGGCCGCGCGCCCCGAACTCGTCCGCACGATGAGCGTGAAGCCGCCGATGGGCCTCGGGCGCGTGCGTCTGTTGCGTATCGAGAGCGTCGATTTGCAGCCCTGCGGCGGCACGCACGTGCGCAATACGAGCGAGATCGGCGCGCTGCGCGTGGCGAAGCTGGAGAAGAAAAGCGCCCGCACGCGGCGCCTCGTGCTGGAGCTCGCATGACGGCGGTTCTCGATCCGCGGGCGCGCGAGGTGCTCGACTTCTGGTTCGGCACGCCGGGTTCGGCGGAGTACGGTCGGCCGCGCAAGATGTGGTTCAGCAAGGACGACGCGTTCGATGCGCGATTGCGCGAGCGTTTTGGCGCCCTGCTGGAGGCGGCTTGTGCGGGCGAACGGGACGCGTGGGCCGCAACGCCCGAAGGCACGCTCGCGCTCGTGATCGTGCTCGACCAGTTCTCGCGCAACTGCCATCGCGGCACGCCGCGGGCGTTCGCCGCCGACGCTCGCGCGCTGGCGTTCTCGCAGCGGCTGGTGGCGAGCGGCGCGGACCGCGGGCTCCCTACGCTCTATCACCGTGTGTTCGTGTATTTGCCGTTCGAGCACGCCGAATCGATGGACGCGCAACGCGAATCGTTGAGGCTTTTCGGCGCGCTGCGGCACGAGCCGGACGGCGAGGACTACTACGATTTCGCCGTGCGGCACGCGAAGGTGATCGAGCGTTTCGGACGCTTCCCGCATCGCAACGCGCAACTGGGGCGCCCGTCGAGCGAAGCCGAACTCGCCTTCCTGCGCGAGCCCGGCTCCGGGTTCTAGCGGCCGCCGCTCACGTCGATGAGCGCGCCGGTCACGTACGACGCGGCATCGCTCAGGAGCCAGACGATGGCCTCGGCCACTTCGTCGGCGCTGCCCGGCCGCCCGAGCGGCGTTTGCGCGCCGAGCACGGCGGCGCGGTCGGGGCGGCCGCCGCTCGCATGAATTTCCGTGTCGATGAGGCCCGGGCGCACCGCATTCACCCGCACGCCCTGCGGACCGAGCTCCTTGGCGAGGCCGATCGTCAGCGTGTCGATGGCGCCCTTCGATGCCGCATAGTCGACGTATTCGCCGGGCGAACCGAGCCGCGACGCCGCGGACGAGACATTGACGATCGCGCCGCCTTCGCCGCCGCGGTCCTTCGACATGCGCCGCGCCGCTTCGCGCGCGCACAGGAACGCGCCGTAGACGTTCACGTCGAACATGCGTTTGAGGCGCTCGGCGCTCATCTCGGCCAGCGTGGAAGACGGCGCGACGATGCCCGCGTTGTTGACGAGCGCGTCGACGCGGCCATAGGCGTGCTCCAGCGCGTCGAACATCGCGATCACGTCGGCTTCGCTGGCGACGTCGCCGTGCAGCACGCGCGCGTGGCCGCCTGCGCGGCCCACTTGCGCCGCGGTTTCCGCGGCAGCCGGTTCGTTATGCTGATAGTTGACGCCCACGGTCCAGCCGCGCGCGCCGAGAAGCCGCGCGGTCGCACGGCCGATGCCGCGGCTCGCGCCGGTAATCAGAACCACCTTGCTCATCGGTCCATCCCCGTTGTTTGACGGTTCAATCCGGTTACATTCCGACCCAGGCGGGCCTGGGCGGGCTCAAGCAGGCTCAAGCAGGCCCAAGCAGGCCCAAGCAGGCCCAAGCAGGCTCAAGCAGGCTCAAGCAGGCTCAAGCAGGCTCAAGCGCCGCGCGCAGCCGGACGATCAACGGCTCGCGCGCTCAGACATTGTCGCGCGCGCTGGACCACTTGTCCTGTGCGGGCGCGCGGTAGCGCTGGAGCTTGTCGATCAGCGCGGCCGGATCGCTTTCGATCTGCAGCAGATCGAAGTAGGTCTGACGCATGAAGCCTTCGCTCACGGTGTGCCGCAGCAGCGCGATCAGCGGGTCGTAGAAGCCGTCGATATTGAGCACCGCGACCGGCTTGTGGTGATAGCCGAGCTGCGCCCACGTATAGACTTCGAACAGCTCTTCGAGCGTGCCCGCACCGCCCGGCAGCGCGACGAACGCGTCCGAGAGGTCGGCCATCATCTTCTTGCGGTGGTGCATGTCGGGCACGACATGCAGTTCCGAGAGACCCTCGTGGCCCACTTCCTTGTTCACGAGCAGTTCGGGGATCACGCCGATCGCACGGCCGCCCCCGGCCATCACGGTGTCGGCGATCACGCCCATCAGGCCCACCTTGCCGCCGCCGTAGACGAGGCCGAGATCGGCCGCGACCAGCGCCCGGCCGAAGGTCTGCGCCGCTTGCGTATAGATGGGGCTGGCTCCATGCGAGGAACCGCAATAAACGCAGACGGCCTTCATTCGCGCACGTCCTTGCTCTCGCGCCCGGCGCCGCGCGCCGCGCCCGGCGCTGCTCCGGCTGCTCCGGCGGCCCCGGCCGCGCCGTCGCGCGGCGGGAGGTAGTCGTAGAACTCGCGCTTGGCGAGCTTGCCCGAGACGAGGTCGTCGAAGAGCTGGCGGGCCCGCCCGCGCAGATACGGCGCCATCAGCGAAACGATCTGCACGCTCACCTGGTGGAGTTCGTCGCGGATCGCTTCCTGGTCGTTGTACTTGCGCGGGTTCATCACGAACTGGTACGAGAGCCAGTAGGTGGCGATCACGCCGATGTTGGTCGCGATCACGGCGATTTCGGCGGGGGTGGCCACCATTTCGCCGTCGGCCTGGAGTTGCTCGCAGAACTGCTTCGCGAAGTGAACCTTGTGGCTGATGATCTGCTTGAAGTGCATCTCCAGCGTGCGGTTGCGCGCGAGCAGGTCGTTCAGGTCGCGATAGAGAAAGCGGTAGCGCCACGTGAAATCGACCATGTACTGCAGATAGGCCCACATTTCGTCGATGGTGGCGCGGTGGTCGTCCGGGAAGCGCAGACGCTTTTCGATCTCCTGCTCGAACTGGCTGAAGATGCTGTTGATGATGTCGTCTTTGTTGCGGAAGTGGTAGTACAGGTTGCCTGGACTGATCTCCATTTCCTCGGCGATGGTCGTCGTGGTGACGTTCGGCTCGCCGATCTCGTTGAACAGTTTCAACGAGAGTTCGAGAATCCGTTCGCGTGTACGGCGGGGAGTTTTGGCTTCCATGTCGTCCGGCCCTGAAAGTGCCGGGCTTGCGCGCTGCTGCACGGTCGCTGCTGCGTGGATTGCCCGGACGCGGTTGGTCTTTTTTTAGGGCCGGTTTATGCGAAATCGGCGTGGACGGGCCCTAAGACTATCGTTCGATTATAAACCGACGATTCGACCCGTAAGGGCAGGTAAGAGACTGCGAATGGCCCGCGAGGGAGGGCGGCGGGCGTGGTGTGCGCCGCGCAGGCGTGCTGCGCGGCGAGGGCAGGGTTTACAGCGAGGCGAGCCAGGCGAGCAGCGGCGGCCCGAAGAGGGGGACGAGGATCAGCCCCCAGGTCATCACGCAGAACGCGAGCGCCACCGTCACGGCCGCGCTGCCGAGGTCCTTGGCGCGCCGCGAAAGCTCGTTGCGCTCGAGGCCGATGCGGTCGATGGCGTTTTCGATGCTCGAATTGATGAGCTCGACGATCAGCACCAGCATGACCGAGCCAAGCAGCAGCACGCGCGCGACAGGCTCGACCGGCACAAAAAGCGCGATCGGCACGAGGATGGCTGCGAGCGTGAGTTCCTGGCGAAAGGCGCTTTCCTCGCGGATCGCCACGCGAAAGCCCGCGATCGAATTCTTGAGCGCGTGCCAGGCGCGCGTGAGGCCGCGGTTGCCCTTGTACGGATTGAACGGCGGCGGCGCGAGTGGATCGTCGGGGCCGAGCGGTTCGTGGGGCTCGTGCGCGTCGGCGCTTTCCGCGGCGTCGTGGTGTGAGAGCGGCGGCTGCGGCGCCTCGCCGGCACGCAGGGGCACGGCGCGGACCATGGCAGCGGCTGCGCCTTGAGCGGAACTCGATGGGGAAGTAGAGCGTGACGGCATGGCGGTGCGGGTAGAGCTGCCAGTATCGCACGCCGCGTCCGGCGACGGGCCGGGCGCGGCGGCATGGTGCGCCGCTTGGTTCGCCGCGTGCACGGGCGGGTCCCGCGCGTCGTCGCCGGCGGGTACGCGCGCAATCGATGGCCGGGTCATGGGACGCCTCCCGGCCTCAGGCAGCGGCGCTCGATTCCTGCATCGTCGCGCGCGCCCGCGGCTTCAGGTGCGAGGCGAACTGCTCGGAAGCCGCGCGCCACGAGAAGCGTTCGGCCCAGGCGCGCGCCGTCGCGCGGTCGATCTTGAGCGCTTCGAGGCAGGCCTCGCGCAGGTCTTCGTTCATCGCGCCCGCGTGGCCTGTGCCGAGCACGTCGATCGGGCCCGTCACCGGGTAGGCGGCGACCGGCGTGCCGCAGGCGAGGGCTTCGAGCAGCACGAGGCCGAAGGTGTCGGTGCGGCTCGGGAAAACGAAAACATCGGCGGCCGCGTAAACCTTCGCCAGTTCGGGCTGGCTCAGGACACCCAGGTAGTTCGCCTGGGGATAGCGCGACTTCAGTTCGGCGAGCGCGGGGCCTTCGCCGCACACCCATTTCGAGCCCGGCAGGTCGAGCTTGAGGAACGCCTCGACGTTCTTCTCCACGGCCACGCGGCCCACGTAGAGGAAGATCGGGCGCGCGGTGTTGAGCACCTTCGAATCCATCGGCTGGAAGATGTCGAGGTCCACGCCGCGCGTCCACAGCACGACGTTCGTGAAGCCGAACTTTTCGAGGTCGGCCTTCACGACGGGCGTGGGCGCCATCACCGCGAGCGAGGGCTTGTGGAACCAGCGCAGGAACCGGTAGGTGGCCGGGAGCGGAATGCCGAAGCGCGCCTGCACGTACTCGGGAAAGCGCGTGTGGTAGGCGGTCGTGAAGGGCAGATCGTGCTTGATCGCGTACGCGCGCGCGGCGAGGCCGAGCGGGCCTTCGGTGGCGATGTGCAGCGCATCGGGGCCGAAGGCTTCGATGCGCTGGCGCAGATGGCGCCTGGGGAGCAGCGAGAGCCGGATTTCCGGGTAGGTCGGGCACGGGATCGTGCGGAATTCGAGCGGGGTGAGCAGCTCCACCTGGTGCCCGAGCGCAATCAGTTCGCGCGTGGTGTTCTTCAGCGTACGTACCACGCCGTTGACCTGCGGCTCCCATGCATCGGTCACGATCATTACTTTCATCGGTCGTCGGCCCTCTGATCCTGCGGTTATTCGAGCCCCGCGAGGGGCGTGGGGCGAGCCGCGTACAGTGCGAGGCTCGCGGGTGCGTCACTTGCCCGGGCGCTCAGGCGCTCACGCGTGCCTTGCGCGTCGAAACCTGCGCCTGCGGGGCCTGCATCACCGTCCAGTAGACGATGCGCAGTTCGCCCTCGAAGGTTTCGACGAGCGCCGAGAGGCTTTCCACCCAGTCGCCGTCGTTGCAGTACAGCACGCCGTCGATGTCGCGGATTTCGGCCTTGTGGATGTGGCCGCAGACCACGCCGTCACAGCCGCGGCGGCGCGCTTCGTCGGTCATCACGCGCTCGAACGACGAGATGAAGTTCACGGCGTTCTTCACCTGGTGCTTGAGGTACTGCGAGAGCGACCAGTACTGGAAACCGAGCTTCGCGCGGACGCGGTTGAACCAGCGGTTGAGCACGAGGATCGCCGTGTACGCCGAATCGCCGAGGTACGCGAGCCACCTGGCATGCTGGATCACGCCGTCGAACAGGTCGCCGTGCACGATCCACAGGCGCTTGCCGGCAAGCGTCGTGTGGAACGCTTCCTCGCGCACGTGGATGTCGCCGAACGCGAGGTTGCAGAACTGGCGCGCCGCTTCGTCGTGGTTGCCCGGGATGTACACGACCTGGGTGCCCTTGCGCGCCTTGCGCAGCACCTTCTGCACGACGTCGTTGTGGGCCTGCGGCCAGTACCAGCCCTTCTTCAGCTGCCAGCCGTCGATGATGTCGCCGACGAGGTACAGGTACTCCGACTCGTTATGACGCAGAAAATCGAGCAGGTAGTTGGCCTGGCAGCCGCTCGAGCCGAGGTGGATGTCGGAGAGCCAGATGGTGCGGTAGCGATGCGGGGCGGGGTGATCGTCGTCGTGGGGGCCGGTGGCCGTCGAATCGGAGAGCGGCAGCGGCGGAGAGGAAAAGGTGGCGCCGCCGGGGCCCGGGCTGAATGCCCCAGGGTCGGTGGCCGGTCCGGTGGTCTGCCGGAAGAGTGGTGTCGCGGTCGGGTTCTGGGCCATGGCTCGCGCGGCGGGTTTGCAATAGGCGCATTGCGCCATGTGGGCGTGACGATGCCGTGACAGTCACAAGATGTTCTTGTTACGCAGTCCTGCGCGCTCGCGCGCGGGCGGCGCAAGGCCCCGCGGGCGTTTGCTGCGAGGGGGAAATGGCCGGGCTTTGGCCGCGCGAACGCGAGGCAGGTGAGGTAGCCGCAGGGCGCGCTACTGTGGCGCGCGCGGCACAGCGACGATGCGCGTGCCGGCGATGCGGTCGTGCAGGAACTGGCGCTGTGCGTCGAAGCGGGCGCCGGCGGTCCACAGCGCGAACCAGACGGCTTCGAGCAGCAGCGTGCGCGGGATCGAGAGGCCGAAGAGCGGATGCAGCGCGAGGGGCGGCAGGAACCAGAGCCAGGCGGCGAAGTAGCGCAGCGCTGCGCGCGCGATCGTGGGCGGCGCGCCGTCGGGGCCGACCACGCGCATGCGCCAGGTTTTCATGGGCAGCGTTTGTCCGCCGCGGTGCCAGAAGCCGACAAAGTACGCGCCGGCGACCACGGCGATCCATGCCGACATCAGGTGATGGTAGGTCAGGCCGTTGCGCTGCTGGAGCACGAGGCTGAATGCGAGTCCCGCGAGGAAGATCACGCCGAACAGCAGTACGCCTTCGTAGAGGAGCGCGGCGAGGCGACGGCGGATCGCCGGCGTGGGAGGGGCGGGCGGCGGGTTTTCGCGCTGCGGGGCGGTGCCGGCCTGGGCGGCGGCTTCCGGAGTGGCTTCATGAGCAGCTTGAGGGGCTTGCTGAGCTACGGCGCTGGCGGGCTCGGTCACGGCGGCGTCGGAAAGGGGACGGGACGCCTCAAGCATAACCGCGAACGCCCGGGCAGCGGCAGACGGCCAATGCGCGGGAATACCCGCGGGAAGCTGCGGCAGGGACGAAAACCAGGACGAAAACCAGGACGAAAACCGGCCGGCCTTACGAGCCCTTGAACAGTGCCGGCGCTTCGGCGGGCGAAACCGGAATCGGCGTGGCCGGCACGAAGCTCGCCGCCGAGGGGATGCCCGCCATAGCCGGCGCGGGCTCGGTCATCGCACCGGGCGTGGAGACGCTAGCCGGAGCGGTGCCCGAAGCGGCCGGCGCCGAAGCCGGGCTGTGCGGCTGGCCGCGGCGCTCGCGCTCGTCGACGAGACGCTCGATGTCGCGGATCTCGCTCTTGCTGCCCGACGGCGGCGCGCTGACGACCGTGCGGCGCTTGCGCTCGGTCGCGGCGAGCTTCGCCTTCTGCTCGGGGGAGAGCTCCTGGTAGTCCTTCCACGCGCGCTGGCGGGCCTGTGCCGGCAGCTCCTTGGACGCCTGGTAGTTTTCGCGCGCAACGCGGCGCTGCTCGGGCGTCATGCGGACCCATTCAATCATGCGGTCGTGCAGGCGTTTTTGCGCATCCGGCGACATTTTCGGATAACGTGCGGCGATCTTCAGCCATTTTCGCTTGCGTTCGTCGCTGAATTTGTCCCATTCGGTGGCGAACGGCGCGAGCGCCGCGCGTTGGTCGTCGGTGAGGCGCGCCCAGGCGAGCGGATCCTGGTGCCCGGGCAGCGGCGCGAACGCCGTGGCGATCGAGGTGGCGACGGAGGTGCCGCTGGCCGGAGCGCCGGCCGCGGCGCCCGGCGTCTCTTCGGGGTGAAAGCGCGGATATGTCGCCACATACGACACGACTGCCGCGACCACCGATCCCATCACTACGGCCAGGCCGCGCTTGTAACTCACCCCGCGAGTCTCCGGTTAGTGCGAACGCGACAGGTACGCGTTGAAACCGTGATCGAGATACGCGGTGAGCGGCAGATCGTCGCTCAGCATGGCGGCGTCGATATCGGCAAGCTCGGCCGTGTGTTGCTGATCCTCGAAGTACGCGATGGCGAAGAGGCCCGCCACCAGCGCGGCGAGCGGCCAGGCCAGCGCGAGGCGCTTGAGCGGCGAGCGGCGGCGCGGTGCCGCCGGCGCAGCCAGCGTTCCGGGCAGGCCCGCCGCGGCGAGCGACGGCACGCGCACCAGCACCGGCTCGGCTTTCTTGCGCGCAAGTGCGCTCCGGCGGGCGGTGGCGAGGCGGTCAGTAGCAGAGGCGGGCAGACTGGCGGCACTCTCGTCGAGGGCACGGCGCAGTTCCCGCACGAACTCTAGTTCTTTGTTTTCGAGAGCGGAACTCATAGCGTGATTCCTTTTGCCTTGAGTGCTTGTGCCAGCGTGTGGGTGGCCCGCGAGCAGTGCGTTTTCACGCTGCCTTCGGAGCAGCCCATTGCGGCGGCAGTCTCGGCGACATCCATATCCTCCCAGTAACGCATCAGAAACGCCTCCCGTTGACGTGCCGGTAATTTCTGGATTTCCTGGTCGATCAGATTGAGGACCTGTTCTCGTTCGAGTCGTTGTTCGCTGCTCTCCGCGCCGACCGTGCCCTCCTGCGCCTCGAAGGTCTCGAGGGGGTCGAAATCGTCGTCGTCGGCGTTGCCGAGCGACGAAAACAGGCTCACCCAAGTATTGCGTACTTTTTGCCGACGAAAATAATCATGCGTCGTGTTTTGCAGGATGCGCTGGAAGAGGAGGGGCAGTTCGGCGGCGGGGCGGTCTCCGTATTTTTCGGCGAGCTTGATCATCGCGTCCTGCACGATGTCGAGCGAGGCGTCGTCGTCCCTCACGGCGTAGACCGTCTGCTTGAACGCGCGTCTTTCGACGCCCGCCAGAAAATCGGCGAGTTCCTTGTCTGATGCCATCCGGTGCAGGGCGCCGCCACCAGAGCGTACGCGTAATCGTTCGAAAAATGTCGTAAAACTCGCGGATGCTAGCAAATTTTCGTGCCGACGGGGTAATGGCGCGGCCGGATATCCCCGGGACAACCTGTAAGGCGCCGTATCCGGGATGCCCTGTTTGTATCGTCCCCGCCCGTCCGGCCGAACCCGCCGGGGCCTGCTGGGGCCTGCCGGGGCCGGGCGGAGCGGGCAAAGCGGCGGGTGTGCATCGAGCGCCGGCGCCTTGCGGGCGCGCTTCACGAAACGCCCCAAAAATCCATCGGACACGTACGCGATGCGCACAAAAGTGGGGTCATCCGCAACGCGCGTGCCCGCGGCGGCAAGAATCGCTTGACCGTCAGGGCATGACCCGCTATCTTCGACGGTTCGCAACATAAGTGACCTGTCTCAATTCGGGTGTGGCCCAAGAAGCTCACCTGTCAACTGGACGCGCCGCTTGAACCCGAGCCACAAGCCCGGCAGAGAGCACCCGATCAATTTTTTGCCGAAAATTCGAAAGGTGAATGATGAATATGCCCAGCGCGGAATTCTCCACGTCGGTTTCCCCTTCTTCACACGAATCTGACCCTCACGGCCATCAAGGCCAGTCCATCGGCGCAACCGTGCTGATGAAGGCGCTCGCCGACGAGCAGGTCGAATTCGTCTGGGGTTATCCCGGCGGCTCGGTGCTCTACATCTACGACGAGCTGTACAAGCAGGACAAGATTCAGCACGTGCTCGTGCGCCACGAACAGGCAGCCGTGCACGCGGCCGATGCCTATTCCCGCTCCACCGGCAGGGTGGGCGTGTGTCTCGTGACCTCGGGCCCGGGCGTCACCAACGCGGTGACCGGCATCGCGACGGCCTATATGGACTCGATCCCGATGGTGATCATCAGCGGCCAGGTGCCGACTGCCGCCATCGGCCAGGACGCCTTCCAGGAATGCGACACCGTGGGCATCACGCGCCCGTGCGTGAAGCACAACTTCCTCGTGAAGGACGTGCGCGAGCTCGCGGCCACCGTCAAGAAAGCGTTCTACATTGCGCGCACCGGCCGTCCCGGCCCCGTGCTGATCGACATTCCGAAGGACGTATCGAAGACGCCGTGCGCGTACGAACCGGTGAAGAACGTCGCGCTGCGCTCGTACAACCCGGTGACGAAAGGCCACTCGGGGCAGATCCGCAAGGCGGTTTCGCTGCTGCTCACGGCGAAGCGCCCGTACATCTACACCGGCGGCGGCATCATCCTCGCCGATGCGGCGCGCGAACTGAACCAGTTCGCCGACCTGCTCGGCTACCCGGTCACGAACACGCTGATGGGGCTGGGCGGCTATCGCGCGAGCGACCGCAAGTTCCTCGGCATGCTCGGCATGCACGGCACCTACGAAGCCAACATGGCCATGCAGCACTGCGACGTGCTGATCGCCATCGGCGCGCGCTTCGACGACCGCGTGATCGGCGACCCGGCGCACTTTGCCTCGCGTCCGCGCAAGATCATTCACATCGACATCGACCCGTCGTCGATCAGCAAGCGCGTGAAGGTCGATATCCCCATCGTGGGCGACGTGAAGGAAGTGCTGAAGGAGCTCATCGAGCAGCTTCAGCACGCCGAGCACGGCCCCGACACCGAGGCGCTCGCCGCCTGGTGGAAGGACATCGAAGGCTGGCGCGAGAAGAACTGCCTGAAGTTCGACCGTTCGAGCGACATCATCAAGCCGCAGTTCGTGGTGGAGAAGGCGTGGGAACTCACGGGCGGCAACGCGTTCGTCTGTTCGGACGTGGGCCAGCACCAGATGTGGGCCGCGCAGTTCTACCGCTTCAACCAGCCGCGCCGCTGGATCAACTCGGGCGGCCTCGGCACGATGGGCTTCGGCCTGCCGGCGGCGATGGGCGTGAAGATGGCCCACCCCGACGACGACGTGCTGTGCATCACGGGCGAAGGCTCGATCCAGATGTGCATTCAGGAGCTGTCGACCTGCAAGCAGTACGACACGCCCGTGAAGATCATTTCGCTGAACAACCGCTACCTCGGCATGGTCCGCCAGTGGCAGCAGATCGAATACAGCAAGCGCTATTCGCATTCGTACATGGATGCGCTGCCGGACTTCGTGAAGCTGGCCGAGGCCTATGGCCACGTGGGCATCCGCGTCGAGAAGACCGCGGACGTGGAACCCGCGCTGAAGGAAGCGCTGCGACTGAAGGACCGCACCGTGTTCCTCGATTTCCAGACCGACCCTTCCGAAAACGTCTGGCCGATGGTTCAGGCCGGCAAGGGGATTACCGAGATGCTGCTCGGTTCGGAAGACCTGTAACGGCATCTGAACGGCGCCGCTCCGACCTCGCGCGGCACGCGTCCACACAAGGGGCGCGCGGGTTCGCGGGGAAGGGCAGCGGCCGCATGGGCCCAATACGTCAAACTGGATAAATCGCGGAACCCATCATGAGACACATCATTTCCGTTTTGCTGGAAAACGAGCCGGGCGCACTGTCGCGCGTGGTCGGCCTCTTCTCCGCACGCGGCTACAACATTGAAACCTTGACGGTGGCGCCGACCGAAGACCGTTCGCTGTCGCGCATGACCATCGTTTCCATTGGCTCGGACGACGTGATCGAACAGATCACGAAGCATCTGAACCGCCTGATCGAGGTGGTGAAAGTGGTCGACCTTACCGAGGGCGCCCACATCGAGCGCGAGCTGATGCTGATCAAGGTAAGGGCGGTCGGCAAGGAGCGTGAGGAGATGAAGCGGATGGCGGACATTTTCCGCGGCCGCATCATCGACGTCACCGAGAAAACCTACACGATCGAGCTGACGGGTGCGAGCGACAAGCTCGACGCGTTCATCGAGGCGATCGACGCCGCCGCGATTCTGGAAACCGTCCGTACGGGCGGTTCGGGCATCGGGCGCGGAGAACGCATTCTGAAGGTGTGACGACACCTCGCCATTCGTCAGATTCACACGGACAGCAGTACCGAATTCCTCAATTTTTTGTATTTCTCGCCAGGGAACAGACATGAAAGTTTTCTACGACAAGGACGCCGACCTCTCCCTCATCAAAGGCAAGCAGGTCACCATCATCGGTTACGGCTCGCAGGGCCACGCCCACGCGCTGAACCTGAAGGACAGCGGCGTGAACGTGACCGTCGGCCTGCGCAAGGGCGGCGCTTCGTGGAGCAAGGCCGAGAACGCCGGTCTCGCCGTCAAGGAAGTGGGCGAAGCCGTCAAGAACGCCGACGTCGTGATGATGCTGCTGCCCGACGAGCAGATCGCCGACGTGTACGCGAAGGAAGTGCACGCGAACATCAAGAACGGCGCGGCGCTCGCGTTCGCACACGGCTTCAACGTCCACTACGGCCAGGTGATCCCGCGCGCCGATCTGGACGTCATCATGATCGCCCCGAAGGCCCCGGGCCACACCGTGCGCGGCACGTACTCGCAAGGCGGCGGCGTGCCGCACCTGATCGCGGTGGCCCAGGACAAGTCGGGCGCGGCGCGTGACATCGCCCTTTCGTACGCCGCGGCGAACGGCGGCGGCCGTGCCGGCATCATCGAAACGAACTTCCGCGAAGAAACCGAAACCGACCTGTTCGGCGAACAAGCCGTGCTGTGCGGCGGTACGGTCGACCTGATCAAGGCCGGCTTCGAAACGCTCGTGGAAGCGGGCTACGCGCCGGAAATGGCGTACTTCGAGTGCCTGCACGAACTGAAGCTGATCGTGGACCTGATCTACGAAGGCGGCATCGCGAACATGAACTACTCGATCTCGAACAACGCCGAGTACGGCGAGTACGTGACGGGTCCGCGCGTGATCACGGCCGAAACGAAGAAGGTCATGAAGGAAGTCCTGAAGGACATCCAGACCGGCGAGTACGCGAAGAGCTTCATTCTCGAGAACAAGGCCGGCGCGCCGACGCTGCAGTCGCGCCGCCGCCTGACGGCCGAGCACCAGATCGAGCAGGTCGGTGCGAAGCTGCGCGCGATGATGCCGTGGATCGCGAAGAACAAGCTCGTCGACCAGTCGAAGAACTGATCTGACGCTGCGCGAACGGCGGCGGCCGGCTTGTTTTTGCGCCGGACCGGCGCCGGGAAGCCGCCGGATCGCCGGTACTTCACACAAAAGCCGCCCAGGGGGATGAACCCTGGGCGGCTTTTGCTATCCTACGGTTTTTAAAAAAACACCGAAGCCACCATGAATTACCCTCATCCGATCATCGCCCGCGAAGGCTGGCCGTTCATCGCCCTTGCTGCCGTCGTGGCGCTCGTGATCCATGCAATCGCAGGGTTCGGCCTCGCGTGGCCGTTCTGGCTCATCCTCGCCTTCGTCGTGCAGTTCTTCCGCGACCCGCCGCGGCCCATCCCGACCCAGGCGAACGCGGTGCTGTGTCCGGCCGACGGCCGCATCGTCGCCGTCGAAACGGCGCACGACCCGTACGCGAACCGCGAAGCGCTCAAGATCAGCGTGTTCATGAACGTGTTCAACGTGCACTCGCAGCGTTCGCCGGTGGATGGCGCGGTCTCGAAGGTCGAATACTTCCCCGGCGCCTACCTGAACGCCGCCATCGACAAGGCTTCGACCGAGAACGAGCGCAACGCCGTCGTCCTCACGATGGCCGATGGCACCGTGGTGACCTCGGTGCAGATCGCGGGCCTCATCGCGCGCCGCATTCTGTGCTACGTGCGCTCGGGCGAGCCGCTCTCGCGCGGCCAGCGCTACGGCTTCATCCGCTTCGGCTCGCGCGTGGATGTGTACCTGCCCGTGGGCAGCCGCCCGCGCGTGTCGATCGGCGAGAAGGTGTCCGCGTCCTCGACGATCCTCGCCGAACTGCAAACGCAATCGGCATAAGGAGGGTTGCGATGGCCGGATTCAAACCGCGTCGTCCCCGCAATGCAGCGGGCGGACCGCTGCCGCGGCCGTTCCGCCGCAACAAGCCTTTGCAGGACCCGCCCGTGGGCGTCGCCGCGACCCGCCGCGCCGCGCGCCAGCAGTTCCTGAAAAAGCGCGGCATCTACCTGCTGCCCAACGCGTTCACCACGGCGGCGCTCTTCTGCGGCTTTTTCGCCGTCGTGCAGGCCATGAACGTGCGCTTCGAGGTCGCGGCCATCGCGATCTTCGTGGCAATGGTGCTCGACGGCATGGACGGGCGCGTCGCGCGCATGACGCATTCGCAGAGCGCGTTCGGCGAGCAGTTCGACAGCCTCTCCGACATGGTCTCGTTCGGCGTCGCGCCGGCGCTCGTGATGTACGAGTGGGTGCTCAAGGATCTCGGCCGCTGGGGGTGGCTCGCGGCCTTCGTCTATTGCTCGGGGGCGGCGCTGCGGCTTGCGCGCTTCAACACGAACATCGGCGTGGTGGACAAACGGTTCTTCCAGGGCCTGCCGAGCCCGGCGGCCGCGGCGCTGATCGCGGGCTTCGTCTGGCTCGCCACGGATAACCGCGTGCCCGTCAAGCTCGCCTGGCTGCCGTGGGTGGCGTTCGTGCTGACGATCTACGCGGGTGTGACCATGGTGTCGAACGCGCCGTTCTACAGCGGCAAGGCGCTGGACGTGCGGCACCGGGTGCCGTTCGCCGCGATCCTGCTGGTGGTGGTGGCGTTCGTGCTGGTGTCGTCCGATCCGCCGCTCATGCTGTTCGGCCTGTTCGTGCTGTACGGCCTTTCGGGCTATGTGTTCTGGGCCTGGCAGGCGGCCCGCGGCCGGAGCAACCCGGCGCGCTCCTCGCCGCGCGACCGCTAAGGGCACGCTGGCGCGCAGTCTCGCAGGGCCGCTTCGTGCGGCCCTGATTGCTTGTGGTTGCTTGTGGCCGCTTGTGGCGCCTGTTTTCGGGGCCTGCGCGAGGCGGCCTGGCGCCCGTGGGAGACCCCGGGATGCGGCCAATTGCGCTATCGGCGGAATCCCGCTATAGTCGGCGGCATGGCAACGATCTCGTTCCCCCTCCTTTCTCTTCAAGCCGGCGCGCCCCTAAGCACGCTAGCTCTAGCGCGCCTGCCGCGCTGATCTCGCTCGCCCTCCGTCTGCTTCGTTCATTGTCAGCGTCGCCAACGGTGGCGCGAACACCCGAATTCCGTTTTTAGACACTGAACAAGTCCCCCCTGGAGACCCGAAATGGCAGCAGACAAGCTCATCATCTTCGATACGACGTTGCGTGACGGCGAGCAGTCGCCCGGTGCGTCGATGACGAAGGAAGAGAAGATCCGCATCGCGAAGCACCTCGAGCGGATGAAGGTCGACATCATCGAAGCGGGCTTCGCGGCCAGCTCGAACGGCGACTTCGACGCGATCCAGACGATCGCCGGCATGGTCAAGGACAGCACGATCTGCTCGCTGGCCCGCGCCAACGACAAGGACATCCAGCGCGCCGCCGACGCGCTCAAGCCCGCCGACCACTTCCGCATCCACACGTTCATCGCTACTTCGGCGCTGCACATGGAGAAGAAGCTGCGCATGTCGCCGGAGCAGGTGCTCGAACAGGCGAAGCTGGCGGTGCGCTTTGCCCGCAAGTTCACCAATGACGTGGAGTTCTCGCCCGAAGACGGCAGCCGCTCGGACATGGACTTCCTGTGCCGCGTGCTCGAAGCCGTCATCAACGAGGGCGCGACCACGATCAATATCGCCGACACGGTGGGCTACGGCATTCCGGAACTGTACGGCAACCTCGTGAAGACGTTGCGCGAGCGCATTCCGAACTCGGACAAGGCCGTGTTCTCGGTGCACTGCCACAACGACCTCGGCATGGCCGTGGCCAACTCGCTGGCGGGCGTGCAGATCGGCGGCGCGCGCCAGGTGGAATGCACGATCAACGGTCTGGGCGAGCGCGCGGGCAACACCTCGCTCGAAGAAATCGTCATGGCCGTGAAGACCCGCAAGGACTACTTCGGTCTCGACCTCGGCATCGACACCACGCAGATCGTGCCGGCTTCGAAGCTCGTCTCGCAGATCACGGGTTTCGTCGTGCAGCCGAACAAGGCCGTGGTGGGCGCGAATGCCTTCGCGCACGCGTCGGGCATCCACCAGGACGGCGTGCTCAAGGCACGCGACACGTATGAAATCATGCGCGCCGAAGACGTGGGCTGGACCGCCAACAAGATCGTGCTGGGCAAGCTGTCGGGCCGCAACGCGTTCAAGCAGCGTTTGCAGGAGCTGGGCATCGCGCTCGACAGCGAAGCCGAACTGAACCAGGCGTTCGCTCGCTTCAAGGAACTGGCCGACCGCAAGGCCGAAATCTTCGACGAAGACATCATCGCGATCGTCACCGAAGAGTCGGCCGAAGCGCAGGAGCGCGAGCACTACAAGTTCATCTCGCTCGCGCAGCACTCGGAAACCGGCGAGCGTCCGCACGCGCGCATCGTGTTCTCGGCCGACGGCAAGGAAGTGACCGGCGAAGCGGCCGGCAACGGCCCCGTCGATGCGACGCTCAATGCGATCGAAACCGAAGTGGGCAGCGGTTCGGAACTGCTGCTGTACTCGGTGAACGCGATCACGACCGGCACCCAGGCGCAGGGCGAGGTGACGGTGCGTCTGTCGAAGGCGGGCCGCATCGTGAACGGCGTGGGCACCGATCCGGATATCGTCGCGGCCTCGGCCAAGGCGTATATCTCGGCGCTCAACAAGCTCTATTCGTCGGACAGCGACAAGCTCAATCCGCAGCGCTCGTAAGCCGCCGGGCCGAGGCGGGGCGTGCGCCCCGCCCGCTTCAGCGACGCAAAGCAAAACCCCCGCGTTCTCGCAAACGCGGGGGTTTTCGTTTTGAGGTGCTCGGGCGGGCGCGCTAGAACCAGCCGCGGCGGTCCGGATCGTGCATCGGATCGGGCGTTTTTTGCGTGAGACGCAGGATGCCGTCGTCGTCGAAGTAGAAGCTGTAGAGCATGTACCAGACGTTGTCCTCGTAGTAGCGATAGGTCCACACCTCGCGCTTCATCAGCGGGAAGTAGGCGGTCTCCTCGGGGCGGCCGAAGTTCACGAGCACGTCGGCGCGCGTCCACTTGCCGATCTCGGCGCGGTAGAACTCGCTCACCTGAAGCACCTGGCGCACGTTCACGACCTTGCCGCTCGCGTCGATGTCGGCGGCCACGGTGGTTTCGCCCATCGGCTGGGTCGGCCACATCAGGCGCTTGCCGCCGTTGGGCAGGTCGTAGCTTTCGCGCGGCGGCCCGAAGCGGGCGATCACGGCCTGCGCGTCGTCGCCCGCGTGGAACTGCTGCCATGGCTGCACGCACCCGGCGAGCGCGAGCGCCCCGAGGCCGGCGGCCAGCGCGCGGCGCGGCATGCGCGCGAGCGCGCTGGTGATCGCAGTGGTAAAGCGAATGAGCATGAAGTCCCCCGGGCGATGCGCCGATGGCCGCCTGTGTTGTCGATGTCCTATTTTGACACGCAATCCCGCGCGGGCGAGAGCGGGGTGGCGCTCTTGCGGCGAGGGGGCGGTGCGCCCTATGATCCGCGCTTCGGGCGCACGCGGGCGGGTCGCGTGCCAGGGCTGGGGAAAAAAGAGGGGAGAGAACATGAAGGCACGAATGGGCCGTGTGGCGGCAAGGCTCGGCGCGCTGGCGGCGGTGTTGATCGTCGCACAGGCCGTAACGGGCATAGCCGGCATATCCGGCGTCCGGGCCGCATCGACGCAGGCCGCGGAGGCGTCAGGCGGCAAGCCAGCGGGCGCGCCCATCCAGCTTGCGCTGATCGAAGGCATGTCCGGGCCGTTTGCCGACGCGGGCGCGGCCGTCGAGCGCAATCTGCGCTTTGGCGTGGAGCGCGTCAATGCGCGCGGTGGCGTGCTGCTGCGCGACGGGCGGCATCCGCTGGAACTCGTCGTGCTCGACAGCAAGGGCAGCACCGAATCGGCGCTGATGCAGCTGCGCGCAGCCGCCGACCGGCATATCGGCTTCATTCTCCAGGGCAACAGCTCGGCGGTGGCGGCGGCGCTCGTGACGGCGATCGAGCGCCAGAATGCGCGCGAGCCGGAGAACCGCGAGGTGTTCCTCAACTACTCCGCCGACGATCCCGCGCTCACGAACGCGAACTGCAGTTTCTGGCATTTTCGCTTCGACGCCCACGCGGGCATGCGCATGGACGCGCTCGCCGACGTGATCGCGGCGGACAAGTCGGTGAAGAAGGTCTACCTGCTGAATCAGGACTACAGCTTCGGCCACGACGTCAGCACCCTCGCGCGCGCGGCGCTGGCGCAGCGGCGGCCGGACATCGCGGTGGTGGGCGACGAGTTCCACCCGATCGGCCGCGTGAAGGACTTCGCGCCGTATATCGCGAAAATCCGCGCCTCGGGCGCCGACGCCGTCATCACCGGCAACTGGGGCAACGATCTCACGCTGCTCGTGAAGGCCGCGCGCGAGCAGGGGCTCGACACGAAGTTCTACACGTTCTACGGCAATAGCCTCGGCGCTCCGGCGGCGCTGGGCGATGCGGGCGTGAAGCGCGTGATTGCCGTGGCGGACTGGCATCCGAACGCGGGCGGCGCGGCCTCCGATGCCTGGTACGCCGCCTTCCGCGCGCGCTATCCGGCGCCGCAGGACGACTACCCGGTGCTGCGCATGGAAATGCTCGTCGAGATGCTCGCGCAGGCCATGACGAACGCCGGTTCGGCCGACCCTACGGCGGTGGCGAAGGCGCTGGAGGGGCTGCGCTTCGACAATGGCTTCCATCCGATGTGGATGCGCGCCGACGACCATCAGGTGATCCAGCCCCTTTATGTCATGCAGATGGACAAGGCGGGCACGCCCGGCGTGCGCTACGACAACGAAGGCTCGGGCTACGGTTTCCGGACGGTGCTCGAACTGCCGCCCGAGCGCACCGTCCTGCCGACGGTTTGCCGGATGAAGCGGCCCTGAGCGGGGCGCGCGGGCGCAGACCCAAGCCCGGCGCGAGCCTTGGGTTCGCGGCGAATCCGGCCTGTGCTACAATACGCGCTTCGCTGTAATCCACGGCACGGCCTTTCTTCCGTGACCGCCCGTTAGCTTTAAAGGAAAAGCAAATGTCCGTAGCAGATATCAAGAAGTCCGAAGTCGTCGCGCAATTCGCGCGCGGCACCAATGACACGGGTTCGCCCGAAGTTCAGGTTGCGCTCCTGACGTCGCGTATCAACGAACTGACCGCGCACTTCAAGTCGCACGCCAAGGATCACCACAGCCGCCGCGGTCTGCTGCGCATGGTGAGCCGCCGCCGCAAGCTGCTCGACTACCTGAAGGGCAAGGACGCTGATCGTTACCGCGCGCTGATCGAAAAGCTGGGTCTGCGCAAGTAACCGGAAGGTCTTCCCAAAAGATGCCTGTGTCAGTTCCGCTGATGCAGGCATTTTGTTTTTGAACGGTACGCCCGCGCTTCGTCGCACCACGCGCGGCGCACCGGCAGGACAGCCAGGACAAGGCGGCAACGAAAGGCGTGGCAGTTTCGCCGTTGCCGCTTCGCAGTAACGCGTTGTAGCAAGCGCATTGCAGTAGCCGTTTTCAAGGCAGCAGAGCAGGGCCGGTCCACGGGGCAGAGCTTTGTGTCATTCCAGCGGGTCGCGCGTCGGGCGCAGGCTTCGCGCGCGATCCGCTGGAATGGCATAACACTCCTCTTCCTGCGCGGTCCCGGTCCGTGTATTGCCGTGTTGCCCGGTGTTCGGGCCACGCAGCATAACAATGAGTAAGGAGTGACAAGACCATGACCATGTTCAATAAAGTCGTGAAAGAATTCAAATGGGGCCAGCACAACGTGCGCCTCGAGACGGGTGAAATCGCCCGTCAGGCAAGCGGCGCCGTGATCGTCGATGTCGAAGACACCGTCGTGCTCGCCACCGTCGTCGGCGCAAAGACCGCCAAGCCGGGCCAGGACTTCTTCCCCCTGACCGTCGACTACATCGAAAAGACCTATTCCGCCGGCAAGATCCCGGGCGGCTTCTTCCGCCGCGAAGGCCGTCCTTCGGAAGGCGAGACGCTGATCTCGCGCCTGATCGACCGCCCGCTGCGTCCGCTCTTCCCGGAAGGCTATTACAACGAAGTGCAGGTCGTGATCCACGTCCTGTCGATCAATCCGGAAGTGCCGGCCGACATCCCGGCGCTGATCGGCGCCTCGGCTGCGCTGGCGATCTCGGGTCTGCCGTTCAACGGCCCGGTGGGCGCCGCGCGCGTGGCCTACATCAACAACGAGTACGTGCTGAACCCCACGCGCTCGCAAATCAAGGAATCGCGCCTCGACCTCGTCGTGGCCGGTACCGAGCGCGCCGTGCTGATGGTGGAATCGGAAGCCGACCAGCTGCCCGAAGACGTGATGCTCGGCGCCGTGGTGTTCGGCCACGAGCAGATGCAAACGGCCATCGACGCGATCCACGAACTCGTGCGTGACGGCGGCAAGGCCGAGTGGGAATGGCAGCCGGCAGCGAAGGACGAAGCGCTGATCGCGCGCGTGACCGACATCGCTCACGGCAACCTCCACGCCGCCTACCAGTTGCGCGACAAGCAGCAGCGTTCGACGAAGCTGAAGGAAGTCTATGCGGCGACCTCGGCGAAGCTCGAAGAAGACGCGGCTGCGGCCGGCACCGTTGCGGCCGACAAGGCCACGGTCGGCAACATCCTGTTCGACCTCGAAGCGAAGATCGTCCGCTCGCAGATCCTGAACGGCGAGCCGCGCATCGACGGCCGCGACACGCGCACCGTGCGCCCGATCGAGATCCGCACCGGCGTGCTGCCGCGCACCCACGGCTCGGCGCTCTTCACGCGCGGCGAGACGCAGGCGCTGGTGGTGGCGACGCTCGGCACCAAGGGCGACGAGCAGATCATCGACGCGCTCGAAGGCGAGTACCGCGACCGCTTCATGCTCCACTACAACATGCCCCCGTTCGCGACCGGCGAAACGGGCCGCGTGGGTTCGCCCAAGCGCCGCGAAATCGGCCACGGCCGTCTCGCCAAGCGCGCGCTCGTCGCGTGCCTGCCGGGTCCGGACGAATTCGGCTACTCGATCCGCGTGGTCTCGGAAATCACCGAGTCGAACGGTTCGTCGTCGATGGCTTCGGTGTGCGGCGGCTGCCTCGCGCTGATGGACGCCGGCGTGCCGATGAAGGCGCACGTCGCGGGCATCGCGATGGGCCTGATCCTCGAAGACAACAAGTTCGCGGTGCTGACCGACATCCTCGGCGACGAAGATCACCTCGGCGACATGGACTTCAAGGTGGCGGGCACGGAAGCCGGCGTGACCGCGCTGCAGATGGACATCAAGATCCAGGGCATCACGAAGGAAATCATGCAGGTCGCGCTCGCGCAGGCGAAGGAAGGCCGCATGCACATCCTCGGCAAGATGACGCAAGCCGTCTCGGGCGTGAACACCGAACTCTCGGCGTACGCACCGCGCATGATCACCGTCAAGATCAACCCGGAAAAGATCCGCGACGTGATCGGCAAGGGCGGTTCGGTGATCCGCGCGCTGACCGAAGAAACCGGCACCACGATCGACATTTCGGACGACGGCGTCGTGACCATCGCGAGCACGTCGAGCGAAGGCATGGCCGAAGCGAAGAAGCGCATCGAGAACATCACGGCCGAAGTGGAAGTGGGCCAGGTGTACGAAGGCCCGGTCCTCAAGCTGCTGGACTTCGGCGCGATCGTGAACCTGCTGCCGGGCAAGGATGGTCTGCTGCACATCTCCGAGATCGCCAACGAGCGCATCAAGGACATCAACGACTATCTGAAGGAAGGCCAGATCGTGAAGGTCAAGGTCATCCAGACGGACGAGAAGGGCCGCGTGCGCCTGTCGGCCAAGGCGCTGCTGAACGAAGCGGCTGCCGGCGGCAACGGCGGCAGTGCACCGCAAGGCGAGCCGCAGCAATAATGCGGTAGCCTGTAACGGCCGGCAGCGCTTTGGCGTGCCGGCCGTTTTTCATGATGGACGCCTGGATGGCATTGGTCGTGCGGTCGTGCGGCTTTGCGGCCGCGAGGTGCGGCAGTGCGCGGCGTCGCGCGGGCAATGCCATCCAGACTCAGGGGGACGCGAAATGAAGGCAGTCGAGATTACCGAATTTGGTGCGCCGGACGTGCTGAAGCTGACCGAGCGTCCCACGCCCGAGCCGAAGGCGGGCGAAGTTCTGATCAAGGTGGCGGCGTCGGGCGTGAACCGCCCCGACGTGTTCCAGCGCAAGGGCTCCTATGCGCCGCCGCCGGGCGTGTCCGACCTGCCGGGGCTGGAGGTGGCGGGCGAGATCGTGGGCGGGACGATCGACGAGAAGAGCAATCCGTTCGGCCTGAAGATCGGCGACCGCGTGTGCGCGCTGATTGCGGGCGGCGGCTATGCCGAGTACGCCGTGGCGCCGCTCGGCCAGTGCCTGCCGGTGCCTGCGGGGCTCACGGACATCGAAGCCGCGTCGCTGCCCGAAACCTTCTTCACGGTCTGGACCAATGTGTTCCAGCGCGGCCAGTTGGGCGCCGGCGAAGGCGGCGAGAACGAGACGCTGCTCGTGCAGGGCGGCTCGAGCGGCATCGGCGTGACGGCCATCCAGATGGCGCATGCGCTGGGCTTTCGCGTGTTCGTGACCGCCGGGTCCGACGAGAAGTGCCGCGCCTGCGAAAAGCTGGGCGCCGAGCGCGCCATCAACTATCGCAGCGAGGATTTCGTCGATGTCGTGAAGGCGCTCACGAACGACCGCGGCGTGGACGTGATTCTCGACATGGTGGGCGGCGGCTATGTGCCGCGCGAACTTTCCGCGCTGGCGGACGGCGGGCGCATCGTCCTGATCGCGACGCTCGGCGGCGCGAAGGCCGAGGTCAACATGCACGAGATCCTGCGCCGGCGCCTCACGATCACGGGATCGACGTTGCGCGCACGGCCGGTGGAGTTCAAGGCGCGCATCGCGCGGGCGTTGAAGGAGCAGGTGTGGCCGCTCATTGAAGAGGGTCGCATCAAGCCCGTCGTGTTCCGGGTGTTTCCGGCGGAGCAGGCGGCCGAAGCGCATGCCCTGATGGAGAGCAGCGAGCATGTCGGCAAGATCGTGCTCGACTGGGGGCAGAACGCCTGATGAAGTCTCGCGGGGCCTGAAAAGGCCTGATTTTTATGCTCCGCAGTGCCCTTGCGGCGCACTTCGGCGCGTCTCCTGTTGACATCAAAGCGCAAATAGCGTGTGTCGCGGTTTGACCCACCTCGATTTCACGCAGTAAAATTATGTGTTTTGCGTCCGTTTTTAACAGCAACCGAAACAATGTCGAATCAACGAGCCAAGCTGGTAGTCGGTAACTGGAAGATGCACGGCCGCCTCGCGGTCAACGCGGTGCTGCTGGAGGGCGTGGTGCGCGGCGCGCAGGCGCTGCCGCAGGACGTGCGCGTGGCCGTCTGCGTGCCTCACCCGTATCTCGCGCAGGCCCAGGCGCTGCTCGGCGGCAGCCGCGTGGCCTGGGGTGCCCAGGACGTTTCGGTGCACGAGCAGGGTGCGTACACCGGCGAAGTGGCCGCAGGCATGGTGGCCGACTTCGATGCGACCTATGCGATCGTCGGCCACTCGGAGCGGCGTGCGTACCACGGCGAAAGTTCGGAGGTCGTCGCGGCCAAGGCGCAGCGCGCGCTCGAAGCCGGCGTCACGCCCATCGTTTGCGTCGGCGAGACACTCGAAGAGCGCGAGTCGGGCGCGACCGGGCAGGTGGTCGGCGCGCAGCTCGATGCGGTGCTGGCCGTGTTGAGCGCCGACGAGGCGGCGCGCATCGTGGTGGCGTACGAGCCGGTCTGGGCCATTGGCACGGGCCGCAGTGCGAGTTCGGAGCAGGCGCAGGAGGTGCACGCTTTCCTGCGCGCACGGCTCGCCGCGAAGGGTGCGCAGGTGGCGAACGTGCCGCTGCTCTACGGCGGCAGCGTGAAGCCGGAGAACGCGGCGGACCTGTTCCGCCAGGCCGATATCGATGGCGGGCTGATCGGCGGCGCATCGCTGAAGGCAGGGGATTTTCTCGCGATCTGTGCGGCCGCTGCGGCGGGCGCGGACATCGCGGGCTAAACGTAAGGATTGCCGTCCGCGCGAGGTAGCCGGGCGGGCAGGGCAGACATGCGCGGGCCGCCCAGCGGCCGGCGCTCAACATGGACTCAGGTGAGTGTGATGCTGTATTTGAAAACGTTGGTGATCGTCGTTCAGCTTCTGTCGGCGCTAGGGGTGATCGGCCTCGTGCTGCTGCAGCACGGCAAGGGTGCGGACATGGGTGCCGCATTCGGCAGCGGCGCGTCGGGCAGCCTGTTCGGCGCAAGCGGTTCCGCGAACTTTCTTTCGCGTACGACGGCCGTTCTGGCAACGGTCTTTTTCCTGTCGACCCTTGCATTAACCTACCTGGGGTCGTATCATGCGAAGCCTTCGGCTGGCGTGCTGGGT
Organism: Paraburkholderia ferrariae NBRC 106233; assembly: GCF_000685035.1. GTDB lineage: Bacteria > Pseudomonadota > Gammaproteobacteria > Burkholderiales > Burkholderiaceae > Paraburkholderia > Paraburkholderia ferrariae. The sequence continues at coordinate 287,662 of NZ_BAYB01000012.1, forward strand.
GCCTCGGCTCCCGCACCGGTCGTCGCCTCGGTTCCGGCCGCCGCAGCACCGGCTTCGGCACCTGTTGCATCGAGCACGGCAGCGGCTTCGCCGGCCGTTGCAGCTTCGGTTCCGGGCAACGACGTACCGAAATAAAAACTTCAAAAACTTGCTTTTGTGCATTGAACAAATCGCTAAGGCAAGTTAGAATTTAAGTCTTGAAGCGATTCGCGGGTTTCAACAAAATTGTCCCTCCCGGATTGCATGCAGTGCCGACGTGGTGAAATTGGTAGACACGCTATCTTGAGGGGGTAGTGGCGAAAGCTGTGCGAGTTCGAGTCTCGCCGTCGGCACCAATGTATTCGACAAAATGCCAGCCGCTTGCTTCAGCTTCGGCTGGCATTTTTGCTTCTGACGTCGTGTTCGTTTATTGTTCGCAGCGCGAAGTACGTGAAGTGATCCCGCGGAGCGACATGTTCTTGCGGAACCTTGAACCAACCGATAGAGGATAGCCTTGAACCTCGCTGCCTATTTCCCCGTCCTGCTGTTCCTCCTCGTGGGTCTTGGTCTGGGTGTAGCGCTGGTCACTATCGGCAAGATCCTCGGTCCCAACCGGCCAGACAGCGAAAAAAATTCGCCGTACGAGTGCGGCTTCGAAGCGTTCGAAGACGCCCGAATGAAATTCGACGTACGCTACTACCTGGTCGCGATCCTTTTCATCATTTTCGATCTCGAAACGGCGTTCCTGTTCCCGTGGGGTGTGGCCCTGCGCGATATCGGCTGGCCGGGCTTCCTGTCGATGATGGTGTTCCTGCTCGAATTCCTGCTGGGCTTTGCCTACATCTGGAAGAAAGGTGGTCTCGACTGGGAATGATGGGTTAATCGCCGGATAGCGTATCGGCGGCACTGCGGGGACACTGCAGGCCGTTCGTCTGGAGTGGAAAGCACATGAGTATCGAAGGGGTCTTGAAGGAAGGGTTTGTCACCACCACGGCTGACAAGCTGATCAACTGGACGCGTACCGGGTCGCTCTGGCCCATGACGTTCGGGCTTGCGTGCTGCGCAGTCGAGATGATGCACGCGGGCGCCGCCCGCTACGACCTCGACCGCTTCGGGGTGGTGTTCCGCCCCAGCCCGCGTCAGTCCGACGTGATGATCGTGGCCGGCACGCTGTGCAACAAGATGGCGCCGGCGCTGCGCAAGGTCTACGACCAGATGGCCGAGCCGCGCTGGGTGATCTCGATGGGCTCGTGCGCCAACGGCGGCGGCTACTACCACTACTCGTACTCGGTCGTGCGCGGCTGCGACCGCATCGTGCCGGTCGACGTCTACGTGCCCGGTTGTCCGCCCACGGCGGAAGCTCTTGTCTACGGGGTGATCCAGCTGCAGGCGAAGATCCGCCGCACCAACACCATCGCCCGTCAATAAAGGCCGCGTGCCTCCCCACAATATGGCAAGCAAACTCGAGACCCTCAAAGCGAACCTCGAAGCGGCTCTTGGCGCGCGTATCGCCAGCCTCACCGAGGCGCTCGGCGAACTCACGCTGGTCGTGAAGGCGGGCGATTACCTCGATGTCGCGAAGGAGCTGCGCGACAACCCCACGCTGCGCTTCGAGCAGCTCATGGACCTCTGCGGCATGGACTACCAGACCTACGGCGACGGCGCCTGGGAAGGTCCGCGCTTTGCCGCCGTGTCGCATCTGCTTTCGCTCACGCACAACTGGCGCCTGCGTCTGCGCGTGTTCGCGCTCGACGACGAAGTGCCTATCGTCCCCTCGCTGGTCGAGAACTGGAATTCGGCGAACTGGTACGAGCGCGAGGCGTTCGACCTGTACGGCATCGTTTTCGAAGGGCACCCCGACCTGCGCCGCATCCTCACCGACTACGGTTTCATCGGCCACCCGTTCCGCAAGGACTTCCCGCTCTCGGGCTATGTCGAAATGCGCTACGACCCGGAACAGAAGCGCGTGGTCTATCAGCCGGTGACGATCGAGCCGCGCGAAATCACGCCGCGCGTGATCCGCGAGGATCGGTACGGCGGTCTGAAGAATCACTAAGAGGGTCGCATGTCAGAGATCAAGAACTACACGCTCAACTTCGGCCCGCAGCACCCGGCAGCGCACGGCGTGCTGCGCCTCGTGCTCGAGCTCGACGGCGAAGTGATCCAGCGCGCCGATCCGCACATCGGCCTTCTGCATCGCGGCACCGAAAAGCTTGCCGAGAACAAGACCTTCATCCAGTCGGTGCCTTACATGGACCGGCTCGACTACGTCTCGATGATGGTCAACGAGCACGGCTACGTGCTCGCCATCGAAAAGCTGCTCGGCATCGAGCCGCCGGTGCGCGCGAAGTACATCCGCGTGCTGTTCGACGAAGTCACCCGCGTGCTGAACCACCTCATGTGGATCGGCTCGCACGCGCTCGACGTGGGCGCGATGGCGGTCTTTCTCTACGCGTTCCGCGAGCGCGAAGACCTGATGGACGTGTACGAAGCGGTGTCGGGCGCGCGCATGCACGCGGCCTACTACCGTCCGGGCGGCGTCTATCGCGACCTGCCGGACGCCATGCCGCAGTACAAGGCTTCGAAGATCCACAACGAGAAGGCGCTCGCCCGCATGAACGAGGCGCGCCAGGGCTCGGTGCTGGATTTCATCGACGACTTCTTTACGCGCTTTCCCGGCTGCGTCGACGAGTACGAAACGCTGCTCACCGACAACCGCATCTGGAAGCAGCGGCTCGTCGGCATCGGCGTGGTGACCCCCGAGCGCGCCATGCAGCTCGGCCTGTCGGGCGCGATGCTGCGCGGTTCGGGCATCGAGTGGGATCTGCGCAAGAAGCAGCCCTACGAAGTCTACGACCAGATGGACTTCGACATTCCGGTGGGCGTGAACGGCGACTGCTACGACCGCTATCTCGTGCGCGTCGAGGAAATGCGCCAGTCCACCCGCATTGCGAAACAGTGCATTGAGTGGTTGCGCAGGAATCCCGGCCCCGTGATGGTCGACAATCACAAGATTGCGCCGCCTTCGCGCGTGAACATGAAGTCGAACATGGAAGAGCTGATTCACCACTTCAAGCTCTTCACCGAAGGCTTCCACGTGCCCGAAGGCGAGGCGTACGCCGCCGTCGAGCATCCGAAGGGCGAATTCGGCATCTACCTGGTGTCGGACGGCGCCAACAAGCCGTATCGTCTGAAGATCCGTGCACCGGGCTACGCCCATCTCTCGGCGCTCGACGAGATGGCGCGCGGCCACATGATCGCCGACGCGGTGACGATCATCGGGACGCAGGACATCGTGTTCGGCGAAATCGATCGTTAAGCAGCAAACTGGCAGCGCGTCCCGGACGGTAGGGGAGCGCGCTGCGCAAGATACCGGGAACGCCACGTCTGCCGCAGCGAAGAGTCGGGTTGGAGCGCGCGGCAGGTCGAAGAGTGGCGGGAAATGCAACGGTAGGAATTGAGTGAGTCGTGTCTGAAAATGATCTCAGCTGAAGGCCTGAAAGAAATCGATCGCGCGTTGACGAAGTACCCCGCCGATCAGAAACAGTCCGCCGTGATGGCGGCTTTGGCCGTTGCTCAGGAAGAGCACGGCTGGCTGTCCCCCGAGCTCATGCAGTTCGTGGCCGACTACCTCGGCATGCCGCCTGTGGCGGTGGAGGAGGTCGCCACCTTCTACACGATGTTCGAGACGAGCCCGGTCGGCAAGTACAAGATCACGCTCTGCACGAACCTGCCGTGCCAGCTCGGCCCGGACGGCGGCGCGGAAGCCACCGCCGACTACCTGAAGCACAAGCTCGGTATCGAATTCGGCGAGACCACGGCCGACGGCCGCTTCACCTTGAAGGAAGGCGAATGCTTCGGTGCGTGCGGCGACGCTTCGGTGCTGCTCGTGAATAACCACCGCATGTGCCCGCGAATGACCCGCGAGAAGATCGACCAGCTGCTCGAGGAGCTTTCGAAATGACTTCGTTGCACGACCGTCACATCAAACCGCTGATTCTCGCGGGCCTCAACGGCGAGAACTGGCACCTCGAAGATTACGTCGCGCGCGGCGGCTACAAGCAGCTGCGCCGCATTCTCGAAGAGAAGATTCCGCCCGAGCAGGTGATTGCCGACGTCAAGGCTTCGGGTCTGCGCGGCCGCGGCGGCGCGGGCTTCCCGACCGGCCTGAAGTGGAGCTTCATGCCGCGCCAGTTCCCGGGGCAGAAGTACCTCGTCTGCAACTCGGACGAAGGCGAGCCGGGCACGTTCAAGGATCGTGACATCCTGCGCTGGAACCCGCACGCGGTGATCGAAGGCATGGCCATCGGCGCGTATGCGATGGGCATTACCGTGGGCTACAACTACATCCACGGCGAGATTTTCGAGGTGTACCGCCGCTTCGAGGCTGCGCTCGACGAAGCGCGCGCGGCCGGCTATCTCGGCGACAACATTCTGGGCACGGACTTCTCGTTCCAGTTGCACGCGCACCATGGTTACGGCGCGTACATCTGCGGCGAGGAAACCGCGCTGCTCGAATCACTCGAAGGCAAGAAGGGCCAGCCGCGCTTCAAGCCGCCGTTCCCGGCGAGCTTCGGCGTGTACGGCAAGCCCACCACGATCAACAACACCGAGAGCTTCGCGGCGGTGCCGTTCCTGTTGACGGTCGGCCCGCAGGCGTACATGGAGCTCGGCAAGCCGAACAACGGCGGCACGAAGATTTTCTCGGTGTCGGGCGACGTCGAACTGCCGGGCAACTACGAAGTGCCGCTCGGCACCTCGTTCGCCACGCTGCTCGAACTCGCCGGCGGCATGCGCGACGGCAAGAAGCTCAAGGCCGTGATTCCGGGCGGCTCGTCGGCGCCGGTCATTCCGGGCGACATCATGATGCAGACGGACATGGACTACGATTCCATCGCCAAGCAGGGCTCGATGCTCGGCTCGGGGGCGGTCATCGTCATGGACGAAACGCGCTGCATGGTGCGCTCGCTGCTGCGCCTCTCGTACTTCTACTACGAAGAGTCGTGCGGCCAGTGCACGCCGTGCCGCGAAGGCACGGGCTGGCTGTATCGCGTCGTGAACCGCATCGAGCACGGCCAGGGCCGCCAGGAAGACCTGGACCTGCTGAACTCGGTGGCGGGCAACATCATGGGCCGCACGATCTGCGCGCTTGGCGACGCGGCGGCCATGCCGGTGCGCGGCATGCTCAAGCACTACTGGGACGAATTCGAATATCACGTGCACAACAAGCGTTGCCTCGTCGGCGGACATGCCGGCTCGCACGCGGCATCGGAGACGGTGGCCGCCTGAGGGCGAGGGCCGGGAGTCGACGAGCGCCGGAGACAGGCAGCGCGCGGTGCATGAACCGCGCAGCACGACGCAACGGGGTATGCCGCCGGGAAATCGGGCGGTAACAGGTTAGGGACGATTAACCATCATGGTTGAACTTGAAATAGACGGCAAGAAGGTGCAGGTGCCCGAGGGCAGCATGGTGATCCAGGCTGCGCAGCGGGTGGACACGTACATCCCGCACTTCTGCTATCACAAGAAGCTGTCGATCGCGGCCAACTGCCGGATGTGTCTCGTCGATGTCGAGAAGATGCCGAAGGCCGTGCCCGCGTGCGCGACCCCGGTGTCCCAGGGCATGGTCGTGCGCACCTCGTCCGAAAAGGCCGTGCAGGGTCAGCAAGCCGTGATGGAGTTCCTGCTGATCAACCACCCGCTCGACTGCCCGATCTGCGACCAGGGCGGCGAATGCCAGTTGCAGGATCTGGCCGTGGGCTACGGCAAGTCGTCCTCGCGCTACAGCGAAGAAAAGCGCGTGGTGTTCCACAAGAACGTCGGGCCGCTCATCTCGATGGAAGAGATGACGCGCTGTATCCACTGCACGCGCTGCGTGCGCTTCGGCGACGAGATCGCGGGCGTGATGGAGCTCGGCATGCTCGGCCGCGGCCAGCATTCGGAAATCAGCACCTTCCTCGGCAAGACCGTGGATTCCGAACTCTCGGGCAACATGATCGACCTGTGCCCGGTGGGCGCGCTGACGAGCAAGCCGTTCCGCTTCTCGGCGCGGACCTGGGAGCTGTCGCGCCGCAAGTCGGTGAGCCCGCACGATTCGACCGGCGCGAACGTCATCGTGCAGGTCAAGAACAACCGCGTGATGCGCGTGCTGCCGTACGAGAACGAAGCGATCAACGAGTGCTGGATCTCGGACAAGGACCGCTTTTCGTACGAAGGCCTGAACAGCGAAGACCGCCTGACCCGCCCGATGCTCAAGCAGGGCGGCGAGTGGGTCGAAACCGACTGGCAGACCGCGCTCGACTACGTCGTGAAGGGCATTCGCGGCATCAGCGACGAGCACGGCGAGAACATGATCGCCGCGCTCGCGAGTCCGCACAGCACGATTGAAGAACTTTACCTGTTCAAGCAGTTCGCGGACGCGGTCGGCACGCCGAACGTCGATTTCCGCCTGCGCCAGAGCGACTTCCCGGCACCGCTCGCCGGTGCGCCGTGGCTCGGCACGAAGATCGCAGAGCTTTCGTATGCCGACGCGGCCTTCGTGATCGGTTCGGCCCTGCGCCGCGACCACGCGCTCTTCGCCGCGCGCCTGCGTCAGGCGGCCAAGGGCGGCGCGCAGGTCGCGCTGCTGCAGGCCACTGCCGACGCCTCGCTGATCCCGAACGCGCAGCGCATCGTCGCGGCGCCTTCGGCGTGGCTCGACGAGCTGGCCGGCATTGCCGCCGCGGTTGCCGAAGCGAAGGGCGTGGCACTGCCGGAAGCCTTCGCGGGCACGCAGGCGAGCGAGGCGGCGAAACAGGTTGCCGCATCGCTGGCAAGCGGCGAGCGCCGCTTCGTACTGCTCGGCAACGGCGCGGTTCAGCATCCCGACTTCTCGCGCCTGCATGCCGCGGCGCAATTCATTGCCGAGACGAGCGGCGCCACGCTCGGCTTCCTGACCGAAGCGGGCAACACGGTCGGCGCGCACCTCGCGGGCGCGCTGCCGGGCAACGGCGGCCTGAACGCGCGTGAAGCGTTCGAGCAGCCGCGCAAGGGCTATCTGCTCCTGAACGTCGAACCGGAATTCGATAGCGCGAACCCGGCTGCCGCGCGCGCGGCGCTCGGTCAGGCCGAAATGGTCGTCGTGTTCTCGCCGTTCAGGACGGGTCTCGAATACGCCGACGTGCTGTTGCCGATCGCGCCGTACACCGAGACCGCGGGCACCTTCGTGAACGCCGAGGGCACGGCCCAGACGTTCAACGGCGTGGTGCGCCCGCTCGGCGACGCGCGCCCCGCTTGGAAGGTGCTGCGCGTGCTGGGCACGCTCATCGGCGCGCGCGGCTTCGAATACGAAAGCGCGGAAGACGTGCGCCGCAAGGCGCTCGGCGACGGCGATCTGGCTGCGCGCCTCTCGAACCGGGCGGCCGTGCCGGTCGCGAAGGGCACGCTGGCCGCAGCGGCGCAAGGGCGCTTCGAGCGCCTTGCCGATGTGCCGATCTATCACGCCGACCCGCTCGTGCGCCGCGCCGAAGCGCTGCATCTCACGACGGCGGCGCGCGCGGCCAACACGGTCGGCCTGCCGGCCGCGCTCTTCGATGCGCTCGGTTTGAAGGAAGGCGAAGCGGTGCGCGTGCGCCAGGGCGACCTGTCGGTCACGGCGCCGGCAACGCGCGATGCGAATCTTGCGCCGACGGTGGTGCGCGTGTCGGCGGCCACGCCGGCCGGTGCGCAGCTCGGCAGCCTGTTCGGTGAACTGCTGGTGGAGAAGGCGTAAATGAGCTTGTTCGATACGATCAATGCAGGCGGCAGCCAGCTGCTCGGCGTGGCGTGGCCCACGGTGTGGGCGCTGGTGCGCATTCTCGTCGTCTCGGTGGTGATCCTGCTGTGCGTCGCGTACCTGATCCTCTGGGAGCGCAAGCTGATCGGCTGGATGCACGTGCGCCTCGGTCCGAACCGCGTCGGTCCGGCCGGCCTGCTGCAGCCGATCGCCGACGTGCTGAAGCTGCTGCTCAAGGAGGTGATCCAGCCCGCGCAGGCGAGCCGCTGGATCTACATGGTCGCGCCGATCATGGTGGTGGTGCCGGCTTTCGCGGTCTGGGCCGTGATCCCGTTCCAGGCGGGCGCGGTGCTCGGCAACATCAACGCGGGCCTGCTCTACGTGATGGCGATCTCGTCGATCGGCGTCTACGGCGTGATTCTCGCGGGCTGGGCCTCGAACTCGAAGTACGCGTTCCTCGGCGCGATGCGCGCCGCGGCGCAGATGGTGTCGTACGAAATCGCCATGGGCTTCGCGCTCGTCGTGGTGCTGATGGTGTCGGGCAGCCTGAACCTCTCGGACATCGTCGAAGGGCAGATGCGCGGCATGTTCGCGAACTGGGGCATCACGTTTCTCTCGTGGAACTGGCTGCCGCTGTTGCCGATGTTCGTCGTCTATTTCATCTCGGGCCTCGCCGAAACGAACCGCCACCCGTTCGACGTGGTGGAAGGGGAGTCGGAAATCGTCGCGGGTCACATGATCGATTACTCGGGGATGGCGTTCGCGCTCTTCTTCCTCGCCGAGTACATCAACATGATCGTGATCTCGGCGCTGGCTTCGGTGCTGTTCCTCGGCGGCTGGAGCGCGCCGTTCGGTTTCCTCGACTTCATCCCGGGCGTGTTCTGGCTCGTGCTGAAGGTCTTCTGTCTCCTGTCGGTGTTCATCTGGGCGCGCGCGACCTTGCCGCGCTACCGCTATGACCAGATCATGCGCCTCGGCTGGAAGGTGTTCATTCCGGTCTGCGTGGTGTGGCTGATCGTCGTCGGCTTCTGGTACATGTCGCCGTTGAGCATCTGGAAATAAGGGGCGACGCCATGAACGCTATCCAAAACTTCTTCAAGACGTTTTTCCTGACCGAGATTCTCAAGGGACTCGCGCTGACCGGCCGTTATACGTTCAAGCGCAAGTTCACGGTGCAGTTCCCGGAAGAAAAGACGCCCATCTCGCCGCGTTTTCGCGGCTTGCACGCGCTGCGCCGCTATGAAAATGGCGAAGAGCGCTGCATCGCGTGCAAGCTGTGCGAAGCCGTGTGCCCCGCGCTCGCGATCACGATCGAATCCGAGGTGCGCGAGGACAACACGCGCCGCACGACGCGCTACGACATCGACCTGACCAAGTGCATCTTCTGCGGCTTCTGCGAAGAAAGCTGCCCGGTCGATTCGATCGTCGAAACGCACATTCTCGAGTACCACGGCGAGAAGCGCGGCGATCTGTATTTCACGAAGGAAATGCTGCTGGCTGTCGGCGATCGATACGAAGCGCAGATCGCAGCGAACAAGGCAGCGGATGCACCGTACCGTTGATTTGAGTCTGACGCTGCATCGGCCCGCGGTCGGGCCGGCTGCGGGGAAGCTGTGTGCCGCGAACGGCGCATGCCCGCAGTTTGACCGCCGCGGCGCGGCGCACCCTGGTCTGGCCGCCAGTCTGCGCTGCGCAACCCGCCTTACGATGGCCTCAACGATGAACCCGTAATCATGGAATTCACCACCGTCCTGTTCTACATCTTCGCCCTGCTGCTGACGCTCTCGGGGCTGAAGGTGATCACGTCGCGCAACCCTGTCGCGTCGGCGCTCTTCCTCGTGCTCGCGTTCTTCAACGCGGCCGCGATCTGGATGCTGCTCGAGGCGGAATTCCTCGCGATCCTGCTGGTGCTCGTCTACGTGGGCGCGGTGATGGTGCTGTTCCTGTTCGTCGTGATGATGCTGGACATCAACGTCGACGTGCTGAGCCGCGACTTCAAGCGCTTCATCCCCGTGGCGACCCTCGTGGGCGCGATCATCGTCGTCGAAACGGCGCTGATCCTCTGGCGCGGCTATGGCGCGACGTCCGCGCCCGTGCCCGACACCTCGGCGGCGGCGGCTTCGGCGATCTCGAACACGCATCTGATCGGCAAGATCATCTATACGGACTACATCTTCGCGTTCGAAGTGGCGGGCCTCGTGCTGCTCGTGGCGATCGTCGCGGCCATCGCGCTCACCGTGCGCGAGCCGAAAGACTCGAAGCGCCAGGACGTCGCGAAGCAGGTGAGCGTGCGCCGCCAGGACCGCGTGCGTCTCGTGAAGATGCAGCCGGAGAGGGAAGTGCCGGAAGCGGCGCAGGCAACCGAGGGCGCCGCCGCGGGCGATGCCCCGGCCGGTACCAAGGCTTAAGCGCGGAGGAGCGAACCATGTTGACCCTGGCCCATTATCTCGTCCTCGGCGCGATCCTCTTTGCGATCTCGATCGTCGGCATTTTTCTCAATCGGCGCAACGTCATCATCATCCTGATGGCGATCGAGCTGATGCTGTTGGCGGTGAACACGAACTTCGTCGCGTTCTCGCATTACCTCGGTGACGTTCACGGACAGATTTTCGTGTTCTTCGTGCTAACGGTCGCGGCGGCGGAAGCTGCGATTGGTCTGGCTATTCTTGTGACTCTGTTCCGCAGCCTCGACACGATCAACGTCGAGGATCTCGATCAGCTCAAAGGCTAAGGCAGGCTGCTATGGCGACAACACTCAACGAAACCCTGCTGCTGGCGATCCCGCTGGCACCGCTCGCGGGCTCCTTGATTGCCGGGCTCTTCGGCAAAACCGTGGGGCGTGCCGGCGCGCATACCGTCACCATTCTCGGCGTGGCGATTGCGTTCGTGCTCTCGTGCATCACGCTCTCCGACGTGCTGGGCGGCGCGAGCTTCAACTCGACCATCTACGAATGGATGTCGGTGGGCGGCCTGAAGTTCGAAGTGGGCTTCCTGGTCGATTCGCTCACGGCGCTCATGATGGTGGTCGTGACCTTCGTGTCGCTGATGGTGCACATCTACACCATCGGCTACATGGCGGACGAGGAGGGCTACCAGCGCTTCTTCTCCTACATCGCCCTCTTCACGTTCTCGATGCTGATGCTCGTGATGAGCAACAACTTCCTGCAGCTGTTCTTCGGCTGGGAAGCGGTGGGTCTCGTCTCGTACCTGCTGATCGGCTTCTACTTCAAGCGCGAGAGCGCCATCTACGCGAACATGAAGGCGTTCATCGTGAACCGCGTGGGCGACTTCGGCTTCCTGCTCGGCATCGGTCTTCTGCTCGCGTACGGCGGCTCGCTGAACTACAACGACGTGTTCGCGAAGAGCCACGCGCTCGCCATGCTGACGTTCCCTGGCACCTCGTGGAACCTGCTCACGGTGGCGTGCATCTGCCTCTTCATCGGCGCGATGGGCAAGTCGGCGCAGTTCCCGCTGCACGTCTGGCTGCCTGACTCGATGGAAGGCCCGACGCCGATCTCCGCGCTGATCCACGCGGCAACCATGGTGACGGCCGGTATCTTCATGGTCGCGCGCATGTCGCCGCTCTTCGAGCTCTCAGACACGGCACTCTCGTTCATCGTCGTGATCGGGGCGATCACCGCGCTCTTCATGGGCTTCCTCGGCATCGTCCAGAACGACATCAAGCGCGTGGTGGCGTACTCCACGCTCTCGCAGCTCGGCTACATGACGGTCGCGCTCGGCGTGTCGGCGTATCCGGTCGCGATCTTCCATCTGATGACGCACGCGTTCTTCAAGGCGCTGCTGTTCCTCGCCGCGGGCTCGGTCATCATCGGCATGCACCACGACCAGGACATGCGCAACATGGGCGGCCTGCGCAAGTACATGCCCATTACGTGGATCACCTCGCTGATCGGCTCGCTCGCGCTGATCGGCACGCCGTTCTTCTCGGGCTTCTACTCGAAGGATTCGATCATCGACGCCGTGAAGCTCTCGCACCTGCCGGGTTCGGGCTTTGCCTACTTCGCGGTGGTCGCAAGCGTGTTCGTGACGGCGCTGTACTCGTTCCGCATGTACTTCCTCGTGTTCCACGGTGAAGAGCGCTTCCGCGGTCCGAAGCATCCGGAATCGCCGCTGGGCATCGAAGCGGCGCATGCCGCGCACGGCGGCCACGGCCACGATCACGACGACCATCATCACGAGCACGTGCCGCACGAGTCGCCGTGGGTGATCTGGGTGCCGCTCGTCCTGCTCGCCATTCCTTCGGTGATCGCCGGCGCGTATGCCATCCAGCCGCTGCTCTACGGTTCGTTCTTCCAGAGCGGCGTCGCCTTCGACAAGGTGATCTTCATCGGCCAGAACCACCCGGCTCTCGCCGAAATGGCCGACGAGTTCCGGGGCTGGGCGGCCATGGGCGCGCATGCGTTCTCGGGCGTGCCGGTGTGGCTGGCGCTCGCGGGCGTGGTGGTCGCGTGGTTCTTCTACATGAAGCGCCCGGACCTGCCGGCCGTCGTGCAGCGCACGTTCTCGCCGGTCTACAAGCTGCTCGCGAATGCGTATTACCTCGACAAGATCAATGAAGTGGTGTTTGCGCGGGGAGCGCTCGCGATCGGTCGCGGTCTGTGGAAGGAGGGCGACGTGGTCGTGATCGACGGCGTCGTAAACGGGAGCGCGAAGTTTATCGGCTGGTTTGCAACTGTCATTCGTTTCCTGCAATCCGGCTACATCTACCACTACGCATTTGCCATGATCATTGGTATGCTCGGGCTCCTGACCCTGTTTGTAACGCTCGGCGGCAAATAAGGCGAGGGAAACTGAATGCACGCATATCCGATTCTAAGTATTGCGATTTGGCTGCCGATCCTGTTCGGCATCGTAGTTCTTGTAGTGGGCTCCCTGCGGAGCTCGAGCGCGGATCGCTGGATCGCGCTCATCGGTTCGGTGCTTAGTTTTCTCGTCACACTGCCACTCGTTTCGGGCTTCGACACCACCACGGCTGCGCTGCAGTTCGAGGAGAAGTCGGTCTGGATCGACCGGTTCAACATTGCGTATCACCTCGGCATCGACGGCATCTCGATGTGGTTCGTCGTGCTGACGGCGCTTATCACCGTGGTCGTCGTGATCGCGGGCTGGCAGGTCATCCAGAGGAACGTCGCGCAGTACTATGCGGCGTTCCTGATCCTGTCGGGTCTTATGATCGGCGTCTTCTGCGCCGCCGACGGCCTGCTGTTCTACGTGTTCTTCGAAGCCACGCTGATCCCGATGTACATCATCATCGGCATCTGGGGCGGCCCGAACCGCGTGTACGCGGCCTTCAAGTTCTTCCTCTACACGCTGGCCGGCTCGCTCCTGATGCTGGTCGCGCTGCTCTATCTGTACCGCGAGACGCACAGCTTCGATCTCGCCTCGTGGCAGGCCGCGAAGCTCGCCATGACGCCGCAGATCCTGCTTTTCGTCGCGTTCTTCTTCGCGTTCGCGGTGAAGGTGCCGATGTTCCCGGTGCACACGTGGCTGCCGGATGCGCACGTGGAGGCGCCCACGGGCGGCTCGGTCGTGCTGGCCGCGATCATGCTCAAGCTCGGCGCCTACGGTTTTCTGCGCTTCTCGCTGCCCATCACGCCCGACGCGAGCCACTATCTCGCACCGGTCATCATCACGCTGTCACTCATCGCGGTCATCTATATCGGACTGGTGGCGATGGTGCAGGCGGACATGAAGAAGCTGGTTGCGTATTCGTCGATCGCCCACATGGGCTTCGTCACGCTCGGCTTCTTTATGTTCGGGCCGTCGAGCCAGATGGCGATGGAAGGCGGGATCATCCAGATGATCTCGCACGGCTTCGTTTCGGGCGCGATGTTCCTTTGCATCGGCGTGCTGTACGACCGCATGCATACGCGCCAGATCTCGGACTACGGCGGCGTCGTCAACACGATGCCGAAGTTCGCCGCGCTCGCGATGCTGTTCGCCATGGCCAACTGCGGCTTGCCGGGCACCTCGGGTTTCGTCGGCGAGTTCATGGTGATTCTGGCGGCGGTGAAGTTCAACTTCTGGATCGCGTTCGCGGCAGCGTTCACGCTGATACTCGGCGCGGCCTATACGTTGTGGATGTACAAGCGCGTGTACTTCGGCGCCATCGCGAACGACCACGTTCGCGAGCTGAAGGACATCGATTGCCGCGAGTACCTGGTGCTGGCAGTGCTCGCGCTGCTGACGCTTTTCATGGGCATCTACCCGAAGCCCTTTACCGATGTGATGCACGTTTCCGTGGATAACCTCCTCTCCCACGTCGCAGTGTCGAAGCTGCCGCTGTCACAGTAATACCGAGCGGAGGAATTAAAGATCATGCCAAACGCCCCTATGACCGCACTGCTACCCGACGCGCTGGTGATGGCCGCCACCGTCGTCGCGTGGCTCAACGACACGTTTACCGGTCCCTCGGGCCGCAAGACGACCTATTTCATCGCTTTCCTGTCCACGCTCGTGGCGGGGATCTGGTTCGCGGTGAACGCGTTCGATCCGCACGTGTACTACTTCTTCTCGCGGATGTACGTGGTGGATGCGTTCGCGAGCGCGATGAAGGCGGTGGTCTCGCTCGGCTATGCCGTGTCGATCGTCTATTCGCGCCAGTACCTGGAAGACCGCGACATGTTCCGGGGCGAGTTCTTCCTGCTCGGCATGTTCTCGCTGCTCGGCCAGCTCGTCATGATCTCGGGCAACAACTTCCTCACGCTCTATCTCGGCCTCGAGCTGATGTCGCTCTCGCTCTACGCCGTGATCGCGCTGCGCCGCAATAACGGTTCGTCGAACGAAGCCGCGATGAAGTACTACGTGCTCGGCGCGCTCGCTTCGGGCTTCCTGCTGTACGGCATCTCGATGCTGTACGGCGCGACCGGCGCGCTCGAACTGGACGAAGTGCTCAAGGCGGTGGCCTCGGGCCACATCAACGACATCGTGCTGCTGTTCGGCGTGGTGTTCGTCGTGGCGGGCGTGGCCTTCAAGATGGGCGCCGTGCCGTTCCACATGTGGGTGCCCGACGTTTATCAGGGCGCGCCCACGGCCATGACGCTGCTCACCGGCGGCGGACCGAAGGTCGCCGCGTTCGCGTGGGCCGTGCGCTTCCTCGTGATGGGCCTCTTGCCGCTCGCCGTGGACTGGCAGGAAATGCTCATCATCCTCGCGGCGCTCTCGATGATCGTCGGCAACATCACCGGTATCGTCCAGCGCAACGTCAAGCGCATGCTGGCGTACTCGGCGATCTCGAACATGGGCTTCGTGCTGCTCGGGCTGCTGGCCGGCATCGTGGACGGCAAGGCGGGCGGCGCGGCCAGCGCCTATAGCTCGGCCATGTTCTATAGCATCATCTACCTCGTCACGACGCTCGGCGCATTCGGCATCGTCATGCTGCTCGCGCGCCGCGACTTCGAAGCGGAAACGCTGGACGACTTCAAGGGCTTGAACCAGCGCAGCCCGGTGTTCGCGTTCGTCATGATGCTCATGATGTTCTCGCTCGCGGGCATTCCGCCGACGGTCGGCTTCTACGCGAAGCTCGCCGTGCTCGAAGCGACGATGAACGCCGGCCTCACCTGGCTCGCGATCCTCGCCGTCGTCACCTCGCTCTTCGGCGCGTTCTACTACCTGCGCATCGTGAAGCTGATGTACTTCGATGCGCCGAGCGATACCGCGCCGATCGGCGGCCACGCCTTCAATCGCGCGCTGCTCACGGTGAACGGCGCGGCCGTGCTGGTGCTCGGCATCATTCCGGGTCCGCTCATGTCGCTCTGCCTGCAGGCGGTTGCGCATACGCTGCCGCTGTAATGTCGGCAGCGGGCTGGTTCATTGTGCTGTTGGCGCTCGTCGGCGCCAACCTGCCGTTCGTCAATCAACGGCTGTTCGGCGTCGTGCCGCTGCGCGCGCAGAAGAAGAACGCGTGGCTGCGCATCGCCGAACTGATCGTGCTGTATTTCGTGGTCGGCGCACTCGGCTTCATGCTCGAAGCGCGCGCCGGCAACCGGTTCGACCAGGGCTGGCAGTTCTACGCCATCACGTTCTGTCTCTTCGTGGTGTTCGCGTTCCCCGGCTTCGCCTGGCAATACCTCGTCAAGCGCCGTCCGGCGTAATCTACGATCCTGCACGCTGCAAGGCGAGCGTCACGCGCCCGCCTTGCAGGCCGGGCACTCTCCTTGCATCGCCGCATCCATGCGGTATCCCAGAGGTTCGACATGGCTGAACAGCAGAAACACGACCCGGCGCTCGCCGAGACGTGCGTGGAAAGCACGACGCTCTATTCGGGCAACTTCCTGACCCTCAAGCGCGACACCGTAGCGCTGCCGGACGGCAAGCACGCCACGCGCGAGTTCGTGGTGCATCCGGGCGCGGTCATGGTGATTCCGCTCTTCGACGATGGGCGCGTGCTGATGGAGCGCCAGTACCGTTACCCGCTTGCGCGCGTGATGACCGAGTTTCCGGCGGGCAAGCTGGACCCGCAGGAAGGGGCGCTGGCCTGCGCGAAGCGCGAGTTGCGCGAAGAGACGGGCTATACGGCGCGCGAATATGTTTATCTGACCCGCATTCACCCGGTCATCTCGTACTCGACGGAATTCATCGACATCTACCTCGCGCGGGGCCTGACTGCCGGCGAGTCGAAGCTCGACGAGGGCGAGTTTCTCGAAACCTTCACGGCGACGCTGCCCGAACTGCTCGAGTGGGTGCGCAACGGCCGGATTACCGACGTGAAGACGATCATCGGCACGTTCTGGCTGGAGAAGGCGCTTTCGGACACCTGGCCGCTCGGCACGATCGAGCAGGGGTGAGGTTGGGGGCTGCGTTCGCGCTCCTTGCGGCCGACGACGTAGCTAAAGATGCAGCCGATGACGGCGGTCCATAGGGCCGCCGTTTTTGCTTCTGGCACCGTGATGGCTTCGCCGGGGACCGCGAGCGGCCCCCTCGCGGCAGCGCTACAATGAGCAACTTTGCCGGGATTGCCCCAGGCGAAAAATTTACGAACGATCGTTCAAAAATCTCAAAATTACGCTACACTCGTCGCTAAGCCCTGATTCCCATGAAGGTCCTCGATTTACAGTGCCCAGACGGCCATCGGTTCGAAGGCTGGTTTGCTTCTGCCGACGATTTCGAATCGCAGCGCTCGCGCAAGCTGGTGGAATGTCCGATGTGCGGTGCGAAGGACGTGAACCGCCTGCCCTCGGCACCGCGGCTGAATCTGTCTGGCGCCACCGAGGCGAGCTCCCGGCCCGCCGCGGATGAAGCGGCGCACCGGCAGGCAGCCGCCATGCGTGTACTGCGCGAGGTCCTGGACAAGACGGAGAACGTGGGCGACCGTTTCGCCGAGGAGGCGCGGCGCATTCATTACAGGGAAGCGCCGTCGCGCAACATCCGTGGAGTCGCATCCGCGGAGGACGCGCAGGCTCTCGTCGAAGAAGGCATCGAAGTGATGCCGCTGCCGGTTCCGGCCGCGCTGAAGGGCTCGCTCCAGTAAGCACGCGGGTCTTCGCCGCGGCGGCATTGGCCGCGGCCAGGAGACACTGCGCATGGATCTCGATTATTCCCCCGCCGACGACGCATTCCGCGCCGAAATCCGCACCTGGCTCGAGGCCAATCTGCCTCAGGCCGTGCGCCAGAAGATTCTCAACCACAAGCGCCTTTCCCGCGACGACATTGCGAGCTGGCATCAGTTGCTGGGCCAGCGCGGCTGGTCGGCGCCCGCGTGGCCCGTCGAATACGGCGGCCCCGGCTGGAACGTCGCCCAGCGCCATATCTGGGACGAAGAGTGCGCCCGCGTCGGTGCGCCGCCCGTACTGCCGTTCGGCGTGTCCATGGTCGCGCCCGTCATCATGAAGTACGGCAACGAGGCGCAAAAGCGCTACTACCTGCCGCGCATCCTCGCCGGCACCGACTGGTGGTGCCAGGGCTACTCCGAGCCGGGCTCGGGCTCCGACCTCGCTTCGCTGCGCACGCGCGCCGTGCGCGAAGGCGATCACTACGTCGTGAACGGCCAGAAAACCTGGACCACGCTCGGCCAGCACGCCGACATGATGTTCTGCCTCGTGCGCACCGACCCGGCTGCCAAGAAGCAGGAGGGC
This sequence comes from Paraburkholderia ferrariae NBRC 106233, assembly GCF_000685035.1. Taxonomy (GTDB): domain Bacteria; phylum Pseudomonadota; class Gammaproteobacteria; order Burkholderiales; family Burkholderiaceae; genus Paraburkholderia; species Paraburkholderia ferrariae. The sequence continues at coordinate 305,488 of NZ_BAYB01000012.1, forward strand.
ATCTCGTTCCTGCTGATCGACATGAAAACGCCCGGCATTACCGTGCGTCCGATCGTCATGCTCGACGAAGATCACGAGGTCAACGAGGTGTTCTTCGAAGACGTGAAGGTGCCCGTCGAGAATCTGGTGGGCGAAGAGAATCGCGGCTGGACCTACGCGAAATACCTGCTCGGCCATGAGCGCACGGGCATTGCGCGCGTGGGCGCCTCGAAGCGCGAACTGGCGTTCCTCAAGCAGCTTGCCCGCAAGCAGAAGAAGAACGGCAAGCCGCTCATCGAAGATCCGCTCTTTGCGGCGCGCGTGGCGGCGGTCGAGATCGAACTGATGGCGCTCGAAGTGACCGTCGAGCGCGTGATCGCGAGCGAAGGCGCGGGGCGCGGCCCCGGTCCCGAGGCGTCGATGCTCAAGATCAAGGGCACCGAAGTCCAGCAGGCGCTGACCGAGCTGATGGTCGATGCGGTCGGCCCGCTCGCGGCGCCGTTCGACCCGGCGTTCCTCGAAGGCGAACACGCCCACGCGCTGGGCGGCGACGACGACGCGGCACCGCTCGCGGCGTATTACTTCAACTATCGCAAGACGTCGATTTACGGCGGGTCGAACGAAATCCAGAAGAACATCATCTCGCAGATGATCCTGGGGATTTGAGGAGCGGCGCATGAACTTCAATTTCACCGAAGAGCAACAGCAACTCGCCGACGCGCTGCGTCGCTATCTGGACAAGAGCTACGGCTTCGAAGCGCGCCAGGCGGTCGTGAAGACGCCCGAGGGCGTATCCGCCGGCCACTGGAATGCGTTCGTCGAACTCGGCCTCACGGCGCTGCCGGTGCCGGCGGAGCAGGGCGGTTTCGACGGCACGCCGCTCGACATGCTCGTGGTCATGCAGGAGTTGGGCCGCGCGCTCGTGGTCGAGCCGTACTGGGCCACGGCGGTGGGCGTCGAGGCACTCAGGCTTGCGGGCGGTGTGCCGCAGGGCGATAACGCGCAACTGCTCGAACGCGTGGCATCGGGCGAAGCGCGTCTTGCCGTGGCATTCCACGAGCCGGAGGCGCGTTACGACCTGTTTTCGATCGACACCACGGCCAGGGAAACCGGCGACGGTTTTGCGCTCACGGGCGCCAAGTCGGTCGTGCAGCACGGCGCGCAGGCGGACTACTGGATCGTGCCGGCGCGTCTTGCCGGCGAAGTCGCGCTTTTCGTCGTGGCGCGCGATGCGAAGGGTGTCGAAGTGCAGGACTACCGCACGATCGACTGCCAGCGCGCCGCCACGCTGAAGTTCGACGGCGCACATGCGCGCCGTCTGGGCGATGCCTCGGTGGGGGCGGCGGTGTGGGAACAGATCGCCGATTACGCGACCTTCCTGCTGTGCGCCGAAGCCATCGGCGCGATGGATGCGCTCAACCATGCCACGGTCGAGTACACGAAGACGCGCCAGCAGTTCGGCGTGCCCATCGCACGCTTCCAGGCGTTGCAGCACCGCATGGCCGAAATGCTGATCCACGCCGAGCAGGCCCGCTCGCTCACGTATCTCGCCGCGGCGCGCTACAGTAGCGAGTCGGCCGACGAGCGCCGCCGCGCGATTTCCGCCGCGAAGGTGCGCGTGGGGCAGGCGGCGCGGTATGTCGGCCAGCAGGCCGTGCAACTGCACGGCGGCATGGGCGTCACCAACGAGGTAGCCGCGGCGCATCTGTTCAAGCGCCTCACGATCATCGACACTACGCTCGGCGACGTCGATCATCATCTTGAGCGGTTTGCCGCGCTGCCGGGTTTTGCCGGATCGGCGGCGTGACGGTGACTTGAGCGGTGACTTGATCGGCAACCTGAGCGCGATACTGCAGCAGCGAGGAAAGCAACGATGGGCCTGAGTTACGAAGACCTGGAAGTGGGCAAGACGTATGAAGTCGGCTCGCATACGTTCACGCGCGAGGAGATCGTGCATTTCGCGGAGCAGTTCGATCCGCAGCCGTTCCACGTGGACGAAGCGGCTGGCGAGGCGTCGATGTTCCGCGGCCTCGTGGCGAGCGGCTGGCACACGTGCTCGGTCATGATGGGCATGCTGGTGCGCAATTTCCTGCACGGTTCGACTTCGATGGGCTCGCCCGGCGTCGACGAGATCCGCTGGTTCAAGCCGACGCGCGTCGGCGACACGCTGACCATGAAGAACACCGTCGTCAGCAAGCGCGTCTCGGAGAGCAAACCCGATCGCGGCATCGTCGAAACGCGCTGGGACGGCATCAACCAGCACGGCGAGACCATCGTCACGGTCCGCTCGAAGGCGCTGTTCGGGTTGCGCCATCCGGGAGGCGCGCAATGAGCGAGAGCGGAGTCGTGCAGATCGCCGACGTGGCGGCGCTGCGCGCGCTTGCGGGCGGCGCGCCGTTCACGAGCGGCTGGATCACGGTGGGCGAGCCGCAGGTGCTGGGCTTTGCCGACGCCACCGGCGACCATCAGTGGATCCATGTGGACGCGGAGCGTGCGCGCCGCGAGTCGCCATTCGGCGGCCCGATCGCGCACGGCTTTCTCACGCTTTCGCTGATTCCGGCGCTGCTCGAACAGACGGTGCAGATGCGCCAGCGCATGGGCGTGAACTATGGGCTCAACCGTGTGCGCTTCACGTCGCCGGTGCCTGTGGGCGCGAAGCTGCGCGCGCGCTTTGCCGTGAAGGAAGTGGGCGACATCGGCGACGGCGGCGTGCAGGTGACGTGGGATGTCACCGTCGAGCGCGAGGGAAGCGACCGGCCTGCGTGCGTTGCGGAGTTCATTACGCGGCACTACTTCTGAGCGCGTCACCATGAAAGAAGGGGCGTTCGGCCGTGTAGCCGGACGCCCCTTCTTTTTGCGCCCCGTTTTGCGCCCAGGCGGTGCTCAGTGCTTCGCGTACTGCGTCGCGCCGAACAGCACTTCGCGCGCCTTGTCGTCGGTGATGGGCTTGCGGGCCGACGCCAGCACTTCCACGCCGCGCCTGACCGCCGGGCGCGCCGCGATGGCCTCGTGCCAGCGCTTCACGTTCGGCAGCGCGTCGAGGTCGATGCCCTGGTTCTGCCACGAGCGCGTCCACGGAAACGCGGCGATATCGGCGATGGTGTACTCGTTGCCCGCGAGGTATTCGGTCTTGCCGAGCTGCGTGTCCATCACGTTGTAGAGGCGCTTCGCCTCGTTGGTGTAGCGGTTCACGGCGTATTCGATCTTCTCGGGCGCGTAGAGGCGGAAGTGGTGCGCCTGGCCGAGCATGGGGCCGAGGCCGCCCATCTGGAACATGACCCATTGCAGCACGTCGTAGCGCGCGGCGAGGTCCTCGGGCATGAACTTGCCCGTTTTCGCGGCGAGGTAGATGAGGATCGCGCCGGACTCGAAGAGCGAGAACGGCTTGCCGTCTTCGCGCGCCGGGCCTTCGGGATCGACGATGGCCGGGATCTTGTTGTTCGGGCTGATGGCGAGAAAATCGGGCTTGAACTGGTCGCCCGCACCGATATCGATGGGATGCGCCCGGTACGGGAGACCGGTTTCCTCCAGCATGATGTGGACTTTATGGCCGTTCGGCGTGGCCCAGCTATAGACGTCGATCATCGTGGCTCCAAGGCACGGTAGAAGGGCGGCGGGCGGCCCGTGGCGCGTCGCCGGATCTCGCGGAAATTAGCATAGTTCGAGACGGGTTGCCGAAGGCGAACCGGAGCCCGCGTTGGCGGCAGGGCTATCGGGGCCGCCGTGCCCACCGTGCCGATCTCGGCCGGACGGGCACGGCAGCCGTTCAGCGCGGCCGGTCAGGAGCGCGTGACCGGCAGCTCGACGCGCGAGGCCGCGTCGGCATCCATATGCTTCGCCAGTTCCAGCTTGGCGATGGCGTTGCGGTGGACCTCGTCGGGGCCGTCGGCGAAGCGCAGGGTACGCGCCGACGCATACGCATAAGCGAGCGGGAAGTCGCCGCTCACGCCGGCCGCGCCGTGCACCTGCATCGCCCAGTCGATCACCTGGCAGGCCATGTTCGGCGCCACCACCTTGATCATCGCGATCTCGCCGCGCGCGCCCTTGTTGCCTACGGTATCCATCATGTAGGCCGTCTTGAGCGTGAGCAGGCGCGCCTGGTCGATCATGCAGCGCGCTTCGGCGATGCGCTCCTGCGTGACCGTTTGCATTGCCACCGGCTTGCCGAACGCGACGCGCGAGAGCGCCCGTTTTGCCATGAGTTCGATCGCGCGCTCGGCTAGGCCGATCAGGCGCATGCAGTGGTGGATGCGGCCCGGCCCGAGACGCCCCTGGGCGATCTCGAAGCCGCGGCCTTCGCCCAGCAGAATGTTCGAAGCCGGCACGCGCACGTTTTCGAGCGCGATTTCCATGTGGCCGTGCGGCGCGTCGTCGTAGCCGAATACCGTGAGCGGACGGCGCACGGTGATGCCGGCGGCGTCGGCGGGCACGAGAATCATCGACTGCTGGGCGTGGCGCGGTCCTTCGGGATCGGTCTTGCCCATCACGATATAGACCGCGCAGCGCGGGTCGCCCGCGCCCGAGGACCACCACTTCGTGCCGTTGATCACGCACTCGTCGCCGTCGCGTTCGATGCGCGTCTGGATGTTGGTCGCGTCCGAGGACGCCACGTCCGGCTCGGTCATCAGGAATGCCGAGCGAATCTGCCCTTCCAGCAGCGGCTGGAGCCACTCGCGCTTGTGCGCCTCGCTGCCGTAGCGCTCGATGGTTTCCATGTTGCCCGTGTCGGGCGCGCTGCAGTTGAAGACTTCCGGCGCCCAGTACACGCGGCCCATGATCTCGCACAGCGGCGCGTACTCGAGATTCGTGAGTCCGGCGCCGCGCACCGAGTCGGGCAGGAACAGATTCCACAGTCCCGCTTCGCGCGCCTTCACCTTCAGCGTCTCGACGATGTCGGTCGGCACCCACGGGTTGCCGTTCGCGCGGTTGCGCTCGACTTCCTCGTGATAGACGGACTCGTTCGGGTAGATATGTTCGTCGAAGAACGCGAGCAGCTTTTCGCGCAGTACCTGGACTTTCGGGGTGTAATCGAAATTCATCTATGACCTCGCCTTGAAAGTATCTGTCGTGCCGGTGTCGTGTCTGCCTGGGCTAGCGCACCTTCTGCGCGTAGCGCCACGCGAGTTCGGCCATGGGCCGCGCGCGGCTGCCCGCGTCCACGGCCTGGGCGCTCGCCGCGGTGCCGTCCACGACGCGCTTCATGATCCCCTGCAGGATGGCTGCGATGCGGAACATGTTGTACGCGAGATAGAAGTTCCAGTCGCCGCGAATTTCGAGGCCGGTGCGCTCGCAGTAGCGGCGCACGTAGTCCGCTTCGTCGGGAATGCCGAGCGCCGCCCAGTCGAGCCCGCCGATGCCGCGGAACTGCCCCGGATCGACGTGCCAGGCCATGCAGTGGTACGAAAAATCGGCGAGCGGGTCGCCGAGCGTCGATAGCTCCCAGTCGAGCACGGCGAGCACGCGCGGCTCGGTGGGATGGAAAATCAGGTTGTCGAGCCGGTAATCGCCATGGACGACCGAGACGCGCGAACCCGTGTCGCCGGGTATGTGCTGCGGCAGCCATTCGATGAGGCGGTGCATGGCCTCGATCGGCTCCGTTTCCGACGCCTGATACTGGCGGCTCCAGCGATCGATCTGGCGTGCGAAATAATTGCCGGGCTTGCCGTAATCGCCCAGTCCCACGGCTTCGGGGTTCACGTTGTGGAGCGCCGCCATCACGCGGTTCATTTCGTCGTAGATCGCGGCGCGCGCTTCGCGCGTCATGCCGGGCAGCGACTGGTCCCACATCACGCGGCCTTCCACGAACTCCATCACGTAGAACGCGCGGCCGATCACGGCTTCGTCTTCGCACAGCGCGAGCATTTTCGCCACGGGCACGTCGGTGCCGCCGAGTGCGTCCATGACGCGATACTCGCGCTCGATGGCATGCGCGGACGGCAGCAGCTTCGCCTTCGGCCCGGGCTTCGCGCGCATCACGTAGGTGCGCTTCGGCGTAACGAGCTTGAAGGTGGGATTGGACTGGCCGCCGGCGAACTGCTCGACGGCCAGCGGCCCGGCGAAGCCTTCCACGTGCGCCGCGAGCCAGGCAGCCAGCGCCCCGGTATCGAAGCGTTGTCGCTCGGCAACCGGGCGCGTGCCTTCGAACGCCGAGTAGTCGGTTTGCTTCGGGGTGTCTCCATCCGTCGTGGCTTGCGCCATGTCTGTCTCCCTTCTTGTGTCGATCCGGTGCGCGGGCGCGTGCCCCGGCTCCGCTTCGCGCTAACCGTGCGGCCGATAGCGCAGAAATTGCGCGTAAAGCATTTCCATCGTCGTGTTGCGCACGTCGCGGTGCAGCGTAGACGGCGGCGCAAAATTGAGCAGGCGCACGACCCAGTCCGCGTTTGCCGCGCCCACGTCGAGCGCGTTGATGCAGCCCGTGGCCTGGGCGAGGTGCCCGAAGAACGTGCGCCCGCCCGCCGTGATCGCGTGCGAGAGGATCGCGCGGTTCACGCCGCCGTGCAGCACGAGGAGCGCCGTGTCCCACGACGGATCGGCGCGCAGCCTGGCGATTTCGGGCAGCACGCGATCGAGCAACTCGCCTATCGTTTCGCCGCCGAGAAAGCGCATGTCTTCGGGGACGATGCCCTCGAAGACGCGCAGGAACGCGTTCTCGATTTCATCGGGCGACATCGCGGCGAGACGTCCGCCGCGAATCTCCTGCCAGGCCGGCTGCACTTCGAGATCGATCTGCTGGCCCGTTTCGGCAAGCACGAGCTGTGCCGTTTCGACCGTGCGCCGCAGGCCGCTCACGATCACGCGGTCGAAATGCACCGCTTGCGAAGCAAATGCGCGTCCCGCCGCCGTGGCTTGCGCGCGGCCGTTGTCGTTGAGCGGCACCGTGTCCGGGTCGATGGCGCGGCCCGAATCGTCGAAGTAGGTGACGTCGCCGTGACGCATCAGATAGAGGCGGCGGCGCGTGGGCATCTGGAAATCGCTCATGGGCGGGTTCGCGGGTCGGCTTGTACGGGTGATGGGTACGCGTTTTACTTGTACACGGGCGCGCGTTTTTCGAGGAAGGCCGTCATGCCCTCCAGCCCGTCGCGATGATGGAGCGAGGCGACGAAGCTCTCGCGCTCGGCGACGAGGTGCTCGGCAAGCGGCTGCGCGTCCGCCACGTTGACGAGTCCCTTGATGCGCGTCATCGAGTTCGGCGAGATTTTTGCGAGGTCGTCGGCCCAGGCGAGCGCGGCGTCGAGCGCCGTATGCGGCTTCGCGAGGCGGTTCACGACGCCCAGTTCGGCCAGCCGCGCCGCGCCAATGGGCTTGCCTTCGAGCATCACTTCGGTGGCGAGCTGGCGGGGCAGCGCGCGCGCGAGGAACCACGAGCCGCCGCCGTCGGGCGTAAGGCCCACGCGCGCATACGACATCACGAATTTCGCATCTTCGGCGGCGACGAGGAGGTCGGCGGCGAGCGCAAGCGAAAAGCCCGCGCCCGCGGCGGCGCCTTCCACGGCGGCGATCACCGGCTTGCTGCACTGGCGCATTGCCGTGACCCAGCCCGCGAGCATGTCGATGCTGGCGGCCTGCACGGAAGGATCCCTGGCGCGGTTTTCGAGCAGGCGGTTCAGGTTGCCGCCTGCGCAGAAGAAGTTGTCGGCGCCGGTCAGGACGATGGCGCGCAGCGAGTTGTCGCGTTCGGCGGAGTCGAAGGCTTCGATGGCGGCGGCGTACATGTCGGGATGCAGCGCGTTGCGCGCGCCGGGGTTCGACAGCGTCAGGACCAGCGTCGATTCATGGCCTTGCGGCCGGGTGCTGCGGAGTTCGGCGCTCATGAGCGGACCTCGTTCGAAAAAGGAATGCGGGCGCAGCCGGGTCGGCTCGTGCGCGGGCCTCGCGAGGCACGGCGCGTGAGCGTTGCAGGTGGGGCGGTGAAGGGGATGGCAAGAGGGATGGCGAGAGGGACGGCGCGGGCCGCCTCTTCGCCGCACTTGCCTTTTGCGGCAAGTTTCGCGAAGGTGTCGGCGGTGCCGGTTGTCTCAATGTTGAAATGATGGGAAGTCATTGGAAACTTCACTCCATGATTGGCCTAGAATAGCACGGTCGTACATTTCTTAGAAAACAGATTGGCGGTCGCTGGCCGTGGCACCCGGCCGGCCGCCTTCCCAAGGAGGAACGAAGATGATCAAGCTGCACGGTTTCGCGCTCTCGAACTACTACAACAAGGTCAAGCTCGTGCTGCTCGAGTACGGCATCGCCTTCGAAGAAGTGTTGGACAAACTGCCGCTTGGCGAGCCGCTGCTCGCGCAATCGCCCGCCGGCAAAGTGCCGTTCCTCGAAACCGAGCACGGCTGCCTGAGCGAATCGGCCGTGATCGTCGAGTATCTGAATGCCCGCTTCCCCGAGCGCGGGATTTTTGCCGCAGACCCGTGGCAGGCCGCGAAGGAGCGCGAACTGATTGCCTTCGTCGAAACGTACCTCGAACTCGAAGCGCGCGAGCTGTACAGCGAGGCATTCTTCGGCGGCAAGCTGAGCGACGAGGTGAAGGCGACGGCGCAAGCGCGCCTGCGCCGCTATATCGCGAGCTTCAAGCGGCTCGCGAAGTTCGCGCCTTACGTGGCGGGCGAGCGCTTTGGCGCGGCGGACGCGGCGACCTTCGTGAGTCTGCCACTCGTCGCGATGACGACGCAGCGGATCTACGGCGAGGACTACGTGGCCGCAGCCGGCATCGACTGGAAAGCCTATGTGAAGCTCGTGGGCGAGCGGCCGGCGGCGCAGCGCGTGAACGCCGAGCGCAAGGCCTACATCGAAGCGAATTCGTAGGCGCGGGTTTGCCCGCGTGGGCTCGCGCGATGATCGGGAACGCCCGGCCGTTCGCGGATTCATCGCGCGGGGGTTGCGCTCAGAGGCGCGCGAGACGTTCGAGCGCGCTCGCGAGCGTGCTTTCCTGCTTCGCGAAGCAAAAGCGCACGACGCCCGATTCGTGCGCCTCGTGATAGAAGGCCGAAACCGGAATGGCCGCCACGCCGATCTCGCTCGTGAGCCACTTCGAAAACTCGGCCTCGGGCAGATCGCTGATCGCCGAATAATCGACGCACTGGAAGTAGGTGCCGTCGCACGGAAGCAGCTTGAAGCGCGTGTTCGCGAGGCCCGCGCGGAAGAAGTCGCGCTTCTTCTGATAGAAGGCCGGTAGTTCCAGGTAGGGCGACGGGTCCCGCAGATACTGGGCGAGGCCCACCTGCATCGGCGTGTTCACGGTGAAGACGTTGAACTGGTGGACCTTGCGGAATTCCGCGGTGAGCGGCGCCGGCGCGGCCACGTAGCCCACCTTCCAGCCCGTCACGTGATACGTCTTGCCGAAGCTCGACACGATGAAACTGCGCGCCGCCAGTTCCGGATAGCGCGCAACGCTTTCGTGCGGCGCGCCGTCGTACACCATGTGCTCGTAGACCTCGTCGGAGAGGATCAGCACGTTCGTGCCGCGCACGATCTCTTCGAGCTTGCGCATGTCCCCGGCGCGCCAGACCGTGCCGGTCGGGTTGTGCGGCGTGTTGATGAGGATGAGGCGCGTTTTCGGCGTGATGGCGGCCGCGAGGCGGTCAAACGGGATCGCGTAGTCCGGGGCTTCGAGCGTGACGAACACGGGCTTGCCGCCGGCGAGTTCGATCGACGGCAGGTAGCTGTCGTAGGTCGGCTCGATCACGATCACTTCGTCGCCGGGATGCACGGCGCACAGGATCGCGGTGAGGAGCGCCTGGGTGGCGCCCGCCGTCACCGTAATCTCGCTCGCCGCGTCGTAGCGGCGGCCGTAGATGCGCTCGATCTTCCCGGCAATGGCCTCGCGCAGCGCGCTCACGCCTGCCATCGGCGGGTACTGGTTGTGCCCGTCACGCATGGCTTGCGCCACGGCATCGACGATGCGCGGGTCGCAGTCGAAGTCGGGGAAGCCCTGGCCCAGGTTCACCGCGCCTTTTTCGGCCGCGAGCGCGCTCATCACGGTGAAGATCGTCGTGCCGACGTCCGGCAGACGCGACGGAAATGAGGGCGTGAGCGGCGTGGCCGGCGATTCGTGCGACAGATGCGATGCGTTCATGGCGCGAAAGGGGTGTCGGGTGGAGTCGGAAAATCTGATTTTAGGCAAATGCGGACGAATCGGCGCGTCTTCACGCGCCTCGCGGCAGGCGCCGGCCTCAGGCGGGGTTGTCTGTGGCAGGGCCGGAAGTCGCCGCGAGCCCGGTTTCGGCCACGAAGACAGCGGGCGTCGCCACGCGGAAACCGAAGTCGCGCGCCATGCGCCGCGCGAGCTTGAGCACGGCGCGGTCCTTCGAAACGAGCCATGCCGCGCCGGCTGCGCGCGCGAGTTCGAGGAACTTCTGGTCGTCGCGGTCCTTGCATGGCGGCAGGGGGCGCGCGTCTTCGGGCAACTCGGGCGGCACGATCTCGCAGGCGAGGCGCGCGATCGCAGCGATCGCTTCGGCCTTTTCGACGCCGCGCCCCGCGAACTGCGGATAGTCCAGCACGTAGGTGAATTCCGCGCGGCAGCGCGCGTCGATCAAGGCCCGCAACGCGCCGCTTTCGAGCCCCGCGCGTATCGGCCGCGTGTGCGGATCGTCGAACACGATGATATCGAGCCACACGTTCGAATCGAGAACCACGGGGAGCGCCGCGAGGGCGCCGGAAGGAGCGGGAGAAGGCGAGGGCGGAAAACCGGTCATTCGTGACATTCGCTACAATCGGGCTTTCGCCTTTGAACATCGGCACTTTCGTGCCTGCAAGCCTCTATGATAATCGTTCTGTCGCCGGCCAAATCGCTCGACTACGACACGCCGGCGCACGTCGAAACCCACACGCTCCCCGATTTCATCGATGACGCGGCCGAACTGATCGACGGATTGCGCCGTTTGTCGCCGCAGCAGATCGGCACGCTCATGAGCATTTCCGATCCGCTCGCGCATCTGAATTTCCAGCGCTACGCCGACTGGTCGAAGCGGTTCAGCAAAGCCAACTCGAAGCAGGCCGTGCTCGCGTTCAACGGCGACGTGTACGAAGGCTTCGATGCGAAGTCGCTCGCCCGCGCCGATCTCGACTACGCACAGCAGCACGTGCGCGTGCTTTCGGGGCTCTACGGCGTGCTGCGTCCGCTCGACCTGCTGCAGCCGTATCGCCTCGAAATGGGCACGCGCTTCGAGAACGCGCGCGGCAAGGATCTCTATGCGTTCTGGGGCGAGCGCATCACGCACGCGCTCAACGCGCAGCTCGAATACAACGCGCGGCACGCGAAGGGTGCGCAGGTGCTCGTGAACTGCGCGTCGAACGAGTACTTCAAGGCGGTCAAGCCGAAGCAGCTCGCGGCGCCGGTCGTCACGCCCGTCTTCGAAGACTGGAAGGGCGGCCGCTACAAGATCATCAGCTTCCACGCGAAGCGCGCGCGCGGCTTGATGGCGCGCTATGCGGTGGAGCATCGCATAGCCGAGCCCGAGGCGCTCAAGGGTTTCGACGCCGAAGGCTACGCGTTCGATGCGCAGGCATCGAACGATTCGACTTACGTATTCCGCCGGCGCATTGCCGAATAAGCGAAGGGAACCGTCATGACGCTATCCATTACCAGCCAGTTCGACGCCGGCGCGATCGAAGTCCTCTCGTGCGAACGCGCCGACGACATCCGCCTGCGCGTGCGGGCCGACAACCGGTCCGAGTTCGCACAATGGTTTTACTTCCGGCTCAGCGGCGCGCGCGGCGAGCGCTGCGTGATGACCTTCGAGAACGCGGCGGCCTGCGCGTTTCCTGAAGGCTGGCGCAACTACCAGGCCGTGGCGAGCTATGACCGCGTGAACTGGTTCCGCGTGCCGACCTCGTACGACGGCCAGAAGTTCACGATCGACCATACTCCCGATTTCGACCGGATCTACTACGCGTATTTCGAGCCGTACGGCGAAGAGCGCCATTCGGAGTTCCTCGGCGCGCTGCAGCAACTGCCGCATGCGACGCTCACCGAACTCGGGCAGAGCGTCGAAGGGCGGCCGATGTCGCTGCTCACGCTGGGCACGGCGGGCGAAGCCACGCCGGAGGGCAAGCCCAGGAAGACGGTGTGGATCATCGCGCGCCAGCATCCGGGCGAGACGATGGCCGAGTGGTTCGTCGAGGGGCTCGTGAAGCGGCTGGCGGGCTGGGGCGACTGGGCCGGCGATCCTGTCGCGCGCAAGCTCTACGACCGTGCCGTGTTCCATATCGTGCCGAACATGAACCCCGACGGCAGCGTGCACGGCAACCTGCGCACCAATGCGGTGGGCGCGAACCTGAACCGCGAGTGGATGGAGCCGGACGCGCAGCGCAGTCCCGAAGTGCTCGTGGTGCGCGAAGCGATCGAGGCCACGGGTGTCGATCTGTTCTTCGACATCCATGGCGACGAGTCGCTGCCCTATGTGTTCGTCGCGGGATCGGAGATGCTACCGGGCTTCACCGAGCAGCAGCGCGTGGAGCAGAAGGCATTTATCGACGCGTTCAAGATTGCGAGCCCCGACTTCCAGGACGAGCACGGCTACGAAGCGAGCCGCTATCGCGAGGACGCGCTCAAGCTCGCCTCGAAGTACATCGGCCATCGTTACGGCTGCCTCTCGCTCACGCTCGAGATGCCGTTCAAGGACAACGCGAACCTGCCGGACGAACGCGTGGGCTGGAACGGCGAGCGCAGTGCTTCGCTCGGTGCCGCGATGCTGCAGGCCATCCTGCACCACGTGGAGACCTTCGCGTAAGACGGCGCGTGCATGAGAAAAGGGGAAGCGGTGCGAGCCGCTTCCCCTTTTTCGTTTGTTGGCCAGGCGTGTGTGCTTACTGCGACGAAGTCTTCTTTTTGGAAGCCGTCTTCTTCGTGCTGGCCTTCTTGCTCGTGCTGCCCGACGCGGGCGACTTGTGGTTCGACTTGCCCGATGCGCCTTTTTTCGTGGACTTGCCCGTGGCCTTTTTGCCCGACGACTTGCCGTGCGCGTTGCTGTGCGCGTTGCTGTGCGCGTTGCTGTGCGCGTTGCTGTGCGACGACCCGGCGCGCTCGCTACGCGCGCGCGCGGGCGGCACGGGGTCGTTCCAGCTGAACGCAAGCATCTGGTTGCCCACATAGCCGCAGCGGAACTTCAGATCGTAGGGTCCTGCGTTGCCGTTCTGCGCGATGCCGATGCCGTCGACCGTCACGATCGTATCGACCTTGACGCGCTGCTTGCCCTCGTCGAACGAATCGTTCCAGGGCGTGACGGTGGCATGCGCGCTATCGAACGACGAAGGGGGAAACTCCACGTGATCGAGCGCGGTCGATGTGCTGGCGACGAAGTTGCCGTGCGCGGCGCAGTCGGCGACCAGCGGGTCGGCATGCATCTGGGTGATGAAGGTGTTGACGAGATCGTTGTGCTGATCGACCTGATCGGCCCGGGCGGGCAGTGCCACGATGAGCGCGAAGCTCGTGGCGCATGCCGCCAGTTGGCCGGCGATCGTCAGCAACCGGTGTGAGGCAGAATTGCGGTCCATCGGGTTGGCGTCGAAGCGGGGTAGAGCGTCTGGCCCAGTAAGAGCCCGCGACGCAGGGACGAGTTCAATCCTGAAACAATTATTTTGTGTCTCCGTTGTGGCGAACCCTATGCTGGGTGCTCATGAGCGTGAGGACGGCGTTGCAAGACCGCGGCACTCTGTCGCGCCGCGGTGAAAGCAGTGTAGCGCAGAGGCGGCTGTGCCTCGTGGAGGCAATGCTCAGGTACGCGGCCCACCCAGCCGGTAGCGGCGCACGTCGTAGGTCGTGACCCAGGCCGGACGATAGACGGCGATCAGTGCGGTGGCCATGCCGGTGAACCAGGCTTCGCCCGAAGCGAGCAGGAACACGCTGAAGGCATAGCCGGCCGGCACGGCCATCATCGATCCGCCCGTGAGCGCAACATGGACGCCGAGTGCGAGATACGCGGCGGCGGCCACGGCGATGGCCGGCGAGACGAACCCCGGGCCGACGATGAACATGAAGAGGTTGCGCGGCAGCCAGGCAATGCAGGCGCGCTGAAGCAGTGCGGAGACGCCCACCGGGAAGGCGCCGAATACGAGGAAGGTGAGCGCCACGCCGTCCCAGGGCGAATCGAAGACGAGCGCCGCAAGCGCGACGACCGCGGCCATGGCCACGAGCGCGAGATCCCAGTCGAAGAGTGTCACCACCAGTGTTGCGCCGAGCAGATGCAGCACGGTGCCGTCTTCGAGCCACGCATTGCTCGCCCACAGCACGGAGACGGCCACGATGATCGCGAGCCAAACGTGCTGGAGCGTTGCGTCCTGGAGGCGCTTGAACGGGTTCCGCCATATCGCGAGCGCGAGCAGGCCCAACGCGGCAATCCAACCACCGACGATGGCCCACAACGGAAGCGGCGTATAGAGGAACCCCATGGCTTCATATTACTCGTTGGATGACAAAACGTGTGTGCGAGCTGACGCTTGCGGGTCGTCCAGGCTGCCGTCGGCTCCTGCCTCCGGGTCGCTGCACTGCGTGAGCGCGGGCTCGCCCCACGGGTAGTCGGGTTCGGCAGCCATCGCCAGCGGTGCCTCCGTGTCGCCTGTCCGCAACGGGTAGCGGAACGGGGAGTTTTCGCGCTGCCGCAGCGGCACTGGACCGTGTGCGCCGTGCACGGGTTTCGGCGCGAGTTCGAAGCGGGCGCGCAGCACTTCGAGCTGGTTGGCGAGCAGACCGTTATAAATCGCGACGGCCGCGGCCCGGTTGGGCGCACCGAGCTGCTGGAAGATGCTGGTCAGGTGGATCTTGACGGTGCCTTCGCTGATACCCAATGCGCGGGCGATCATCTTGTTCGTGCTGCCCATGTGAACACAACGCAGGATCTGCTCCTGGCGCGGCGATAAACGAACCAGCGGGCGGTGCGGACGCCGCATGGCCTCGTGCGTGCCCGGACGGGCCGGCGGTTGCGGGGCGGGCCACGGATCGGTCAGGACGTCGGTGGGCAGATGATTGCCGCCGAGCAGGATCAGCTCGAGCAGTTTCACGATCAGGATCGAGTCGGTAGTGCGGCGGATGATGCCGCGCGCCCCTTCGTCGAGCAGGTTTCGGACCGCGCTGGGCGAGGCTTCGGCATCGACGATGACGGCGATGGGCACGGTGCGGTAGCGATGGGCGAAGTCGTGGAGTTCTCCCCTGCGGATGCCGGCGTGCCAGTCAACCACGAAGAGATCTGGCGTGAACCGCTGCATGGCACGTTCGGCATTGCGCCAGTCGGCGGCGTCGTTAAAGCGCGCACGACGGTCGATTTGTCTGAGCAGCGCCTTGAGCCCTTGGCGCCGTTCGGCATCCGGATTGAATACTGCAAACCGCATGAACATGCCCTCCTGTGCTGGTTTTGATGGTCTCTCGAAAAGGATGCGTGGCGCATGTACTGAACGCGGCCGCCGAATCGGACCAACATCGCCATCATGACAAAAAGCTTGCGCCGTGGCGGCCTGTCCAGAAGGCTTAGGACTGAGGGTAAAAAAAGTCCCGCTCGCAGGCGGGACCAGGTCAAAAACGGGCGGTTGGGTTAGTGAAAATGCGGCTGTGCAGGCTCCGCATCTTCGGGCATTTCGGCGTGGACGATCTCGCCTAGCGGGTCCGCATAGAGCGGCACGCCGCAGTCGTCGCAATATTCCGGCTCGAAACGGCCGGCGTGGCGGCGGATGTCGGTGATACCCGATTCCTTCAGCAGCGCCACGATCTCTTCGAGCGGGCCGTTGTTGACGCTTTCCTCCGTCGGTTCTTCGTCGATGTCGGCGTCGCCGTTTTCGCGGCCATACAGCGGCCAGACGACGCCATAGAGGACGTCATTGCTGCCGCGGCGCGTGAAGCCGATGCGATATTCGTCGATGCGGCGCTCGCCGAAGCCGGCCACGACGGCGCGCAGTTCCTGTGCGCCGGTGCCGATGGTGTCGAGCAGATAGCGAACCGCGGTGCGGATGGTGTGCGGACGCACGCGTTCGTCGGCATCCCGGCAGGCCGAGTAATACGCGTCGGGCAGCAGGCATTCGAATTCGCAGCCCGGCATCACGACGGCAAGATTGGCGCCGCCCTGGGTCGCCCACTGTTCGAGGCACTGGCCGCGCTCGATGCGCGAGCCGTGCTCCTCTTCCTGCCAGCGGAAGAGCGGCGCGCCGACCGGGGCGGCTACGACGGCCAGCAGGAAGCGCGGATCGGCGAGTATCGGCGAGGTCTCGGGCAGCTCGCCGGCGCTGATCTTTGCTGCGCTGCCAGTCAGTGCCGCATTCGAGAGCTGTTGCGCGAGGCGCCAGGTTTCGACGTGATGGCGCGGCAACTGGTCGATGCTATAGAGATAGGGCGCCATCGCGACGCGCGTGCCGTTCGCCAGCACGTGCGCCTGGAGATGCGTGCGCAGGGCGTCGGCATTGTCGGCCTTCAGCGGGCCCGAAGGGATGACGTAGCGGGTCCAGGCGAGCACGGGTGCGGCGACGAGCAGCGCCTCGTATTGCGTGCCCTCGTGTTCGACGATGAACGACTCGCTGTGCGTCTCGGCCATGTCCGCCAGGGCGCCGTAGGCATCCGGGTGGTTTTGCTGCAGATGGTCGAGCGCGGCGTCGAGCGTCGTCTGGTTGCCGTTGCGCACGACCTTCGCTAGCAAGGTGTCGAGCTTGGCCTCCCAGAAACGGTCTTCGGTGCGGCTGCCCGAGGCGAACAGGGCGAGCGACAGGCCGACGAGTTTGTCGGCGTCTGGTGGGAGGCGTTTGGCGATTCGCGAGCGCATAAATCTGTGAGTTGGAATGCGGAGAACCCCATATTCTAGTCGGTTCCGTGCCCGCCATCGGTTTGCGCTGCAGCATCACGACTGGCATATATGGCCAGGGCACGTGCGCCGGGCTGGTTGAGGGGGCGGGTGATGGGGCTATGCACCTCATCCAGATGGACTGGACGATAGATAGAGGCTGGATAGTGGCGTTACGGGCTGCCGGGTTGGGCCTTGTCAAAAAACCGCTTGCCAGAACGGAAGCGGGTCTCTAGAATGCCGGTCTTTCGCGCTTTCCTTGAGAGCGCGGGGAGACGGGAAGCCCCCCGGGAAACCTTGTGGGGCTTGAGTCTGCGGGTGA
>NZ_BAYB01000011.1 GCF_000685035.1 Paraburkholderia ferrariae NBRC 106233
GCGTGGATCGGGGCCTGATGCTGGCTCAGGATCTCCATGGCGACCGTGCCCTGGCCGGCGATCACGTCCGGGTCGTCGAACGGGTGCACGAAGGTCAGGCCGCGCTCGTCCTGCAGGCGCAGGGCGTGGGCGTAGGTGTCGCTGTAGGACTCGCCCGCCTGCACCACCTCGACGGTCGGGCCGCCGTGGGTGCGCACCGCATCGACCTTCACCTGGGGCGTGGTGACGGGCACGCAGATCACCGCCTTCACGCCGAGCCTCGCGGCCGAGAGGGCCACGCCCTGGGCGTGATTGCCTGCGGAGGCGGTAATCACGCCGCGCTCGAGCTGCGCGGGGGTGAGCTGGGCCATCTTGTTGTAGGCGCCGCGCAGCTTGAAGGAGAACACCGGCTGGTTGTCCTCGCGCTTGAGCCACACCGCGTTGGCAAGGCGCGCGGAGAGATTGGGCGCGCGCTCCAGTTCGGTTTCGCGGGCCACGTCGTACACGCGGGCGGTGAGGATTTTTTTGAGGTAGTCGTCGTGGGAAGCCATGCGGGGCGTGCCTGGAAGGCAAAGGAAGCGGAAAAAGCGGGGTAGGACGGCAAACGCCAATGATAGCGCCAACGGCCAGGGTGCTGGCGCGTGCTCCCGGACTCCATTTCCCGACCCTGTGGACGGCGAATCATGTCGCGCCCATACCACGTAGCGGTCACGACGGCCGCCGCCATCGCTTCCCCGGTTCGCCGCGCGCAAAGAACGCCGCGGAGCGCCGCGCGCCTTGCGCCACAACGGTTTGCCGCCGTTCGCCGATTAACCTTGCGGGGCGGGCGGGTTCCCGGACCGCCCCAGCGCTCGCACGGATCATGCGTTAAAATCCGGTTTTGATAACCAGGATCGGAAGATGCACTGGCAACCTCGGACAGCCCATTTGATGCCCGCACGGCGCGAGACCCGCCCCGCGGCGCAGCGGCATATCCGCCACGCACGATCGTGTCGCGGAGTCTGAGTGCAGGGGTTCCGCTGGCGTGAATGCCGCCGCCGCGAGGCTTCCCCAACCTGATGTCCGCCACCCGCCACCGGCGGACACGATTTCAGAATAGCGCCCCACGCGCCCCGCCGGTATCGGCCGGGCGGCTCGCCAGCCGCTGCACGGTACCGACACAAAGAGTCGTCCAACCATGAACGCACCTCAAGTTTTCGATCCTCACGGCGCTGCCGCCGCCGTGGCCACCGACATCGAACCTCGCCTGCGCGAGATTCCGTATAACTACACGTCCTTTTCGGATCGCGAAATTGTCATTCGCCTGCTCGGCGAGGAAGCCTGGGCCGCGCTTGCCGAACTGCGGGCCGAGCGCCGCACCGGCCGCTCGGCGCGCATGCTCTACGAAGTGCTGGGCGACATCTGGGTGGTGCGCCGCAATCCGTACCTTCAGGACGACCTGCTCGACAATCCGAAGCGCCGCGCGCTCCTGATCGAGGCGCTCAACCACCGCCTCGCCGAAATCGAAAAACGCCGCCGCGCCGACCTGAGCGAGCACGGCGACGATGCCGGCCTCGATCGCGCCGCGCGCGTCGAGACGCTGATCGCCGCGGCGCACCGCGCGATCGACGCGTTCGCGGGCGAGTTCGGGAAGATGGCCGAACTGCGCCGCCGCGCGACCAAAGAACTCGGCCGCCGCACGCAGAAGGACAACATCCGCTTCGACGGCCTCGCGCGCGTTTCGCACGTGACCGACGCGACCGACTGGCGCGTGGAATATCCCTTCGTCGTGCTGACGCCCGACACCGAGGAAGAGATCGCGGGCCTCGTCAAGGCCTGCTTCGAACTGGGCCTCACCGTGATTCCGCGCGGCGGCGGCACGGGCTACACGGGCGGCGCGGTGCCGCTCACGCCGTTCTCGGCCGTCATCAACACCGAGAAGCTCGAAAAGCTCGGCGCGGTCGAGATGACCGATCTGCCCGGCGTCGATCGCCAGGTGCCCACGATCTTCTCCGGCGCGGGGGTGGTCACGCGGCGCGTGACCGAGGCTGCCGAAGCCGCGGGCTTCGTGTTTGCGGTCGATCCCACCTCCATCGACGCCTCGTGCATCGGCGGCAACGTCGCCATGAACGCGGGCGGCAAGAAGGCGGTGCTGTGGGGCACGGCGCTCGACAACCTCGCCTGGTGGCGCATGGTCGATCCCGAAGGCAACTGGCTCGAAGTCACGCGCCTCGAGCACAACATGGGCAAGATCCATGACATCGCGCTCGCGCGCTTCGAGCTGAAGTGGTTCGACGGCGAGCACGCGCCGGGCGAGAAGCTGCTGCGCACCGAACGGCTCGACATCGAGGGCAAGCGCTTTCGCAAGGAAGGCCTCGGCAAGGACGTCACCGACAAGTTCCTCGCGGGCCTGCCCGGCGTGCAGAAGGAGGGCTGCGACGGCCTCATCACGTCGGCGCGCTGGGTGCTGCACAAGATGCCGGCGCACACGCGCACCGTCTGTCTGGAGTTCTTCGGCCAGGCGCGCGAGGCGATTCCGAGCATCGTCGAAATCAAGGACTACCTGTTCGAAACCTCGAAGCAGGGAGGCGCGATTCTCGCCGGGCTCGAGCATCTCGACGAACGCTATCTGCGCGCCGTGGGCTATGCCACCAAGAGCAAGCGCAACGCGTTTCCGAAGATGGTGCTAATCGGCGACATCGTGGGCGACGACGCCGATGCGGTGGCCACCGCCACCTCGGAAGTCATCCGCATGGCCAACGGCAAGAGCGGCGAAGGCTTCGTGGCCGTCTCCGCCGAGGCGCGCAAGCGCTTCTGGCTCGACCGCAGCCGCACGGCCGCCATCGCGAAGCACACCAATGCGTTCAAGATCAACGAAGACGTCGTGATCCCGCTCAACCGCATGGGCGAGTACACGGACGGCATCGAGCGCATCAACATCGAGCTCTCGATCAAGAACAAGCTGCAGCTGGTCGATGCGCTCGAAGCGTTCTTCAAGGCCGGCAAGCTGCCGCTCGGCAAAAGCGACGACGCAAGCGAGATTCCGTCGGCGGAACTGCTCGAAGACCGCGTGCAGCAGGCGCTCGACCTGCTCAAGCGCGTGCGCGAGCGCTGGACCTTCGTGGGCGAGAAGCTCGATCTGTCCTTGCGCGAGGCGCAGCACTATCTCGTGCAACTGGGCTACGAGGCCCTCGCCGAGAAGTTTGCCGACCGCGTCGATGTGCAGCCCGGGGCCACCGTGTTCCACGTCACCCAGGACCGCACGGTGCGCATTTCGTGGAAGCAGGAGATCCGCGCGGAGCTGCGCCAGATCTTCAACGGCGGCGCGTTCAAGCCGATCCTCGACGAAGCCCAGGCGATCCACAAGAAGGTGCTGCGCGGCCGCGTGTTCGTCGCGCTGCACATGCACGCGGGCGACGGCAATGTTCACACGAACATTCCGGTCAACTCGGACAACTACGAGATGCTGCAGGACGCCCACGCGGCGGTCGCGCGCATCATGAAGCTCGCAAGGTCGCTCGACGGCGTGATTTCGGGCGAGCACGGCATCGGCATTACCAAGCTCGAGTTCCTCACGGACGAAGAGATCGCCGAATTCCGCAGCTACAAGCAGCGCGTCGACCCGCACGGGCGCTTCAACGCGGGCAAGCTGCTCGACGGCGCCGACCTGCGCAACGCCTATACGCCGTCGTTCGGCCTGATGGGGTACGAGTCGCTCATCATGCAGCAGTCCGATATCGGCGCGATTGCCGAATCGGTGAAGGACTGCCTGCGCTGCGGCAAGTGCAAGCCCGTGTGCGCGACGCACGTGCCGCGCGCGAACCTGCTCTACAGCCCGCGCAACAAGATTCTCGCGACCTCGCTGCTGGTCGAGGCGTTCCTGTACGAGGAGCAGACGCGCCGCGGCGTGTCGATCAAGCACTGGGACGAGTTCAACGACGTGGCCGACCACTGCACGGTCTGCCACAAGTGCGTGACGCCGTGCCCGGTCAAGATCGACTTCGGCGACGTGACGATGAACATGCGCAACCTGCTGCGCAAGATGGGCAAGAAGAAGTTCAACGCGGGCAACGCGGCGGGCATGTTCTTCCTCAACGCCACGAACCCGCAGACCATCAACCTCGCGCGCGAGGCGATGATGGGCGTGGGCTACAAGGCGCAGCGCCTCGGCAACGACCTCCTCAAGAAGGTCGTGAAGAAGCAGACGGCGCGTCCGCCCGCGAGCACCGGGCGGCCCGCCGTGGTGGAGCAGGTGATCCACTTCGTGAACAAGAAGATGCCGGGCAACCTGCCGAAGAAGACGGCGCGCGCGCTGCTCGACATCGAAGACAACAAGATCGTGCCGATCATCCGCAACCCGAAGACCACGAGCGTGGATTCGGAGGCGGTGTTCTACTTCCCGGGCTGCGGCTCGGAGCGCCTCTTCTCGCAGGTGGGCCTCGCCACCCAGGCCATGCTCTGGGAAGCGGGCGTGCAGACCGTGCTGCCGCCGGGCTATCTGTGCTGCGGCTATCCGCAGCGCGGTTCGGGCCAGTTCGACAAGGCCGAGAAGATCGTCACGGACAACCGCGTGCTGTTCCACCGGGTCGCGAACACGCTCAACTACCTCGATATCAAGACGGTGGTGGTGTCGTGCGGGACCTGCTACGACCAGCTTTCCGGTTATGAATTCGAAAAGATTTTCCCGGGCTGCCGCATCATCGACATCCACGAGTTTCTGCTCGAAAAAGGCATCAGGCTCGATGGCGTGACGGGCACGCGCTACATGTATCACGACCCGTGCCATACGCCGATCAAGACCGTCGATCCGGTCAAGCTCGTCAACGAACTGATGGGCGCGGAAAAGGACGGCTACAAGATCGAGAAGAACGAGCGCTGCTGCGGCGAATCGGGCACGTTGGCCGTGACGCGCCCGGACGTTTCGACCCAGGTGCGCTTTCGCAAGGAAGAAGAGATCCGCAAGGGTGCGGCAAAATTGCGCGGCATCCCGCTCGTGGGCAGCGCCAATGGCGTGCAGCCCGCCACGCCGCAGGAAGCCGGCGGCGTGGGCAGCGCCGAGAACGTCAAGATCCTGACGAGCTGCCCGTCGTGCCTCCAGGGCCTGTCGCGCTACAACGAGGACGCCGGCATCGAAGCCGACTACATCGTCGTGGAAATCGCCCGTCACGTGCTGGGCGACAACTGGATGGCAGATTATGTCCAGAAGGCGAACAATGGCGGAATCGAGCGCGTGCTGGTCTAATGGCGGCGCTGGGTAACAGCGGATTGTAGGGATTGCACGGTGCGATCCTGCGATGGCGGCTCGGGGGCGACGATGGGATGCGTATTCTGCAGTGAGGAAGGCGGCGAAGTGCTATGGCAGGACGAGCGCATGCGCGTCGTGCTGGCCGTATCGGAAGCCGATTACCCGGGCTTTTGCCGGGTGATCTGGAATGGCCACGTCGCCGAATTCTCGGATCTCGCCGCGCCCGACCGGGAGCATCTGATGCGGGCCGTCTATGCCGTCGAACGGGCCTTGCGCCGCGTCATGCAGCCTTCGAAGGTGAACCTGGCGAGCCTCGGCAACCAGGTGCCGCACATGCACTGGCACGTGATCCCGCGTTTCACGAACGACGCGCATTTCCCGCTGCCCGTGTGGGCGCCGCGCCAGCGCACGGTTTCCGAGGCGATGCTGGGCCAGCGCCGCGCGCAGGCCACGCTGCTGCGCGAGGCGGTGCGTCACGAAATGGACGGGGCGCTGGCCTGAAGGGGCCGGCAGCCATGGCTCGGGCCGTGCCATGGCCATGGTGATGGCAGGCCGGGCGCCGGAGGGGCGTCGCGCTGAACGGGCATGAGCCCGAGGACGAATCATGAGTGGACTGAAATCCGATACGCCGGTGCCGACCGGCATCGTGGTGCATGCCGTTTCGCGCGTGCTGGAGTTGCAGTACGCGAACGGCGAGAGCTACCGCGTTCCCTTCGAGCTGATGCGCGTGTATTCGCCTTCGGCGGAAGTGCGCGGCCACGGGCCGGGGCAGGAGACGCTGCAGACCGGCAAGCGCGAGGTCACGATCACGGCGCTGGAGGGCGTGGGCCATTACGCGCTGCAGCCGACTTTTTCGGACGGCCACAATACCGGCATCTACTCGTGGGACCAGCTCCATGAGCTGGCCACACGCCAGGACGAACTCTGGGCGGAATACTTCGCGAAGCTCAAGGCGGCGGGCGTCGACCGCGACACGCCGATGGCGCCGCCCGCTGCGGCGCACGGCCACTGCCACTGACGCTTCCTGTTACGATCCTGCCCCGCTGCCGCCGCTTACCCTGCATGTTGGGCGCGGCAGCCATTCTCAAGACAAGACCCCCGCGAAAGGACGAACGCGATGAGCAAAACCCACTTCGGCTATCAGAGCGTTGAAGAACAGGACAAGGCGAAGAAGGTGGCCGGTGTGTTCCACTCGGTCGCCTCCAACTACGACCTCATGAACGATCTGATGTCGGGGGGGCTGCACCGCGCCTGGAAGGCTTTCACGATCGCCCAGGCCAACGTGCGGCCGGGCGCGAAGGTGCTCGATATCGCGGGCGGGACCGGCGACCTTTCGATGGCGTTCGCGAAGAAGGCGGGCGAAAAGGGCGAGGTCTGGCACACCGACATCAACGAATCGATGCTGCGCGTGGGCCGCGACCGCTTGCTCGACCACGGCGTGGTCACGCCTGCGCTCCTCTGCGACGCCGAGCGGATTCCCTTTCCGGATAACTACTTCGACGTGGTGACCGTGGCCTTCGGCCTGCGCAACATGACCCACAAGGATGTCGCGCTGGCCGAGATGCGCCGCGTGCTCAAGCCGGGCGGCCGCCTGCTGGTGCTGGAGTTCTCGAAGGTCTGGGAGCCGCTCAAGAAGGCGTACGACGTCTATTCGTTCAAGGTGCTGCCGTGGCTGGGCGCCCGCTTCGCGCAGGACGCCGACAGCTATCGCTACCTGGCCGAATCGATCCGCATGCACCCGGACCAGGAAACTTTGAAGACGATGATGGAACAAATCGGCCTAGACGCCGTCAAATATTACAATTTGTCAGCTGGCGTGGTAGCCTTACACGTCGGGACAAAGTATTAGCGTTCCCAAACCTCTGTCTTTAAAGGAAAACTTGCCATGTCTGAGCCCCGCGTCAATGCTTCCAGTAAGCTTTCAATGCAGTGGGCCAGAAGGATGGGAGTGCTGGCCATGGTTGGCGTGCTCGTGGCCGGCAGCTTCGCGTCGTTCGACGCCGAGGCCCGCCGCATGGGCGGCAGCCGCAGCATCGGCAAGCAGTCTTCGGTGGCCTCGCAACGCAGCGCCACGCCGCCGCCGGCCCAGCCCACGCCGGCGCAACAGCCGGGTCAGGCGCAGCGCGCCCAGCCGGCCACGCCCGCACCGGCGCCTGCCGCCGCCGCGCCCGCGCGCAACCGCTGGCTCGGCCCGATCGCGGGTCTGGCGGCCGGCCTCGGCATCGCCGCGCTGCTCTCGCACTTCGGTCTTGGCGAAGCGTTCGCCGGCGCCATGGCGAACGCCATCGTGATCGCGCTCATCGCCTTCGCGGCGATCTGGCTGATCCGCAAGTTCATGAACCGCCGCCGCGCCGTGCAGCCGGCGTTCCAGGTGGGCGGCGGTCTGCCGTCGTCGGGCGGCCTGAACGGCGCGGGCACTTTCCCGCAGGGCGGTTACCCGCAGGGCGGTTACCCGCAGGGCGGCTATAAGCAGGAGCCGAGCTACACGGCGCCTTCCGCGAGCCAGTCTCTCGCGCCGGAAGCCACCGCGCTCAACACGCCGCAGGCCGCCCCCGCGCTGTCGATCCCGGCTGGCTTCGACACGGAAACGTTCCTGCGCAATGCGAAGGTGTACTTCGTGCGCCTGCAGGCCGCCTGGGACGTGGGCAACATGAACGATATCCGCGAGTTCACCACGCCCGAGATGTTTGCCGAGATCCGCGTCGATCTCGCGAGCCGCGGCAGCGAGGAGAACCACACCGACATCGTGCAGCTCAACGCCGATCTGCTCGACGTGGCGGAGCAAGACAGCGGGTACCTCGCGAGCGTGCGCTTCTCCGGCCTGATCCGCGAGACGCAGGGCGCCGCGGCCGAGCCGTTCGTGGAGATCTGGAATCTCTCGAAGTCGCGCACGAGCGGCGAGGGCTGGCTGCTCGCGGGGATTCAGCAGATCGAGCACCACTGAGCGGGCCGCGCGGGCGGCTTTGGCCTTTTGGCCAGGTCCGGCCAGGCCGCGCTGGGCCGCGACCGAACCCCGCGAACGCTACAATAGGAACCCGCGCGGGCTTTTGCCCGCGCGGGTTTTCTTATTCCATGCCCGATGACTCTCGCCGCCAAGCCCTTCGCTGCCGCCGTCAATCACCTGCTCGCCCGCGAATCGTGGGCCCGCGAACGTCTCGCTCCGTACGCGGGCAAGACGGCGCGGCTGTCGTGTCCGCCCGTCGTTCTCACCTTGCTCGTGCAGCCCGACGGCTATCTCGCGGCCGTCGAGGAACAGGACGCGCCGCGCGCGGACGTCTCGCTCTCGCTGCCGGCCGACGCGCTGCCGTCGTTCGTGCAGGGCGGCCAGGCCGCGGTGATGAAGCACGTCAAGATCGAAGGCGATGCGGAGTTCGCACAGATCATCGGCAAGCTCGCCGAGCATCTGCGCTGGGAGCCCGAGGAGGACCTCGCGAAGCTCGTCGGCGACGCGCCCGCTGCTCGCCTCGCCTCGCTCGCGCGCGCCGCGAGCGATCAGGCGCGGCGCACCGGCCGCAACGTGCTGGGCTCGCTCACGGAATATCTGCTCGACGAGAATCCGCAACTCGTGCGGCGCGCCGAGCTGGACGGCCTGAACGCCGAACTCTCCCGCGCGCGCGACGCCCTCGCGCGCGTGGAAAAGCGCATCGAGCGCCTCGAACAAAAAACGGCAGCCGGCACGCCCGACGTGACGCCGCTGCGCGGCCCGCGCCCGACCACAGGCCTCTAAAAAAATGCGTTTCCTGCGTTTCCTGAAGATCTTTTTTACGGTCATCCGCTTCGGTCTCGACGAAATGATGTTGAGCCGGATCAATGACCGGCGTGTACGGCTGCTGCTGCGCATCACCACGATCGGCCGCAAGTTCGAGCAGCCGCCCGGCGTGCGCCTGCGGCTCGCGCTGGAAAGTCTCGGCCCCATCTTCGTGAAGTTCGGGCAGGTGCTCTCCACGCGGCGCGACCTGCTGCCGGCCGATATCGCCAACGAACTCGCGCGCCTGCAGGACCAGGTGCCGCCGTTCGACTCGAACGTGGCGATCGGCATTATCGAAAAGTCGCTCGGCGCGCCGGTCGATACGCTCTTCGACGATTTCGAGCGCGTCCCGGTGGCGAGCGCCTCGATTGCGCAGGTGCACTTCGCGAAAGTGCGCTCCGGGCAGCACATGGGCAGGGCTGTCGCGGTGAAGGTGCTGCGGCCGAACATGCGCCCCGTGATCGATTCCGACCTCGCGCTCCTGCGCGACATCGCCATCTGGGCCGAGCGCCTGTGGGCGGACGGCAAGCGCCTGAAGCCGCGCGAGGTGGTCGCCGAATTCGACAAATACCTGCACGACGAACTCGACCTCATGCGCGAGGCCGCCAACGGCAGCCAGTTGCGCCGCAATTTCGCGGGCCTCGATCTGCTGCTCGTGCCCGAGATGTTCTGGGAGTACAGCACGAGCAATGTGCTCACGATGGAGCGCATGGTGGGCGTGCCGATCAGCCAGGTGGACAAGCTGCGCACGGCCGGCGTGGACATTCCGAAGCTCGCGCGCGAAGGCGTGGAGATCTTCTTCACGCAGGTTTTCCGCGACGGCTTCTTTCACGCCGACATGCACCCCGGCAACATCCAGGTGAGCCTCGATCCGGCGCATTTCGGGCGCTATATCGCGCTCGACTTCGGGATCGTCGGCGCGCTCTCGGACTTCGACAAGAACTACCTCGCGCAGAACTTCCTCGCCTTCTTCAAGCGCGACTATCACCGCGTGGCCACGCTGCACATCGAGTCGGGCTGGGTGCCGTCCAATACGCGCGTGGAAGAGCTGGAGAGTGCGATTCGCGCCGTTTGCGAGCCGTACTTCGACCGGGCGCTGAAGGACATCTCGCTCGGCCAGGTGCTGCTGCGCCTCTTCCAGACCTCGCGGCGCTTCAACGTCGAAATCCAGCCGCAGCTCGTGCTGCTGCAAAAGACCATGCTCAACGTCGAGGGCCTCGGGCGCTCGCTCGATCCGGAGCTCGATCTCTGGAAGACGGCCAAGCCGTACCTCGAACGCTGGATGGCCGAGCAGATCGGCCTGCGCGGCTGGTACGAGCGCTTCAGGATCGAAGCGCCGCAGTGGAGCAAGACGCTGCCGCAACTGCCGCGGCTCGTGCACCAGGCGCTGCTCCATCGCCAGGACCCCGTGCATGGGACCAGCGAGGAATGGATCCGTGCGATCCTGCTCGAACAGCGGCGTACGAACCGGCTTTTGCAGGGCCTGCTCGTGTTCGGCATTGCGGTGGGCGTGGGCATCGTGGTGGCGCGTGCCTGGATCGCGTTTGCCGCGGGCGGCTGAGGCCGCGCGCAGACCACGCTCTGCGTGCGCGGGATGGACTGCAGCGCGGCACCATGGGACAGGAGACACAGCATGAATGAACCGAATCGACCCCCGGCCCCGGCCGCCCCCGAATTCGCCACGCGCGACCCGGGGCAGGCTTCGTTCTGGGACGAACGTTTCGAGCGCGGCTTCACGCCGTGGGACCAGGCGGGCGTCCAGCCGCAGTTCGAGGCCTTCGCCGCCGCCCATCCCGCGGCCACGGTGCTGATTCCCGGCTGCGGCAATGCCTGGGAAGCGGGCTGGCTCGCCGGGCGCGGCCGCACGGTGCGCGCCATCGACTTTTCCCCCGCCGCGGTCGCGAGCGCCCGCGCGGCGCTCGGCCCGCACGCGGCGGCGGTGGAGGAGGCCGACTTCTACACGTATGCGCCGCCGTTCGCACCGGACTGGGTTTTCGAGCGTGCCTTCCTGTGCGCGCTGCCGCCCGCCCAGCGCGAGCGCTACGCGCGGCGCCTCGCGGCGCTGCTTGCGCCCGGCGCGCTGCTCGCCGGCTATTTTTTCGTCGGCGAGCCGCAGAAAGGGCCGCCGTTCCCGATCGTGCGCGCCGAGCTCGACGCGCTCCTCGCGCCGTACTTCACGCTGCTCGACGATCAGCCGGCCACGGGCTCGCTGCCGGTGTTCGAGGGGCGCGAGCGCTGGATGACCTGGTGCCGCAACGAAGCGGCCGCGCCCGCGCGCTGAGCGTCTCTTGATGCGGCCGCAGGCCGCCCCAAACTAAGGCGGCGTTGGCCGCGCTCCGACCTCGTCCGGCGATTGCCAGGGCGGGCGCCGGTTTGCGGCTATAATTCAAGGCTTTGCAAGCAATTATCAGATTTTCATCAGGATAGAGATCATGCCGATCTACGCTTATCGCTGCGAATCGTGCGGTTTCGCGAAAGACGCGTTGCAGAAGATCAGCGATGCGCCCCTCACGCAGTGCCCGAACTGCGGGGCGGATACGTTCCGCAAGCAGGTCACCGCGGCCGGCTTCCAGCTGAAGGGTTCGGGCTGGTACGTCACGGACTTCCGCGGCGGCAATAATGGCGCGGGCGCCGCGGCCGCAGCGGCACCCGGCGCGAAGGAGTCGGGCGAAGCGGCTTCGTCGCCGGAAAGCAGCAAGCCGGCGGCCGAGAGCGCGGCGGCGCCGGCCGCTTCGAGCGCCCCGGCAGGCCCGGGCTCGACCCCGAGCCCGGGCGCCACCTGAGACCCGCGGTCCGGCTTGACCCGCCGGATCGCAAGCATGCCGCGCGCCACCCGGCGCGGCACCAACGGCGGTGTGTACATGACGATGAAGAAAGCGACGCTCAAGACGATATTCCTGACCGGCTTGCTGGTGCTGGTGCCGCTCGCCATCACGCTGTGGGTGCTGAACCTCATCATCGGCACGATGGATCAGACCCTGCTGCTGCTGCCGCAGGCGTGGCAGCCGAAGCAGCGGCTGCCGGGGCTCGGCGCCGTGCTGACGCTGGCGTTCATTTTTGTCGTGGGGCTCTTCACGCAGAACTTCGTCGGCCAGAAGCTCGTGTCGTGGTGGAACGCGCTGGTGCGGCGCATTCCGCTCGTGGGCCCGCTGTACAGTAGCGTGCAGCAGGTTTCCGATACACTGCTTTCGAGCAACGGCAATGCGTTCCGCAAGGCACTCCTGATCGAATATCCGCGCAAGGGTTCGTGGACGATTGCATTCCTCACCGGCATTCCGGGTGGCGACGTGGTGAACCACCTCCAGGAAGAGCATGTGAGCGTCTATGTGCCCACCACGCCGAATCCCACCTCGGGCTTCTTCCTGATGGTGCCGAAAAGCGAGGTGATCGAGCTCGACATGAGCGTCGACGCCGCGCTCAAGTATATTGTTTCGATGGGCGTCGTCGCCCCGGCTGCGCCCGCGCGCCGCTCCATCGATCCTCCGATGTAATGCCGGCTGCCGCGCCGGGTTGTTCTCGCGCGGCCCGCCCGTTCAATTCATGCATAACGAAAGACGAACATCATGTCGATGAGATCTGAATACTGCGGTCTGGTGACCGAACAGCTGCTGGGCCAAACTGTTTCGCTGTGCGGATGGGTGCATCGCCGCCGCGACCACGGCGGCGTCATCTTCATCGACCTGCGCGATCGCGAAGGCCTGGTTCAGGTCGTCTGCGACCCGGATCGCGCCGACATGTTCAAGACTGCCGAAGGCGTGCGCAACGAGTTCTGCGTGCAGATCAAGGGTGTGGTGCGCAACCGTCCGGAAGGCACGGTCAACACCAACCTCACGAGCGGCAAGATCGAAGTGCTGTGCCACGAGCTGACCGTGCTCAACGCATCGGTCACGCCGCCATTCCAGCTCGACGACGACAACCTCTCGGAAACCACGCGTCTCACGCACCGCGTGCTCGACCTGCGCCGTCCGCAGATGCAGCACAACCTGCGCCTGCGCTACCGCGTGGCGATGGCCGTGCGCAAGTATCTGGACGCGCTCGGCTTCATCGACATCGAAACGCCGATGCTCACGAAGAGCACGCCGGAAGGCGCGCGCGACTACCTCGTGCCGTCGCGCGTGAACGCGGGCCAGTTCTTCGCGCTGCCGCAGTCGCCGCAGCTCTTCAAGCAGCTTCTGATGGTGGCGAACTTCGATCGCTACTACCAGATCGTCAAGTGCTTCCGCGACGAAGACCTGCGCGCCGACCGTCAGCCCGAATTCACGCAGATCGACTGCGAAACGTCGTTCCTCGGCGAGCAGGAGATCCGCGACCTGTTCGAAGACATGGCGCGTCACGTGTTCAAGGAAACCATCGGCGTCGAGCTCGATGCGAAGTTCCCGGTGATGCAGTACTCGGAAGCCATGAGCCGCTTCGGTTCGGACAAGCCGGACCTGCGCGTGAAGCTCGAATTCACCGAACTCACCGACGCCATGAAGGACGTCGAGTTCAAGGTGTTCAGCTCGCCCGCCAACACCAAGGACGGCCGCGTGGCGGCGCTGCGCGTGCCGAAGGGCGGCGAGCTTTCGCGCGGCGACATCGACGGCTACACGGAATTCGTGCGCATCTACGGCGCGAAGGGCCTCGCCTGGATCAAGGTCAACGAGCGCGCGAAGGGCCGTGACGGCCTGCAAAGCCCGATCGTCAAGAACCTGCACGATGCCTCGATCGCCGCGATCCTCGAGCGCACGGGCGCCCAGGACGGCGACATCATTTTCTTCGCGGCCGACCGCGCGAAGGTGGTGAACGACAGCCTCGGCGCGCTGCGCCTGAAGATCGGCCATTCGGAGTTCGGCAAGTCCAACGGTCTCGTGGAAGCCGGCTGGAAGCCGCTGTGGGTCATCGACTTCCCGATGTTCGAGTACGACGAGGAAGAGAACCGCTACGTGGCGGCGCACCACCCGTTCACGAGCCCGAAGGACGAGCACCTCGAATACCTCGAGACCGACCCGGGCCGCTGCCTCGCGAAGGCCTATGACATGGTGCTGAACGGCTGGGAAATCGGCGGCGGTTCGGTTCGTATCTATCAGGAAGACGTGCAGAGCAAGGTGTTCCGCGCCCTCAAGATCGGTCCGGAAGAGGCGCGCGCGAAGTTCGGCTTCCTGCTCGACGCGCTGCAGTACGGCGCGCCGCCGCACGGCGGTATCGCGTTCGGCCTCGACCGCATCGTCACGATGATGGCCGGCGCCGACTCGATCCGCGACGTGATCGCGTTCCCGAAGACGCAGCGCGCCCAGTGTCTGCTCACGCAGGCGCCGAGCCCGGTGGACGAGCGTCAGCTGCGCGAGCTGCACATCCGTCTGCGCCAGCCGGAGCAGAAGGCGGCGCAGTAAGGGCGCGCAGTAAGGTCCGCGGTTCGGTCGCCCGGTTCGATCGACCCGGCAAGCCACGCAACGCAAGAAAGGCGCATCACGCGCCTTTTTTGTTTTTTGCGTTACATTTCCCTGAGCGGTTCCGCGTGCCGCACCGCACGTGCCGCACGAGAGTCCACCCACGCTCCGTCACCATGCAGAAGCCGCCGAAGATTCCCGAATCCGTTCTTGTCGTCATCCATACGCCGCAGCTCGACGTGCTGATCATCGAACGCGCCGACCGCCCCGGTTTCTGGCAGTCCGTTACCGGTTCGAAAGACCGTCTGGACGAGCTGTTCGCCGAAACGGCGGTGCGCGAAGTGGGCGAGGAAACCGGCATCGCGGTGGGGCCGGGCGGCGTGAGCGAGGCGGCGCTGCTCGACTGGCACCATCAGATCGAGTACGAAATCTACCCGGTCTGGCGCCACCGCTACGCGCCTGGCGTCACGCGCAACACCGAACACTGGTTCAGCCTCGAAGTGCCGCCCGGTACGCCGGTCACGCTCTCGCCGCGCGAGCATCTCGCGTATCGGTGGCTGCCGTATCAGGAGGCGGCGGCGTGCTGCTTCTCGTCGTCCAACCGCGAAGCGATCCTGCAACTGCCCGAGCGCCTGCGCGGAGCGCGCGCGTGACGGAGCGGCCGGACGCGCCGGACACGGCCGATACCACGGGTATCGCGGGCGCCGCGGGCACCACGGATGCGGCGGACATCGATCCGCGCCGCGCCGTCCGTTTGCGCGACCTGCTGCTGGGGCGGCGCTACCGGTCGCGCTACCGCTTCACGAGCGGCAACGAGGTGCGCCTTTTCGGCTCGGGCGCGGCGCTCTTCGGCGCGATGATCGAGCGCATCGACGCGGCCACGAGCGACGTCGCGCTCGAAACCTACATCTTCTGCGACGACGACATCGGCCGTGCCGTGTCCGAAGCGCTCGTGCGCGCCGTCGCGCGCGGCGTGCGCGTACGCGTGATCACCGACGGCATCGGCAGTCCGCACATCGCGCTCTTCGACGTCTGGCGCGCGCAGGGCGTCGAACATCGTGTCTATAACCCGCACATCTTCGGCCGCTTCGGCTTTTCGCGCACGCACCGCAAGCTCGCCGTGATCGACGACCACTATGCGTACTGCGGCGGCATCAACGTGATCGACGACCTGGAGCAGGACGGCCGCAAGCTGCCGTTCCCGCGCTGGGACTTTGCCGTGGAGCTGGCCGGCCCCGTGGTGGTGGACGTGCGCGAGGCGATCCAGCTTCAGTGGCACCGCATCCGCCTCGGCCACCGGCCGCCGCTCGCGCACGCTTCGGCCGTGCCGCGCTTTCTCGGCGTGCCAGCGAGCGCCGGCTTCATGGCGCCGCATCCGACGGGCCATGGCACCGGCCGCCCCGTGCAGGCCATCGACGAAGCGCTGCGCGAACTCGCGCCCATCGTGCCGCCGGGGCGCGCCGCGCGCATCATCGAGCGCCTGCGCGCGCGGCTGCGCGCCAGCGTGCGCGACCCGCGCACCGCCCGCGTGCCTTGCGTGGCCTTCGTCGCGCGCGACAACGTCGTGAATCGCCGCGCGATCGAGAAGGCTTACCTCGACGCCATCGGCGAAGCCCGCGAGGAGGTGCTGCTCGCCAATCCGTATTTCATGCCGGGACGGCGGCTGCGCCGCGCGCTCGTGGAGGCCGCGGGGCGCGGCATTTCGGTGCGGCTATTGATCGGACGAAAGGAGTTCAAGGTTCTCGACTACGGCGTGCCCTTCCTCTACCACGCGCTGCTTTCCGCCGGCGTGCAGATTGCCGAATACGAGAAAACCATGCTGCACGGCAAGGTGGCGGTGGTGGATTCGCGCTGGGGCACGGTCGGCTCCTCGAACCTCGATGCGCTGAGCCTCGTGCTCAACAACGAGGCGAACGTGCTGATGGTGCGGCATCCGCAGATTCTCGCGCTGCGCGAGGCCATCCTGAGCGCGTTTGGCGACGCCACCCAGATCGACCGTGCGCGCTATGAGGCACGCCCGGTGCTGGAGCGGGTGCTGAGCTGGATGGCCTATGCGGGCTACCGCGCGGTCATGAAGCTTCTCACCGTGGGCGGCTACGATTAGGCTTTCCGGCGTTTCCCGCAACGTGCTGGGCCGCCCGGCGCCTGCCACACGAGTATTCGAGGGAGCAATCGAGGAAAAATCCTGAGGAAAAGCCCGCTTGTGCGCGTGGCCCATTGCCCCAGAATTAGAGAACCGGTTAGAAATCGGTTTCTAATAAAGTCCTTGTTTCGCGGACGGCTGTCCTCAACAATAGTACGGCCGTTCGATTTCATTTCGGCCCCCGACGGGCTACATCGTTACGGTAAAAAAGCTATGCGAAAAGGCGAACAGACACGAGCCGCGATTCTGGATGCAGCACTCGACCTTGCCGGTCGCGACGGACTGGAAGGTCTGACGATCGGCCTGCTCGCGGAGCGCATGCAGATGAGCAAGAGCGGGGTCTTCGCGCATTTCGGGTCGCGCGAGGACCTGCAGGCCGAGGTGGTGAGCGAGTATCACCGCCGATTCGAGGAAGAAGTCTTCTTTCCGAGCTTGCGCGAACCGCGTGGTTTGCCTCGTCTGCGTGCGATGCTTTCGAGGTGGTTCGAAAAGCGGATTCACGAAGTCATGACCGGCTGCATCTACATCAGCGGCGCGGTCGAGTACGACGATCGTGCCGACAGCCAGGTGCGCGAGCGGCTGGTGGCGAGTGTCACGATGTGGCGTGCAGCGCTGTTGCGCGCGATTTCGCAGGCGATCGACGAAGGGCATCTGCGCCGGGACACCGATCCCCAGCTGATGCTGTTCGAACTCTATAGCGTAACGCTCGGTCTGCATCATGACGGCCGCTTCCTGCATCTGCCGGACGCCGTCGATCATGCGTGGGCCGCGCTCGAAAAACTGATTGTTTCGTATCAGAGCGAAAGCCGCTAGCGGCTGACGGCGCGCGGTGCGCCGCGGCGTCAGCAGGGCGGCGACGCTCAAATTTGGGAGAGTAGACATGGGACAGTACACCGCGCCGCTGCGCGACATGCAATTCGTGTTGCACGAACTGCTGAACGTGGAAGGCGAAGTGAAGCAGATGCCGAAGCACGCCGACCTCGACGCCGACACGATCAACCAGGTGCTCGAGGAGGCCGGCAAGTTCTGCTCCGAGGTGCTGTTTCCGCTGAACCAGACCGGCGACCGCGAAGGCTGCACGTATGCCGGCGACGGCGTCGTGACCACGCCGGCTGGCTTCAAGGAAGCGTACAGGCAGTACGTCGAGGCCGGCTGGCCGGCACTCGGCTGCGATCCCGAATACGGCGGCCAGGGCCTGCCCGCGTTCGTGAACAACGCGCTCTACGAAATGCTCAACTCGGCGAACCAGGCGTGGACCATGTATCCGGGTCTCTCGCACGGCGCCTACGAATGTCTGCACGCGCACGGCACGCCCGAGCTGCAGAAGACCTACCTGCCGAAGCTCGTGGAGGGCGTCTGGACGGGCACGATGTGCCTGACCGAGCCGCACTGCGGCACCGACCTCGGCATCCTGCGCACCAAGGCCGAGCCCAACAGCGACGGCTCGTACGCGATCACCGGCACGAAGATCTTCATCTCGAGCGGCGAGCACGACATGTCGGAGAACATCGTCCACCTCGTGCTCGCGCGCCTGCCGGACGCGCCTCCGGGCACCAAGGGCATTTCGCTCTTCATCGTGCCGAAGTTCATCCCCACCGCCGCGGGCGAGCCGGGCGAGCGCAACGGCATCAAGTGCGGCTCGATCGAGCACAAGATGGGCATTCACGGCAACTCGACCTGCGTGATGAACCTCGACGGCGCGAAGGGCTGGCTCGTCGGCGAACCGAACAAGGGCTTGAACGCCATGTTCGTGATGATGAACGCCGCCCGTCTGGGCGTCGGCATGCAGGGCCTCGGCCTGACCGAAGTCGCGTACCAGAACTCGCTCGCGTATGCGAAGGACCGCCTGCAGATGCGCGCACTGACGGGCCCGAAGGCGCCCGAGAAGGCCGCCGACCCGATCATCGTGCACCCGGACGTGCGCCGCATGCTGCTCACGCAGAAGGCCTGGGCCGAAGGCGCCCGCGCGTTCACGTACTGGGCCGCGCTCCACATCGACAAGGAGCTCTCGCACGAAGACGAAGCGCAGCGCAAGGAAGCCGCCGATCTGGTGGCGCTCCTCACGCCGATCATCAAGGCCTTCCTCACCGATAACGCGTTCGAGAGCACCAACCTCGGCATGCAGGTGTTCGGCGGCCACGGCTTCATCTCCGAGTGGGGCATGGAGCAGTACGTGCGCGACGCGCGCATCAACCAGATCTACGAAGGCACGAACACGATCCAGTCGCTCGACCTGCTGGGCCGCAAGGTGCTGGGCGACATGGGCGCGAAGCTCAAGAAGTTCGGCAAGCTCGTGACCGAATTCGTGGAAGCCGAAGGCATCAAGCCGGAAATGCAGGAGTTCGTGAACCCGCTCGCCGACATCGGCGACAAGGTGCAGAAGCTCACGATGGAAATCGGCATGAAGGCCATGCAGAACCCGGACGAAGTGGGCGCGGCCGCGGTGCCGTACCTGCGCACGGCGGGCCACCTCGTGTTCGCGTACTTCTGGGCCCGCATGGCGCGTATCGCGCTCGACAAGGAAGCGTCGGGCGATCCGTTCTACAAGTCGAAGCTCGCCACCGCGCGCTTCTACTTCGCGAAGCTGCTGCCGGAAACGGCGACCTCGATCCGCCAGGCGCGCGCCGGTTCGAAGACGCTGATGGAAGTGGACGAAGCGCTGTTCTAAAAGCCGACGGGGCGCCGCTCTGTGCCACCGCATCGAGCCGCATCGGGCGCCCCGCTTACACGATGTCCGAACGCGGCGCGCGTATCTTGCGCGCGCCGCCGCCCTCACATCTCATTGACGCAATATCGCGCTCGACATTGCATATCCGCTGGAGGAACACCGTGAGCAATCTCAATATTCGCAAGGTGGCCGTGCTCGGCGCCGGCGTGATGGGCGCGCAGATCGCAGCGCACCTGATCAACGCCCGCGTGCCCGTGCTCCTTTTCGATCTGCCCGCGAAAGAAGGCCCGAAGAACGGCATCGCGCTCAAGGCGATCGAGAACCTCAAGAAACTGTCGCCCGCGCCGTTCGCCGTGAAGGACGACGCGCAGTACATCATCCCCGCGAACTACGAAGACGACATTGCAAAGCTCGCGGAATGCGACGTGGTGATCGAGGCGATCGCCGAGCGCATGGACTGGAAGCACGACCTCTACAAGAAGGTCGCGCCGCACATTGCCCCGAACGCGATTTTCGCGAGCAATACCTCGGGCCTCTCGATCACGGAACTGTCGCAAGGTTTCGACGATGCCCTGAAGGCGCGCTTTTGCGGCGTGCACTTCTTCAACCCGCCGCGCTACATGCACCTGGTCGAGCTGATCCCGACCGCGCAGACGAAGCCCGAAATCCTCGACCAGCTCGAAACGTTCCTCACGAGCGTGGTGGGCAAGGGCGTGGTGCGCGCGAAGGACACGCCGAACTTCATCGCGAACCGGGTGGGCATCTTCTCGATCCTCGCGGTGATCGCCGAGGCGAAGAAGTTCGGCCTGCGCTTTGACGAAGTGGACGACCTCACGGGCAGCCGTCTCGGCCGCGCGAAGTCGGCGACGTTCCGCACGGCGGACGTCGTGGGTCTCGACACCATGGCGCACGTCATCAAGACGATGCAGGACAACCTGAAGGACGACCCGTTCTTCCCGGTCTACGAGACGCCGGCCGTGCTGGCGGGCCTCGTGGCGAAGGGCGCGCTCGGCCAGAAGACGGGCGGCGGCTTCTATCGCAAGGAAGGCAAGGCCATCAAGGTGCTCGACGGCAACACGGGCGAGTACGTCGATGCGGGCGGCAAGGCCGACGAGATCGTCGGGCGCATTCTCAAGCGCCCGCCAGCCGAGCGCCTGAAGCTCCTGCGCGAAACGCAGCATCCGCAGGCGCAGTTCCTGTGGTCGATCTTCCGCGACGTGTTCCACTACATCGGCGTGCATCTGCAGTCGATCGCGGACAACGCGCGCGACGTCGATCTCGCCATCCGCTGGGGCTTCGGCTGGAACGAAGGTCCGTTCGAAGGCTGGCAGGCCGCGGGCTGGAAGCAGGTGGCCGAGTGGGTGAAGGAAGACATCGACGCCGGCAAGACGCTCTCGAACGCGCCGCTGCCCGCGTGGGTGTTCGAAGGCCCGGTTGCCGCGAACGGCGGCGTGCATGGCGCCGATGGCTCGTGGTCGCCGGCGGCGTCGCGCTTCGTGCCGCGCTCGGACCTGCCGGTGTACGAGCGTCAGGTGTTCCGCGCCGCGCTCCTCGGCGAGACGGCCCGCGATCCGAAGACCTTCGGCAAGACGCTGCTCGAAAACGAACATCTGCGCGCGTGGGTCGATGACCGCGCCGGCGAGGACGATGTGGTCATCGTCTCGTACAAGAGCAAGATGAACACGATGGGCCCGGGCCTGCTCGACAGCCTCGCGCAGGCCATCGAGATCGCCGGGCAGGGCTACAAGGGCGTCGTGATCTGGCAGC
Organism: Paraburkholderia ferrariae NBRC 106233; assembly: GCF_000685035.1. GTDB lineage: Bacteria > Pseudomonadota > Gammaproteobacteria > Burkholderiales > Burkholderiaceae > Paraburkholderia > Paraburkholderia ferrariae. The sequence continues at coordinate 20,896 of NZ_BAYB01000011.1, forward strand.
CGACGTCGCTCAAGCTCGGCGCGCCGGGCGGCCCGTTCTCGGCGGGCGCGAACCTCGAAGAAGCCATGCCCGCCTTCATGATGGGCGGCGCGAAGGGCATCGAGCCGTTCGTGAAGAAGTTCCAGGACACGATGCTGCGCGTGAAGTACGCGAACGTGCCGGTCGTGACGGCGGTGTCGGGCATCGCGCTCGGCGGCGGCTGCGAAATCATGCTGCAAAGTGCGAAGCGCGTCGTGCACGTGGAAAGCTACGTCGGCCTCGTGGAAGTGGGCGTGGGTCTCGTGCCGGCGGGCGGCGGCCTGAAGGAAGCGGCCATCCGCGCGGCGGAAGGCGCGCAGGCGATCGGCGCGGTGCCGGGGGACCTGCTCCGGTTCCTGCAGAAGTCGTTCGAAAACGCGGCCATGGCGAAGGTTTCGGCTTCGGCGCACGAAGCGCGCGCGATGGGCTATCTGAAGCCTTCGGACACGATCGTCTTCAACGTGTTCGAGCTGCTCGACACGGCGAAGAAGGAAGTGCGCGCGTTGAGCGCCGCCGGTTATCGTCCGCCGCTGCGCGCGACGCAGATTCCGGTGGCGGGCCGTTCGGCGATCTCGACCATCAAGGCGTCGCTCGTCAACATGCGCGATGGCCGCTTCATCAGCGACCACGACTTCCTGATCGCGAGCCGCATTGCGGAAGCCATCTGCGGCGGCGACGTCGAGGCGGGCAGCCTCGTCGACGAAGAGTGGCTGCTCAAGCTGGAGCGCCGCGCGTTCGTCGATCTGCTCGGCACGCAGAAGACGCAGGAACGCATCATGGGCATGCTGCAAACCGGCAAGCCGGTGCGCAATTGAAGCGGCACGGCGCGTACGCACCGGGTATCCCATTTAAGGACTGGAGTTACAGATGAGCAAACAGTTGCAGGACGCCTACATCGTCGCCGCGAGCCGCACCCCCATCGGCAAGGCGCCGCGCGGCGTGTTCAGGAACACCCGCCCCGACGAGCTGCTGGTGCATGCGATCAGGTCGGCGGTCGCGCAGGTGCCGGGTCTCGACACGAGCGTGATCGAAGACGCCATCGTCGGCTGCGCGATTCCCGAAGCGGAGCAGGGCCTGAACGTGGCGCGTATCGGCGCGCTGCTCGCGGGGCTGCCGCAAAGCGTGGGCGGCGTGACCGTCAACCGCTTCTGCGCGTCGGGCATCACGGCGCTCGCGATGGCGGCGGACCGTATCCGCGTGGGCGAATCCGACGCGATGATCGCGGGCGGCTGCGAGTCGATGAGCATGGTGCCGATGATGGGCAACAAGCCGTCGCTCTCGCCGCACATCTTCGATCGCAGTGAAGATATCGGCATCGCCTACGGCATGGGCCTGACCGCCGAGAAGGTCGCGGAGCGCTGGAAGGTGAGCCGCGAGGCGCAGGACGCGTTCTCGGTGGAATCGCACCGCCGCGCGCTGGCCGCGCAACAGGCGGGCGAGTTCAAGGACGAGATCGCGCCGTACATGCTCGTCGAGCGCTTCCCCGATCTCGCCAGCGGCGAAGTGAAGGTGAAGGAGCGCCTGATCGAGCTCGACGAAGGCCCGCGTGCCGACACGACGCTCGAAGGCCTCGCGAAGCTGCGCCCGGTGTTCGCCAACAAGGGTTCGGTCACGGCCGGCAACAGCTCGCAGACTTCGGACGGCGCGGGCGCGCTGATCGTGGTCTCCGAGAAGATCCTCAAGCAGTTCAACCTCACGCCGCTCGCGCGCTTCGTGAGCTTCGCGGTGCGCGGCGTGCCGCCGGAGATCATGGGTATCGGCCCGAAGGAAGCGATTCCGGCGGCGCTGAAGGCCGCGGGACTGAAGCAGGACGATCTCGACTGGATCGAGCTGAACGAGGCGTTTGCCGCGCAGTCGCTGGCGGTGATCCAGGACCTGGGCCTCGATCCTTCGAAGATCAACCCGCTCGGCGGCGCGATCGCGCTCGGCCACCCGCTCGGCGCGACCGGCGCGATCCGCGCTTCGACCGTCGTGCACGGCCTGCGCCGCCGCAACCTGAAGTACGGCATGGTGACGATGTGCGTGGGCACCGGCATGGGTGCAGCGGGCATCATCGAGCGGCTGTAAGCGTATCCGCAGCCCTTCTATGACTGACAACACGGTTCGCAGACTTCACGGTCTGCGAACCGTTTTTGTATCGAGACCACAATGAGCAACGAAATCCTGATCGGCCGCGAAACGGGTGACGGCGGCGTGATGACGATCACCATCAACCGGCCCGAGCGCAAGAACGCGCTCACGCCGCCGATGTACCAGACCATGGTCGAGGCGCTGCAGGAAGCGCACGCCGACACCGGTGTGCGCGCCGTGCTGTTTCGCGGCCATGCCGAGATATTCACCGCCGGCAACGACATCGAAGACTTCCTGAAGACGCCGCCTACCGGCAGCGATTCTCCCGTCATGCGCTTTCTCGCCGGGATTGCGGGCGCCACGAAGCCGCTCGTGGCGGCCGTGGCCGGCCCGGCGATCGGCGTGGGCACGACGCTGCTGCTGCATTGCGATATCGTCTACGCCGCCGACAACGCACGCTTTGCCATGCCGTTCGCGCAGCTCGGCCTGTGCCCGGAGGCGGGTTCGTCGCTGCTCCTGCCGCGCATTGCCGGTTATCAGGGCGCGGCGGAAAAGCTGCTGCTCGGCGAGACCTTTGACGCCGCCGAAGCGCACCGCATGGGTTTCGTGAACCGCGTGCTGCCGGCCGCCGAGCTCGACGCGTTCGTGGCCGCGCAGGTGGCGAAGCTCGCGGCGCTGCCGGCGGCGTCGCTGCGCGTGACGAAAGCGCTCATGAAGCAGGGGAGCGAGCACGAACTCAAGACGCGCATGACCGAGGAGGCCGTGCACTTCGGCAAGATGCTGCTCGCGCCCGAAGCGCGCGAGGCGTTCACGGCGTTCCTGCAAAAGCGCAAGCCGGATTTTCGCCAGTTCGATTGAGCGCTGGCCGGGCGGCATACAAAACGCAGGGAGCAGAAAGGCGCGGGGCCGGTGGGGACGGCCTGCGCCGGCTGGTTTTCAGGCCGTCTCGTAGTCCACGTAGCCCGATTCGCGGCAGAAGCTCACGAGCCGCAGCCCGGCGCGCTTCGCAATGGTGATCGCAAGCGAAGAGGGCGCCGAGATCGTCGCCACCATCGGAATGCCCACGCGCGCCGCCTTGCGTACGAGCTCGTAGCTCGCCCGGCTCGAGAGGAACACGAAGCCCTGCTGCGTATCGGCACGCTGCAGCACGAGCTGGCCGATCAGCTTGTCGAGCGCGTTGTGGCGTCCCACGTCCTCGAATGCGTGCAGGATCGCGCCTTCGGCGTCGCACCACGCAGCCGCGTGCAGGCCGCCCGTGAGTTTCGTGAGCGCCTGATGCTGCGGCAATTCGCGCGCCGCGCGCGCGATTGCGCCGGGCGCGAGGCGCGCTACGAAGCCGGTATCGGGCACCGGCTCGGGTTCGAGATCGAGCAGGTCGATGCTCTCGATGCCGCACACGCCACAGCCCGTGCGCCCGGCGAGCGCGCGGCGCTTTTCCTTGAGTCCGGCGAACGCCTGCTGCACGACCGTGAGATGGACTTCGGCGTGGGGCAGGTCCGAGTCTTCGCGCAGGAAAACCTCGATGTCCTGAATGTCGGCGTTACGGCCGACAATGCCTTCCGAAATCGCAAAACCGACGGCAAAGGCTTCCAGATCGCGCGGCGTGCACATCATCACGGCGTGCGAGATGCCGTTGAAGACGAGTGCCACGGGCCACTCCTGGCCGACGTGATCGGTGGTGGTTTCGGTCGCGCCGCCGCGGTGCCGGTGCACGCGCAGATCGACGGCGCCGGGCTGGCCCTCGGTTTCCAGTGGGTTGGGTGGGTTCAAACGTTATGCTCCTCGGTGCAGCGCGCCTCGCGCGCGCCGCGGAAGGTTCTAAAATACCCCAAGCGGGCGCCCCCCGCTCGCGCCCCCAGGATACTGCCATGTCTTTGAACGAAGCTCCGCTCCTCTTCGGGTTCGAGGTCGAGTCGTCGGAAAACCTCACCTATATCCCCATGTGCGTACGCTTCAATCTGGACCGCTTCGGTCTGCGCGTCTCGCTCGCCCAGTGGCAGTTGCTGCCATGGGAAGACCGGCGCCTCCTCGCGTGCTTTCCCGTGGACGAAGACGTTGAAATCGAGCCGAATTTCGATCACGCGCTCTTCGAAATGCTGCGCACGCATGCCAATGTCGAGCCCGAATGGTTCGAACCCGATCCCGCGCCGGCCTGGCGCGACGTGAGTGCGGTGCCGGACGGCATTGCCCATCAGGCGTCGCTGGCGGGCATGCGGGCACCGGGCGTCGAGGCATGGGCGCGGCTCGCGCCGTTTCAGCGCTACGTGCTCGCCAAGCTCGCGCGCAAGCCCGAGAGCAATCACGACTTCGCGCCCGCGATGCGCGAGTTCGGGCTCGTGGCCGAGGCTTAAGCCCTGGTCCTGGCCTTGGCCGCTGTGCCGGTTGAACCCCGTGGCTGACGCTCTTCGCGGGCGTCGTGCGTCGGTGTCTTGCCGGCGCCCTTAATCGGTCCCCTTATTCTTTTTCTTTAGTCCCCCCTCTAATCGGCGGATTTTCGCCTTTTTCCCCTCAAGCCTTGCCTAGGCGTGCCGTTATCCGGTTTGGCGCAGTAGACGCCAGCCATTCGCACGCAGGTCGTTTTCCGTCGTTCCGCGCGCCGAGCGGGGGACGAACGACGTTCGGCACACAATGAACCTTCTAATTCCGAGGCGCCAGCTCATCAATCTGGCGGTCGTTGCTGCGGCCGTGGGGGCCAATGCGTTCGTGGCCTGGACGCAGATCGGCACGCAGCGCGAGATCGATGCACGCGCCGCCCAGGCGGCACGCGTGCGGCACGACCTCGACCGTTTCCGCGAAGCGCTGGGCGGCGGCCTCGCCGCGCTCGGCCGCTTCGAGTCGGGCGGCGTCACCGAACCCGCGGATGCGCGCGCGCGCCGTGCTGCGGCGCTCGACGAGGCCGCGCGTTCGGTGCGGGCCGAGCTCGCCGACAACCCGGCGCTGCTCGCGCGGTTCGACACGGCCTCGCTCGAAGCGCTGACCGTGGCCCGCGATATCGACGACACGCTCGCGCGCGTCGAGCAGCGGGTGGCCGATGCGCAGACCCAGGCCGCCGCGAGCAGCGTCGCCCCGGCGGGCTCGATCGTAGCCGCGGCGCCGGCAAGCGGGGCGGCCAGGGTCGCGGGTGCATCGGCGGTGGCGGCGCCGGTGTCCGTCGCCCCCGGGTGGGCCAGCGGACTCTATGCCCCTCCTGGCCGTGCCGCGGCCGCCCCTACCGGCGCCGCCAGTACGGTCACGGCCGCCACGACCCCGCTCGCCGCGCTGACCTCCGACGCCGAGACGTGGGCCACCACCGAATACATCCGCCTCGACACCCGCGTGGACCGCCTCGACGCCCGGCTCTCGTCGCTGCAGGGCGCGGAAGATCTCGCGCTGGCGGCGGCGCTCAGCGAGTCGTCGCGTTCGTCGAGCCGCGCCTCGGCGCTCCTGATCGTGACGATGCTCGCGGGCGCCACGTTGCTGCTCTACACCTTCGGCGCGCGCGAGAGCGCCGCCCGCGAAAAGCTGCGCGGCACGCGCGAGATCGGCGAGCGCTTCCAGGGCCTCTTCGACGCCCACCCCGTGCCGATGTACGTGTTCGACCGCGAGACGCTGGGCTTTCTCGCCGTCAACGCGGCCGCGATCCAGCAGTACGGCTACGGCGAGGACGAATTCCTCACGATGACGATCCGCGAGATTCGCGTGTCCGAGGACGTGCCCCGCCTCGAGCAGCACCTCGCGCGCTCGGACACGCTCACGCCGAACGTGCGCACGATGGCCGGCATCTGGCATCACCGCCGCCGCGACGGCTCGACGATCAGCGCCAATATTTCGCACCACGCGCTGACCTTTCTGGGCCGCGCGGCGGTGTTCGTGCTGGCGGAGGACGTCTCCGACCAGATCCGCGTGGAAGCCGAGGCGCAGCGCTCGAACCAGATGCTCGAGACGGTGATCGACAACATTCCGCAGCGCATCTTCTGGAAGGACGCCGATTCGCGCTACCTTGGCTGCAACATGACGTTCGCGCGCGACGCGGGCCTCGCCTACCCCGAGCAGGTGATCGGCAAGACCGACGAGGAACTGCCCTGGCGCGCCTACGCTTTGCGCATGCAGGCGCAGGACCGCGAGGTGCTCGAATCGGGCCTGCCGAACATCAATTTCGAAGACGACCTGACGATCGACGGCGTGCACAAGACCACGCTGACGAGCAAGCTGCCGATGCTCGACGGCGAGGGCCGCGTGATCGGCGTGATCGGCTCCTTCACCGACACCACCGAGCGCAAGCGCGCCGATCTCGCGCTGCGCCTGCAAAGCCGCGCGCTCGACGCGTGCGTGAACGCGATTCTCATCACGGCGCCGGGGCCGGGCGGCAGCAACCTGATCGAGTACGCGAACCCCGCGTTCCGGCGCATCACGGGCTACGACCCGGCCGAGGTGATCGGCCTCGACAGCCGCCTGTTGCAGCGCGACGACCGCGACCAGGACGGCCTCATCACGATCCGCGAATCGCTCGGCGCGAACCGCGAGGTGAGCGCCGTGCTGCGCAACTACCGCAAGGACGGCGGGCTCTTCTGGAACCAGTTGCTGATCGCGCCGGTGCCCGATCTGGACGGCCGCACGACCCACCACATCGGCATCATCAACGACGTGACCGAGCTGATCCGCTATCAGGAGCAGCTCGAATACCAGGCGAACTACGACAGCCTCACGCTCCTGCCGAACCGCAATCTGCTGCGCGACCGCCTGCAGCAGGCGCTCGTTTCCGCGCACCGGCACGAGCGCGGCGTGGCCGTGGTGTTCATCGACCTCGACGGCTTCAAGAACGTGAACGACAGCCTCGGCCACAGCGTGGGCGACCGGCTGTTGCGCGTGGTGGCCGAGCGGCTCGCGCGCTGCACGCGCACGAGCGACACGGTTGCGCGCCACGGCGGCGACGAGTTCGTGATCGTGCTCACCGACACCATCGACGAGAAGTCGCTGATCAACTGGATGGAGCGCGCGCGGGCGATGATTTCGGAGCCCGTGTGGCTCGACGGCACCGAGCTCTACGTGGGCTGCAGCCTGGGCGCGAGCGTGTTCCCGCAGGACGGCAACGACGCGGAGACGCTGCTCAAGAAAGCCGACGTGGCGATGTACCGCGCGAAGGACATGGGCCGCAACACCTTCCAGTTCTTCCAGCCCGAGATGAACGCGAGCGTCGGCGCGCGCATGAACCTCGAGCGGCGCTTGCGCCGTGCGCTGCGCGACGGGGAATTCCGGCTCCACTACCAGCCGCTGGTGGAAGTGGAGAGCGGGCGCATCGTGGGCATGGAGGCGCTCGTGCGCTGGTACGACCCGGAAACCGGGCTCGTGCCGCCGGCGCAGTTCATCCCCGTGGCCGAGGAAAGCGGCCTGATCGGCCCGCTATCGGACTGGGTGCTGCGCGAGGCGTGCCGCCAGAACCGCGCCTGGCAGCGCGACGGGCTGCCGGCGGTGCGCGTTTCCGTGAACCTGTCGGCGCGCGTGTTTCAGCAGCGCAATATCGCGCAGCTCGTGACCGAAGTGCTGGCGGAAACGGGGCTCGCGGCCTGCTATCTCGAACTCGAACTCACCGAAAGCACGCTGATGCGCAATGCCGAGGAAGCCGTCTCGATGCTCAACGAGCTGCACGCGCTCGGCATCGGCATTTCGGTGGACGACTTCGGCACCGGCTATTCGAGCCTGAGCTACCTGAAGCGGCTGCCGGTGGACCGGCTCAAGATCGACCGCTCGTTCGTGGCGGACATCGGCACGAGCGTGGACGACGAGACCATCACGGCGGCGATCATCGCACTCGCGCACGAACTGCAGTTGCAGGTGATTGCGGAGGGCGTGGAGACGTCGTCGCAGTACGCGTTCCTGCGCGAGCGCGAATGCGACGAGATGCAGGGATTCTTCTTCGCGCCGCCGCTGCCCGGCGAGGACATCGCCGCGCTGCTGGGCGCGAGCGTGGCGTACGAAGGGACCGGGGCCGCGTGGATGGCCTGAGACGCGGCTCCAGCCCCGCAATCGCTGAAGCTCAGGCGAGCGCGGGCAGCTCGCGCGGTTTGCGGCCGCTGTCCGTGGCCACGTAGGTGAGCGTTGCCTCCGTCACCTTGACCACTTCGTCCGCAAGGCGCATGCGCTGGGCGTACACCTCGACTTCGACCGTTACCGAGGTCCTGCCGGTCTTGACGATCTCGGCATAGAAGCTCAGCAGGTCGCCCACGAACACGGGCTGCTTGAAGAGGAACGAATTCACCGCGACGGTCGCCACGCGGCCGTTCGCGCGGCGGCTGGCCGGAATCGAGCCGGCAATGTCCACCTGCGACATGATCCAGCCGCCGAACACGTCGCCGTGGACGTTCGCGTCCGAGGGCTGCGGCACGACGCGCAGCGCGGGCGGTTGTGGGGGGAGCGTGAGGGCGTCGGTCATCGGGAGTCCATGAAAAAGTGGGGAGCTTCGCAGCAGGCGCTACGGCGGGCACGGCAGCGGGCGCCGGTGCCGCCCGAAAGGCGCCGCAGGAGCGGCCTCAGCGCCGCCGGCGGCCTTCTGCGACAATACGCGAATCAGGAATTGTACGGGAAAGCGGGTGTCCGGGCCGGCCCTTGAGGCCAGATCCGGGGCGAGCCTCGGGGCCAAACCCGAGACCCCCGGGGCCGATGCCGCCTGCCCAACCCGTCGCCGGACACCCCCAATCCATCACGCGGTTCGCCGCTGCCTTCATGCGCCGTTTCCCTTCGTCCAACGAACCCGCGCTGCCCGCCATCGGGCCGCGCAACGACTGGCAGACCATCGTCTCGCTGCTGCCCTATCTCACCGCGTACCGGTGGCGGGTGGCGTTCGCGCTCACCTGCCTGATCGGCGCGAAGGTCGCGAACCTCGGCGTGCCGATCGTCATGAAGCACATCGTCGATAACCTCGTTTCGGTGCGGCATCTCACGGCGCTCGGGCGCGCGGAGCACGCGCCGGGCATCGTGCTCGTGGGCGGCATCGGGCTGCTGGTGGTGGCGTACGCCGTCGTGCGGCTCTCCACCTCGCTTTTCACCGAACTGCGCGAGATCCTCTTTTCGAAGGTGACCGAGAGCGCCGTGCGCCAGCTTGCGCTCAAGGTGTTCCGCCATTTGCACGCGCTCTCGCTGCGGTTTCATCTGGACCGGCAAACGGGCGGCATGACGCGCGATATCGAACGCGGCACGCGCGGCATCACCCAGCTCATTTCGTACTCGCTCTACAGCATCCTGCCGACGCTGGTGGAAGTGGGACTCGTGCTCGGCTTCTTCGTCGTGAAATATGAGGCGTACTACGCAATCGTCACGCTCGTCGCGCTGGTGGCGTACATCGTGTTCACCGTGAAGGTGACGGAGTGGCGCACGCATTTTCGCCGCACCATGAACGAACTCGATTCGCGCGCCAACTCGCGCGCGATCGATTCGCTGCTCAACTACGAAACGGTGAAGTACTTCGGCAACGAGGAGTGGGAGACGAAGCGCTACGACGAGAATCTGCACCGCTACCGCGCGGCCGCGATCAAGTCGCAGCATTCGCTTTCGGCGCTGAACTTCGGGCAGCAGGCCATCATCGGCACGGGGCTCGTGTTCATCCTCTGGCGCGCGACCCAGGGCGTGATGGCGGGGCGGCTCACGCTCGGCGACCTCGTGCTCATCAACACCTTCATGCTGCAGCTCTACATTCCGCTGAACTTTCTCGGCGTGGTGTATCGCGAACTCAAGCAGAGCCTGACCGACATGGACCGCATGTTCACGCTGCTCACGGTCTCGCGCGAAGTGGCCGACCAAGCGGGCGCGCCCGCGCTCGCGGTGCGCGGCGGCGAGGTGCGGTTTGCGCACGTGAGCTTTGCCTACGAACCGTCCCGGCAGATCCTGCACGACGTGAGCTTCACGATTGCGGCGGGCACCACGACCGCAGTGGTGGGGCACAGCGGCTCGGGCAAGTCCACGCTCGCACGCCTGTTGTTCCGCTTCTACGATCTCGATCGCAACGACCCGGAAAAATACGGCGGGGCGATCACGATCGACGGCCAGGACATCCGCGACGTCACGCAGGATTCGCTGCGCGCCGCAATCGGCATCGTGCCGCAGGATACGGTGCTCTTCAACGATTCGATCTACTACAACATCGCCTACGGCCGCCCCACGGCGAGCCGCGAGGAAGTGATCGCGGCCGCGCGCGCGGCGCATATCCAGGCGTTCATCGAGAGTCTGCCGAAGGGTTACGACACGCCCGTGGGCGAGCGCGGGCTCAAGCTCTCGGGCGGGGAGAAGCAGCGCGTGGCGATCGCCCGCACGCTGCTGAAGAACCCGCCGATCCTGCTCTTCGACGAAGCCACCTCGGCGCTCGATTCGCGCTCGGAACGCGCGATCCAGCACGAACTCGACCAGATCGCGCGCGAGCGCACGACGCTCGTGATCGCACACCGGCTTTCGACAGTGGTGCACGCCCAGCAGATCATCGTGATGGACCACGGGCGCATCGTGGAGCGCGGCACGCATGCCGAACTGCTGGCCGCGGCCGGGCATTACGCGCAGATGTGGGCGCTGCAGCAGCAACGCGGCGCGGCTCCCGATGCGCGCATCGAGGAGGCGGCCGGAGAGCAGTGAGACGTCGCGCGCCGTGGTGCGTGCGACGATGCGCTGGCCCGCTGGCCCGCCGGAAGGCTTCAGGCGCGCAGTGCCTGGTCCAGCGCCGCGAGTTGCTCAGGTGTCCCGACATTCTCCCAGCGCCCTTCGTAGAGTTCGCCGGTTGCGCGCCCTTGCGCAATCGTTTCGCGGTAGTACGGCGCGAGCGCGCGCTTCGTGCCGCGCGCGAGGTCGCGGAACATGCGCGTGTCGTAGAGCCCGATGCTGCCGAACGTGCGGCGAGGCGCACCGTCGAGCGCGAGCGTGCCGTTTGCCCCCAGCGCGAAGTCGCCCTTCGGATGGAACGGCGGGTTCGGCACCATCACGAGATGCATGCCCGGCTCGGCGCGTGCCGCGAGCGCTTGCGCAGGCGTTTCGAGCCGCGCGAAATCGTATTCGCTGAAGATGTCGCCGGCCACGGCAAGAAACACGGCCGCCTCTCCCTGCGTTTCCAGCAGCGGCAGCGCCTGCGCAATGCCGCCCGCCGTCTCCAGCGCCTCGGTTTCGGGCGAGTAGCGCAGCGTCACGCCGAACTGCGCACCGTCGCCGAGCGCGGCTTCGATGCGCTCGCCAAGCCACGCGTGGTTGATCACGATGCGCGTATAGCCGGCGGCGGCGAGCCGCTCGATTTGCCAGACGATCAGCGGCTTGCCGGCCACGGGCAGCAGCGGTTTCGGGGCGGTGTCGGTCAACGGGCGCATGCGCTCGCCGCGGCCGGCGGCGAAGATCATCGCCGTGCGCTCGAAGCGGGCGCGGCTCATGGGTGGGGCCTCGTCATGGGTGGGCGGGGTGGGGCTCGGAACGATCGGAATGCTCAGAAGGTGTAGCCGCTCTTGACGGCCGTGCCTTGCAGCTCGTCGATGAGCCGAGCGAACGGCGCGAGCGGCCGGTAGCGGCGCGCGACCTTGCTCGCGTAGCCGAGAAAGCGCGGCAGGTCGTCCATGTAGTGCGGCTTGCCGTCACGATAATGGATGCGGCAGAAAAGGCCCAGCACCTTGATATGGCGCTGCAGGCCCATCCATTCGAGCTGGCGGTAGAACTCGCCGAAGTCGGCGCTCACCGGCAGGCCGGCCTTTTTCGCGTGCTCCCAGTAGTGGGCGAAACAGTCCAGCTCGAACTCCTCGTCCCAGCTGAGGAACGCGTCGCGCAGCAGCGAGGCGACGTCGTAGGTGATCGGGCCGTAGACCGCGTCCTGGAAGTCGAGCACGCCCGGGTTCGGGCTCGCGATCATCAGGTTGCGCGGCATGAAGTCGCGCAGCATGAACACCTGCGGCTGCGCGAGCGCGTTGTCGACGAGGAGCGCGAAAGTCTTGTCCAGCACCGCGCGCGTGGCCGCATCCACTTCGCGGCCCAGATGGCGCTGCAGGTACCACTCGGGCATCAGCTCCATCTCGCGGCGCAGGAACGCTTCGTCGAAGGGCGGCAGCACGCCTTCGCGCGAGGCAAGCTGCCAGCGGATGAGCGCGTCGAGCGCCTCGCGCATCAGCTCGCGCGAGCGCGGGCCGGGGCCGGACTCTTGCAGCGCCTTCAGGTAGGGGGCCGTGCCGAGGTCGGTCACCAGCATGAAGCCGGCGTCGAAATCGGCCTCCAGTACGCGCGGCACATGCACGCCGGCCGCCGCGAGCAGTTCGGCCACCTGCACGAACTCGCGGCACTTCTCGGGCGGCGGCGCGTCCACGGCGATCAGCGTGGCGCCGTGCGCCCCCGTGCTCGCGACGCGGAAGTAGCGCCGGAAGCTCGCGTCGGCGGAAGCCGGGGCCAGCGTGGCGGGATCGAGTGCGTGGCGTTGCGCGTGCGAGGCAAGCCAGGCGGCGAGCAGGTCGATGCGGGTATCGGCGGGGCGGTGCGCGGCGGTGGAGGTCATGAAAACCGGAAGCAGAATCAGTGGATCAACGTCTTGCCATATAATACCCCACGACTTTTTTGACGCGACTCGCGCCAAAGCCCGCATGACGGTACGCTTGCCGCCTTCATCGTCCGGTGTAAGGTGATCCGCTGTGCGCCCGGCTTCCGCCGCGGCACGCGCGAGAGGTGTGCGACCGCGGCGAGAAGGGCTGGCGGCCGGGCCGATTCGCCAAAACCATACATGCCGCCCAGAAAGCTTTTCCAGACGATCTCCAACAGTGACGACGGCGTGCCGGGCAAGCGGCGGCTCATCGCGGCACTCGTGGCCGTGCCGGGCTTGATGCCCGCGATCTCGCACGCCCAGCTCTCGGGTGCGGCCGCGCAGCCGGAGCCGCTGGACGGTGCATGGAGCCTGCGCCTCGCGCCGCAGCTCGAAGACCATCCGCTGGTGGCGGGGCAGCGCCCGGCCACCTTCGTGCTCGGCGATTCGACCACGGGCACCGCCGATACCGACGTCGCCGTCAAGGGTGCAGCCGAGCTGCGCCAGGGCGTGAACGTCGTCAAGGGCGATGCGCTGCATTACGACGAGGACACCGATACGGCCGATGCGTACGGCCATGTCGTGGTCTCGCAAAGCGGCACGACCTTCGCCGGTCCCGAAGCGCACCTGAAGGTCGAGGCGAACGAAGGCTTCATGCCCACGCCGAAGTACCACTTCACGATGACGGGCGGCTCGGGCAGCGCGGAACGCGCGGACCTGCTCGACAACGAGCGCTCGGTGCTCACGAACGGCACCTATACCGCGTGCCAGTGCTCGTCGAATCCGGCCTGGTATATCAAGGGCAGCGAGTTCGACTTCGACACGGGCGCCGACGAAGGCGTCGCGCACAACAGCGTGCTGTTCTTCCAGAACGTGCCGATCTTCGCGAGCCCGTGGTTTTCGTTTCCGCTCTCGGGCGACCGCCGCAGCGGCGTGCTGCCGCCCACGTTCTCGCTCAGTTCGACGAACGGCTACGACATTGCCATACCGTATTACTTCAACATCGCACCGAACCGGGACGCGACGATCACGCCCGAGCTGATGTCCAAGCGCGGCCTGTTCACGACGGCCAACTACCGGTATCTCTCGGCGAACTACTCGGGGACCATCACCGGGACGTTCCTGCCGGACGACGCGATCACGAAGACGAACCGCTACGCGCTGTTCATCCAGCACAACCAGAACTTCGGCGACGGGTTCGGCGGGTACATCTACTACAACAAGGTCTCGGACAACACCTATCCGGAAGACCTGGCGTCGCCGGCCAGCCAGTTCATGAACGGCACGCAGCTCCTGTACCAGCAGGAAGCGGGCGTGACGTACAACAACGGGCCGTGGTCGGTGCTGGCCCGCGTCCAGCACTGGCAGACGCTCGAAGGATCGTCGCCGCCGTACGGCCGCGAGCCCGAGCTGAACGTCAAGTACAACCAGTACAACGTCGAAGGCTTCGACTACGGCGCCGAGGCCGACTACTCGCGCTTTCGCATCACGAGTTCGGACATGACCGAAGGCGACCGCGTCGTCTTCAATCCGTATCTGTCGTACTCGCTGCTGGGGCCGGGCTACTTCGTGACGCCGAAGGTGCAATGGCACTTCGCCGCGTACGATCTGAGCAATATCGGTTCGGGCTCGCCCGTCGGGCAGCCGAAGAACTTCACCGAGTCGGTGCCCACGTTCAGCTTCGACACGGGCCTCGTGTTCGACCGCACCGTGCACCTGTTCGGTCAGGACTACATCCAGACCCTGGAACCGCGCCTGTACTACGTGTACACGCCGTACCGGAATCAGGAGTTCGCGCCGCTCTTCGACACGGCCGATTCGGACTTCGGCCTCGCGGAAATCTTCACGCCGAACACCTTCGTCGGCGACGACCGCATTGCGGACTCGAACCGCATCACCGCGGCGATTACCACGCGCTTCATCGATCCGGCCACCGGCGACGAACGCGCGCGCTTCGTTCTCGCGCAGCAGTACTACTTCCAGGATCAGCGCGTGACGCTGACGCCCGGCGAGACGACGGCGCAGGCAACCCATTCGGACCTGATCGCAGGCGCATCGCTGAAGATCGGGGGCGGTTTCGCTTCGGAAACCGCGTTCCAATATAATGCCGACAATAACGACCTGACGAAGGCGAGCGTCGGTTTCGGCTACAGCCCGGGCCCGAACCGGGTGCTGAACATCGCATACCGCTACACGCGCGCGAACACCACGCTCGACTACACGCCAATCAACCAGATTATGATCTCGGCGCAATGGCCGTTTTCGCACCGGGTGTTCGCCGTGGGCACCTTCAATTACGATCTGGTCGGGCACCGGATCGTCAATGGCCTGGCGGGCTTGCAGTACGATGCCGACTGCTGGGTGCTCGGTGTCGGCATCCAGCGCTATGCAAACGGGGTCAATACGACCGGCGGCCAGAATTCGTCTACGCGATTCATGGCGCAGCTAACGCTCAAGGGGCTGTCGAACGTCGATAACGGGCTGGTGGCAGCCTTCAAGGCCAGCGTGCCGGGCTACACGACGCTGCCTGCCCAGCCGCCGCCGGCATCGCGTTTCACGGATTATCAATAACGCGTGATCCGTCGCGTTTTTCCCGGAACGGGAAGCGTGCGGGACAGCGCGGGGTCGGTTGCAAAGAGACGACGGGCGAAGCGGCCCGCCAACATTGGAGTATTTGTGGGAATCATGAAAAAGCTTCGCCTGGCAGCGTTCGCTGCGAGTCTGATCGCCGTCGCGGGCCTCATGCCGGCCACGCCGGCGCAAGCGCAGGGCCTGCCCACCAATCCCGGGCAGACGGTGGACACGATCGCCGCCATCGTCAACGACGGCGTGATCACGCAGCGCGAGCTGGACGAGCGCGTGGGCCTCATCGCACGCCGCCTGCAGCAGCAGAACGCCCCGGTGCCGCCGATGGACCAGTTGCGCGCCCAGGTGCTCAACCAGATGGTGCTCGAACGCATCCAGCTCCAGCGGGCGAAGGAAGACGGCATCACCGTCGACGACGCCGCCGTGCAGCGCACGCTGGAGCGCCTCGCCCAGGCCAACGGCCTCGACCTCGCCACCTACCGCGCGCGCATCGAGGCGGCGGGCGTGCCCTGGAGCACGTTCACGCGCGACGCACGCACGGAGCTCACGCTCTCGAAGCTGCGCGAGAAGGAAGTGGACAGCAAGATCTCGGTGTCGGACGCCGAAGTCGCGAACTACATCGCCAGCCAGCGCGGACCGAATGCGGGTCAGACCAACGACCTGCACTTCGAGCACATCCTCATCAAGGCGCCGCTCAACGCTCCGGAAACCGACATCGAAGCTGCCCAGGCGAAGGCCAACGCGCTGCTCAAGCAAGCCCAGTCGGGCGACAAGTTCTCGAGCCTCGCGAAGTCGAATTCGCAGGCTGCGGACGCGAAGCAGGGCGGCGACATGGGCTTCCTCGCGCCCTCGAAGCTGCCGCCCGAATTCGTGACGGCTGCGGCGACCATGCGCCCGGGTGAAGTCAATCCGTCGGTGATCCGCACCAACGACGGCTTCGAGATCATCCGCCTCGTGGACCGCCGCACGGGCCAGGGCACGGCCGGCGCCGCGCCGACGCTCGTGCAGACGCACGTGCGTCACATCCTGCTGCGCGTGGGCGAAGGCGGCATGCCGGAGCCGGAAGCGCGCCAGAAGCTGCTGGAGATCAAGCGCGAGGTGCAGGCGGGCGGCGACTTCGCGAAGTTCGCGCGCACCTACTCGCAAGACGGCTCGGCTTCGCAGGGCGGCGACCTCGGCTGGATCAGCCCGGGCGAAACCGTGCCTGAATTCGAGCGCGCCATGAACACGCTGCAGGACGGTCAGATCAGCGACCCGGTGCGCACCGAATACGGCTACCACCTGATCCAGGTGCTCGGGCGCCGCGACGCCGAAGGCTCCGTGACCCAGCAGATGGACCTCGCGCGCCAGGCAATCGGCCAGCGCAAGGCCGAGCAGGCTTACGCCGACTGGCTGCGCCAACTGCGTGACAGCGCCTACGTCGATTACAAGATCGCCGGCATGACGCCGCCGCAGAACTAAAGGAAACCGCCGTGAACGCCCCCGCATCCTCGTCGCCGGCTCCGCGGGGGCCGGGGCCGATCCGCATTGCCATCACCACCGGCGAACCCGCCGGCGTCGGCCCGGAACTGACTGCCGCCGCGCTCGCCGGCGCCGCTGCACACTGGCCCGACGCCGAGTTCGTGGTGCTCGGCGACCGGGACCTCCTCGCGGCACGCGCTGCCGCCGTCAACGTCGATTGGGCTGCGCTCAGCGCAAGGTCGCGCGTGCGCGTGGAGCACGTGCCGCTCGCCGTGCCGGCCCAGCCGGGCAAGCTCGACGCCGCGAACGGCCGCTATGTGCTGGCGCTGCTCGACCGCGCCATCGACGGCGCCGTGGCGCACGCGTTCGACGCCATCGTCACGGCGCCGCTGCAGAAGAGCACCATCAACGACGCCGGCGTTCCGTTCACCGGCCACACCGAGTACCTGGCCGAGCGCACCGGCACGCCGCAGGTCGTGATGATGCTCGCGGGCACCGGCGCGCGGCCGTTGCGCGTGGCGCTCGCCACGACGCACCTGCCGCTCAAGGACGTTTCGGCGGCGCTCACCGTCGATGGCCTCGTCACGACGCTGCGCATCGTCGACCACGACCTGCGCCGCCATTTCGGCGTGCCGCAGCCGCGCATCCTCGTGACGGGGCTCAACCCGCATGCGGGCGAGAACGGCTACCTCGGCCGCGAGGAGATCGAGACGATCTCGCCGGCGCTGAAGAGGGCCGCGGACGCGGGCATCGACGCGCGCGGCCCGTATCCGGCCGACACGCTGTTCCAGCCGCGCTACCTCAAGGACGCGGACTGCGTGCTCGCCATGTTCCACGACCAGGGCCTGCCGGTCCTGAAATACGCGACGTTCGGCGAAGGGATCAACGTGACGCTCGGCTTGCCGATCATCCGTACCTCGGTCGATCACGGCACTGCGCTCGATCTTGCCGGCACGGGCCGCGCCGACGCGGGCAGCCTGATCGCCGCCGTCGATACCGCCGTTTCGATGGCGCGGCACCGCCGCGCTCTCTGACTGAATTTCCAGACGATGTCTAATAGCAGCAGACAGCACCAGGGCCACTTCGCGCGCAAGCGCTTCGGCCAGAACTTTCTCGTCGATACGGGCGTGATCGACTCGATCGTCGATACGATCCGCCCGCAGCGCGGCGAACGCATGGTCGAAATCGGGCCGGGTCTCGGCGCGCTCACCGGGCCGCTGATCGAACGGCTCGCCACGCCCGAGTCGCCGCTGCACGCGGTGGAACTCGACCGCGACCTGATCGCGCGCCTCACGAAGAAGTTCGGGCCGCTGCTCGAACTCCATGCGGGCGATGCGCTCG
Source organism: Paraburkholderia ferrariae NBRC 106233 (assembly GCF_000685035.1). GTDB lineage: Bacteria > Pseudomonadota > Gammaproteobacteria > Burkholderiales > Burkholderiaceae > Paraburkholderia > Paraburkholderia ferrariae. The sequence goes on from NZ_BAYB01000011.1 coordinate 38,870, forward strand.
CCTTCGACTTCGCTGCGCTGGCCGCGCCGGGCGAGAAGCCTTCGCTGCGCATCGTCGGCAACCTGCCGTACAACATCTCGAGCCCGCTGCTCTTTCACCTCGCCGCGTTCGCGCGCTGCGTGATCGACCAGCACTTCATGCTGCAGAACGAAGTGGTGGAGCGCATGGTGGCCGAGCCGGGCAGCAAGGCATTCGGCCGTCTCACGGTGATGCTGCAGTACCGCTACGTCATCGACAAGCTGATCGACGTGCCGCCCGAATCGTTCCAGCCGCCGCCCAAGGTCGATTCGGCCATCGTGCGCATGATTCCCTATGCGCCGCACGAGTTGCCCGATGTGGACGACGCGATCCTCGGCGATCTCGTGACGGCCGCGTTCTCGCAGCGTCGCAAGATGCTGCGCAACACGCTGGGCGATTATCGCGACCGCGTGGATTTCGAGGCGCTGGGCTTCGATCTCGCGCGCCGCGCCGAAGAGGTGCCGGTGGAAGAGTACGTGCGCATCGCCCAGGCGCTGGGCGGATCGGCGAAGTCGGCCGGGTAAGGGCACCGAAGCCCACGCGCCGCCCGTGCGCGGCCATGGAGCCAGGGCCTCTGCCCTAGCGTCGCTGGGGTTTGGCGGGTGCGTTCACGAGCGCGATGCCGGCCAGCACGAGCAGCGCAGCGGCGAGAAACCGGCTGCTGAACGACTCGCCGAGCAACAGCACGCCGAACGTCACGCCGAAGAGCGGCGTGAGGAACGAGAACACCGAAAGCCGCGACGCCATATAGCGCGTGAGCAGCCAGAACCACGTGAGATAGCTCACGAACGCCACGACCACGGCCTGATAGCCGAGCGCCGCGACGGCAAGCGGCGTGACCGTGCGCACCTCGATCTGGCCGAGCCCTGCCGCGAGCGCGAGCAGCACCACGCCGGACACCGCCAGTTGATAGAAGAGCGTCTTGCTTGCGCTGACGTGCGCGAGCGTGCTGCTGCGCACGACCACCGTCGTGGCGGCCCACAGCGCGCCGGCGAGCACGCCGAGCGCATCGCCGGCGAGGCCGGTCAATATCGCGTGCATGTCCTTCGTACCGGTGCGCGCGAAACCATCGGCGAATGCGAGCGCCATGCCGGCAAAGGCCACCGCAACCCCAACCCACTGCGTGCGCCGCATGCGCTCGCCCGGCGTGAACCAGTGCAGGCCCAGGGCGGTGAAACAGGGGGCGGTGTAGAGGAACACGGCCATGCGCGACGCGCTCGTCATCGTGAGGCCGAGAAAGATGCACACGAATTCGCCGGCGAACAGGACGCCCGCAAAGAGCCCGGCCCCCAGCGTGCCGTCCTCGCGAAAGAGCGGCGTGCCGCGGCTTCGCGCCCAGCCCCAGACCAGCAGCGCGGCGATGGTCGAGCGCAGCCCCGCCTGAAACACGGGCGGCAGCGCCACATTGGTGCTCTTGATGGCAACTTGCTGCAAGCCCCAGATCGCGCAGAGCACGATCATCAGGATCACAGCCTGACTGTCTGGCGCGCGGCGCGCGGGCAAGGCGAGGGTGCTCATCGGTCGTGTCGGTGGCTGGCGGATAGCGGCGATGTGGCTTGTCGGCCGCTTGTTTGTTGCCTTGTTTGTTACCTGTAAGGCGGACCGATACGATACCAAAGTCCGCCTGCCCGCCAGGCCGATACCCCTGCTGCCCTCAGGGTGCGGCGCGCGCCCCTCGTCAGTTCGCCGCGCCGCGCTGCGCTTCGTAGGCCTTCAAATGGCTATAGGCCACGCGCAGCACCGAAAGTGCATCGCTGCTTTGCGCCTCGCCGCCGCGCCGGATCAGGTCGCCCAGCACGTGATCGGCCTCGGTGCGCGAGCCGTTCTGCACGTCGCGCAGCATCGAGGCCGTGAGCGGCGAGCCGGCCGCGAAAAGCATCGAACGCGAGCGCTCCACGAAGGCGTCGCGCACCGCGTAGCCGTTTTCGGCCGCGGTGGCGCGGCATTCCGCAAAGAGGCGTTCGACGATCGCTTCGCCATCGGGCGTCGAGAGGATGACGCCCACGGGGGCGCGCAGGAGACACGTCGAACCGGCCAGCGAGGCAAGGAACACCCACTTCTCCCACATCTCCTGGAGAATGCGCTCGCTGGCTTTCACGTTGAAGCCGGCGTGGGAGAACGCATCCGCAATCGCCTGCGCGCGCGGCGAGACGCCGCCGCCCAGTTCGCCGAAGGTGATGGCGTGCGCGTCGTTCAGATGCACGATTTCGCGCGCGGCATTCAGCGTGGAGGCGATCAGGCACACGCCGCCCAGCACGGCCTGGGTGCCAAAGCGTGCCTGCAGGACGTCGAGATGACGCATGCCGTTCAGGAGCGGCAGGATCGCCGTGGAGGGGCCCACGGCCGCCGCGAAGGACTCGATGGCGTCATCGAGATCGTAGGCCTTGCAACTGAGTAGCACGAGGTCGAAGGGGCCGGCGCTGGCGAGCGCGTCCTGCGTGACCGCCTGGATCTCGCGCAGCGTGAGGTCGCCGTGAGGGCTGCGAATCACGAGGCCGGCTTCGCGCAACTGGGCGGCGCGCTGGGGCCGGACCAGAAACGTCACATCGCGCCCGGCGGCGGCGAGCCTGCCGCCGAAGTAACCGCCCGTCGCTCCTGCGCCCACTACCAGAATCCGCATGTCTGCTCCTTGAATCGATTGTCTGTCAGGCTTCCCGCTGCCCGCGGCAAATTCGGGATGGCGATCATGCTAGAGCAAATCGGCGGCGTTTGCCGGCGTCGGCACGCGCCACGGGATTTTGGTAGAGTCGCGGTTTTGACGACGGCCAAACGGAGTACACGATGCGCCTCCTCCATACGATGATCCGGGTCGGCGACCTCGATCGCTCGATCAAGTTCTACACCGAACTGCTCGGCATGAAACTGCTGCGCCGCGAGGACTACCCCGACGGCAAGTTCACGCTCGCGTTCGTGGGCTACACCGACGAGCGCAACGGCACGGTGATCGAGCTTACCCACAACTGGGACACGCCTGCCTACGACCTCGGCACGGGATTCGGCCATCTGGCCGTGGAGGTCGAGGATGCGTACGCGGCCTGTGCGAAGATCAAGGAGCAGGGCGGCACGGTGGTGCGCGAGGCCGGACCGATGAAACACGGCACGACGGTGATCGCGTTCGCGACCGATCCGGATGGCTACAAGATCGAGTTCATCCAGAAGAAGCAGTAAAGATGTGGCCGGGGCACCGGAATTGCCCGGTGCCGCCTGGAATCGCCTGGAATTGCCCCGGCGGTCGGCCGGATTCCCGGTGCGATCGATCATACGGACTGCTATGTATCGATAGTGCGCGCACCGCCCGGGCCGCAACGCGCCCTAAGCCTTCACATCTCCACCGGGCACTGCTTCAGCGCCTTCCTCGCCTCGCGAAACTCCGGAAAGATCGACTCCACCGTCCGCCAGAACCGCGGACTATGGTTCATCTCCCGCAAATGCGCGAGTTCGTGCGCGACGACATAGTCCACGACCGGGAGCGGGAAGTGAATCAGCCGCCAGTTCAGCCGTATCCGGCCTTCGCTCGAGCAGCTTCCCCAGCGCGTGGCAGCGGAAGAAAGCGCATAAGAGCGGAACGCGACGCCCAGTTTCTCCGCATAAGCCGCAAGCCGCTCGCCGAACAGGCGCGTCGCTTCGCCCTGCAGCCAGCCGGTCACGCGGTCCTTGATCTGCTGCGCGTCCGCGTGCGACGGCAGCGGCAGGGCGAGCACTCGCGTGGTTTCATCGAAGGCAAGATGGGCCGCGCCCAGCCGCAGTCGTATCGGCTTGCCGAGATAAGGAAGTTCAGCCCCGTCGCCCCATTGCACGCGCGGCAGCGCACGCTGCTCGGTGCGCGTTTGCCATTCGGCCAGTTTCGCAAAGATCCAGCGCTGCTTTTCCGCGATGGCTGTTTCGATGTCGGCGAGCGTCACCCAGCGCGGCGCGGTGACGGCAAGCCCCGTGCCGTCGATCACGAAACCAATGGATTTGCGCGACGATCGTTTGAGGTGGTAATGCAGCGTGCACGCGCCGAGCACGACCGCGCGCAAGCGTGTGCCGTCCGGTGCGAGGGGCACCGGGTTCGACGGCTGGGAGGGTGTCGGCGTAAGGGTGGGAGTCGAGCCCGGCGAGGGCGGGACAGCGTGCCCGAGCGCCTCCCCGAAAAGCGGCAAATCGAGCTGCCGGTTATCAAGCGCCGCAGCGGGCCGCGGCGTATTGGACTTCTGCATCGTCAGGTCTGTAGCGATTGATCGCGTGGCGCGTGGCGCGTGGGCCAGGCCCGCGCCGCTTATCGGCCCGCTCGCGTCAGATGCGAGCCGCGTTCGCCGACGCGCCATCCGTCTCGCGGTACGCCGCCGGATCGATGCGCCGCATCTCGGCTTCGATCCACTGCTCCACGCGCGTATTGACTGCGTCGGGCGAGAGTCCGGTCGTCTCGATCGGCTTGCCGATCGACACCGTGACTATACCCGGATATTTAATGAACGAGTTGCGGGGCCAGACGCGCCCCGCATTGTGGGCAATCGGCACCACCGGCGCGCCGGTTTCGATGGCGAAGCGCGCGCCGCCGGTCTTGTACTTGCCCTGCTTGCCGACAGGCGTGCGCGTGCCTTCCGGAAACATGATGACCCAGGCGCCTTCGGCCATGCGCTGCCGGCCCTGGCGCGTCACCGAATCGAAGGCGTGCTTGCCTTCCTTGCGGTTGATCTGAACCATCTTCAGCATGCCGAGCGCCCAGCCGAAGAACGGCACGTACAGCAGTTCGCGCTTGAACACGTAGCACAGCGGGCGCGGCATCAGCGCCGGAAACGCCAGCGTTTCCCATGCCGACTGATGCTTCGAGAGCAGCACGGCCGGGCCGTCCGGCAGGTTCTCCCAGCCCTCGATGCGGTAGCGGATGCCGTTGAGCCAGCGCGTGACGAAGAGCGTCGTGCGGCACCAGCCCACCGCCATCCAGTAGCGCCGGTCGGCGTTCATGAACGGGAACGCGATGAAGCACGCCGTTGCGTACGGCATGGTGAACGCGATGAAGTAGATGAACAGCAGCAGGGAGCGGAGAAAGCGCATCGGTCGGGGCGGAAGGGTTGGGCGAGCGGCGCGCCTGAGGCACGCGCCGCCGTGGCCGTTCGGGTTAGCGTGGCGTGCTCAGGCCGGCTCGCTCGCGAGGAAGTCGAGCGCGAACGCGCGCAGGTCCGCATGGACCTGGGTGCCCTCGGGCAGCCCGCCCGCGCTCAGCGTTTTTTCGCCCTTGCCGGTGAGTACGAGATGCGTGCGAAAACCGAGCGCGGCGCCGGCCTGCAGGTCGCGCAGCGAGTCGCCCACCACGGCCGTTTCCTCGGGGTCGATCTCGAAGCGCTCGGCGAGCATCTTCAGCATGCCGGGCTTCGGCTTGCGGCAGTCGCAGTGGTCCTGCGCCGTGTGCGGGCAGAAGAACACGGCGTCGATACGCCCACCCACGGCCGCCGCGAGGCGGTGCATCTTCGCGTGCATGGCGTTGAGCGCGGCCATGTCGAAGAGGCCCCGGCCAATGCCGGACTGGTTCGTCGCCACCGCAACGCGATAACCCGCCTGGTTCAGGCGGGCGATCGCTTCGAGGCTGCCGGGGATGGCGATCCATTCGTCGGGCGACTTGATGTACGCGTCGGAATCGACGTTGATCACGCCGTCGCGGTCGAGGATCACGAGTTTTCTGCTGGAACTGGTCGGCATGGCGTCGCGCTCAGTGTGGGCCCGGGGGCGTCAGGCGGCGAGCCGCGAGATGTCCGCTACGCGGTTCATCTGCCGGTGCAGCGCCTTGAGCAGCGCGAGCCGGTTGGCCCGCAGCGCCGGGTCTTCGGCGTTCACCATCACGTCGTTGAAGAAGGTGTCCACCGTTTCGCGCAGCGCCGCGAGCGCCGTGAGGGCGCCCGTGTATTCGCGGGCCGCGAGCTGCGACTCCACGCGCGGCGCAACCTGTTCGAGCTGCGCGTAGAGCGCCTTTTCGGCCGCTTCGACGAAGAGCGCGACCTGCACGCCGGCGTCGTCGGCGACCTCGGACTTCTTGAGGATGTTCGAGATGCGCTTGTTCGCCGCCGCGAGCGACGCCGCTTCCGCGAGCGCCGCGAATTCGCGCACCGCGTCGAGGCGCGCGACGATGTCGTCGAGGCGCGTGGGATTCATGGCGAGCACCGCGTCGATTTCGGCGGCGGCGTAGCCGCGCTCGCGCAGCAGACCGCGCAGGCGGTCCATGCAGAATTCGTAGATCGCAGCCGTCGAATCGGTCACGGCCGGCACGTTCGCGAACTGGGCCTGCGCCGCGCGCAGCAGTTCGAGAAGATCGAGCGGCAACTGCTTTTCGACGAGGATGCGCAGCACGCCCAGCGCGTGACGGCGCAGCGCGAACGGGTCCTTTTCGCCGGTGGGCGCGAGGCCGATGCCCCAGATGCCCACGAGCGTTTCGAGCTTGTCCGCGAGCGCGACGATCGTGCCCGTCGGCGTGGCCGGCAGGGCGTCGCCGGAGAAGCGCGGCTGGTAGTGTTCGGAGCACGCAATCGCCACTTCTTCGGGCTCGCCGTCGTGGCGCGCGTAGTACGTGCCCATCGTGCCTTGCAGCTCGGGGAACTCGCCCACCATGTCGGTCAGCAGGTCGGCTTTCGCGAGGCGCGCGCCGCGCCTCGCGAGCGCGACATCGGCGCCGGCCCGTTGTGCGATTTCGCCGGCGAGCGTTTCGAGGCGCTCCACGCGCTGCAGTTGCGAGCCGAGCTTGTTGTGGTACACGACGTTCGCGAGCAGCGGCACGCGATCGGCCAGCGGCTTTTTCTTGTCCTGCTCGAAGAAGAACTTGGCGTCGGCCAGACGCGGGCGCACCACGCGTTCGTTGCCTTCCACGATCTCGACCGGCGTGTCGGTCGCGATGTTCGAGACGATCAGGAAGCGCGAGCGCAGGCGGCCTTCGGCGTCGGTGAGCGCGAAGTACTTCTGGTTCGTCTGCATCGTGAGGATCAGGCACTCCTGCGGCACCTGCAGGAATTCGTCCTCGAACCTGCAGGCGTACACCACCGGCCATTCGACGAGCGAGTTCACTTCGTCGAGCAGCGCTTCGGGCATCACGACCTTGTCCTCGCCCGCGGCGGCGATCAACTGCGAGCGGATCGATTCGCGCCGGTCCGCGTAGTTTGCGATCACGGAACCCTTGTGCTTGAGCGCGTGCGCGTAGTCGTCGGCGCGCGTGATGGCGATCGGGCCTTCGGAGAGGAAGCGGTGGCCGCGCGTGGTGTCGCCGGCGTCCACGCCGAATGCGCTCACCGGCACGATCTGGTCGCCGTGCAGCGCGATGAGGCGATGCACGGGGCGCACGAACTGCACGTTGCTGCCGTCCGGGCGCTGGTAGGTCATGACCTTCGGGATCGGCAGCTTCGTGAGCGCTTCGTCGAGCACCGCCTGCAGGCCGTCGGCGAGCGTCGCGCCGGGTGCGGCATAACGCAGGAAGAAGGCTTCGTTCTTGCCGTCCGAGGCGCGTTCGAGCTCGCTCACCGGGAAGTCGGGGAAGCCGAGCGCCGCGAGCTTCTTCGCGAGCGGCGCGGTGGGCTGGCCGTTCGCATCGAGCGCGACCGAGACGGGCAGCACTTTTTCGCGCACCTGCTTTTCGGGCGCGACGCTGCGCACGTTCCTGATCGTCACCGCGAGGCGGCGCGGCGTGGCGTAGCGTTCGAACGAGAGGTCGCCTTCGATCAGGTCGCGTGCGGCGAGGCGCTCGGCGATACCTTCGGCGAACGCGTCGCCGAGGCGCGCGAGCGCCTTCGGCGGCAGTTCCTCGGTCAGCAGTTCGACGAGGAGAGTGGCGTGATGGGCTTGGGTCATTGTTCTGGTGATCCGGTCATTCCTCGTCGAACTTGCGTTCGACCTTCAGCGGCGGCGCCCAGGCGGGCATCGCGGCGTCCTGTTCGTCGGTGGTGAGGCCGGGCACGCCGTGCACCGGATTGCCGAGCATCGGGAAGCCGAGCTTTTCGCGCGAATCGTAATACGACTGCGCGACGCTGCGCGAAAGCGCGCGAATGCGGCCGATGTAGGCGGCGCGCTCGGTCACGGAGATCGCGCCGCGGGCGTCGAGCAGGTTGAACGTGTGAGCGGCCTTGAGCACGAGTTCGTAGGCGGGCAGCGCGAGCTGCATTTCCATCATGCGCTTCGCTTCGCCTTCGTACGCGTTGAAGAACGTGAAGAGGAGATCGACGTTCGCGTGCTCGAAGTTGTAGGTGGACTGCTCGACTTCGTTCTGGTGGTACACGTCGCCGTAGGTGAGGCGGCGGATCTCGGGGCCGTTCGGGCCTTGCTCTTCCCACTCGGTCCACACGAGGTCGTACACGTTCTCGACCTTCTGCAGGTACATCGCGAGGCGCTCGAGCCCGTAGGTGATTTCGCCCAGCACCGGCTTGCAGTCGAGGCCGCCCACCTGCTGGAAGTAGGTGAACTGCGTGACTTCCATGCCGTTCAGCCACACTTCCCAGCCAAGGCCCCAGGCGCCGAGCGTGGGGTTCTCCCAGTCGTCTTCCACGAAGCGCACGTCGTTCTGCTGGAGGTCGAAGCCCAGTGCTTCGAGCGAGCCGAGGTACAGGTCGAGGATGTTTTCCGGCGCGGGCTTGAGCACCACCTGGTACTGGTAGTAGTGCTGCAGGCGGTTCGGGTTTTCGCCGTAGCGGCCGTCCTTGGGGCGCCGCGAGGGTTGCACGTAGGCGGCTCGCCACGGCTCGGGGCCGATTGCGCGCAGGAAGGTATGGACGTGCGAGGTGCCGGCGCCGACTTCCATGTCGATCGGCTGGAGCAGCGCGCAGCCCTGCTTGTCCCAGTAAGACTGGAGCGTCAGGATGATTTGCTGAAACGTGAGCATGAAATGCCTGCAGTTTGCTTTTTTGGGGCAGGAAGCGGCGGCTTCCGGCGGCGCGCACGGGCGAGGCGCCCGGCAGCCCTGGCCGGGAAGGCCTGGTGCTAAAACGTTGAATTTTACCGGATCGGCGCGGCGTTGAGACCTGGGCCCGTATTTCGGGGCCCAGGTCCGGGTGCGCAGGGGTGCAGCGCTGGGGCGCAGTGGGCGCCGCGGACCACCCGGCGGCTGTGTTACGGCTTGCGTTCCGCCTTCGCGCGTCCGGGGCGGCCCGGCCCGAAGGCGAAGCCGAACGCCAGCATCAGCAGCGAGATCGCGACCACGGTGTTGTTGCCGCTCGTCACATAGGGCGTGAAGCCCGTCGTGCCTTCGATGTGCACGTCGAGCGAGCCCACCGTATAGACGGGCAGCCGGGCGATCACGCGGCCGTGGGCGTCGATGGCGGCGGTCATGCCCGTGTTGGTGGCGCGCAGCATCGGCCGGCCGGTTTCGAGCGAACGCATGCGTGCGATCTGCAGGTGCTGGTCGAGCGCGATGGTGTCGCCGAACCAGGCGAGGTTCGTCGAGTTGATGAGAATGCCGGGCGAAGTGGGGTTGTCGCGCACGCTGCGGGCGATCTCCTCGCCGAAGATGTCTTCGTAGCAGATATCGGCGGCCACCGGCTGGTTGTGCACGAGGAACGGCGCCTGCACGGGCGCGCCGCGCGCGAGGTCGCCCAGCGGGATGTTGAGCAGGTTCACGAACCAGTGGAAGCCCCAGGGCACGAATTCGCCGAAGGGCACGAGGTGGTGCTTGTCGTAGCGATAGAGGCCCGGCCGGCCCGGCGTGATGCCGAAGAGGCTGTTCGTGACATCGACGAGGTGTCCGTCCGGCGTGATCGTGCCGCCCAGCGCGCCGAACAGGATCGCGGTGCCGGTGGAATCGGCGAAGCGGCGCACGGCGAGCGCGAACGGCTGCGGCATTTCCTGGAGCAGCACGGGGATCGCCGTTTCGGGCGTGACCACGAGGTCGGCGGGCTTCTGGGTAATGAGCGTCTGGAATTCGTCGAGCGCGGCCTGCATGCCGGCATCGGAGAACTTCATTTCCTGCTTGATGTTGCCCTGCAGGAGGCGCACGTCGAGCGGTGCGTTGGCCGGCTCGGTCCACGGCACGAGCGGCAGCAGGAGGCCCGCGACGATCAGCGCCGCAGCCAGGGCGGCCGGCACGACAGCCGCCGCGCGCGGCGCGCCCGGGCGCGGCTGGGCGGACAGGGCCGGCTCGCCGCCCGGGGAGCGGCGTTTGAGCGCCCATGCCCGCACGAGAGCCTGCACGATGAGCGCGGCGACGAGCGCGAGCACCCAGCCCACGCCGTACACGCCGGCGATGGGGGCGTAGCCCGAGAGCGGACCGTCCACTTGCGCATAGCCGCTCGCGAGCCATGGAAAGCCCGTGAACACATAGCCGCGGCCCCATTCGCCGAGCGCCCACGCGCTCGCGAACGCAAACGCGCCATGCCAGGTGGGCGAGAACGGCGCGTCGCCCGCGCGGCCGTTGCTGGCGTGTCCCGCGCAGAACGACCAGACGGTGGCCGCGAGTGCCGGATAGAAGCCCAGATAGAGCGAGAACAGCACGAGCGCGGCACCCGCGAGCGGCGCGGACATGCCGCCGTAGAAGTGCATGCTCACATACAGCCACCACACGCCGGTGACGAAGTTGCCGAAGCCGAACGCCCAGCCGGTCATGAGCGCGCTCTTCCAGCCGGTGGTGCGCGTGAGCCAGAAGTAGAAGCCCGCGAAGATCGCGATTTCGAGCCAGCCGCCATGCGGGGTCGGCGCGAACGAGAGCGTGTTGAGCGCGCCGAGTGCGGCGGCGGCCAGATAGTGCCAGGCGGGCAGCGCGCGGCGACGGGTGTCGTCGGCGGGTCGCGTGGCGGCGGTAGGCGCGCCGGCGCGCGCGGGAGAATCGATCGGTTCGGACATGGAATTGGGTTGCGCTCGGGTTTCAAGCAAACGCCGGCCTGCGGGCCGGCGTCTTCGGTTGGCGGCGGCATGGCGCGCTGCCGCCTGCGGTCGTGCCGCCCGGGTTGACGCCGCGTTCGTGCAGCGTTGCCCGGGCGGAGCCGCTCAGGTGCCCGGAGGCTGCAGCTCGCTTTCGCGCAGCCCGGCCATCGGGTCGCGGCGCACGAGCAGCATGTGGACCTGGCGGGCGTCGGCGCGCAGCACCTCGAAAATGAGGTCGTCGATGCGTACCTTTTCGCCCCTGTGCGGCACGTGGCCAAAATGATGCGTGACGAAGCCGCCTATCGTATCGACTTCCTCGTCGGAGTAGCGGGTGCCGAACGCCTCGTTGAACTGCTCGATTTCGGTGAGCGCCCGCACGCGGTAGCGCCCGTCCGGCGAGGCGATGATATTGCCGCTTTCCTCGTCGAAATCGTACTCGTCCTCGATGTCGCCCACGATCTGCTCGAGCACGTCCTCGATCGTGATGAGGCCCGCCACGCCGCCGTACTCGTCGACGACGATCGCAATATGGTTGCGGTTCACGCGGAAGTCGTGCAGCAGCACGTTCAGCCGCTTCGATTCGGGGATGAACACGGCCGGGCGCAGCATGCCGCGCACGTCGAATTCCTCTTCGGCGTAGTAGCGCAGCAGGTCCTTCGCGAGGAGCACGCCGATCACGTTGTCGCGGTTGCCCTCGTACACGGGGTAGCGCGAGTGCGCCTTCTCCAGCACGAAGGGGATGAAGTCGTCGGGACGGTCGGCGATGTTGATCGCGTCCATCTGCGCGCGCGGGATCATGATGTCGCGCGCGCTCAGTTCGGAGACCTGGAACACGCCTTCGATCATCGACAGCGAATCGGCGTCGATCAGATTGCGGGCGTGCGCGTCCTGGAGGATTTCGAGAAGTTCGCTGCGCGAGTCGGGCTCGGGCGAGATGAAGTCGGTCAGCCGCTCGAGCAGCGTGCGCTTTTCCTGCGGTTTGTCGGTATGTCGTCGACTGGGATAGGAGTCGTTCATGGTGGTGCGCCCTCAGGCCCCTGGATGGCCGGGCGCGTTGTTGCGGAAGGTTAAGGATACATCATGCCCGTTGCGGCTCTGTGTAAGGGCCGCCGGCAGGTCAATCCTAACGCAGATGCGGCGCCCTCGCGTGGTGGACGAAAAAGCCGGGTTCCGCGCTTCGGTAGCGATGCGGGTCAAAATTTGGCCGGACTTCAGTCGCCGACTGACGGCGCCGGCGGATTGGGTCGCGAGGCCTATGCGCACGTTAATGAGCAGATTAACGCGCAGGCTTACGCGCAGCGCGCGAGCAACTGCTCCAGCGCCCGGTCCGGCATGCCGCTTTCGCGCAGCGCTTCCACGGTGCGCCGCACGTAGTCGAGCGTCGTGCCGTAGCGGCCGCTCGCGCAGCCGAGCACCGTGCGCACGGTCGCGTCGTTGAGCTTGCCGGTGTAGGTGGCCACGTCGCGGCGCATGACGAAGGCGAGCGCCGACACGCGCCGGCCGCCGGCCAGCACGCACGGCAGCCACGCTGGCCGGTACGAGCCCATTGCCATTTCGCGGCGCCAGAGGGCTTCGAGATGCGGCATTACGCCCTCGGCGGCCAGCCGGAACGCGACACCGGCGCACGAGCCGCCGCGGTCGAGCGCGAGCACGAGCCCCGGCTGTTCGGGCGTGCCGCGGTTCACGCGCGACCAGAGGTAAAGGCCGCGGTGATAGCCATGCACGCGCGAGCGCACGTTTTCGACGGTGGGCAGCCCCGGATTCCAGATCAGCGAGCCATAGCCGAAGAGCCACAGATCGCTCGCGCCGTCCCAGCCCGAGAGGGCGCAGTCGAGCGACGCCTGCAGTTCGGCTTCGGTCAGGAGCCGCGACTCGCCGAGCGCCGGCGGGTAGCCCGGGCAGGGCGCTGCGGCGCCTGAGAGCAGTTCGGGGGCCGGATCGGGGTCTTTGGCGCTCATGTCGTGCGGGCTGAACGGACGGAATGTGCTGAACGTGCGGACGGGGTTTTCAGGCGTGGCGGCCCGGCACGCTCACTTGTAAGGATCGGGAAAGCCGAGCGACGTGAGGATTTCAGTCTCGATGCCCTCCATCTCCTCGGCCTCGGCTTCGTTCTCGTGATCGTACCCCTGGGCGTGCAGCGCGCCATGCACCAGCAGGTGAGCGTAGTGCGCGGCGAGCGGCTTGCCCTGTTCGGCTGCTTCCTTTTCCACCACCGGGCAGCACAGGATCAGGTCGCCGGTGACGGGATCGTCCTCGCTCTCCGCGTAGGCGAAGGTGAGCACGTTGGTCGAGTAGTCCTTGCCGCGGTACGTGCGGTTGAGCGTGCGGCCCTCTTCGGCATCGACGAAGCGCACCGTGAGCTCGGCGTCGGCGAAAAGGGCGGCCTTCACCCACGCCGCCACGGTCGCGCGCGGCAGCGCCGCCTTGTGCTGCGGGAACGCCTTCGCGGCGGGGAACTGGACGGTCAGTTTGAGTTTCGGTGTGCGGGCCATAAAAGCGAAAGCAGCAAGCGAAAGCAGCGCGTGCGGTCGGGCGGGCGGTCAGCGGGCGTCGGCGTTGCCTTCGTCCTTCTTCGCGTGGGCGTCGTAGGCTTCGACGATACGCGCGACGAGCGGATGGCGCACGACGTCTGCACTCGTGAAGCGCGTGAGCGCGATGCCGCGCACGTTCGCGAGCACGTGCTGCGCCTCGACGAGGCCGCTCTTGTGGCCGCGCGGCAGGTCCACCTGGGTGGTGTCGCCCGTCACGACGGCCTTCGAGCCGAAGCCGATACGCGTCAGGAACATCTTCATCTGCTCGGGCGTGGTGTTCTGCGCCTCGTCGAGGATGATGAACGCGTGATTGAGCGTGCGGCCGCGCATGTAGGCGAGCGGTGCGATCTCGATCATCTGGCGCTCGAACATCTTGGCGGTCTTGTCGAAGCCGAGCAGGTCGTAGAGCGCGTCGTAGAGCGGACGCAGATACGGATCGACCTTCTGCGCGAGATCGCCCGGCAGGAAGCCCAGGCGCTCGCCCGCTTCCACGGCCGGACGCGTGAGCACGATGCGCTTGACCTGGTCGCGCTCGAGCGCATCCACGGCGCAGGCCACGGCGAGATAGGTCTTGCCGGTGCCGGCCGGGCCGATGCCGAACGTCACGTCGTGCGAGATGATCTGCTTCAGATACTCGCGCTGGGCGGGCGTGCGCCCGCGCAGGTCGGCGCGGCGCGTATAGAGCTTCGGGCCGAGTTCCTCGGCGTCGAGCCCTTCGCGCACGGGTTCGTCGAACGGATGGTCGGGGTCGCCGCGAAAGCGCGGGTCGATCTCCGCAGCGTCGCTGTTGCCGCTGCCGGCCGCGGTGCCGTTGCCGCGGTTGCGCGGGTCGTTGGCCGGATTGCCGGGATGGCGCGCTTCCACCAGCGCGAGCTGGATGTCGTCGACGGACAGCGGGTCGCGGGCCCGGTTGTAGAAGTTTTCGAGTGCGGCGAGCGCGAGCCTGGCGCCGCGGCCGCGGATTGCGATCCGGTGGCCGCGGCGCGCGAGCGTGACGTCGAGCGCCTGTTCGATCTGCCGCAGGTTCTCGTCGAGCGGGCCGCACAGATTCGCAAGCCGCGCGTTGTCGTCGCGCGGCGCGGTGAATTCCAGTTGCTGCTGTTGGTTCTTCAAGGTAGCGGTGAACTCCGGTTCAGGGGCTGCGCGGTTAGTGCGCAAGCGCCGACGTGTCCTCGTGCGCGAGCACGAGCTCGCCGCGCAGCGAATGCGGATACGCGTGATTGATCTTCACGTCGATCATCTGGCCGATCAGGCGTGCGTGCGAAGCGAGCGGCGCCGGGAAGTTCACGACGCGGTTGTTCTCCGTGCGGCCCGAGAGCTCGCCCGGGTCCTTGCGCGACGGGCCTTCCACGAGAATGCGCTCGACCTGGCCGACCATCGACTGGCTGATGCGCTGCACGTTCTCTTCGATCGTGGCCTGCAGATGCTGCAGGCGCTTCAACTTCACTTCGCGCGGCGTGTCGTCGTGCAGGTTCGCCGCGGGCGTGCCGGGGCGCGGGCTGTAGATGAACGAGAAGCTCGTGTCGTACTTCATCTCTTCGACGAGCGCCATGGTCTTTTCGAAGTCCTCCCCGGTCTCGCCCGGGAAGCCGACGATGATGTCGGTGGAGAGCGAGAGGTCCGGACGGATCGCGCGCAGCTTGCGGATCACCGACTTGTATTCGAGCACGGTGTAGCCGCGCTTCATCGCCATCAGCACGCGGTCGGAGCCGTGCTGCACCGGCAGGTGCAGGTGGCTCACGAGCTTGGGCACCTTCGCGTAGGCGTCGATGAGGCGCTGCGTGAACTCCTTCGGGTGCGAGGTCGTGTAGCGGATGCGCTCGATGCCGGGGATGTCGGCCACGTATTCGATCAGCGTGGCGAAGTCGGCGATGTCGTGCGCGCCGCCGAATTTCCCGCGATAAGCGTTCACGTTCTGGCCGAGCAGCGTGACTTCGCGCACGCCCTGGTCGGCGAGGCCCGCGATTTCGGTGAGCACGTCGTCGAGCGGGCGCGACACTTCCTCGCCGCGCGTGTAGGGCACCACGCAGTAGCTGCAGTACTTGCTGCAGCCTTCCATGATCGAGACGAAGGCGCTCGGGCCTTCCACGCGCGCGGGCGGCAGATGGTCGAACTTCTCGATTTCGGGGAAGGTGATGTCGACCTGCGGACGGCCGCTCGCGCGGCGCGCGTCGATCATCTGCGGCAGGCGGTGCAGCGTCTGCGGGCCGAACACGAGATCGACGTACGGCGCCCGCGAGACGATGGCCGCGCCTTCCTGGCTCGCCACGCAGCCGCCCACGCCGATCAACAGGTTCGGGTTCGCTGCCTTCAGTTCGCGCACGCGGCCGAGGTCGGAGAACACTTTCTCCTGGGCCTTCTCGCGCACCGAGCAGGTGTTGAAGAGGATCACGTCCGCGTCTTCGGGCGTGTCGGTCTTGACGAGGCCTTCGGCGGCGCCGAGTACGTCGACCATCTTGTCGGAGTCGTACTCGTTCATCTGGCAGCCAAAGGTCTTTACATAAACTTTCTTGGTCATCGGGGATTCGCCGTTCGCAGTGGTTGACCTGGGGGCGTCGTCCGGTGCTGCGGGTCTGGACTACGGTGATAAAAGGGGACTGAAACTGATCGGGCCGCGTTGCGATGCGTCCTTCGCGCTTTCTGCCGCTGTTGCCGGAGTGCCGGATTTCCGGCTCTTCGTCGGCGCTTTCGTCGACATTCATCGGCCTTCATTGCCGACTCCAGCGCGGTTTCCACGCTGCTTTGCGCAGATTTCCCGTGCGGGTTTCCGTGCGGCTTCCGTGCGATTTTTCGCCGTTTTCCGGCACTGCGGCCGCGCTTCAGCGCAATCTACCATTATAGCCTTTTGCGCTGCCATTCCTCGGGCGCCGAAACGGGTGCGCAAGGTACGAGGGCGTCCAGTTCGTCGGCCGTCTGCGCGAAGCGCACCGTGAGGAAATCCAGCACCGCACGCACGCGCGGCGCGACAAAGCGGTTGCGGTGATAAAGCGCGTGCAGCGGCGCGTCCGGATAGCGCCAGTCGGCCATGACGATCCTCAGCCGCCCGGCGCGCAGGTCGTCGGCCACGTCCCAGATCGACTTCACCGCGAGGCCGTAGCCGCACAGCGCCCACTGGCGCGCGACGGCGCCGTCGTTGGTTTCGAGCGCCGTTTCCAGCGCCACCGTGTGCTGCTGGACGACGTCGCCGCGTGCAAAGCGCCACTCGTTGACGGGCCCGGCCACCGAGCCGATCACGATGCAGTCGTGGTTGGCCAGATCGGCCGGTTCGCGCGGCTCGCCGCGCCGCGCGAGATAGGCGGGCGAAGCGCACAGCACGCGCCGGTTCGGCGCGAGCGGCCGGGCCACGAGCGAGCTGTCCTGCGGCGTGCCGAAGCGGATGGCGAGGTCGATGTCTTCCTGCACGAGATTCGTGAGCGAATCGCTCAGCAGGAGCGCGAAACGCACCTCCGGATACTGCTGGCGGAACTCGTCGAGCCATTGCATCAGCAGGTTGCGGCCGAAGTCGGAGGTCGCCGAAATGCGCACCTTGCCGCGCACGACGTTCTGACCCTCCTGAAGTGCCGATCTGGCGTCGTCGAGCGAGCGCAGTGCCTGCTCGCTGCAATTCAGGTAGAGCCGGCCTTCGTCGGTGAGGCGCAACTGGCGGGTAGTGCGCTCGAACAGGCGCGCATGCAGGCCGGATTCGAGCCGGGCGAGCCGTGCGCTTGCCGCCGCGGGGGTGAGGCCGAGCTTGCGGCCCGCCGCCGAGAGGCTGCCCAGCCGCGCGGCTTCGACAAAGAGGCGAATGTCGCCGAGATTGTCCATGACTGCGATTATTAGACTGCGTTTGAAAATGATTCAAATGCTACGCTAATTATCAAATCAACGCCGCGCGTGGAGAATTCGGCTGTCTGAAATTCGTTCTGCGTTCCGCTCCTGCGCCCCGGCGCACTTCGGACCGCGCTGAAGGTAGCCGCCATGCCGCTCGACCACGTCACGCCCGTCACGCCCGACCTCGAAGCCACGCGCCGTTTTTTCGCGACGTTGCCGGCTTCGAAGAAGGTGCCCGGCCGCCGTTTCGTGTCGCGGGGTGCTGGTTCTACGCGGGCGGCCGCCCGGTGATCCCTCTCATCGACGCGACGATACCCGCCGCCCCGGCGGCCTTCGTCGCACCGCGCATCGATCACCTGGCCTTGCGGGTCGCGGCTGCCGGCGAGTGGCGCGCGCTCATCGAGCGTCTGCAGGCGTATGGCATGCCGTGCCAGTGCGCCGAGGTGCCCGCTAACGCGGAACGGCAACTTTTCGTCGCTTGCGCCCGGCGTCGTCGTGGAATCCGTCACGGCGCCGGGCAGTGCGGCGGCCGCCTGATTCACGGAGTCTTTCGATGCCTGTTCCTCTTCTTGCGCTGGCGATCAGCGCGTTTGCCATCGGCACCACCGAGTTCCTGATCATGGGCCTTTTGCCCGAGGTCGCACGCGACCTCTCGGTGTCGATCCCCGCCGCGGGCCTGCTCGTGACGGGGTATGCGCTCGGCGTCGCGGCCGGCGCGCCGCTGCTCGCCGTGCTCACGAGCCGCATGCCGCGCAAATTCGCGCTGCAACTGCTGATGGGCGTATTCATCGTCGGCAACGTGCTGTGTGCCGTCGCCACGAACTACTCGCTGCTGATGGTGGCGCGCGTGGTCGCCTCGTTCGCGCATGGGTCGTTCTTCGGCATCGGCGCCGTGGTGGCCGCCTCGCTCGTGCCTGCCGAAAAGCGCGCGAGCGCCATCGCGCTGATGTTCACGGGTCTCACGCTCGCGACCGTGCTAGGTGTGCCGTTCGGCACGGCGATAGGCCAGCAGTTCGGCTGGCGCGTGGCGTTCTGGATCGTCAGTGCGCTGGGTGTGATCTCGCTGGCCGGCGTGACCCTGCTCGTGCCGAACCACCATGACAGCGCGCCCGCGGGGCTGGGCCACGAAGTGCGCGTGCTGCGCGATCCGCAGGTGTGGGTGGCGCTCGGCATGACGGTGCTCGGCTTCGGCGGCGTGTTCGTGGTGTTCACCTATATCGCGCCGATTCTCGAGCAGGTGAGCGGCTTTTCGCCGCGCGGCGTGACGCTCATGCTCGTGCTGTTCGGCCTCGGTCTCACGCTCGGCAACACGCTGGGCGGCAAGCTGGCCGACCGGGCGCTCATGCCTTCGCTGATGGGCATACTCGTGCTGCTGGCGATCGTCATGGCCGTGTTCACGAAGACGAGCCATGCGAGCCTGCCTGCTGCGATCACCGTGTTCATCTGGGGCATTGCCGCGTTCGCCACTGTGCCGCCGCTGCAGATGCGGGTGGTGGCGAAGGCCGCTGCGGCGCCGAATCTCGCTTCCACGCTCAATATCGGCGCGTTCAACGTGGGCAATGCGATGGGCGCGTGGTTAGGCGGCCTTGCGATTGCGCGCGGCGTGGCGCTCGATGCGCTGCCGTGGGTCGCGGCGGCCGTGTCGGTGGCGGCGCTGCTGCTGACCTGGTTCGCGGCGCGGCTCGACGCGCGCGCGACGCCGGCGAGCAACGCGCGCGTTGCGGTGGGGCAGGATGCGGGGTGAGGGCGCTGTCGGCGCAAAGCGGTTTGCGCGTCAGTTGGTTTTCAGCGGCTCGACGAGTTGCGGTCCATCAGTTCCGGCGGCGTTGACCGTACGGCTAACGGGGAAGCATGCGAAGGCATCGGCCGGTAAGGCGGCGGTGCGGGCGAGTTCGCGGGCGATCTCTTCGGCGCGAGGGCGGCGTCACATAGTCGATGGCCGAATCCGCGGGCTTTCTGCGCCAGGTAAGGTGGCACGGTAGCGGCGGGAAAGCTAAGCGAACGAACGCGATAACGGTGTGAAGATAACTTCGTTGGGCGCCGCAAAACCCGATGCTAGTCTTGCCTCCATTCCTGCTCTCGCGCCGCTGGGCGGCGCTTTACGGAGGCACACATGAGTACCCCGCTTGCGCTGGTGCGCGATGGGCATGCCGGCGATGCGTCCGGCGCAGCGCGCGCCGAAGGTCCGTTCGATTCGCTCGAGTACCTGGTTGGCGTCAATCTCGCGCGCCTGCGCGCCGAACGCCAGCTTTCTCTCGATGCGCTGGCGCGCGCCTCGGGCGTTTCGCGCGCGATGCTCGCCCAGGTCGAGTCGGCGCGCAGCGTGCCCTCGATCAAGGTGCTGTGCAAGGTGGCGGCCGCACTGAAGGTGTCGGTCTCCGCGTTCTTGCGGCGCCACGCGGTAAGCGGCTTCGAGCATCTGCCGGCCGAGCGCACGCCGCGCCTCGTCAGCGCCGATGGCCGTTTTTCGGCTCGCGCGCTCTATCCGGAGCACGAACCCGCGGCCGCCGAGTTTCACGAGCTGCGCATTGCGCCGCTGCACACCGAGACCGGCACGCGGCGCGCGCCAGGCACGACGATGAATCTGGTGGTGAGCGAAGGCACGCTCGAAGTGAGCATTCACGACCGGCGCCAGTTGCTCGCCACGGGCGACGCGATCGTGTTCGACGCCGATCAGCCCTATGCGCTGCGCAACCCCGGCGACACGGAAGCGCGGGTGTTCCGCGTGACGCTGAACGCCGAAACGCCGCCGCGCTGGGATGTGCCCGAACTGGCCTCGCTCGCCGCGCTGCCGGCGCTGGGCGCGGATGCGCCCCGCCATCCGGCCTGAGCGGTGTCGCGGGCGTAGTGCGTGTCGTCGCGCCGCGTATGCGGCAGCGCACAAGAATTTGGTCTAGTGCCTGTTTCCCGCGCTGCAGGTTGCGGCCGGGTGTTGTATCCTTGGTCCGCCGGTCGATCCGGTAATCAGTGCGTCTTCAGGGCGGGGTGAAATTCCCCACCGGCGGTATGCCGGCCCGTGCCGAAAGGCACAGCCAGCGAGCCCGCGAGCGCCTGCGCAAGTTTCTCGGTCTCGTGGCGTGGCCACGGGCGCGCAGGGTCAGCAGATCTGGTGCGAAGCCAGAGCCGACGGTGAGAGTCCGGATGGAAGAAGATGTGCAGATAGTCATGTTTGCCCATCCGTTGCGGCTCGCATGCCGTGCGCTTCGCGCGCCCCTTTTCGGGCGCGCAGGCGTGTGTGCGTGTCAGGCGTGCGGTGAGGGTGTCTTGTCTGTTTGCAATGCCCTGAAACGTTTTTCGCCCAACTCTTGCGAGGAGCGTTTCACATGTCTTTCAACACCAGTATTGCCTCTTCGGTCGAGCAGCCGCTCGACGCCATCCACGATCTTCCGTTGCTCGACGCCGTTGCGGTGCCGCCGCGCATTGCTGCCGCGCTCGAGGCCATGCGCGAAGGGCGCCCGGTCGTCCTGCAGGACGACCACGACCGCGAGGACGAGGCCGACCTGATCGTGGCCGCCGACCGCCTGACAGCGCAGACGATGGCGCTGTTCATCCGCGAATGCAGCGGCATCGTGTGCCTGTGCCTCCCGGACGAGAAGGTGCGCGCGCTCGAACTGCCGCCCATGGTCCCGCACAACGAAAGCCGCAACCGCACGGCGTTCACGGTTTCCATCGAAGCGCGCCACGGCGTGAGCACGGGCGTTTCGGCGGCGGACCGCGTGACGACGATCCGCGCGGCCATCGCTCCAGGCGCGAAGCCGGCCGACATCGTGCGGCCGGGCCACGTGTTCCCGCTGCGCGCGCAGCCAGGCGGCGTGCTGACGCGCCGCGGCCACACCGAAGGCACGGTCGATCTGGCCGCGCTGGCGGGTCTCGCGCCGGCAGGCGTGCTGTGCGAGCTGATGAACCCGGACGGCACGATGGCGCGCGGCGACGAAGTCGTGCGCTTTGCGAAGCTGCACGACCTGCCGATGCTGACGATTGCGGAACTGGTCGAGTTCCGCGAGTCGCTGGCGCAGGCGCGCGAACGCTGCGCGGAACCGGCCTGATCTCATAGGGCTGGGCAGGCCTGCGCGCGCGTTATACGCTCACGCGCGCGCAGGCCCGATACTGCTATCGCACTGCGCGCCGCCCGCCTACGACTGCACGTCGCCGAATTCCCCGCGCACGCCCGCTTCGACCAGCGCGGGCAACTGCTCCATCCGTTCGATGATCCGGCTGATCCCCATTTCGCGCAGCACGTCCGCGTAGCCTGCGGGGATATGGCTCGCGCCGACGAACGCGATCGTCTTCATGCCGGCCGCCCGCGCGGCGTTCAGGCCGGAGATGCTGTCCTCCACGACCACGCAGCGCGCCGGTTCCACGCCGAGCCGTTGGGCCGCGTGGAGATAGACGTCCGGGTAGGGCTTGGGGCGGGCCACTTGTTCCGCGCTGAACACGCGCTCGCCGAAGATCGTGTCGAGCCCCGCGCGGCGCACCGACGCGCTCACGCGCGCGAGGTGGCTGTTCGACACCACGGCGGCAGGCAGCGCGATCTGGCGCAGGGCGTCCCGTACGCCGTTGATCGGGCAAAGCGATTCGGCGAGGGCGATTTCGATGTTGTGGTCGATGGTCGCGATGAAGTCGTGCGGCATCGTCAGGTTGAAGCGGGCGGCGATGCCGTCGAGAAAGCGCGACGTTTGCTGGCCGAACGCCGCTTTCACGGCCGCGTGGAAATCGACGCCGGGAAAGGTTTGGCTGAGCGTTTCGAGCAGCACGCGATCGGCGATGACTTCGCTGTCCACGAGGACGCCGTCGCAGTCGCAGATGAGGTGGTCGATCATGCGCAAGACTGAAGGTAATACGGCGGACCGCCGCCGAGGCGGCGCGTCCGGGTGGGAGGGAAGGCTGAAAACATCATGATACGTGCTTTTCGGTGCGTGGCCGGGCTCCATTGAGTCGATATGGGCAGTATTGCGCTTTACCGGATTGGCGTCGCCTCGGCCGAACGGCCAGGGTGCCGCCCGTGCCGCGCGATGCGACAATAGCGCCGTGAGCAGTCAGGGATCGGTCGTTCAATCGGAAGCGGGGGAAGACATGCGTGGACTAGCGATGAGCGGCGCGGCGCTGCTGCTGGCGGGGTGCCTGAACATGCCGGGGCCTGAAGGTGGATTCGGTGGGTTCGGCGGGTTCCGCGGGCCGTCTTTCGCCGACTTGCAACAGATGTGCAGCGGCCAGCCCGTCGATTTCGGCGCCGACACGCAGGCCGTCTATTCCGCGACTTTCGACGCCTGGGTGGCCAACCGCCACGGCAAGCTTTCGCATGAGCAGTACTGCGGCTTCCAGGCGGCGCTTGCCCAGCACTACGCGTCGCTGGGCACGAGCACCGACCCGCAGGTTCGCAATCAGTGGGTGAGCTGGCTCAACGAGCAGCGTGCGAGCGCCATCACCTGGCGCGCGGCCGCGGACCCCACCTTACGCTCGGGCTGAGCGTCGGATCGAGCCAACTGCGGGAGCCGGCGGCGAAAGCCAATACGGTGGAAAAAGTGGTCACGCGGGCATGAAGCGCGCGGGTCCGCGTGACCGTGCACTGCAGGCGCGTACGTCTACAGCCGTGCGCCTGCATCGGGGATGCGCTCGACCAGAAGCGCTGTGCCGGACGATTCATCCCGGCGTCCGGCCCGGGTCGAAAGCGTTGATGTCGAAGAGCGGGCGCTGCGCGCCCGCACGGCTATGAACAGCGTTTGATGGCTCGCAACGCGGAGTCGCCGGTTTCGGTCAGGCGCCATTGCTGGTGGCCGGTGGCCAGTCGTTCAAGCTGAACGAGTTGCCGTTCGAGCAGCGCGTCCAGTTCCTCCCGTTCCATGTCGATCTGATTGGGAGCGTCCTTCACCAGCAGCAGGGTGGCGAATTCATGCGGACTCAGCATCGTTCTCTCCGTGTTGCCGCATCAGAGGTCGCCACGAGCGGCCCGAAGGTGGCCTGGCGACAGAATGCGGTGGTGTGAGCGAAAGCCTGCAACCGTGCGCGTTGCCTGGTAGGGGGCGGCCAGCTTCCGGCATGCGGAGCAGCAGCCAAATGGCATCCAGCCCGGGATCGGCGACGGGGAACTGGAGTGTAGTCAAAGGGGCAACGTTGTACAAACCACCTGCCCAAAATATTCCGTTTGACATTCACCCTCTCCAGAAGCGGGTGAGGCGTGCGGGCAGATCCTTGATTTCACTTGAAGTTTTCATCGCACTGCCACAATGCGCGGAGGGTTGAACGTTTGCGCGAAGGGCGGGCCGATGCTCGTGCGCAGCGCGTCTGGTGCATCGCGGCAAGCGGGTCCACCGGGCGGGTATGCAGGGTGGGCCTGCCAAATGCGCGATGCATGGCAACAGGTCACTCGCGCCATGGCCCGGCGGCCCCGTCAGGGAAATCGTTCAGGGGCGTCTTTTCCCGGAACTGCCCGCGCCCGGAGCGGTCTGTGCTCTTTGACTGCAGCCTGGCGAAACAACAGCTAAGATGGATTGCAAATGGACGGTACCTTTCACTATGCGTAGCGCCGGTTGCAGACCGAAAGCTGCGCCGCGCCCAGCGCTGGCACAGATACCGCTTTGGGAGCACAACACAATGCATAACGACATTGAGCCTGGCCACGTAATGCCCTGGCGTATCGAAGACATCGATCTCACGCGCATCGATCGTCAACGCGCGGCCGCCAACGAAGACCTGCTGCTGCTGCTGTGTGCCTCGTCGTTCATCGAGAGCGGCTCGGACCTGTACACCAGCAATCTCAGCGTGTTCTTCAACGGCGACCCGGAAGTGTCGGAGTGGCTCAACAGCGAGTGGGAGCCCGAGGAGCTTCAGCACGGCCGCGCGCTCAAGACTTACATCCAGTACGTCTGGCCCGAGTTCGACTGGGACACCGCGTTCAACAACTTCTTCGCCGAGTACTCGAAGACCTGCTCGTTCGAGGAGTTCGAAAAAACCCGCGCGCTCGAAATGGTCGCGCGCTGCGTGGTGGAAACGGGTACGGCCACGCTGTATCGCGCGATCGGCGAATGCTCGGACGAGCCGGTGCTCAAGGAGATCACCGACAACATCCGCACCGACGAAGTGCGCCACTACAAGCACTTCTTCCGCTATTTCAAGAAGTACAACCAGATCGAGGGCCAAGGCCGGCTGGCGGTGCTGGGCGCGTTGCTACGCCGCGTGATGGAGATCAAGAACGAGGATTCCGAGATCGCGCTGCGCCATGTCTTCGCCATCCGCTACCCGGACCGCGTGGACGACCCCGCCTACAACCGCGAACTGACCGCGCGCGTGAACCGGCTGGTGCGGCACAATCTTTCAGCGGACATGTGCGTGAAGATGCTGCTCAAGCCGCTCGACATTCCGGCGCGCATCCAGCCGGGCGTGCATTATCCGCTCGCGAAGATCACGCAGCACGTGTTCTTCCGCTAGGTGCGCCGCGCGCGTTGGCGGGCATCGGTGCGCGCCAGTACGCGTTGCTGCGATAGAGCCCGCCGAACAGCGGGCTTTTTCTTTTGCGCGGCATGGGAAGCCAGGCGAAAACGAGGACGAAGACAGTGAGCGATCCAGGTTTGGACAACCATCGCGCAGACCGTTTGCAGTTCGAGGCATGGCCGCCCGACCTGCTGGCGTGGTTCGACGGCAGCAATCTGGCTGGCAAGACGGGATTTACGGCTTCGCTCGTGACGCGCCAGACCGATGGGCGGCTCGGCACATCGCTGCTGGGCATCGGCGAGCTTTACGCGCCCGATGCGCGCACGCTTCGCCTCGCGCTGTGGCGGGGCGCGCGTTCGGCGCGCTCGCTGGCGAGCGGCACGCCGGCGGCGTTGACCTTCGTCTTCGACGGCGCTTTTTTTCAGGTGCAGCTCGACGCCGCGCAGATGGCGTCGCGAGAGGCAGAGGCGGCAGGACTGGCGTGCTTCGAGGCTGCGATCGCGGCCGGCGAGGCACAGCGCGTGCCCTATGCGCGGCTCGAGTCCGGCATCGTGTTCACGCTCGACGAGAGCGGACGTGAAGCGACATTGCGGCGATGGGCCGAGCAGGTGGAGTGGCTACGACAAGGATAGGAGAGAGAAGCAGGGCGGGCGCGCGACCCACGCCTTGAGGCGGGCGCCGCGCCCAGGCCGTCCGGGCGCGGCCTGGCCGGTGCCGCGACGCCCTGCCGCGGCACCGATCCACGATCAACGCTCGCGCGGACCGTTGCCGTTACGGCGTGCATCGCCGCCGGAGCGGCCGCCGAGCAGTGCACCCGGGTTCGACGACTGCGGCTTGCGTGGCGCGCGGTTGGTGGCGCCGTCGTGCGCTGCACCGCGGGTGCGCTCGTGGTCGTGCGAGCTTTCGCGGCGGGTGTGCTCGGCCCGCGAAGCGCCTGCGCCCGGACCCTGTGCTTTCACTTGACCCTGTGCTTTCACCGGGCCCGAGCGTGCGCCGCCCGCGGGCTTTGCCGGGCGCTGCGCGCCGTTGCCGGCGCCATTCCCGCCGCGGCCGCCGTTACCACTATTGCCGCCGCCGGCCTGGCGCGCTTCACCACGCCCCTCGCCGCGACCGCTGCTGCGGCCATCATTGCGGCCATCGCCACGTCCCTGACCTTCTTTACGACCTTCTCCGCGCCCTTCACGAACCTGCGCCGGCCGGCCCTGGCTCCCGCCGTTGGCGCCGCCGCGCGCCTGACCCTGCTGGGGCTGCCGCGGCGCGCGGGCGCCGCCCTGGCTGCGCCGCAGGATCGGCTCGGGTTTCGCGTGCGGGTCCGGCTCGAAGCCCGGCACGACCTCTTGCGGCACCGCGCGCTTGATGAGCTTCTCGATGTCCTTGAGCAACTGATGCTCGTCCACGCACACGAGCGACACGGCCTCGCCCGTCGCCCCGGCGCGGCCCGTGCGGCCGATGCGGTGCACGTAGTCCTCGGGCACGTTCGGCAGGTCGAAGTTGACCACGTGCGGCAACTGGTCGATGTCGATGCCGCGCGCCGCGATATCGGTCGCCACCAGCACCTGCAGCGTGCCGTCCTTGAATTCGGAGAGCGCGCGCGTGCGCGCCGACTGGCTCTTGTTGCCGTGAATCGCCAGCGCGCTGATGTCGTCCTTCGTGAGCTGCTCGGCGAGGCGGTTCGCGCCGTGCTTCGTGCGCGTGAACACCAGCACCTGGAACCAGTTGTGCTGGCGGATCAGGTGCGTGAGCAGGTCGCGCTTGCGGTCGCGATCGACCGGGTAGATCTTCTGCGCGACGGTCTCCGCCGTGGTGTTGCGGCGGGCCACTTCGATGAGCGCGGGCGAGTCGAGCAGGCTGTCGGCCAGCGCCTTGATCTCGTCGGCGAAGGTGGCCGAGAAGAGCAGGTTCTGGCGCTTCGGGGGCAGCTTGGCGAGCACGCGCTTGATGTCGTGGATGAAGCCCATGTCGAGCATGCGGTCGGCTTCGTCGAGCACGAGAATTTCGAGCTGCGAGAGGTCGATGGTCTTCTGCTGCATGTGATCGAGCAGACGGCCCGGCGTCGCGACGACGATATCCACGCCGCGCCGAAGTGCGTCGATCTGCGGATTGATGCCGACACCGCCGAACATCACCGTCGATTTGAGCTTCAGGTACTTGCCGTAGGCGCGCACGCTTTCTTCCACCTGCGCGGCGAGTTCGCGCGTGGGCGTAAGGATGAGCGCGCGCACGACGCGCTTGCCGCCCGCGGCGGCCGGCATGCCGGACAGGCGCTGCAGGATCGGCAGCGTGAAGCCGGCGGTCTTGCCGGTGCCCGTCTGGGCGCCGGCAAGCAGGTCGCCGCCGCCCAGCACGGCGGGGATCGCCTGCAACTGGATCGGGGTGGGCGTCGTGTAGCCGAGTTCGTTGACGGCACGGACCAGCGGTTCGGACAAGCCGAGAGATTCGAAGGACATAGAGACTCGTTGTATAGCGTTGACGCAAGCGGAGCAGCGCGGCGCTCATGCGCGCGCCGGGGGGAGCCCTCTGGGACCCCGAGGCCCGGCCTGCTTGCATGCATGGCTCGACGGCGCGCCAGTGCGCGCGCCATCTGACAGGCGGTCTATGCAGACCCGCCGGCTGGCGTTAAGTTGCATCGGCGGGCCGCTGACACTGCGGCGGCCACGCGATGGCTTCGCTTATGACGCGTCACGCGACATAGCGCGCAACGCTGACGAATTGACAGACGCTCCCGGCCAGTACGAACAGATGCCAGATACCGTGTCCGTGCCGGATGCGTTCGTCGTTGACGAAAAAATAAATGCCGACGCTATAGATGATGCCGCCGGCGAGCAGCCATGCGGTGCCGGCGGCCGGCAACGCTTCGAGCAGCGGGCGGACCGCCACCACGGCGAGCCAGCCCATCACCACGTACAGGATCATCGAAAGCGCGCGCGTGCGGCGCCCCAGCGTGAGTTCCTGCACGATGCCGAGAGCGGCCAGCCCCCAGCTCACGCCGAACAGCGACCAGCCCCACGGCCCGCGCAGCGTAACGAGCGTGAACGGAGTATAACTGCCCGCGATCAGCAGATAGATGGCCGCGTGGTCGCATTTCTGAAGAAACGCTTTCACACGCGGACCGCGCACGCCGTGATAGAGCGTCGAGATCGTATACAAGGCGCACAGCATGGCGCCATAAACAGCGAAGCTCACGACCTTGTAAGCATCGTGATCGAGCGCGCCGATCGTCACGAGCGAAACGAGGCCCGCTATCGACAACATCGCGCCCACGAGGTGAGTAAGGCTGTTCAGACGCTCACCAGCGTGCATACCGACTCCTTCTTCTTCTACCTGCCTGCATCGGGCGCCGCGCGACGCCCCGGCGGGCCGGTCCGCAAGCCCGCTGCAATATTCCGGATCGAAATAGCGAAGGGCGCAGCCTGCGGTGTTCAGCAGGCTGCGCCCCCTCAAGCAGACGCAACTATAACAGGCCGAGCCTAGTCGAGCGGCGCGGAGCGCAGATCGGCCACCTGTTGTGGGGAAACCGGCTTGCCCTTGTTGCCCCAGGACATGCGGATGAAGGTCACCACCGCCGCGACTTCCTGGTTCGAGAGCGCCTGGGCGAACGGCGGCATGCCATAGGGCCGCGGGTTGCCTTCGGTGCTCGGCGGATAGCCGCCGTTGAGCACCATGCGGATCGGATTCACGGCCGAGCGCATCTGGATCGACTGATTGTTCGCGAGCGGCGGGAAATTCGGCGGCATGCCCAGGCCGTTTTCCGCGTGGCACTTTGCGCAATTGTCGTGATAGATCTTCTGGCCCTGCTGCAGCAGCTCGCCTCCGAAGGCCTCCGATGTCTCCATCTGCATCGTCTCGGGCGCCTCGCTCTTTTGCGGGATGGTCTTGAGGTAGGTGGCCATCGCCTTGATGTCGTCGTCCGAGAGGTACTGCAGGCTGTTGTGCACCACGTCGGCCATCGGCCCGAATACGGCGCCGCGCTGCGAGATGCCGGTCTTCAGCAGGCTCGAGATGTCCATGATGTCCCAGCCGCCGAGACCGCCTTCGCTCGACGTGAGCGAGGGCGCATACCAGTTCTGCAGCGGGATCAGGCCGCCCGCGAACGCCGCCGAGTTGACCGGGCCGCCCACCGCGTTGATCGACGTGTGGCACATGCTGCAGTGGCCGAGGCCCTCGACGAGATACGCGCCGCGGTTCCATTCGACCGACTGGTTCGGGTCCGGCTTGTACTCGCCCTCGCGGAAGAACAGCGTGCGCCAGCCGATCAGCAGGTTGCGGTTGTTGAACGGGAACTTCAGTTCGTGCGGGCGGCTCGCCACGTGCACGGGCGCCACCGAGCGCAGGTACGCGTAGATCGCATCGGCATCCGCGCGCGTCACCTTCGTGTAGCTCGCGAACGGGAACGCCGGGTAGAGCAGGCTGCCGTCCTTCGAGCGGCCCGTGTGCATGGCGCGGTAGAAGTCGTCGGCGCTCCATTTGCCGATGCCGTACTCGTCGTCGGGCGTGATGTTGGGCGTGTAGAGCGTGCCGAACGGCGTGGCCATCGGCAGGCCGCCCGCGAAGAGCTTGCCGCCGCGCACCGTGTGGCAGGCCACGCAGTCGCCGGCGCGCGCGAGATACTCGCCGCGCTTGATGAGGTCGGCCTGGTCGGCGGGCGTTGCGGCGAAGGCCGCCGAGCTGCGCAGATAGCCGCTGCCGGACCACAGCACCGGCACGAGCGCCGCCGCGGCGGCGACCACGACTGCGGAAAGTGCGAACAGGGACTTGCGGTTCATATGGCTGTCTCCCCCGGCGCCTTATTGCGGTTCGCTGCCGCACGCAAGCGGCGTCTTCAACGAGTTCGCCGCTACCGGCACGGGATTCTGCGGAGCGGGCTGCGTGGCGAGCCAGGCCGCGACCGCGTTCACGTCGTCATCGGTGAGACGCGTGGCGATCTCATGCATGCAGTCCGGCGCGATGGCATGGCGCGAGCCCGAGCGCCATGCGCCGATCTGCGCGCTGATGTAGTCCGCGTGCAGCCCGACGAGACCCGGGATCGCGGGCTCCATGCCGGTCAGCTTCGCGCCGTGGCACGCCGCGCAAGCGGGGATCTGCCGTGACGGATCGCCGTGCAGGACGATGTCGTGGCCGCGCGCGAGCGTGCTGCCGGACACCGTGGGCTGCGAAGGCGGCGGATAAGGCGGCCGCTGCTTCGAGAAGTAGGTGGCGATCTCGTGCAGGTAGTCGTCGGAGAGATAGGTGACGAGGTAGTTCATCGGAGGGTACCTGCGGCGCCCCTCGCGGAAATTCAGCAACTGGTTGTACAGGTACTCGGCCGGTTTGCCGGCGAGGCGGGGGAAGTAGTCGTTGTCCGTGCCCTGGCCATGCGAGCCGTGACACGCGGTGCAGCCCTGCACGCGCGATTCGATGGTGTCGGGGGCCTTGGGCTGGGACGCCTGCGCATGGGCGGCGTTGAAGGCACCGGTCGCGCCGAAGAGCAGTACGGCTCCCAGCGGCGCAACGAGCGGAATGAGCGGTCGGAGGATACGTCTTGGGGACACGCGTAACTCCATCTTTATCGTGGACCTGAACCAGGCATCGTAAGACCCGGGTTATAGGCTGCGCGCGATGAAAGCCGAAGACCGTGCGCGCTGCGGTGACGCGGCGATTCTAGCACTGCGACCCGATAGCGACGATTTGACGCATGCCCCAGTTGGCCCCGCTGACAGGCCCTGGGAAAACGATCGCGGCAAATCAAGACGCTTTCGTCGGTATCATTCTGCACCCAATAACCGATCCGTGGTGTGGGTTTGTTCACTGCCGTGCGAGGTGCCTGCCGGAGTCGCGCGGAAGGGGGCGCACTCCCGCGGTTGCGCTGACGCGTTCGTTGCGTTCATTGAACCGAACGGCGCGGCGCCTATCGAACGAGGCCCGGCGCGCGGGCGTCGATGGTGCGCCGCGGCGGTTTCGTTTTTCATGTTGTTTCCTTGCCACTGGTCTCGATGACTCTAATTGCCCTTTCTTTTTCGACGTTGCATGCCCGTGCAGCCGTCGTTTCCGCCTGCCCTTCGACTGTCCTGCGCGAGGAGGCGAAAAGCCGATGAAGGCTGACTGGCTCTGGATCGGGCAGGTCGCGATGGCCGCCCTCGTCAACGTCTCGTATGCGTTTGCACTCGGCTCCGCGCTCTACGGCGCGTGGCTCGACAAGGACGGGCGCAGTCCGGTCTCGCCCGCGCGCGCGGCTTCGCTGCGCGCACAACGCTCGCTGCGCGCCTCGGCGCTCGTGCTCGTGGTGGCGCTCCTCGTGTGGCTGCTGTAC
The DNA here is from genome assembly GCF_000685035.1 of Paraburkholderia ferrariae NBRC 106233. GTDB lineage: Bacteria > Pseudomonadota > Gammaproteobacteria > Burkholderiales > Burkholderiaceae > Paraburkholderia > Paraburkholderia ferrariae. The sequence continues at coordinate 69,749 of NZ_BAYB01000011.1, forward strand.
GAGAGCGCGTCGATCAGCGGCGAGCCGCTGCCGGCGGCGTTCGGCGTGGTCTCGACGGTGCTTGCGCAAACACATGTCGGGCTGGCGTGGAGCGTTGCCTTCGGCGGCGCGCTGGTGTTGCTCGTAACCGTGTTTGCAGCGGCCGGCGCCGTGCGCGACGGCGTGCTGTGGCTTGCGCTCATCGCCACCGCGGCGGGGCGCGCCGCGCTCGGCCATGCCGCCGATGCGGGCTTCGCCTCGGCGGCGCTCGGTCTGCACACGTTGCACGTGCTGAGCGCGAGTGCGTGGAGCGGCGTCGTCATGGCGGGCGGCCTGGCGGTGCTGCCGGTGCTCGGCACGTCGACGGCGCGCGGCATCCTGATCCGCACATCGACGCAGGTATCGAACGTAGCGATGTTCGCCGTGGGGCTCGTGCTCGCCACCGGCGTGTTCAACGCCTTGCGCGGCACGGGCGGGTCGCTGGCCGCGCTCACCGAAAGCGCGTGGGGCCACGTGCTGCTCGTCAAGCTGGGGCTCGTGGCGCTCGCACTCGTGCTGGGCGGCTATAACCGCATGGTCGCGATGCCCGAGCTGCGGCGCGCGGCTTCGACGGCCGCCGCGCGCCGCTTCGTGAACGTGATCCACCTGGAGGCGATCGTGATGATCGGCGTGCTGGTGCTCGCGGCCGTGCTGGCGCGCAGCGTGCCGGGCTACATGTTGCAGGGCTGATACGTGAATGGGCGAGGCCGCGTTATCAAGCGGTCTTGCTTAAACGGCGTCACGCAGTGGATGTCGTCCAGGTAGCCTTACTCGTAGCCGAGCCGATGGCTGAGAATGGGTGCGAAGAAGAGGGCGATGGCGCAGCCGATCGCCTTGCCTTCGAGCCCGGACAGCGCGATCACCGACGACGGATGCGAGAGCAGATCGAGCAGTTGCGGCAAGCACCAGAGCACTGCGAAGCCGATGAAGGCATGCTCGACCGTGAGGATGCGCCAGCCGTGCGTACGGGCGACGGCCGCGACGATCACGCGCAATATCCCGAAGGCGACCAGTGCGCCGACGGCGGCCTGCTCGCGGATCAGATAGTCGGGGAGCATCGCTTCCATGTGTGTCCCTGCGATTTTTAGTGGGTCTCGCAGGGGATTCAGCAAGGAGCAGGCCAGTGCGCGCATGGCGCACCGTGCGAGGCCGGGCGGCAACGCACCGGGCCTTGTGCGGCGGCCCTTGGCGCCGTGTTTTCTGTGTGCGTAAACGACATTCGCCGCGTGCGCCCAGGGGCGCTACGCGGCGAATCGGCCTCGATACGGCCTCAAACGTTACGGCGGTGAAACGCGGCGGGCGAAACGCGTCACGTAACGCGTACGATGTGACCCGTGTGTTATGCGCGCGCCGGCTTCACGCCGGAGGGTACGCCCGGCATGCCTACCATTCGGCGACGCTGCCGTCTGCGTGGCGCCACACCGGATTGCGCCAGCGGTGTCCGGTCTTCGCCATCTCGCGCACCTTCTCCTCGTTCACTTCGATGCCGAGCCCCGGTCCCTGCGGGATCGAGACGAAGCCGTCTTCGTACTTGAACACTTCCGGATTGCGGATGTAGTCGAGCAGATCGTTGCCCTTGTTGTAGTGAATGCCGAGGCTCTGCTCCTGGATGAACGCGTTGTAGCTCACGGCGTCGATCTGCAGGCAGGTGGCGAGCGCGATGGGACCGAGCGGGCAATGCAGCGCGAGCGCCACGTCGTAGGCCTCGGCCATCGCGGCGATCTTGCGGCACTCGGTAATGCCGCCCGCGTGCGAGGCGTCGGGCTGAATGATGTCCACGTAGCCGCCCGCGAGGATGTGCTTGAAGTCCCAGCGCGAGTAGAGCCGCTCGCCGAGCGCAATCGGCGTGCTCGTTTGATTGACGATATCGCGCAGCGCTTCCACGTTTTCCGAGAGCACGGGCTCTTCGATGAACATGAGCTTGAACGGATCGAGTTCCTTCGCGAGCACCTTGGCCATCGGCTTGTGCACGCGGCCATGGAAGTCCACGCCGATGCCGACGTTCGGACCCACTGCCTCGCGCACGGCCGCGACGTTGTTGATGACGCCCTGGACCTTGTCGAAGGTGTCGATGATCTGCAGCTCTTCCGAACCGTTCATCTTCACGGCCTGGAAGCCGCGCTCGACCACGGCGCGCGCATTGTTCGCGACGTCGCTCGGGCGGTCGCCGCCGATCCACGAATAGACCTTGATCCTGTCGCGCACCTGGCCGCCCAGCAGCGCATGCACGGGCACGCCGTGATGCTTGCCGAGGATGTCCCAGAGCGCCTGATCCACGCCCGCGATGGCGCTCATGGAGATGGGGCCGCCGCGATAGAAGCCCGCGCGGTACATGACCTGCCAGTGATCTTCGATGAGACGCGGATCCTTGCCGATCAGATAGTCGGCGAGTTCGTGGACGGCTGCTTCGACCGTATGCGCGCGGCCTTCCACGACAGGCTCGCCCCAGCCCACGATGCCCTCGTCGGTTTCGATCTTGAGGAAGAGCCAGCGCGGCGGAACGACGAAGGTTTCGAGCCTGGTGATTTTCATGGGTGTCTGTCTCCGGAATCAGTTTGCCTGTGAGGTGAGGCAGGGGCGTCTCGTGGAAGAGATGCTACTGCAAAAATCGCCTTTAAGTGCTATTAATAGTATTATTTAGCCGAACTTCCCACTATCTGAGCGACAACGACAGTGATTCAGCGCGACCTGCACGGTACGGTGGCTTTCGAACTCGGCAGTGCGATCCTGCGCGGCGACTACGCGCCGGGCGAGGTGCTGCCGCGCGAGGCCGAACTCATGGAGACCTTCGACGTCAGCCGCACGGTGCTGCGCGAGGCGCTGCGTACGCTCACCTCCAAAGGGCTCGTGGAATCGCGGCCACGCGTGGGTACCCGCGTGCGTGCGCGCGACGCGTGGAACCTGCTCGATGGCGACGTGCTGGAGTGGTACGCGCGCGTTGCGGCGCCGCTCGCGTTTGCGCTCAAGCTGCAGGAAATGCGCGAGATGATCGAGCCCTACGCGGCGGGACTCGCGGCGACGGCGCACGACGCCGCCGCGCTCGCGGCCATGGCCGACGCGCACGCGGCGATGGCGGCCGCGCGCCACGTGGACGAGTGGGTGCGTGCCGACCTGCGCTTTCACCTGGCCGTGCTGGCCGCGTGCCGCAACGAACTGCTCGTGCCGCTGGGCGCGTTGATCGCCCGCACGCTGGAAGGACAGTTGCGCGTGAATGCGAAACGCGCCGACGTCTTCAACGCGGCGCTGCCCGAGCACACCGCCGTGTTCGAAGCCATTGGGCGGCGCGACGCGCCAGCCGCGACTGCGGCGATGGCCGGGCTCCTGCATATGACGCGAGCGCGCATCGAGGGTTGATCGGAGGCCATTTTCTGTTGCCTGGCCCCCGACAATCCTATTGATCAGACTTACTGAATACTCCTCGAAAAGTGCCGATAACCGGCTTGTCAGGGGCGCCCGCGCGCGAGCAGCGATCCGCTGCGAACGGCTTGCGCGTGGCGCGTAGCCCGGACGCTTCCGACGCTCGATATCCCACTTTTCCAGGAAAGCCAATTGAAGACGTTTGCACTTGCAGCCGCGACGGTATTTGCCCTGTCGGCGGGAACCGCGGCACACGCGGTCGAGGTATATGGTGGCGTGGGTACGGACGGCATTACCGGTGGTCTGGGCTTCTCCATCGAACCTCACGACAATATCCGTGCGGAATTCAGCGGCTTTAGCCTCTCGCATGGGTTCAACAGCGATGGCCTGCACTACGACGGCACGTACAAGATCACGCACGGCGGCCTCTTTCTGGATATTTTCCCGGCACCGAGCGTGGTGGGCCTGCGCGTGACGGCCGGCGTGCTGATCGGCGACGACACGCTCTCCGGCGACGCCACGCCCATGAACGGCACCTATACGTTCAACGGCGTGACCGTGCCGTCCGGCGGCGAGACCGTTCATGCGAAGGCGTCGTACCCGACGGTGCGTCCGTATCTGGGCGTGGGCTTCGGACACAACCCGCTCAAGCGAGGTTTTTCGGTGACGTTCGATGCGGGCGTGACCTACGGCAAACCGCATGTGGACTTCGACGTGCCCGCCGATCTCGTGGCGCTGGCCGGGCAGCAGAACGTGAACGCGGAAGAGCAGAGCCTGCAGAACAAGGCTAACGATCTGAAGTTTTATCCGATCGTGAAGCTTGGGGTGACATATCGGTTTTGAGCGGGGCGGTGGGCCTTCTTTGTTGTGACCTATCGTGTGGACTCCTCATCGTACGCGGGCGCGTGTCTGAACTCGCGCGCGCTGAAACATCGAGCGTCGTCACCTCAGAGGAAATCGCCGGCCGCTTCGGCCGTGCGCTTCAGAGAACGGGCGATGCGGGCGAAGGTGCTCGCATCGCGTGCTGCATGACTATCAGGACAGCTTGCCGATGATCGCGGCGAAGTCGGCGTTGTTGAACGCCCGCAGGGTCTGCGTGCGGATATTTCCCGCCGAGCCCAGTGCGAGGCCGAATGCCGTCAGGCTTTCGTCGTTGGGGGCTTCGACGATCGAAACAATGTCGTACTGGCCCAGCGTCCAGTAGATTTCCTTCATTTCGCAGCCGAAGCTTTTTGCCTGCTCCACGACCTGGCTGGCGCGCTGCGGGCTGTTCTTGATGGTGCGGATACCCTGGTCGGTGAATTGCGAAAGCACCACGTAGGTGGCCATGGTGATTCTCCTTGCTGTGGGGGATACGCGCGTGGGCGGCGGGGAGCGGGCGGGGCGGGTGCCCGTTGATCCGGGCTGGGCGCGTAGCTTGATTTTAGGCAATGCGGTGGAGGGGAGGTGTCGGGTGCGGGCGGCGAACAGCGGCTTTTACATTGGGTGACGATTTCGGGCAGACCTGCCAAATCGCTCTCGACCTTGCTGGTTGGCCTGCAGGTCTTGGCATTTGCATCCCCAATTCTATTGGGGCCGGCTTCGTATTGAGCAGACGCATGCTTGTCGATACCCTTGTCTGATGAATGACGATGGGAGCGACAAATAATGAGCAATGCTTATCAATATGGCATACATCAAGGACTTACTCCGACAGAGTTATTTTTTCTGATTGCAGTCGACGAAACCTGCGATGAACTCGGGGTGAACGATGCAGTGGCCGTCGCCACCATACTGGCGGGTCAAAACTGGCTTCCAACTCGTGCAAAGCCAATGGGCGCGACTCCTGGCACGTCTATCGCGTCAAAACTCAGTCGTCGATTTTTGGATCACGACATAAAATGGAAAATCCTGCCAACCGTCACCAACGGGAGTGTCAAGCGGTTAAAAATCCTTATGACCCGGAATATCGGGAAGTTTGTGGGCCGTGCCGTGCCTGTTGTAGGCTGGATCATTGCCGCACGTGATGTAGTGACGATCAGTAATAATTCCGTGCGGCACTATAATAGGCTCGTTAAAGAGGAAGACAGGATTTTCTGATGCCAAGTTCCATATGGGAAGAATTGGAATCATTCGTCAGGTCCGAGACGGAAATCAGTAAGCATCAGGCGCTCACCCGTGGACTCAACCTGGAAAAGGATCTGGATTTAACCGGGGATGATGCCGATGATTTTATGGGGAAATTTTTCGAGAAATTCAGGATCGAGCATGGTGATTTTGATTTTGATCGATATTTTTCTCCGGAAGGCTTCAATCTTTTTGTGGTTATTGGGTTCGCTTTTTCGAAAAAATCAAGACGAAAATATGATAAGGAGCCTTTAACTCTGGGCATGCTGGAAAAGGCTATTGAGGCGGGTGTCTGGAATAGCGGCGCGCTCGGAAAATCTGACTGAACGGGGGCGTGTTGCGGTTTGTTGTGGACGTATACCATTCGAGATCGCAGCTCTCTCGGATGTTGAGAGAGCACTGTCGTAACGAGGGCCGCCTGGCGAGGCTGCTGTAATATGGCTTGCAACGCCAATATTCACGGTACGGTGAACCTCTTGGTGAGGTCCGGAAGTTGATCTTCGGCAAACAGGATTCGAGCAACTTTGGCCCACTCTTTTTGCAAGAGTATTTCTAATTTGCACCGAAAACTCATCCCGATTTCGAGCTTTTGCCATTGACACTTGTCTCAGAAAAAATTCACGGAAACGAGTCGCTTAGATTTTGGAATGAAGAATTGGCATTGGTTCCAGCAGTCCGGCATAGTGTCCGAGGGTGGCAGCCTCAAAGGCAGCTTTCTTGTCGTCAAGTGCGGCATCGAACTGGGCTTCTGATTTGAAGCCCATGTTCTGAAGAATGTCCTTCACGATCCCAACGTCGTCGGCCTTGATGTCCTTGAAGCTGATTTCCCCGGTCGGGCTGATGTTCAGATCGAGCTTCCGCAGGTCTTTGTTGTTGAGGTCAAAAGGTTCGGCCATGGCAAGCTGAAGATTCAGTGACAGAGCCGAAATTCTAGCTTGATGGAAATCTTTGGTTCCGAGAGAGCGGCGGATTTTCCGCTTGTTCTGAATGACGCGAAGGTAGTAGACGCCGTGACGCGAGCGGTAGAGACGGGGCAACTTGTGCATGGGAATGACCCACCAAGTGACCCACCGAATGAGAAAAGCCCCATGTAACCGATTGATTACATGGGGCTTTGTGCAACTGGTGGCGAATCAGGGATTCGAACCCCGGACCTGCGGATTATGATTCCGTCGCTCTAACCGACTGAGCTAATTCGCCGAAGAAGATAATTATGCAGAGCAAGACGAAGACTGTCAACCCCTGCCAACCAACTTTTTACCAGACGAACCGAGCGGATGGGGCGGCCGGCCACCCCATCCCTCACACATCAATCCTGCGCGTAAATATCCGAGTCCTTGGTTTCCTTGAGGAACAGCGTCCCGATCACGAAGGTCGCTGCCGCAATGATGACCGGATACCAGAGCCCCGAGTAGATATCGCCCTTGGCCGCCACGATCGCGAACGCCGTGGCCGGCAGGAACCCGCCGAACCAGCCATTGCCGATGTGATAGGGCAGCGACATCGACGTATAGCGAATCCGCGTCGGGAACATCTCCACCAGCATGGCGGCGATCGGCCCGTACACCATCGTCACGAGAATCACGAGGATGGTCAGGATCACCACCGTCATCGGCCAGTTCAGCTGCGCCGGGTCTGCCTTGGCCGGGTAGCCGGCCGACTTCAGCGCGCCCGAGAGCGTCTTTTCGAATGCCGCACCCTTTTCCTTGGCGCCTTCGGCCTTGCCGTCAAACGTGTCGATCACGGTGTCGCCCACCTTGATCTGCGCGATCGTGCCCGCCGGCGCCGCCACGTTCGAGTAGTTCAGGCCCGCCTTCGAAAGCGCGCTCTTCGCGATGTCGCAGGACGACGTGAACTTCGACGTGCCCACCGGGTTGAACTGGAACGAGCACTCGTCCGGGTTGGCGATCACGACGATCGGCGCACGCTGCGTCGCGGCTTCGAGCGCCGGGTTCGCGAAATGCGTGAGCGCCTTGAAGAGCGGGAAGAACGCGAACGCCGCGATCAGGCAGCCGGCCATGATGATGGGCTTGCGGCCGATCTTGTCCGAGAGCGAGCCGAAGAACAGGAAGAACGGTGTGCCGATCAGCAGCGACAGCGCGATCAGGATGTTGGCGCTGGCGCCGGCCACCTTGAGCGTCTGCGTGAGGAAGAAGAGCGCGTAGAACTGGCCCGTATACCAGACCACGGCCTGGCCGGCGGTGAGGCCGATCAGCGCGAGAATCACGACCTTCAGGTTCTTCCACTGGCCGAAGGCTTCGGAGAGCGGCGCCTTCGAGATCTTGCCCTCGGCCTTGATACGCTTGAAGGCCGGCGATTCGTCGAGTTGCAGGCGGATCCAGACGGACACGGCGAGCAGCAGGATCGAGGCGACGAACGGAATGCGCCAGGCCCACGCGGCGAACTGCTCTTCGCCCACCGATTCGCGCACGCCGAGGATCACGAGCAGCGAGAGGAAGAGGCCGAGCGTGGCGGTGGTCTGGATCCACGCGGTATAGAAGCCGCGGCGTCCGGCCGGCGCGTGTTCGGCCACGTAGGTGGCGGCGCCGCCGTACTCGCCGCCGAGCGCGAGGCCCTGCAGCAGGCGCATGGCGATGAAGATCACGGGCGAGGCGATGCCGATGGCCGTGTAGCCGGGCAGGAAGCCGACCACGAAGGTGGACAGGCCCATGATCACGATGGTCACGAGGAAGGTGTGCTTGCGGCCGACCAGGTCGCCCAGCCGCCCGAACACGATCGCGCCGAACGGGCGCACCGCGAAGCCGGCCGCGAAGCCGAGCAGGGTGAAGATGAAGCCGGCAGTGGGATTGACGCCGGAGAAGAAGCTCTTGCTGATGAAGGCCGCGAGGGAGCCGGCCAGATAGAAGTCGTACCACTCGAACACCGTGCCGAGCGACGACGCGAAGATCACGCGTTTTTCGTCGCTGGTCATCGGCGCGTGCGAAACCTGTCCGCCTACGGTTGCCATGTATGTCTCCAATATTGATATGCGTGTGGTCCGCAGCGCAGGCATCCTGCGGCAGGCGGTCCTGCGGATCATTATTGAAATGGAAACTTACGCGGTTCTGACGTTCCGACAGGCTACGGGTAACTGCGGGGGAATGGGGTTCGATTAACCAAGATCGGCTAAATTGTCGGCATCGATCGTTTTACGTCGCTCTTTGTCGTTAAATTTGATTTCTGGCTGGGGATTTTTGCAGGGGCGTAAGGGTAAGTCCCATCCGCTATTTCGGGATAAAACCGACGTCTCAGGCTCGCTCCCGCAGCCTCAGCGTCACGCGCACAAGCGTTCCCGCGAGCCGCGGCGACTGTTGGTAGACGTTGTCTTCGATGGCGAGCGTGCCGCCGTGCATCGTCGTGATCTCGCGGACGATGGCGAGGCCCAGTCCGCTGCCGTCGCCCTCGCGGCCGAGGATGCGGTAGAAGCGTTCGATCACGCGCTCGCGCTCCGCCGCCGGGATGCCGAGGCCGGTATCCTCCACCTCCAGGTGGACCACGTGCGCCGCCGGCTCCGGCCGCACCCGCACGGTGATGCGCCCGCCTTGCGGCGTGTAGCGGATGGCGTTGTCGATGAGGTTCGAAAGCATCTCGCGCAGCATCACCGGATTGCCTTCCACTTCGACCGCCGCGCTGTCCTCCTCATCGCTGCCCGGCACGCGCGGTCCTTCGTAGCCCAGGTCCATCTGCTTCGCGAGCGCGGGCTGCACCCAGTCGCGCACGGCGAGCCGCGCGACTTCGGCCACGTCCACGGGCGTGAAAATCTGCCCCGACATGCGGTTCTCCGCGCGCGCGAGCGCGAGCAGTTGCGTGACGAGCCGCGCCGCGTGTTCGGAGCTGGTTGCGATCTGTTCGAGCGAGCGGTGCACCTCGGGCGGCGCGTCCTGGCGCAGCGCCAGTTCGGCTTGGGTGCGCAGGCCCGCGAGCGGCGTTTTCATCTGATGGGCGGCGTCGGCGATGAAGCGCTTTTGCAGCTCCATGTTCTGTTCGAGGCGTGTGAGGAGGTCGTTGAACGAGGTGACGAGCGGCTCGATCTCGGGCGGCGCGCGGCGCGCCTCCAGCGGCGAGAGGTCGTCGGGCCGCCGCATGCGGATGTTCGACTGCAGCGCGTGCAGCGGCGCGAGCCCGCGCGAGAGCCCGAACCACACCAGCAGGATCGCGAGCGGCAGGATCACGAACTGCGGCAGGATCACGCCCTTGATGATGTCGTTGGCGAGCTGGCGGCGCTTGTCGAGCGTTTCGGCCACCTGCACGAGCACGGGTTGGCCCCCGCTCGCCTGCGGCAGGTCCACCGTCGTATAGGCCACGCGGATGTCGATGCCGTGCAGCATGTCGTCGCGGAACTCGACGAGGCCGGGCGGCGGCCGGTCGTCTTCGTGCGGCAGCGGCATTTCGCGGTCGCCGGCCACGAGTTCGCCGCGCCCGCCCAGCACCTGGTAGAACACGCTATCGACGTTGTCCGCGCTCAGGAGTTCGCGCGTGGGGGCGGGCAGCGACAGCTCGGCCACGCCGTTCACGGGATGGATCTGGCGGGCGAGCACGTAGGCGTCGGTTTCGAGCGCGTGGTCGAACGGGCCGTTCGCGATCGACTTGGCCACCAGATAGGTCACCGCAATGCTCATCGGCCAGAGCAGCAGGAGCGGCGCGAGCATCCAGTCGAGAATCTCGCCGAAGAGCGAGCGCGGGCGCGCCTGGGCGACGGCTTCGGTTTCGTCGGGCGGGGCGAAGGGGTTCGCGTAGCGGGCGTCGCGCGCGCTGTCGTCGAGCGTGTCGAGGGTCGCGGCGCCGGGCGGCGGCGCGGAGCGCGCGGCGGGGGCGGGCTCGGCCATCGTCTCGCCCGCTTACTTGTAGTAGTGGCTGGTCGGCATGGCGGGCGGCGCCATTGCGGTGCCGTTCGGCGGCGCGCCGTTCGAAGCGGCCGCACCCTGTTCCTTTTCGAGGCAGTAGCCCAGCCCGCGCACGGTCACGATGCGCACGCCGCCGGCTTCGAGCTTCTTGCGCAGCCGGTGCACATATACCTCGATAGCGTTGAGGCTCACTTCCTCGCCCCATTCGCACAGGTGATCGACGAGCTGCTCCTTCGAAACGAGCCGCCCGAGCCGCTGCAGCAGCACTTCGAGCAGGCCGAGTTCGCGCGCCGACAGGTCGAGCACCTGGTCGTTGATGCGCGCCACGCGCCCCACCTGGTCGAACGCGAGCGCGCCGTGGCGCACGACGGTCGGGCCGCCGCCCGCGCCGCGCCGCGTGAGCGCGCGCACGCGCGCTTCGAGTTCGTTGAGCGCGAAGGGCTTGGCCATGTAGTCGTCGGCGCCGAGGTCGAGGCCCTTCACGCGTTCGTCCACGCTGTCGGCGGCGGTCAGGATCAGCACCGGGAGGGTGGAATTGCGCGCGCGCAGGCGTCGCAGCACCTCGAGGCCCGGCATTTTCGGCAGGCCCAGGTCGAGGATCAGCAGGTCGAAAGTCTGCACGGACAGCGCGGTGTCGGCATCCACGCCGCTCTTCACGTGATCGACGGCATAGCCCGATTGGCGGAGTGATCGGATGAGACCGTCCGCGAGTATGCTGTCGTCTTCGGCAATGAGGATTCGCATGATGCGCCAGCGCCACAGCGCTGTCTCCAGGCCCGCGCCGGGCTTGCATGGCGCGTGGCGGTCTCCCGAAATTTCGCGGTTTTGGCGAGCGCAGGGCTTGCTAAAACCACTGTTTTTTTATACAGTGTCTGCGTTCGTGCGCACAAGCTCAAAATGAAGCCCGCGCATCGTCACGAGACGCCGTTCATCATAGCAAAGGACGATTCATGGAAGATAGCAAGAAAGGCTCGGCTGGGCTGACTGCTGAAAAGAGCAAGGCGCTGGCCGCCGCGCTCGCGCAGATCGAAAAGCAGTTCGGCAAAGGGTCGATCATGCGGCTCGGCGACGGCGAAGTGGTCGAGGACATCCAGGTGGTCTCCACGGGCTCGCTCGGCCTCGACATCGCGCTCGGCGTGGGTGGCCTGCCGCGCGGCCGGGTGGTCGAGATCTACGGTCCGGAGTCGTCGGGCAAGACCACGCTCACGCTGCAGGTGATCGCGGAATTGCAGAAACTCGGCGGCACGGCGGCGTTCATCGACGCGGAACATGCGCTCGACGTGCAGTACGCGTCCAAGCTTGGCGTGAACGTGCCCGAACTGCTCATCTCGCAGCCGGACACGGGCGAGCAGGCGCTCGAAATTACCGACGCGCTGGTGCGCTCGGGCTCGATCGACATGATCGTGATCGACTCGGTTGCGGCGCTCGTGCCGAAGGCCGAAATCGAAGGCGAAATGGGCGACTCGCTGCCGGGCCTGCAGGCGCGCCTGATGTCGCAGGCGCTGCGCAAGCTCACGGGCACGATCAAGAAGACCAACTGCATGGTCATCTTCATCAACCAGATCCGCATGAAGATCGGCGTGATGTTCGGCAACCCGGAAACCACCACGGGCGGCAACGCGCTCAAGTTCTACGCGTCGGTGCGTCTGGACATTCGCCGTATCGGCTCGATCAAGAAGAACGACGAAGTGATCGGCAGCGAAACGCGCGTGAAGGTCGTCAAGAACAAGGTCTCGCCGCCGTTCCGCGAAGCCGTGTTCGACATCCTCTATGGCGAAGGCATCTCGCGCCAGGGCGAAATCATCGACCTGGGCGTGCAGGCCAAGATCGTCGACAAGGCGGGCGCATGGTACAGCTATAACGGCGAGCGCATCGGCCAGGGCAAGGACAACGCGCGCGAATTCCTGCGCGAGAACGCCGATATCGCCCGCGAGATCGAAAACCGCATCCGCGAATCGCTCGGCGTGAACGCGATGCCGGCAAACGCCAACGATTCCGGCGCAGTCGAAGTCGCGGGCGAAGAGGAGTAATCCGCTTGTGATCCGCAAGGGCAGGTCCGCATCGGCGCCTCCAGACTCTCTGGCGCCACCCGAAGCGGGCCGCCCGCGCGATCCCCGCGCGCCTGGTGGTCCGCTCGAGCCCTTCGAGCAGGCGGGCGCGCCGCCTGATTCGCCCTTCGATTCATCCTTCGACGAATTCGAATCGTCGTTCGGCGCCTTCGAGTCGGCGGACCTCGGCGAGCGCAGTGCCGAACCTCGCTTCGAGCGCAGCTCCGAATCCCGCAAGGCACGCTCGCCTTCGGCGCGTTCCGGCAGCGCTTCCCCCTCATCCCAGCGTCCCGGCCCTTCGCTCAAGGGCCGCGCACTTGGCTATCTGTCGCGTCGCGAGTACAGCCGCGCCGAACTCTCGCGCAAGCTCATGCCGTTCACGGACGACGCCGACGCGCTCGAAGCGCTGCTCGATGCGCTCGTCCGCGAGGGCTGGCTCTCCGACGCCCGTTTTGCCGAAAGCATCGTTCACCGCCGCGCCGCGCGCCTCGGCGCCACCCGCATCGTCGGCGAACTCAAGCGCCATGCCGTAGGCGACACGCTCATTAAAGAGGTGAACGCGCAGCTGCGCGAGACCGAACTCGCCCGGGCGCGCGCCGTCTGGCAGAAGAAGTATGGCCAGTTGCCCGAAACGCCCGCCGAACGCGCGCGTCAGGCGCGCTTTCTTGCCGCCCGCGGCTTTTCGATGGGGATCATCGGCAAGATCCTGAAGGGGATCGAGGACGACTGGTCCGAAAGTTGAGCCTGCAAGGCGCGCGTAAGTCCCTGAGCCTGCTACGTGTTCTGCCGGGTTCGGTCCAGTCTCAAATACCCGGTATGCTAAAATCAAGAGGTTTTCCCATCCGGTCTTAGCCTTAGCATGCCGCTTTCTCCGCCCGTGCCCCGCCAACTGCGCCACCAGCGCGCAATCCGGGCGGTCGCCTATGAGCGCGAAGACGGCCTGTGGGACATCGACGCGTGTCTGACAGATCACAAGCCACGCGACGTGCCGCTCGCGGCCGGTGTCCGGCCCAAGGGTCTACCGATCCATGAACTCTGGCTCCGCATCACGATCGATCGCAAGCTCAACGTCGTCGACGCCGAAGCGTCGTCCGACTGGGTTCCCTACGACGGTCAGTGCCAGAACGCCAATCCCGCCTATCGCGCCCTTATCGGGCTCAATCTCCTCCAGAACTTTCGCCGCGAAGCCGGCCGCCGCCTTGCCGGCACGGCAGGCTGCACGCACCTCACGGAAATGCTGGGCGTGCTGCCCACCGCCGCGGTGCAGGCATTCGTCGGCGCGGTCTGGAAGGGCGGCAACGGTGCGCCGGGCGAAGACACGGGACCGGAAATTGGCAAGACTGCCGACGGCGCTGCCGCCGGCGAAACACCGCCTTTCCAGCTGGGCCGCTGCCATGCGCTGCGGTTCGACGGCGAGGCGGTGAAGCAGTTTTATCCGCGCTGGTATGGCCACGTGCCGCGTTCGGTCGAACGCGGCGCCGAAACTGCCGGCGTGCGCGGCGACGAGGGTCCGGGCCAAGAGGGCAGGACCGTAGCCGCCCCGCATGAATAACAACAGCGGAATCGAAGTTCACTCCAACTCTCAGACTGAAGGGAATCACGCATGAAGATTCACGAGTACCAGGGTAAGGAAATCCTGCGGAAATTCGGAGTCGCGGTGCCGCGCGGCAAGCCGGTGTTTTCGGTGGATGACGCGGTCAAGGCCGCTGAAGAGCTGGGCGGCCCGGTGTGGGTCGTCAAGGCGCAGATTCACGCTGGCGGCCGAGGCAAGGGCGGCGGCGTGAAGGTTGCGAAGACGCTGGAGCAGGTCCGCGAATACGCGAACCAGATCCTCGGCATGCAGCTCGTTACGCACCAGACCGGTCCGGAAGGCCAGAAGGTCAACCGTCTGCTGATCGAAGAAGGCGCTGACATCAAGCAGGAACTGTATGTCAGCCTCGTCGTCGATCGCGTGTCGCAGAAGATCGTTCTGATGGGTTCGAGCGAAGGCGGCATGGACATCGAAGAAGTCGCCGAAAAGCACCCGGAACTGATCCACAAGGTCATCGTCGATCCGGCGACGGGTCTGCTCGACGCCCAGGCCGACGACCTGGCTGCGAAGATCGGCGTGCCGGCTGCCTCGATTCCGCAAGCGCGCGAAATCCTGAAGGGCCTGTACAAGGCATTCTGGGAAACCGACGCGTCGCTGGCCGAAATCAACCCGCTGAACGTCACGGGCGACGGCAAGGTCATCGCACTCGACGCGAAGTTCAACTTCGACGCGAATGCGCTCTTCCGCCATCCGGAAATCGTCGCCTACCGCGACCTGGACGAAGAAGATCCGGCTGAAATCGAAGCGTCGAAGTTCGACCTCGCCTACATCTCGCTCGACGGCAACATCGGCTGTCTCGTGAACGGCGCGGGCCTCGCGATGGCGACGATGGACACCATCAAGCTGTTCGGCGGCGAGCCGGCGAACTTCCTCGACGTGGGCGGCGGCGCCACGACGGAGAAGGTCACCGAAGCGTTCAAGCTCATGCTGAAGAACCCGGACCTGAAGGCGATCCTCGTGAACATCTTCGGCGGCATCATGCGCTGCGATGTGATCGCGGAAGGCGTGATCGCGGCTTCGAAGGCCGTGGACCTGAAGGTGCCGCTCGTCGTGCGCATGAAGGGCACGAACGAGGACCTCGGCAAGAAGATGCTGGCCGACTCGGGCCTGCCGATCATCTCGGCAGACAGCATGGAAGAGGCTGCGCAGAAGGTTGTCGCAGCTGCCGAAGGCAAGTAATTTTCACCGGATACGAATGGCGTAGTGACGGCGCGAAGGCGGCTTTCGAAGCAGCCTCGCGACGCGCGACGCCAGGCAAACAGAGGTCAATACATGTCGATTCTGATCAACAAAGACACCAAGGTCATCACGCAGGGCATTACCGGCAAGACCGGTCAGTTCCACACGCGCGCCTGCCGTGAGTACGCCAACGGCCGCGAAGCATTCGTCGCGGGCGTGAACCCGAAGAAGGCCGGCGAGGACTTCGAGGGCATCCCCATCTACGCGAACGTGCGCGAAGCGAAGGAAGCCACCGGCGCGACCGTTTCGGTCATCTACGTGCCGCCGGCAGGCGCTGCCGCCGCGATCTGGGAAGCGGTGGAAGCCGACCTCGATCTCGCGATCTGCATCACGGAAGGCATTCCGGTTCGCGACATGATCGAAGTGAAGGACCGTATGCGCCGCGAAGGCCGCAAGACGCTGCTCCTCGGCCCGAACTGCCCCGGCACGATCACGCCGGACGAGCTGAAGATCGGCATCATGCCGGGTCACATCCACAAGAAGGGCCGCATCGGCGTCGTGTCGCGTTCGGGCACGCTGACGTATGAAGCCGTGGCGCAGCTCACCGCGCTTGGCCTCGGCCAGTCGTCGGCAGTCGGCATCGGCGGCGACCCGATCAACGGTCTGAAGCACATCGACGTCATGAAGATGTTCAACGACGATCCGGATACGGACGCCGTGATCATGATCGGCGAGATCGGCGGTCCGGACGAAGCGAACGCTTCCCACTGGATCAAGGACAACATGAAGAAGCCGGTGGTGGGCTTCATCGCGGGCGTCACGGCGCCTCCGGGCAAGCGCATGGGCCACGCCGGCGCGCTGATCTCGGGCGGTGCGGACACGGCCGACGCGAAGCTGGAAATCATGGACGCGTGCGGCATCAAGGTCACGCGCAACCCGTCGGAAATGGGTCGTCTGCTGAAGTCGATCCTGTAATTTTCGAAAATCGCCTACGCCCGAACGCAGCTTTGCGCGGGCAGCCGGCGTTTTTTGATATGCTTGCGGAATCCTTTCACGAGGTTTCCGGACAAAAGCGAGGGAGCCAGTCATGGCCCCCTCGCTTTTTTATTGGTTCTGGCGCTGCAGTCGGGGCCTTCAGTGACGTTCAAGCCGCCCACATCATCACATGTTCGAGTTTCTCGCGACGCTCCACTGGGGCGCTGTTCTTCAGATCATCGTCATCGACATCCTGCTCGGCGGTGACAACGCCGTTGTGATCGCGCTCGCGTGCCGCGATCTGCCCGCGAAGCAGCGCATGCGGGGCATCCTGTGGGGCACGGCGGGTGCCATCGTGCTGCGCGTCGTGCTGATCGCGTTCGCCGTCGTGCTGCTCAACGTGCCGCTGCTGAAGTTCGCGGGCGGCCTGCTGCTGCTGTGGATCGGCGTGCGTCTTCTTGCTCCCGCGCATCTCGAGCACGCCAACGTCAAGCCTGCCGACAAGCTCTTCGGTGCGATCAAGACGATCATCGTTGCCGATGCCGTCATGAGCGTCGATAACGTGGTGGCGATCGCGGGTGCCTCCGAATCGGCGGACCCCGCGCACCGGTTCGGGCTCGTGATCTTCGGCCTTCTTGTGAGCATTCCGCTCATCGTTTGGGGCAGCCAGCTGGTGCTGCGATTGCTGGACCGCTACCCTGTGATCGTCACGCTGGGCGCCGCGCTGCTCGGCTGGATTGCGGGCGGGCTGATCGTCAACGATCCGGCCGGCGACCGCTGGCCGCTGCTCGACACGCCGCTCGCCGAATACGGGATGTGCGTGGCCGGCGCGGTGTTCGTGGTGGGGGTGGGGCTCGCGCTCAAGCGCCGCAACGCGCGGCGCGCACAGCCCGCTAATTTGCATTGAAGGCATTGAAGGCATTGAAGGCATTGACGGGATTTACGGCGCCGCCGTTGCCCTGAAACCGAAGCGCGCGCCCGCGCTGCCTACGCCATTTGGCCGACTGCCTCGAAGCGGGGCGCGCCGATACGATCAAAACGCCTGCTCATGCCTGTGAGCAGGCGTTTCTTGTTTCAGGAGCCCTGATGATGATCGTATCCGTTCTCGCCACCAGCCCGCCCGCTGCCCCTTCGAGCTGGTTCTTGTTTCAGGCGTCGTCGCGTCTTGCCGCGCTGGCTTCGGCCAGGCTTGCGAGGCTCGCACGCCGTTTTTCATCCCGCCTTGCCCCCCACGGGTTCACGCTGATCGAGCTCATGATCGTGCTCGCCATCGTCGGCGTGATTGCCGCCTATGCCATTCCCGCCTATCAGGACTATCTCGCGCGCAGCCGCGTCGGCGAGGGACTTTCGCTCGCGTCGTCGGCGCGGCTCGCGGTTGCGGAAAACGCGGCGAGCGGCAACGCGTTCTCGGCCGGCTACGCCGTACCGCCGGCCACGCGCAATATCGAATCGGTGCAGATCGACGACACCACCGGCCAGATCACGATCGCGTTCACCACGCGCGTCGCGCCGGCCGGAAGCAATACGCTCGTACTCGTGCCCTCGGTACCCGACAACGCGGAGTCCCCCACCGCCCGCGTCGCGCTCGCGCAAGGCAGCATGCAGAGCGGCACGATCACGTGGGAGTGCTTTGCGGGCAGCAAGACGGCTTCCTCGCTGGGTGCGCCCGGCGCGGGCCCGACGCCGGCTGACGCCGCGACCCTGCCGTCGAATCTCGCGCCCCCGGAGTGCCGGGCGTGACGATGGGTGAGGGTGAAGCGTGAGTGGTGAAGGCACCGCGCTGGCAGCGGCCCGACGCACGCCGATGCCGGGCGATGCGCAGGCTGCAAACGTGCGCCGCCGTGGGAGGCGGCGGCGCACGACGCGAGCGGTGCCGCCGCGCGGCGACGCCTCTCAGGCGACAAAAACCGCAAACCGGTGACGCCGCAACAGCCGCAGCCGCAAATGGCGGGCAAAGTCTTGTATAGTGCGCCGGTTGCTGATGCCCCCGCTTACCCATGCCCTCCAATTTTGCGCGCTATCTTACGTTCTTCTTGCTGGCTGTCGCGTTGACGCTGCCTTATGCAGTTGTCGGCCACACGTACCCCATCCCGACGTTCTATGCCGAATACGTGTCCCTGACGCTATGGCTGCTGGTCGGTGCGTCGGTCGTGATGCTGACGCTGTCGGCGCGGCCCCCGATCGAATTCGCCTCGCCCGCCGTCGCGCTGGTGCCATTCGCCTTCGGCTTGCTGCTGGTGGTGCAGACCGTCGCGATGCCGGTGACGCAGCCCTCGCTCAACTGGCTCGGCGCAGGCTACCTGCTGGCGGCCTTGATGGTGACTCACGCGGGCTACGGCATTGCGCGCGCGCGCAATGCCGGGACAGCGATGGTCTGGGCCGCCGCGGCGCTGATGGTGGGCGGGATGTTCGCCGTGTTCTGCCAGGTCGTGCAGCTCTTTCACCTCGAAGCGAAGGTCACGCCGCTCGTCGTCGCCTACAACGTGACGGTCGATCGCCGTCCGTTCGGCAACATGGCGCAAGCCAACCACCTCGCCACCTATATTGCGTTTGCAATGGCGGCCGGCCTCTTTCTCGTGCAGACCCGCCGGCTGTCTCTCGTGGTGTGGGCCGTGCTCTCCGCCGTCTACGCGGGCGGGCTCGCACTCACCGTTTCGCGCGGGCCGTGGCTGCAGATGGGCGTGATCGTCGTCGCAGGGCTCTGGATCGCGCTCGCGGGCGTGCGTCGCGAAGGCTCGCTCGCGGGCGGCGGTCGCAGCCTGCGCAACTGGCTCCTGCCGCTCGTGCTGCTCGCGATTTTTATCGGCGTGAACGCATTCGTGCGCTGGGCCAATGTCCACTATCAGCTGCAACTCGACCAGTCGGCCGCCGACCGCTTCAAGGACGCCGGCCAGATCGCGCCGCGCATCGCCCTGTGGCGTTACGGCATCGCGATGTTCAAGCTGCATCCGCTCCTCGGCGTGGGCTGGGGCGATTTCCCGATTCACCAGTTCGAGCTTGCGCGCGCGCTCGGCGGCGTCGAGATCGCGAACAATTCCCACGACATTTTCATCGACCTGCTCGCGAAGACCGGCGTGATCGGCTGCGGGATCGTCCTGCTGGGTCTGGCCGCGTGGTTCGTGCGGGCGCTGCGCGTGCCGCATACGCCCGAGCGCGTGTTCGGTTTCATGCTGATCGGCGTGCTGGTCATGCATGCGCTGGTCGAATATCCGCAGCAGTACATGTTCTTCCTGCTGCCTGCGATGTTCGTGTTCGGCATTCTCGAAACGAAGCCCTTGCGCGCGGTGCCGCGCGGGCTGTCGTTCGGCGCCTTTGCGATTGTCGTGTTCGGGGGGATTGCGTCGCTGTATCCGATCTTGCGCGACTATCACCGCGCCGAAGTGCTCTATTACGGCGAGCATCCGGCCGAGGAGTACAGCGAGGCGCCGTCGTTCCTCTTCCGCGCATGGGGGGACTACGGCATGGCCACGCTGATGCCGATGAATGCGGCGAATCTCGCGACCAAGCTCGCGGCGCACCAGCGCGCCATCGCGCTGCTGCCGGGCGAGACCGTGCTGCGGCGCTATGCGGTGCTGCAGGCGCTGAACGGCGATACGGCAGGCGCGCTGGATACGGTCGCGCGGCTGAAGATCTTCGCGACCGAGTTGCACGACTGGCCGACCCAGCAGGCTTCGCTGTATGGCTTGTGCGACGAGCAGCCCCGGCTCAAGGACTTCAAGGCCGAGCTGGTGAAGCAGTATGGCGTGCCCGCCAAGGCGATCGAAGAGGACGACGACGATTCGGACGATTGATGGCCGGTGAGGCCGGGGGAGGCTGGTTGAAGGTGGCCGAAGCCGGCTGGCTGGCAGCGAACCTGACAGGACTACCGCAGGATCGCCGCCGGTTCACAGCTCCGAATACTTCGTGGCCTTGCCCCTTGCCTTGTCTGCCGGATAGCGCCCGGCATTGAGCTTGAGCTTCTCGGCCGCCGCGTCGAGCAGGTCGAATCCTGCCGCGTCGGCGGTCAGGAGGAGGTAGAGGAACACATCGGCGCATTCGTGCCGGAGGTTGCGAAGCTGCTCGGGATCGCGGAGCAGGGCTTCGATCTCGGCGTCGGTTTTCCACTGGATCGTTTCGAGCAGTTCGCCGGCTTCGATGCTCGTGGAGACGATCAGGTTGCGCAGCGTATGAAACTGCTTCCAGTCGCGTTCGTCGCGAAACGCCAGCACCTGTTCGAGTAGCGCGTGAATCGTCATATTCCTGTCCTGTCGACTGGACGTGGCGCGCGCGGCGCGTCAGCCTTGCGCGACCCAATCCCCCGATTTTCCGCCGTGCTTTTCCATCACCTTCACGTCGGTGATGGTCATGCCGCGATCGACGGCCTTGCACATGTCGTAGACCGTGAGCAGCCCCACCTGCACGGCAGTGAGCGCCTCCATCTCCACGCCCGTGCGGCCGAAGGTTTCCACCTGCGCCGTGCAATGCACGCCGGGCAGCGTTTCGTCGAGCGCGAAATCCACCTTCACGCGCGTGATGGCGAGCGGATGGCATAGCGGGATCAGATCCGAGGTGCGCTTCGCGCCCTGGATGGCGGCGATGCGCGCGACGCCGATCACGTCGCCTTTCTTCGCCGCGCCGTCGCGGATCAGCGCGAAGGTGGCGCTCAGCATACGGATCGTGCCGCGTGCGACGGCAATGCGTTTGGTCTCGGCCTTGTCGCCGACATCGACCATATGCGCGTCGCCGGCCGCATCGAAATGAGTAAGTTCTGGCATGGTGGGCTCTCAGTTGCGGTTGCCATCATAGCAGCGCGATGGGCGGGCGCCGGGCGCGCTGCCGTGCCCCGGGCCGAGGCCAAAGGCAAAGCCGCCGCCTGATAGGACCCGCTTCAGGCGCCGCTCCGCTTGCCCTAAGCCGCCGCCTGCTTTTCCGGGCTCGCCACGTACCCGAAACGCACGGGCACATCGGCGCGCAGGATCGGCGCAATGGGTAGCACTGCGGGCAGCGTCGCGTCGGCACGCCACGCGAACGTGCCGCTGCTGCCGTCTTCGGCCAGCGTGGCGTGATCGGTGAAGAGATCGAGGTCGTGGTCATGGAGCAGAGCCACGCGCGCGGGCTCTGCAGTGTCGTCGGCGAACAGCACCGATCCGGCTTCGTCCACCCACACGCGAGCCGGCGCAAACGGCTGCCCGGTCTGGTCCGTCAGCGCGAGCGTGCCGTTCGCATCGGCGCCAAGCCGCACCACGAACGGCGTGTACTCCAGCTCGACGTACACCCGCTGCGGCCCGTTCTGGAAGTACCACTGGCCGCTCGCATCACACTCGTAGTTGCGGTTGATGAAGCCGATCAG
Source organism: Paraburkholderia ferrariae NBRC 106233 (assembly GCF_000685035.1). GTDB lineage: Bacteria > Pseudomonadota > Gammaproteobacteria > Burkholderiales > Burkholderiaceae > Paraburkholderia > Paraburkholderia ferrariae. The sequence continues at coordinate 91,196 of NZ_BAYB01000011.1, forward strand.
CGCCTCGTGCCGGATTGCCGTGCCGGGGCCGCCGGCGGCCTGGTCGGCCTCGTCGCGCAGGCGCCACTGGCCGCGCGCGTCGAGCCGCAGCCAGCCGGTGCAATGGGGGACGTTGGGCCAGCGCGCGAGCGCCTGCTTGACGATGTCATCCATGAGAAACGAAGCTCGAAAGCCAACGGGTCACGTGCTGCGCGAGCCAGCCGAAGCGGCCGGGAAAGGGGCCCGTCATGAAGCCCACGTGGCCGCCTTCTTCGGGCTGCTCCAGTTCGACGGCCGCGCTCACTTCGTGGCGGCCGGGCAGCGCGTGGCCGGGCAGGAAGGGGTCGTTGCGCGCGTTGAGCACGAGCGTCGGCACGGCGATTTCGCCGAGGCGCGGCCGGATCGTCGCCTGGGTCCAGTAGTCGTGCGCGTCGCGAAAACCGTGCAGGGGTGCGGTGACGACGTTGTCGAACTCGCCCATCGTGCGGCTCGCCAGCATGGCTTGCACATCGAAGAGGCCCGGATACTGTTCGAGCTTCTGCAGCGCCTTCACCTTGAGCGTCTTGAGGAAGCTGCGCGTATAGACCATGCCGAAGCCATGCGAGAGCATCCTGCCGCCCGCATGAACGTCGAGCGGCGCCGAAATCGCCACCGCGGCCGAGACGATGGCGGCATCTTCACGCTGCTGCGCGAGCCAGTGCAGCAGGACATTGCCGCCGAGCGAGACGCCCGCCGCAACGAGCGGGCCGCGATGGCGCGCGGCGAAGCGGCGCAGCACCCAGTTCACTTCGTTGGCGTCGGCGAGGTGATAGAAGCGCGGCAGCAGGTTGAGCGGGCCGCTGCAGCTGCGAAAGTGCGGGACGACCGCGTGCCAGCCGAGCGCCACGGCGGCGCCCGCCATCGTGCGCGCGTAATGCGAGCCCGAGCCGCCTTCCAGGCCGTGAAAGAGCACGAAGAGCGGCGCGTCGGGGGCGGGGCGCGGCTGGTCCGGCGCGGGTTCGGCCCAGTCGAGTTCGATGAAGTCGCCGTCGGGCGTGTCCCAGCGTTCGCGCCGGTAGAGCGGCAGGGGCGGGCGCGAGAAGAGGGCGGGGACGATGGTCTGCGCGTGCGCGCCAGGCAGCCAGAGGGGCGCGCGATAGGCGCCGGCCGCCGTGGCTGCGCGGATGTCGATGCTTGCTGTCGTCGCTCGCGTGTCGGCGGATGGGTCCCCGGTCGTGCTCATGACGGCGCCTTCGGGGGTATCAGTGCAGCGCGCCCTGGCCGTGGCGCAGCTTGGCGGAAAACTGGGTCGCGGCCTCGTCGGGCATGCGGCTCGCGTGAATATGGGCGATGCGCCATTCGCCGCGCTCGTGAACCATCACGTAGGTCGTGAAGACCATGGCGGGGATGGCGTGCGGATCGACCGGACGGTGCGCCTCCACGATCGCATAGACCACGGTGCCGAGGCTGTCGTACACGCGGATGTCGAGCGGCTCGATCGAAACCGGCGCCGCTTCGAGCTGCGCCGAGAGCCCGGCGCGAATGCTCGACAGACCGTGCAGATGCGAGCCGTCCGCGCAGATGCAGCTCACGAATTCCTCGTCGATCCACAGCCCCATCACGTTATCGATATTGACTTCGGCGACGGCCTGGTAATACGCGTTGAGGGTATCCGCGGCGGCTTCGAAGATGTGGGCAAAACGTGGCATGGCTCGTTGATCTGGTGCGCCGGGGCGCGGGTTGGCGAATCGGGGCTGGCGACGCCCCTTCGAGGTTCCTTCCGCTAGCGCTGGCCGAGCAGCATGCCGCGCAGATCGCCGAATACCTGCTCCGGACTCAATTCGCGCAGGCAGTTCAGATGCCCGAGCGGGCATTCGCGCTGGAAGCACGGGCTGCAATCGAGATGCAGCCATTGTACCTTTGCGAGTTCCGACAAGGGCGGGGTGTGGCGCGGATCCGTCGAACCGTACAGCGCGACGAGCGGGCGGCGCAGCGCGGCGGCCACGTGCATGAGACCCGAATCGTTGGTCACCACGGCGTTCGCGCGCGAGATCAGCGCGCAGGCTTCGCCGAGCGCGGTCTGCCCGCACAGGTTGCGCACGTTCGAGGCACGCTCGGCAATGGCCTGCGCGAGCGGCGCGTCCTTCGGCGAGCCGAGCGCGACGATCTGCGTGTACGGGAACGACTGCCCCACCATCTGCGCGAGCGCCGCGAAGTGCTCGGGCGGCCAGCGCTTGGCGGGGCCGTACTCGGCGCCCGGGCAGAACACGAGGAGTGGCACGCGCGTATCGAGATTGAAGCGCGCGGAAACGCGCGAGGCCTCGTTGGGGTCCGATTCGAGGCGCGGCATCGGCAGATCGTCGGGCACGGTCGCGCCGGGCGCCCAGGCGAGCGCGGCGTAATGCCGGACCATCGGCGGCCGTTCGCCTTTGGGCGGATTCGCGTGCCGCACGTTCAGCAGGCCGTAGCGATTCTCGCCCGTGTAGCCGATGCGCAGCGGAATGTTCGCAAGCCAGGGGATCAGCGCGGACTTGAGCGAGTTCGGCAGCACGTAGGCGGCGTCGTAGCGTACTTCGCGCAAATCGCCGGCGAGTTGCCAGCGGCGCAGCAGTTGCAGCTTGCCGTGGGCGAGGTCGGTGGCATAGACGTCGCGAATCTCGGGCATGCGCTCGAGCACGGGCGCAACCCATGTGGGCGCAAGCGCATCGATCGCGATGCGCGGATGCAGTTTCACGAGCCGCGAAAGAAGCGGCTGCGCCATCAGTGCGTCACCGATCCAGTTCGGTGCGATTACCAGCGCGCGGCGCATCGGGTGTCAGAGTCCGGAAGTGGCAAACGTTCCGCGCGCCTCGGGCGCGGGAACGCGGTTAGCGGAGCAACGCGCCGCCAGGGCGCGTTGGCGATGACCGCCCGCGGTGCGAGGCAGGCGGGCGGAGCGAAGCGAAATAAAGGCACTGGCAAGGGGCGGGCGCAAGCGGGGCTTTCGCGCCACGCGAAGCCGGCGCAGCGGAATCCGCCGGCGGCACGCGGGAACGAAGCGGGAACGAAGCAGGAAAAAGCGCAAAAGAAAACCGGCGCCGCACCGGCTCAGTGGCCGCGCACGACCTCGCCCTCGCGCAGTTTGTAGCGCGTGCTGCAGTAAGGGCAGCGCGCTTCGCCGTGCGCCACGTCGATAAAGACGCGCGGGTGGTTGCTCCAGCGCGGCATCGACGGATTCGGGCAATACGCGGGCAGATCCTTGGCCGAGAGTTCGACCAGCGGCATTTCCTTGATTTCGCTCATGAGGACAATTCTCGTAATGCTCGTGTTGTTAAGCCGTGGCCGGGGCGCGAAGGGAGTCCGCTCGCGCACGCCGTCAGCAAAGCGCACATTTTAGCGTCATTTGGTGCCGGCACGGAGGTTCGCGGGCGCCGGTTGCTGCGTTGCACAATCTCCGCGCCAACCGATTGCGCGGACGTTTTTCGGGCTTCAGCCGGTATTCTTTGAAAGAGAAATGCAAGAAAGGCGCGCGCATTGCTTCGCTTCCTGCAAAAAAATGCGACAAAAACGTGAAAAAAATCGCGCAACCCTGCAGCAGCCGCCCAAATACGGGACATTCGCCCGGGCACGTCTCTGATCGACCTGGCTATCGGCTAAAATACCAATCTCGCAATTCGATGCCGGAGTTTCTCGGGTGACGAGCAGCGACCCGAGACAATGCCAGACCGGATCCCGCGCCGTGCCGCCGAGCCCTGCAGTGCAGCTTCGCATCGCATTGCCCCCGCCTTCCCACCATCACGCACAGTCAAGTCCATGAACAAGGTTCTGCGTCTCTCCGATCTGATCTCCGAAGGCAAACTCAAGGGCAAGCGGGTGTTCATCCGCGCCGACCTGAACGTGCCGCAGGACGATCACGGCAACATCACCGAAGACACCCGCGTGCGCGCTTCCGTGCCGGCCATCCGCGCTGCGCTCGAAGCGGGCGCCGCCGTCATGGTCACGTCGCACCTCGGCCGCCCGACCGAAGGCGAGTTCAAGCCTGAAGATTCGCTCGCGCCCGTCGCGAAGCGTCTTTCGGAACTGCTGGGCCGCGACGTGCCGCTCGTCGCGAACTGGGTCGAGAACGGCGTGAACGTCGCGCCGGGCGACGTCGTCCTGCTCGAGAACTGCCGCGTCAACAAGGGCGAAAAGAAGAACTCCGACGAGCTCGCCCAGAAGATGGCGAAGCTCTGCGACATCTACGTGAACGACGCATTCGGCACGGCTCACCGCGCCGAAGCCACCACCTACGGCATCGCGAAGTATGCGAGCGTCGCCTGCGCGGGCCCGCTCCTCGCGGCCGAACTCGACGCGCTCGGCAAGGCGCTCGGCGCGCCGAAGCGCCCGCTCGTGGCGATCGTCGCGGGCTCGAAGGTCTCGACCAAGCTCACGATCCTCAAGTCGCTCGCCGAGAAGGTGGACCAGCTGATCGTCGGCGGCGGCATTGCCAATACGTTCATGCTCGCGGCGGGCCTGAAGATCGGCAAGTCGCTTGCCGAAGCCGACCTCGTGGACGAAGCGAAGGCGATCATCGAAGCGGCCCGCGCACGCGGCGCCTCGGTGCCCATTCCGAGCGATGTCGTGACCGCAAAGGCGTTCTCGCCGACCGCCAAGGCCGAAATCAAGGCCGTGGCGGACGTCGCCGACGACGACCTGATCCTCGACATCGGCCCGCAGACCGCGAAGGTCCTCGCCTCGCAACTGGGGCAGGCCGGCACGATCGTGTGGAACGGCCCGGTGGGCGTGTTCGAGTTCGACCAGTTCGGCAACGGCACGAAGACGCTCGCGGATGCGATCGCCAGCTCCGGCGCGTTCTCGATCGCCGGCGGCGGCGACACGCTCGCGGCCATCGCGAAGTACGGCATCCAGGACAAGGTCAGCTATATCTCGACGGGCGGCGGCGCCTTCCTCGAATTCCTCGAGGGCAAGACGCTGCCGGCCGTGGAAGTGCTCGAAACGCGGGCGGCTGGTTAAGTGGCGCCGCGCGCCCCGGCGGCAAAGGCAGCCGCAAAAACGGCCCGTGCGCGCGGTGCAGCGCGCGCGGTGTCCGCAGCGGGGCGCAAGGCGCCCTTGTCCGCGGTGGCGGTGGCGGGCGCGCAGGATGCGCCCGAACTGAACGCCGCGCATGAAACACCCGCCGTGCCGGCCCTCGCCGGCACGGCACCGTCCGAAGCGCCGGTGGCGGCGCTGGCGGACGCAGAATCCCAGGCGGTGGCCGGGGGCACGGCGCGCGATGGCGCGCCGGCGAGCCCCGCGCCTGCCGCCCCGACGGCGAGCGCACCCGCGGCGCCGTCACACAAAGCGACGCCGGGACTCACCGGCGCGCGTTCCGGCCATACCGCACGTGCGGATGCGCCGTCCAGCCCGTCTCGCAGCAACGCTTCTTCCAGCGATCCTTTCCAGACGAGGAGATTCATGCATCGCGCCACCAAGATTGTCGCCACCATCGGTCCGGCATCCAGCACGCCGGACGTCCTGCAGAAAATGATTCAAGCGGGACTGGACGTGGTGCGCCTTAACTTCTCGCACGGCACGGCGGACGATCACCGCCAGCGCGCCGAAACCGTACGGGAATGCGCCCGCAGGGCCGGTCGCGAAGTCGCGATCATGGCCGACCTGCAAGGCCCGAAGATTCGCGTGGGCAAGTTCGAGAGCGGCAAGACCACGCTCGAGCCGGGCCAGTCCTTCATCCTCGACGCCGAATGCGAACTCGGCAACGACGAGCGCGTGGGCCTCGATTACAAAGACCTGCCGCGCGACCTGAAGCCGGGCGACGTGCTGCTGCTCAACGACGGCCTGATCGTGCTCGACGTCGCGCGGGTGATCGGCAGCGAGATCCATACGACCGTGCGGGTGGGCGGCGACCTGTCGAACAACAAGGGCATCAACCGCCAGGGCGGTGGCCTCACGGCGCCCGCGCTCACGGCGAAGGACATGGAGGACATCCGCACGGCGATGTCGCTCGGCGTGGACTTCGTGGCCGTGTCGTTCCCGAAGAACGCCACCGACATGGAAATGGCGCGCCAGCTCGCGAATATCGCGGGCGCGCCGTACGGCATCAAGCCCAAGATGATCGCGAAGATCGAGCGGGCCGAGGCGATTCCCGCGCTGCAGGAAATCCTCGATTCGTCGGACGGCATCATGGTCGCCCGCGGCGATCTGGCCGTGGAAGTGGGCAACGCCGCGGTGCCGGCGCTGCAAAAGCGCATGATCCGCATGGCGCGCGAGTCGAACAAGTTCGTCATCACGGCCACGCAGATGATGGAGTCGATGATCCACGCGCCCGTGCCGACGCGCGCGGAAGTCTCGGACGTCGCCAACGCCGTGCTCGACGGCACCGACGCCGTGATGCTCTCGGCCGAATCGGCGGCGGGCAAGTACCCGGTGCAGACCATCGAGGCGATGGCTGCGATCTGCCTGGAAGCCGAGAAGTCGGAGCAAAGCGAGCTCGACAAGGACTTCCTCGACCGCACTTTCACGCGCATCGACCAGTCGATCGCCATGGGCGCGCTCTTCACGGCGTATCACCTGGGCGCCAAGGCGATCGTCGCCTTGACGGAGTCCGGCTCCACCGCGCTGTGGATGTCGCGTCACTGGACCCACGTGCCGATTTTCGCGCTCACGCCGCGTCAGGGCAGCGAGCGGGCGATGTCGCTCTACCGCAATGTCACGCCGCTGCATCTGGATACGAGCAGCGACCGCGACACGGCGCTCCAGCAGGCGATCGAAGTGGTGGTGAGCAAGGGCTACGCGGCGCACGGCGACATGGTCGTGCTGACCGTGGGCGAGCCGATGGGCCAGCCGGGCGGCACCAACACGCTCAAGATCGTCCGCGTGGGCGACGTGCTGTAACGCAGTCCTCCAGCGCTTCTTCCTGCCGCATCCGTAGCAACCGGACGGGCGGGAGGAAGCGCCTTCTTTGCCCGCGCGCTTGCCAGGCATGGCGCCGCGCCGGTGTCAGCTGGTGTCGGCTGGTGTCACACTGGTATCGGACTGGATCCGGAAAGGATGCTATCCGGGTGCCCGTTAGGCGCTACTTGCATGACGTACGGCGCGCTTGAGCGCTACTTGGCGCTCTTTTCACCGCCAATGCCGCGATTGCCGCCGGATTCGGCGAAAAGCCGCGCGCAGGCTGTCAATCTCTTTTGCGCGTGCCCGCCGTTTCTGACGCGTTTGTGGCATACCGGCACGCCATTTTCGTGCCAATTACGCGGAAGGTCCCGGGAACGGCGCCGCTTCGCGATAAAATCCCGATATTGAGCCCGCGACGAGCACGCGGGCGGCGGCCGCCAGGCTGCTCTCGACCGGCCGCGTCAGATGGCCGGCGAAACGCAGGATTTCGTTTCATATCAAAGGAGTAGCACAATGCCTCTCGTTTCAATGCGTCAACTGCTCGACCATGCGGCTGAACACGGCTATGGCTTGCCGGCGTTCAACGTGAACAACCTGGAACAGGTGCAGGCCATCATGGAAGCGGCCGACCAGGTTGGCGCGCCGGTGATCATGCAGGCGTCGGCGGGCGCGCGCAAATATGCGGGCGAGCCGTTTCTGCGCCACCTGATCGAAGCGGCGGTCGAGTCGTATCCGCATATCCCGGTCGTGATGCACCAGGATCACGGCCAGTCGCCAGCGGTGTGCATGGCGGCGATCCGCAGCGGTTTCACCAGCGTCATGATGGACGGCTCGCTCGAAGCCGACGGCAAGACGGTGGCATCGTACGAATACAACGTCGAAGTGTCGCGCAAGGTCGTGGAAATGGCCCACTCGATCGGCGTGACGGTGGAAGCGGAACTGGGCGTGCTCGGTTCGCTGGAAACGATGAAGGGCGACAAGGAGGACGGTCACGGTGCCGAAGGCACCATGACGCGCGAGCAGCTCCTGACCGATCCGGAGCAGGCCGCCGACTTCGTGAAGCTCACGCAGTGCGACGCGCTCGCCATCGCGATCGGCACCTCGCACGGCGCGTACAAGTTTTCGAAGAAGCCCACGGGCGACATCCTGTCGATCCAGCGCATCAAGGAAATCCACGCGCGCATCCCGAACACGCACCTCGTGATGCACGGTTCGTCCTCGGTGCCGCAGGAACTGCTCGCGGAAATCCGCGAATTCGGCGGCGACATGAAGGAAACCTACGGCGTGCCGGTGGAGGAGATCCAGGAAGGCATCCGTCACGGCGTGCGCAAGATCAACATCGACACGGACCTGCGTCTGGCCATTACCGGCGCGATCCGCCGCTACATGTATCAGAACCCGTCGAAGTTCGATCCGCGCGACTACCTGAAGCCGGCCCGCGAAGCCGCGAAGAAGGTGTGCGTGGACCGCTACCTGGCGTTCGGCTGCGAAGGCCAGGCGGGCAAGATCAAGCCGGTGTCGCTGGACAAGATCGCCGGGAAGTACAAGTCGGGCGAGCTCGCGCAGATCGTCCGCTGACGGGCGGCGCCGCGCAGCCCGGCCGGTGCGGCGGGTCTGCGCCCCGGCGCCCATGCAGGATCGTCGCCGTTTCCGCCGGCTGGGGAAACGGCGACAGGCTTTTTGATTTACCCTATTGGTCCGGTTTTCATGCCGGTCCCGCCACGTTTTCATAGCGAATCACGACGATGTCTACCCTCTACGAATCCACGCTGCGCTCGCTGCCGCTACTCGGCCGCGGCAAGGTCCGCGACAACTATGCCGTGGGCAACGACAAGCTCCTGATCGTCACCACCGATCGCCTTTCGGCGTTCGACGTGATCATGGGCGAGCCGATTCCGGGGAAGGGCCAGGTGCTCAACCAGATGGCCGACTTCTGGTTCGAAAAACTCAAGCACGTCGTGCCGAACCACCTCACGGGCGTGGCGCCGGAAACGGTCGTGGCGCCGGACGAAGTGGAGCAGGTGAAGGGCCGCGCCGTGGTGGTGAAGCGCCTCGAGCCGATTCTCGTGGAAGCCGTCGTGCGCGGCTATCTGGCCGGCAGCGGCTGGAAGGACTACCAGGCGACGGGCGCCGTGTGCGGCGTGGAACTGCCGCCGGGCCTCTCGAATGCGCAGAAGCTGCCCGAGCCGATCTTCACGCCGGCGGCCAAGGCCGAAATGGGCCATCACGACGAGAACATCACCTACGAAGAGATGGAGCGCCGCATCGGCACCGAGCTTTCGCGCACCATCAAAGAGATTTCGATCCGGCTGTACAAGGAAGCGGCCGACTACGCGGCCACGCGCGGCATCATCATCGCCGACACGAAGTTCGAATTCGGTCTCGACAACCAGGGCCAGCTCTATCTGATGGACGAGGCGCTGACGGCCGACTCGTCGCGTTTCTGGCCGGCCGACCAGTACCAGGTGGGCTCGAACCCGCCCTCGTTCGACAAGCAGTTCGTGCGTGACTGGCTCGAAACCCAGGACTGGAAGAAAGAGCCGCCGGCGCCGAAGCTGCCGGACGAAGTGGTCGAGAAGACCTCGGCGAAGTATCAGGAGGCGCTCGAGCGCCTCACCGGCCAGAAGCTGGCGTAACGGCGCGCACGGCGCGGATTCAAGCGGGAAGGGAAAGGAAGCACATGAGTGAAGTACAGACGGCTCACCAGCACGCGGCGCCGCTCGTCGGCGTGCTGATGGGCTCCAGCTCCGACTGGGAAACGATGAAGCACGCGGTCGCGATCCTCCAGGAGTTCGGCGTCGCGTACGAGGCGAAGGTGGTCTCGGCGCACCGCATGCCCGACGAGATGTTCGCGTACGCGGAAAACGCCCGCGAACGCGGCCTGCGCGCGATTATCGCGGGCGCGGGCGGCGCGGCGCACCTGCCGGGCATGCTGGCGGCCAAGACCACGGTGCCCGTGCTGGGCGTGCCGGTCGCGAGCAAGTATCTGAAGGGCGTGGATTCGCTGCATTCGATCGTGCAGATGCCCAAGGGCGTGCCGGTTGCGACCTTCGCCATCGGCGAGGCGGGCGCGGCCAATGCGGCGCTCTTCGCCGTCTCGATCCTGAGCGGCACCGACGTCGATTATGCGAACAGGCTGGCTGCGTTCCGCGTGCGCCAGAACGAAGCTGCGCACGCGATGGTATTGCCGGCGCTGTGAGCGCCATCGTCCCGAAAAGAACCCCACGCTCGCCTGGGCGCGCGCTGTCCCGGCGGCCCGGCGGAGGCTCAAATGAACCCTGACAACACTCCGGTTTCCCCGATCCTGCCCGGCGCCTGGCTGGGCATGGTGGGCGGCGGCCAGCTCGGCCGCATGTTCTGCTTCGCGGCCCAGGCGATGGGCTATCGCGTTGCCGTGCTCGACCCCGATCCCGCGAGCCCCGCGGGCACCGTCGCGGACCGCCATCTGCGCGCAGCCTACGACGACGAAGCCGCGCTGACCGAACTCTCGCGCCTGTGCGCGGCCGTCTCCACCGAATTCGAGAACGTGCCGGCCGCGAGCCTCGACGCCCTCGCGAAATCGACCTTCGTGAGCCCGGCCGGGCGCTGCGTGGCCGTGGCGCAGGACCGCATCGCCGAAAAGCGCTTTATCGCCTCGGCCGGCGTGCCGGTCGCGCCGCACGTGGTGATCGAGTCGTCCCAGGCGCTTGCCGGCATCGACGATGCCGCGCTCGCCGCCGTGCTGCCCGGCATCCTCAAGACGGCGCGCCTCGGCTACGACGGCAAGGGCCAGGTGCGGGTGGGCAACGCCGAAGAAGTGCGCGAAGCGCATGCCGCGCTCGGCGGCGTGCCGTGCGTGCTGGAAAAGCGCCTGCCGCTGAAGTTCGAGGTGAGCGCGCTGATCGCGCGCGGCGCCAATGGCGCGAGCGCAGTGTATCCGCTTGCGCAGAACACGCACCGCCACGGCGTGCTGTCGCACACCATCGTGCCCGCACCCGACGCGAGCCCGACGCTCGTGCAGCAGGCCCAGCAGGCGGCGCTGCAGATCGCGGCGAAGCTCGGCTACGTGGGCGTGCTGTGCGTCGAATTCTTCATCCTCGAAGACGGCTCGCTCGTCGCCAACGAAATGGCGCCGCGCCCGCACAACTCGGGCCACTACACGACCGACGCGTGCGCGACGAGCCAGTTCGAGCAGCAGGTGCGCGCGATGACGGCCATGCCGCTGGGCGACCCGCGCCAGCACTCGCCGGCCGTGATGCTCAACATTCTCGGCGACGTGTGGTTCCCGGCGGGCGCAGGCGAGGCGAAGGCCCCGCAGGGACCGCGTTCGGTGGCGGCGCCGGTCACGCCGCCGTGGGACCAGGTGGCCGCGATGCCGGCCGCGCGCCTGCATCTGTACGGCAAGGAAGAGGCGCGTCCGGGCCGCAAGATGGGTCACGTGAACTTCACGGCGCCGACGCTCGACGAAGCCCGCACGGCGGCGCGCGATTGCGCGCGCCTCCTGCATATCGTCACGGGCTGAAAGCGCAACGTCATGACCGATCAGCCGCAACATAGCGCTGCTTCGCTGCCCGTGAGCGATGCCGGGATCGATGCCGCCGCCGCGCTGCTCGACGCGGGCGAGCTTGTCGCCTTTCCGACCGAGACCGTCTACGGCCTCGGCGGCGACGCCGCGAATCCCGACGCCGTCGCGCGCATCTATGCGGCGAAGGGGCGGCCGGCCAACCATCCGGTGATCGTGCATCTGCCGCCGGACGGCGACCCCGAATACTGGGCCGCCGAGTGGCCCGAGGCGGCGCAGAAGCTGGTCGCGGCATTCTGGCCCGGCCCGCTCACGCTGATCGTGAAGCGTCATCCGCGCATACCCGACGCCGTGAGCGGCGGCCAGGATTCGGTGGGCCTGCGCTGTCCGTCGCACCCGGTGGCGCAGAAGCTGCTCGCGGCTTTCTCGAAGCGACGGGGCGGCCATGGCGGGGTGGCGGCGCCTTCGGCGAACCGCTTCGGCCATGTGAGCCCCACCACGGCGCAGCACGTGCGCGACGAGTTCGGTGCAGCGGTGCACGTGCTCGACGGCGGCGCGTGCGACGTCGGCATCGAATCGACCATCCTCGACCTCTCGCGCGGCTTTCCGGCGCTGCTGCGCCCGGGCCATATCACGCCGCACGACATCGCGCAGGTGCTGGGCGAGGCGCCGCGCCTGCCCGACGGATCGGATGCCACGGCGCCGCGCGCCTCCGGCACGCTGAAGGCGCACTACGCGCCGCGCACGCCGCTCGCGCTGCTGCCGTTCGACGCACTGGAGCCGATGCTTGCCGCGGCGGCCGCGCAAGGCGAGGCGGTGGCGCTGGTGGCGCGCGCTTCGCGGGCGGGGGCATGGGCGGGCGCGCCCGGCGTGCATTTCGTTGCCGCGCCGGAAGATCCGCAAGCCTACGCGCGCGAACTTTATGGCTTGCTGCGCGCGCTCGATCGCGCGAATGTCGCGCGCATCCTCATCGAAAAGCTGCCCGGGACGATCGAATGGATCGCCGTGAACGACCGGCTGGGACGGGCGGCGGCGGCGTTCGAGGCGCAGGAGTAGGGCGTTCGGGGCCTGGTACTCCTCAACGCGCATTCAACCGGCCGGAATAAAAAACACCCCACGCACTCGAAGCGCGTGGGGTGTTTCCTTTTGCACCGGCGCAACCCGGTGCGCGAGCGCTTACTGCGGTGCCTTGCCGATACCGGCGGCCGCCAGTTGCGTTTCCACGTACGCAGCGAATTGCGCGTGCAGTTCGGTGGTCGGGTGCACGAGATCCGCGAACATGTAGGTCGTCGGCGCATTGGCTGCCGTCAGCGTCTGCGGCGAGCAGAACAGCGAGCTCGCGAAGTTGCTGCCGTACACGGCCGCCGCGGCCTGGAGCTCCGCCGCAGGCGTCGAGGCCGGCAGGCCGAGCGTCGCTTGCGGGTTGGCCAGCGCGAAGTTGGTCGCGTCGGTCTGCATCTGCGTGAGGTTGCAGGCCGTGCTCGTGTTCGTCACCGTGAAGCCGAGGCTCGCGGCGTTCTGGAGCGTCGAGTCGAGCCACGAGAACGTATCGACCGGGATGACCTTCCTGGCCGCGATCGACGGCGCCAGGCCCTTGAGCAGCGTGAGGTTGTAGGCCGCCGTGATGAGCGAGAGCGCCTGGTCGGGCGCGCTTGCCGAACCCGGCGTGGCCTTGGCTGCCGCGTCGGCTGCGAGTGCCGCCGGCGTCTTGCCGATATCGGGCACCGTGACGACCGCGACCTTCGGCGTGCCGGCGATCTGCGTGTTGACGATGGTGGCCAGTTCGCCCGCTGCGTTGAGGATCGGCATCACCGAAGCGAAGTCGGTGGAGGCGGTCGGATCGATCTGGATGTACTGGAGCAGGAGGGCGGCCGGCACGAGGGCCTGGGCCTGCGCGGCCGTGAAGCCCTGCGCTTCGAGGCTGGCGATCGCGCTCGCCTGGGCGCTCGTGTTGGCGAGGAGCGCCTGGAACGCCGGCGCCGCGAGCGCCGCGCCGAACGACGCCAGACCCGCGCCGTTCGAATCGAGCAGGCCGAGAATTTCGTTCGCGCCGCCTTCGACCAGCACGAGCTGGTTCGCGCTGAAGCTCGTGTGCTGCGCGAGGTACTGGGTCACCTGCCACGTGACCGGCTGCTCGCTCGCGGCCGGGATCACGGCGCTGGTGTTGCTCACGCCGCCCGTGTACACCATCGCGCCGCCCTGCGCGTAGTCGAAGCCGCCCGTTGCCGAGAGCGGCAGGCCAAAGCCGCCTTCGAAGGCCGGCGAGAGCGTGTTGCCGAAGTACTCGGACACCTTCTGCGTCCAGACTTCGCCCGGGTTGGTCGTGAAGCGGCCGCCGCCGAAGCCCGGCCCGATCTGCGGCGAATACGTGCCCGCGTCGGAGAGGCTCGTGCCGAAGGCCACCACTTGCATGTTGACGCCAGACGGCGGAGTGCTCGAACTGTTGCTGCCACCACTGCCGCCGCCGCAGGCGGCCAGCAGCGCGAAGGTCGCGCTCGCGATGGCGATCTGCGTCGTGCGCAGCAGCGTACGGTGTCCCGGTGCTCGATGCTTCATGTTCACTTCATCTCCTCTGTTGTGGCCTGTGACGCCATGTAATGCCGGTCCGCCCTGACTTGCGGTTCCCCTTGGGGCAAGGCCGACAGACTACCGAATCTTTCAGGTTTCGCGCGATCCCTGCTCGCCCCTGGTGTTGTTTTGAGGCACGCCGCCGCCGGCCGCGGCCAGCGCCGCCTGTTGCGCATGAAAGCGTGCGGCCCACTCGGGCGGCGCGAAAACCGCTGCGAAACGCTCGCGCCAGCCGCGCACCCGCACGACGTCGCGTGCCATCGACATCCATTCGTGGAAAGTCGCCTTCAGCGGGTTATAGCTGTTGAGCGGCTCGACGATGCCGTACACGGGCGGATCGCCCGCTTCCTCCTCGACGTAGCTGCCGAACAGCCGGTCCCAGATCGCCAGCACGCCGGCGTAGTTGCGGTCGATATAGCGGTCGTTGCGCGCGTGATGAACGCGATGCATCGACGGCGTATTGAACACGTATTCGAGCCAGCCGAGCTTGCCGATGGCCTGCGTATGCACGAAGAACTGGAACGCGAGATTGACGAGCACGATGCCCACGATCTGCGTGGGCGTGAAGCCGATCACGGCGAGCGGAATCCAGAACACCCACATGCCGGCGACGGGGTACATGAGGCTCTGGCGGAATGCCGTGGACAGATTGAGCCGCCCCGACGAGTGATGAACCACATGCGCGGCCCAGAGCCAGCGTACGCGGTGGCTCGCGCGGTGAAAGAAGTAATAGAGGAAGTCCTGAGCGACGAACAGCACGAGCCACGCGATCCAGCCCGGCTGCCACGAGATGAGGCGGAAGTGGCGGTAGACGTAGGCATAGACCGGAATGGCGACGAGCCAGGCGAGCTTGTCGGCGCCCTGGTGCATGAGTGCGAGCGCGGCGTTGCAGAGCGTATCGGGCCAGCTGTAGAGCGCGCCGCCGGGGCGCGTGCGGGCGAGGTGCCAGGCTTCCCAGCCGATGCAGCCGAGAAACACGGGGGCGAGCGCGAGCAGCAGCCATTGCGCATCGAACTGCATGAGCCTCGTCCTCCTCTTCGTCCCGGTAGCGGCGCTGCATTGCAGCGCGGCGTTGTTGTCCTTTCGTTGTCCTGTCGTGCCGGCATGGGCCGCAGGCGGTCCGGGGCGTGTGCGCCGCCGGACAATGCCCGTCAGGGTACACGTCTAACGCGCGCGTCTCACGTGGCTTTGCTAGAGGAAAACTTCGGTCCGCCGCCCGCGGGACGGGCGGCGCAGGGGAGGGGAGCCCGCCGTCTGCGCGGCACGGGCCCGGTGTGTGCGCAGTAGGCGCTTTAGTGTGCGCTCAGTGGGCGATATGGCGTTGCGGGTTTTTACGGAGATGCTTCGCGGCCCGCTTGGGATGCGCTTCCACATACACGGGCGCTTCCTCGGGCATGCCCTTGTAGACCCATTCGAGCAGCGCGTCGTGGGCCTCGCGCGCGGCTTCCGCGTGCGAGTCGTTGATGATGCTCACGACGATCCACGTCTCGCCGCTTTGCGCGGCGACGTAGCCCGCAATCGCGCGCACGTCGCGCAGCGTGCCGGTCTTGATATGCGCGTTGCCGCCCACCGGGGCGTTAGTCAGGCGGTTGCGCATCGTGCCGTCCACGCCGGCCACCGGCAGCGAATCGATGAAGGGCTGCGCCACGGGGCTCGCGTTCGCGGCCTGCAGCAGGCTCGCGAGCGAAAGCGCGCTGATGTGTTCTTCGCGCGAGAGGCCGCAGCCGTTGTCGAGCACGAGTTCGGGCATGTTCAGGCCGCTTCTGCGCAGGAACGTGGTGACGGCGGTGGCCGCCTTCGTCGTGGTGGCGGGCGGCTTGCCCTCCACGGCGCCGAGCGTCAGGAACAGGTTGCGCGCCATCACGTTGTTGCTGAACTTGTTGATGTCGTGCACCACGTCGGCGAGCGGCGGGCTTTCGTGTACCGCGAGAAGGCGCGCGTGCGGCGGCACGACGCCGTCCTGCACGGTGCCGCCGAAGGTGCCGCCCGCCTGCTGCCACAGCGCGAGGAAGCCATCGGCGAAGAAGGTGCTGTGATCGACGGGCGCGGCCATGTTGAGCGTGCGCTCGCCGCAGCCGAGCGCGTAGCTGCCGTCGAAGCTCGCCGTGACGAGCCCGTTCTGACCGGGGGCGATCTGCGGCGAGGGCAGGAGGCCGCGGCAGGCGCCGCCGCGCTCGCGGATATGGTTATCGATCTGCCATTGCGCGACGGGCGGCACGACGTCGATCGACACGCCTTCGCGCGAGGGCTGGAACGTGAACGACACGGACTTGAACGCGTACATCAGCGGATCGGGGCCGACGTTGTAGGGCGCGCTTTCGTCGCCGTCGAACGAGGGCAGGTCTCGCGTGGAGGCGTCGAACTCGCTCTTGTCGAGCACGAGCGTGCCTTCGATGCGCGCGATGCCCGCCGCGCGGATCTTCTGCACGAGGTCGATCAGCTCTTCCGGCACGAGCTTCGGGTCGCCCGTGCCCTTGATGTAGAGGTTGCCGTGCAGCGTGCCGGCGGCATCGACTTCGCCGTTGGTATAGGCGCTGGTTTTCCAGCGATAGTCGGGGCCGAGCATCGAGAGGCCGCTCCACGTGGTGACGAGCTTCATCGTGGAGGCGGGCATCATCGGCTGACCCGCGTTGACGGCGACGCTCGGCTGGCGGTCGCCCACTTTTTCGATCACCACGCTCACTGCCGAAAGCGGCACGTGGGCGTGCTCGAGACCGGCCATCACCGAGGGCGGCAGCGAGGTGCTCACGTTCACCGTGGGCAGGCGCGCGCCCGCGGGCTGCGCGTAGGCGGCGGGCATGGCGGCGAAACTCGCCGCGAGGGTGGCGCAGGCAAAGCGGATCGCGAGCGGCGCGCCCGGCGCGCGGCGGCGAGGCAGGGAGCGAAGCAGGGAGCGAAGACGGGACAGCGCGGAAGGCATCGAGGCGGACAACAAGGCGGCGGGCATGGGGAGCGTCGGACGAAAACGGGCAGTGCAAGGAGCGCGCGCAGGCGCGAAATTGGGGCAGGGCGCACGGCGCGGCGCGATACGCATTTTGTAAGCCTCATGCGCGTCGCGGCGCCGTTCGCCGCAAAAGCGCTCATTGTAAAGACCTCGCGTGGCGCGCGCGCAAACTAGGCAACAAAAGGCAGTGGATGTCCCGCCCGGCGAGGGAGCCGGCCACGGCATCGCTCGCCGAATCGTCGATGCGATCGGCGGCGGGGGCGGGTTGAGGCGCTAGAATGCTCCCATTTGCCGGAACCCGAGCGAGAGCGGCTTGCCGCCTCGCCAATTGAATACGATGCGAATACTGCTAGTCGAAGATGACCGCATGATCGCCGAGGGCGTGCGCAAGGCGCTGCGCGGCGAAGGCTTTGCGGTGGACTGGGTCGAGGACGGCGAGTCGGCCCTTTCGGCCGTGAGCGGCGAATCTTACGATCTCATGCTGCTCGACCTGGGCTTGCCCAGGCGCGACGGGCTCGACGTGCTGCGCACGTTGCGCACGCGCGGCGTTTCGGTGCCGGTGCTGATCCTCACGGCGCGCGACGCGATTGCCGACCGCGTGAAAGGGCTCGACGCCGGCGCCGACGACTACCTCATCAAGCCCTTCGATCTCGACGAACTCGGCGCCCGCATGCGCGCGCTGATCCGCCGCCAGTCGGGCCGCAGCGACTCGACGATCCGCCACGGATCGATCACGCTCGACCCGGCCTCGCACCAGGTGACCCAGGCCGGCGTGCCGATCGCGCTTTCCGCGCGCGAATTCGCGCTGCTCGAAGCGCTGCTCGCGCGGCCGGGCGCAGTGCTCTCGAAGAGCCAGCTCGAAGAGAAAATGTACGGCTGGGGCGAAGAGATCGGCAGCAACACCGTGGAGGTCTACATCCATGCCCTGCGCAAGAAGCTCGGCGCCGACCTGATCCGCAACGTGCGCGGCCTTGGCTACATGATCGCGAAAGAAGCATGACGCGCGTTGCTCTGCAAGGGAGACCCCCGCGCCGATGAGTTCCATTCGACGACAACTGCTGTTCTGGCTGCTCGCGATCGTGGTGGCGGGCGTGGGGCTCGCGGGCTGGCTGATCTACCGCCAGGCGCTGGCCGAAGCCAACGAGCTGTTCGACTACCAGTTGCAGGAGATCGCCGAGGCCCTGCCCTCCGAACCGTTCAACGAAATCCTCAGTTCGCGCGACACGGGCGACGAGGGCATCGTCCTGCAGATCTGGAATCGCAACGGTGTCCTGATGTATTACTCGCATCCGCGCGCCCCGCTCGCGCCGCGTGCCGAACTCGGTTTTTCGACCGAGCGCACCGACCGCGGCGACTGGCGCGTGTACGGCGCGATCGTGGGCGACAACGTCGTGCAGCTCGCGCAACCGGTTTCGGTACGCAACCGGCTTGCCGCGAATGTCGCGTTGCGCACGCTATGGCCGCTCATCGTGCTGCTGCCTTTTCTGGGGCTGGCGGTATGGCTCGTCGTGGGCCGCGGGCTCGCGCCGCTCTCGCGCGTGGCGCGCGCGCTCGATACGCGCCACCCCGAAGCGCTCGACCCGTTGCCCGAGCAACGACTGCCGCGCGAAGTGACGCCGCTCGTGCATGCGCTCAACGCGCTGCTCGAGCGTCTCGCGCACGCGCTCGACACGCAAAAGGCCTTTGTCGCCGATGCGGCGCACGAATTGCGCACGCCGCTCGCGGCCGTGCAGATCCAGGCGCAACTGGTTGCGCGCGCAAAGGACGACGAGGCGCGCCGCGAAGCGCTCACCGATCTGCAGGCGGGCGTCACGCGTGCGACGCGCCTGGCCGAACAGTTGCTCGCGCTGGCGCGCTCCGAACCCGATGGGCATGCGCGGGTGCGCAGCGTCGATCTGCATGCGCTGCTCGACGATTGCGTCGCGGCGTATGCGCCCGTCGCGCAGCAGCGCGGCGTGGATCTCGGCATCGAGGGCAGCGCGCCGGCGACCGTGCACGGCGACCCCGATGCGTTGCGCGTGATGCTGAACAATCTGCTGGACAACGCAACGAAATACACGCCGCCGGGCGGCCGCGTCGATGTGAGCCTGCGCGTGGACGAAGGGCATCCCGTGGTGGGCATTGCGGACAGCGGGCCGGGCATTCCGGTGCAGGAGCGCTCCCGCGTATTCGACCGCTTCTATCGCGTGGGCGCGGGCGCCGCGCGGGCGCGCACCGACGTTTCGGGCACCGGCCTCGGGCTCGCGATCGTGCGCCGGATTGCCGACCAGCACGACGCCAGCATCGTGCTCGGCGATTCGGCCGCGGGCGGCCTGCAGGTCGATGTGCGTTTCTGAGCGCATCGGCCGGTTTTTTTGAACGCCTTGACCGCTCCTCGCGAAAGCCCGGGAACTTTCTCGGGCGGGGCGCGACGTGCTTAAGACTCTTTTAAGCGACACCCCGTAGTCTTCATATCGTCGTGACCAGTACCCCGCTTGAAGGAGTCCGCAATGAACGCAAAAGTCTTTACTCGCAGTGCCGTGGCGATCGCCGTTGCCGTCGCGTTGTCGGCGGGCTACGTGGCGGGGCGCCGGGACGTGCCCGCACCGCAGGTCATCACCCCGGCCCAGGCCGCGATGATGCCGGCGGAAGCCGCCGCCAAAACCGGTATTCCCGATTTCTCGGGCCTCGTCGAAACCTACGGCCCCGCTGTCGTCAACATCAGCGCGAAGCACGTGGTCAAGCAGACGGCCATGCGCAGCGGCCCGCAGCAGTTGCCCATCGACCCGAGCGACCCGTTTTACCAGTTCTTCAAGCACTTCTACGGCGGCATGCCCGGCGGCGGCGACGACGGCGGCCAGTCCGACTCGCCCAGCACGAGCCTCGGCTCCGGCTTCATCATCAGCCCGGACGGCTATATTCTGACGAATGCGCACGTCGTGGACGGCGCAAACGTCGTGACCGTGAAGCTCACCGACAAGCGCGAATACAAGGCGAAGGTCGTGGGCGCGGACAAGCAGTCCGACGTGGCCGTGCTGAAGATCGACGCGAAGGATCTGCCGACCGTGAAGATCGGCGACCCGCACCAGAGCAAGGTGGGCCAGTGGGTGGTCGCGATCGGCTCGCCCTACGGCTTCGACAACACCGTGACCTCGGGCATCATCAGCGCGAAGTCGCGCTCGCTGCCGGACGAGAACTACACGCCGTTCATCCAGACCGACGTGCCGGTGAACCCCGGCAACTCGGGCGGCCCGCTCTTTAACCTGCAGGGCGAAGTGATCGGCATCAACTCGATGATCTACTCGCAGACGGGCGGCTTCCAGGGCCTTTCGTTCGCGATTCCGATCGACGAAGCGATGAAGGTCAAGGACGAACTCGTGAAGACGGGCCACGTGAGCCGCGGCCGTCTTGGCGTGGCGGTCCAGTCGATGAACCAGACGCTCGCCGACTCGTTCGGCATGGACAAGCCGCACGGCGCGCTGGTGAGTTCGGTCGACGTGGGCGGCCCGGCGGCGAAGGCGGGCCTGAAGCCCGGCGACGTGATCCTCGCGGTGAACGGCCAGCAGGTGGGCGATTCGTCCGATCTGCCTTCGATGATCGCGGGCCTGAAGCCCGGCACCAAGGCTGACATCCAGCTCTGGCGCGACAAGACCACCAAGACGGTAAGCGCAACCATCGGCTCGTTCTCCGACACCAAGGTAGCCTCGAACGACGGGCAGAACGCGCAGATGCAGGGGCGCCTCGGGGTGGCGGTGCGCCCGCTCACGCCGGACGAGAAGAGCAACGCCTCGCTCGATCACGGCCTGATGGTCGAGCAGGCGGGCGGCGCGGCGGAAAACGCCGGCATCCAGCCCGGCGACGTGATTCTCGCCGTGAACGGCCGCCCGGTGTCGAGCGCCGACCAGCTCAAGCAGATGGTCGCGCAGGCCGGCAACAGCATCGCGCTGCTGATCCAGCGCGACAACGCGCAGATCTTCGTGCCGGTCGATCTGGGCTGATCGCAGCGTCCGGGGCGATCCGGCCCGAACGCCGGATCGCCGCCTGCTTTCCGACAAGCGTTTCCGATATCCGCTTTCCACTGCCGCCGTGGGCCTCGCGCCCCGGCGGCAGTGTCGTTTGCGGGGTTCGCCGGGCGCCCCGGCACGCCTGCATTTGACACAGAGATCGTCTATATGTATTCATACGCCGAGTCTCTCGAACGATGCGGGCACGCCGCTTGCGCCGCCTGTCTTCCGAGCAATCTGTCAGGAGCGAACACAATGAAAACAGCCTTCTCCAAGCGTCCCATCGCTTCGGCCCTGCTGGCGGCGGCGCTCGCCGTCGGCCTCGCGGGCACTGCTGCGGCGCAGCAAAACAATGGCACGGTCGGCGGCTCGACGAGCGACAACACGAGCGCCGGCAATGCCAACGGCACCGGCATGCCGCAGATCCAGCAGCAGGGCGACGTCTCGTTCGTCTCGGGCGGCGTGGGCCAGGACGAATCGCGGGCGTTGCAGCACGCCGAGCGCCAATGGCCGCTCGCGCTGCGCTTCACGGGCCCCGGCGGCGAGTTTCTGGCCGACGTGCGCGTGAAGATCGCCGACGCGCACGGCTCGGACGTGCTCGACACCACCTCGCGCGGTCCCTACATGCTCGTGAAGGTGCCGCCGGGCCGCTATACGGTTCACGTGAGCCACGCCGGGGTGGCGAAGACGGCGGCGGTGACGGTGGGCGCGAACGGCAGCGCCCGGGCGTCGTTCAACTGGTAAACGCTTGGGCAATCGGGCGCAGTTTCGCCGATAATGAAGGCACGGGCCGGGCGTTAATCGGATGACAGCCGGGCCGCCACCGCACGCAGCGCTGGGTTGCCGTGCGAGGAGCGTTGGCCCGGCGGGCAGAGACCGGCCGGCCACGCGGGGCGCCACGGCGGCGCCGCCGCGAATCCGTCAGGGAGCCGGACATGGCGAACATGTCGAACAGGTCGGACGATAACGAAGCCGGTCATCGCATCGGCCTCGCCGTAAACCGTCACCGCGTGCGCGTGATCCACGGCGGCATTACCATCGCCGACACGCTGGCGGCCGTGACGCTCTCCGAAACCGGCTATCCCGACGTTGCCTATTTTCCGCGCGCCGATGTCAACATGGCGCGGCTCGAACGCTCCTCTCGCATTTCGCACTGCCCGTACAAGGGCGATGCGGCGTACTTCCATTTGCGCACCGAGGAAGGCTGCGTCGAAGACGTCGCGTGGAGTTACGAGGCGCCGCTCGAGATCGTAAGCGGCATCAAGGATTATCTGGCGTTTTACGCATCGCGCGTGGACCGCATCGATCAGACATCCTGACCAGTCACGAGCGTGCATTCGGGGGGAGCCGCCATGGAACTGAACGACGCATTACGTATTCCGCTTGCACCGTCCGCCGTCTGGGAGGCGCTGCAGGACAGCGCGCTCGTGCGCGCCAGCATGGAGCACTGCGAATCGTTCCGGCGCCTCGCGCCTGGCGAGTACGCGCTGACGCTCACCGTGCCGCTCGGCCCGTTGCGCGCCCGTTACGAAGTGCGTGCTCACATCGCCAACGATACGACGCAGCTTCCGTTTTTGCCGCGCCGCGTGCTGAGCTTTCGTGCGCGCGCCGACGGCATCGGCTCGCTGCGCGGCCAGATCGACGTCGCGCTGCGCGCCGACGACCATCCGGGCGGTCCGGCCGGTATCCGCAAGGGCACGAGCACGCGCATCGACTATTCGGTCTGGGCCACGCTCACGGGGCCGCTTGCCGAACTGCCTTCGCGCCAGCTCGAAAACGCGCTGCACGAAGTCGCCGACGACTTTTTCACCGAATTCTGCGCCGTGATCGAAGCGAAGCACGGCAAGGGGCCGAACCGCGTCGCGGGCAAGGAGCCGCGCCGCACGCACGTGTTCCTGCGGCCGATCAGCCTGTCGGGCGTTGCGCGGCGCGCGCATCTGCTGCCGCAGCATCATGGCGGCACGCTCTCCGGCCGGGCCACGAGCACGCTGCGGCATGAACCGGCGCCGCATGCCATGCCCAACTGGGCCTGGGCCGCGCTCATCTTCTTCGTCGCGCTGCTGCTCTACGCCGCGCGGTTCTTCACCGGCGGCTGACGGGCGCCGCTCTCTCTCCTTGGCGTTTCCCTCTGGGCGCGCGAAGCATCGCGCGCCTCGCCGCCTCGCTCACAGCCCGCGGAACTCGCGCCGCCACGACGACGGCGATGTCCTGAACGCCTCCAGAAAGTGCGCACGCAACGACGCCGGCGAGCCGAAGCCCGCGCGCTGGGCAATCGCATCGATCGGCTGATCCGTCGTTTCCAGCAGTTGCTGCGCCCGGGCGAGCCGCTCGCCGAGCAGCCATGCCGTGACCGTCGATCCGGTCGTCAGCCGGAACTGGCGCGTGAAGGTGCGCCGGCTCATCAGCGCGCGGCTTGCGAGCGAATCCAGCGTGTGCGGCGCGTCGAGGTGGGCGCGGATCCAGTCGAGCAGGCCCGAGAGCCGGTCGCCGCGGCCGCGCGGCGCGACCGGCTGCTGGACGTACTGTGCCTGATTGCCCTGGCGGTGCGGCGGCACCACAAGGCGCCGAGCGACGTAATTCGCCGCCGGCGTGCCGCACAGCCGCCGCAGCAGATGCAGGCAGCAGTCGAGTCCCGCGGCGGTGCCGGCGGAGGTCAGCAGATCGCCGTCATCGACGTAGAGCACGTCCGGGTCGAAGCGCACCTGCGGGAACTGGCGCGCGAAGGCGTCGGCCGCGGCCCAGTGCGTGGTGGCGGGGCGGCCGTCCAGCAGGCCCGCGTGGGCCAGCACGAAGGCGCCGAGACACAGGCCGACGAGAATCGCGCCGCGTGCGTGGGCTTCGCGCAGCGCCTGGATGAGCGCGGCGGGCGGCGGCTCTTCGGCGTCGCGCCAGCTCGGGACGACCACCACTTCGGCGTCGCGCAGCGCCTCGAGCCCATACGCGGCGCCGACCGTGAAGCCCGCGGTGGTGGTGAGCGGCCCCGGCTCGGCCGCGCACACGAGAAGTTCGAAGGGCGGCACGCCGCCCTCGCTGCGGTCCTCGCCGAACACGATGCAGGGCACCGAAAGATGAAACGGGATCATGCGGTCGAAGGCGACCACGGCGACGCGGCGCGGGGCAGCCGGCGCCGATATGGCGGGTGCCTCGGGCGCTGCAGGTGCTGTTGCCGGCTGGGCGCCAGGAGGGGAAGCAGGGGCAGGGGACGTCATCGCAAACCTCGTGATCTCGGGCGGCCACAGGGGCGGCTGCCGGGGCGACTACCGGGGCAGCCACAGGGGCGGCACGCATCGCACAGGCCATCGTACGGGAATGGCCCAATTCTAGCGAAAGTTGTCATCCGGGCCACTGTCGATGGCGGCCGCGGCGCGCAACAATGCCTTCCATCGCAGCCGCGCTTCTTTTTCCCGCGGCGTGGCGATCCCCTCAACACAACGTTCATGGTCCAGGAGATACACCGTCATGGCAACGAATCCGCGCCGCGCACTTATCGTGATCGACGTGCAGAACGAGTACGTCACCGGCGATCTGCCGATCGAATATCCGCCCGTCGAGATTTCGCTCGCCCACATCGGCCGGGCCATCGACGCCGCCCGCGCCGCCGGCGTGCCGGTGGTGGTCGTGCAGAACTTCGCGCCCGCCGGTGCGCCGATCTTCGCGCGCGGCACCGTGGGCGCCGAACTGCATGCCGTGGTGGCATCGCGCGCGCATGACCACTACGTCGAGAAGTCGCTGCCCAGTGCGTTCGCGGGCACGGACCTCGCCGCATGGCTTGCCGGACGCGGCATCGACACCATCGCGGTGGCCGGCTACATGACCCACAACTGCGACGCCTCGACGGTGTTCGAAGCGACCCACGCCGGGCTCAAGGTGGAGTTCCTGAAGGATGCGACGGGCTCGGTGCCCTACGAGAACGACGCCGGCTTTGCCAGCGCGGAGGAGATTCACCGCGTGTTCAGCGTGGTGATGCAGTCGCGCTTCGCCGCGGTGGTGAGCACGGACGCCTGGATTGCCGCGGTGCAGGCCGCGGCGCCGCTTGCGGGCGACAACATCTACGCGTCCAACCAGCGGGCGCGCGCAAAGGCGAACGCGCTGGCCTGACTCAGCCGGCCGCCTGGCCGCCCAGCTTGAGCGCCGGGCTGTAGCGCAGCATGTCGAGCATGGCCTCGACATGCCGCGCGGCGTAGGTGGCGACGTCGAACACGTCGGGCAGGATCGCCATGTCGTGCAGCATGCCGGTGACGAACGAGTGCGCCATGCGCGCGCCGCGCGCCGCGTCGAGATCGGCGGGCAACTGACCTTTGGACATGGCATTGCGCAGGCCTTCCTCGATGCTCGCGAGGCCCTCGCGCATATTGGACTGGTGGCGCGCCATCACCGGTCCCATCTCCTCCACGAACTCGCATTTCAGGAAGAGGATTTCGAACACGCGCCGCCGCCGGACGTCCGAGGCCGTATCGCGCAGGCACAGCACGCACAGGTCGCGGATGCGCCCGAGCGGGTCCGGCTCGGACGGATCGACCGTGGCCGCCTTGAGTTCGTCGAGCGGCAGCACCACGCGGTCGAACATCGCCGTGAAAACATCCCCCTTGTTCTCGAAGTGCCAGTAGATCGCGCCGCGCGTGACGCCGGCGGCCTGGGCAATATCGGCAAGGGTCGTGCGCGACACACCCTTCTCGAAGAAGACGTGTTCGGCGGCGTCGAGGATCTTGCTGCGCGTCTCCAGCGCTTCCTCTTTCGTGCGGCGGGCCATAGGTTCGGATGAGTGAGCTTGCGAGAGCTGTGGGGTTTTTGTAAGCATTTGCCGCAACGATCCCGGCGCCTGCTATGTGAGACGCGCAGATCCCACTTGGGCGCCTCTTCTGCGATGCATTTTCATTCTTTAACATGCATTCGCGAATGTATCTATAATAGCACCCCACCACCTGGGTATCTCAACTGTGGATGTTTGGTTAATATCCGTCACTGGCCCAAGTGGCCGTAACTGGCCATAACAATCCCGATGCACGATGCCGCCTGTCGCGGCGTCGCGTCAAATCTACCGGACGGATGCGCAAAGCGGATCTGCGCAGACAAGAAGTCAAGGTTATCCGTCAGGTATTGCCAGATGCTGGCGTGCGTTGACGTCCCGCGCGAGGCGGGCCGCCGCATGCTCTTTTTTGTCAGCTATAGACAGAGGTTGCTCCATGCGCGTCGAACGGGTTCCATTCCGCCTAATCAGCTTCGCGACGGCCGCCATCGTGCTCGCCGCATGCGGACAGAAGCAGTCAGCGCCGCCGCAACAAACGCCCGAAGTCGGCGTCGTTACGGTGCAGCCGACGGCCGTGCCGGTCGTCACCGAACTGCCGGGCCGCACCAACGCCTTCCTCGTCGCGCAGGTGCGCGCACGGGTGGACGGCATCGTGCTGCGCCGCGAATTCACCGAAGGCTCGATCGTCAAGGCGGGCCAGCGTCTCTACAAGATCGACCCGGCGCCGTACATCGCCGCGCTCAACAACGCCAGGGCCGCGCTTGCCAAGGCGCAGGCCAACCTCGTCACGCAGAACGCACTCGTTGCGCGCTACAAGGTGCTCGTGGCGGCCAACGCCGTCTCGAAGCAGGACTACGACAACGCCGTGGCCGCGCAAGGCCAGGCGCAGGCCGACGTGGATGCCGGCAAGGCCTCCGTCGATACGGCGCAGATCAACCTCGGCTACACGGACGTCATTTCGCCCGTGACGGGCCAGGTCGGCATCTCGCAGGTCACGCCTGGCGCCTACGTGCAGGCGAGCCAGGCCACGCTGATGTCCACCGTGCAGCAGCTCGATCCGATGTACGTCGATCTCACGCAGTCGAGCCTCGACGGCCTGCGGCTGCGCCGCGAAGTGCAGGAAGGGCGCCTGAAGACGAGCGGCCCGAACGCCGCGAAGGTCACGCTCGTGCTCGAAGACGGGCGCAGCTACGGCGAGCAGGGCAAGCTGCAGTTCACCGACGTGACGGTCGATCAGACCACGGGCTCGGTGACCGTGCGCGCGCTCTTCCCGAACCCCGACCGCGTGCTGCTGCCGGGCATGTTCGTGCGCGCGCGCATCGAGGAAGGCGTGAACGACCGCGCGTTCCTCGTGCCGCAAGTGGGCGTGCAGCACGACCAGAAGGGCCAGGCGACGGTGCTCGTCGTCGATCAGAACAACAAGGTGGAACTGCACCCGATCCAGACGTCGGGCACGCAGGGCCAGGACTGGATCGTCGATAGCGGCCTGAATCCGGGCGACCGCGTGATTGTTCAGGGCACCGAAAAGGTTCGCCCGGGCGCGCAAGTGAAGGCGATTGCCGCCAGTCTGCCGCCTCCGCCCCCGCCGGGCGCTCCGTCGGCGGACATGACGACGTCGGCCAGCGCAGGCGCGCAGGCCGGCGCAGGCGCCGCTTCCGGCGCCGGGGCACAACCGGCGTCCGCCGCGCCCGCTGCCTCCGCCGCGCAATAACAGGGAGCCTGTTTCATGGCAAAGTTCTTTATCGATCGCCCGATTTTTGCATGGGTGATCGCGATCATTCTGATGCTGGCGGGCGTGGCTTCGGTG
Organism: Paraburkholderia ferrariae NBRC 106233; assembly: GCF_000685035.1. GTDB lineage: Bacteria > Pseudomonadota > Gammaproteobacteria > Burkholderiales > Burkholderiaceae > Paraburkholderia > Paraburkholderia ferrariae. Next base: position 118,574 of record NZ_BAYB01000011.1, read on the forward strand.
TTCACGCTGCCGGTGGCGCAGTACCCGACCATTGCGCCTCCCGCCATCCAGATCTCGGCGACCTACCCGGGCGCATCCGCCAAGACGGTCGAAGACACGGTCACGCAGGTCATCGAGCAGCAGATGAGCGGCCTCGACCACCTGCTGTACCTCTCGTCGACGAGCGATGACTCGGGTACGGCCACGATCACGCTGACCTTCGCCGCGGGCACCAACCCCGACATCGCGCAGGTGCAGGTGCAGAACAAGCTGCAGCTCGCCACGCCGATCCTGCCGCAGGTGGTGCAGCAGCTCGGCATCAAGGTCACGAAGTCGAGCAGCAGCTTCCTGCTCGTGCTCGCGTTCGTGTCCGAAGACCACAGCATGTCGAAGTACGACCTCGCGAACTACGTGGCGTCGAACGTCGAAGACCCGGTCAGCCGGATCGACGGCGTGGGTACGGTCACGCTGTTCGGCTCGCAGTACGCGATGCGGATCTGGCTCGACCCGAACCGCCTGAACAACTACGGCCTGACACCGGTCGATGTCACCAGTGCGATCTCCGCGCAGAACGTGCAGATCGCGGGCGGCCAGTTGGGCGGCACGCCGTCGGTGGCGGGGCAGTCGTTCCAGGCGACCATCACGGAATCGACGCTGCTGCGCACGCCGGAAGAGTTCGGCAACATCCTGCTGAAGGTGAACCAGGACGGCTCGCAGGTGCGCCTGAAGGACGTGGCGCGCATCTCGCTGGGCGGCGAAACGTATAACTTCGACACGAAGTACAACGGCTCGCCGACGGCCGGCCTCGGCATCCAGCTCGCCACGGGCGCGAACGCGCTGCAGACCGCGAAGCTCGTGCGCGAGAAGATCGACCAGCTCTCGAAGTACTTCCCGCACGGTCTCGTCGTGAAGTACCCGTACGACACCACGCCGTTCGTGCGCCTGTCGATCGAGGAAGTGATCAAGACGCTGCTGGAAGGCATCGTGCTGGTGTTCCTCGTGATGTATCTGTTCCTGCAGAACCTGCGCGCGACGCTGATCCCGACCATCGCGGTGCCGGTGGTGCTGCTCGGCACCTTCGCGATCATGGCGGCGGTGGGCTTCTCGATCAACACGCTCTCGATGTTCGGGCTCGTGCTGGCGATCGGCCTGCTGGTGGACGACGCGATCGTGGTGGTGGAAAACGTCGAGCGGGTGATGGTGGAGGAGGGCCTCTCGCCGAAGGAGGCGACCCGCAAGGCGATGGGCCAGATCACCGGCGCGCTGGTGGGCGTGGCGCTCGTGCTCTCCGCCGTGTTCGTGCCGGTGGCGTTTTCGGGCGGCTCGGTGGGCGCCATCTACCGGCAGTTCTCGCTCACGATCGTGGCGGCGATGGTGCTGTCCGTGCTGGTCGCGCTGATCCTCACGCCGGCCCTGTGCGCGACGATCCTCAAGCCGATTCCGAAGGGCCACCACGAAGAGAAGAAGGGCTTCTTCGGCTGGTTCAACCGCACCTTCGAAACGAGCCGCGACAAGTACCACAGCGGCGTGTATCACGTGATCCGGCGCTCGGGGCGCTGGCTCATCATCTATCTCGCGGTGATCGTCGCGGTGGGTCTGCTGTTCGTGCGCCTGCCCAAGTCGTTCCTGCCCGACGAAGACCAGGGCACGATGTTCGTGCTCGTGCAGACGCCGTCCGGCTCGACCCAGGAAACCACGCAGCGCACGCTCGACAACATCGAACAGTATCTGCTCTCGCAGGAGAGCAGCATCGTCGAGTCGGTGTTCACGGTGAACGGCTTCAGCTTCGCGGGCCGCGGCCAGAATGCGGGCCTCGTGTTCGTGCGGATGAAGGACTACAAGGAGCGCCAGCACGACGACCAGAAGGTGCAGGCACTCGTGCGCCGCATGTTCGGCCGCTACGCGGGGTACAAGGACGCGCTCGTGATTCCGGTGAATCCGCCTTCGATTCCGGAACTGGGCACGGCCTCGGGCTTCGACTTCGAACTCGAAGACCGCGGCGGCCTCGGCCACGAAAAGCTGATGGAAGCGCGCAACATGCTGCTCGGCATGGCAGCGAAGGACCCGACGCTCGCGCTCGTGCGCCCGAACGGCCTGAACGACACGCCGCAGTACAAGGTCGACATCGACCGCGAGAAGGCGAATGCGCTCGGCGTGACGGCCGCGGCGATCGACCAGACGTTCTCGATCGCGTGGGCTTCGTCGTACGTGAACAACTTCCTCGACACCGACGGCCGGATCAAGAAGGTGTACGTGATGGCCGACGCGCCGTTCCGTATGAACCCCACGGATCTGGACATCTGGTACGTGCGCAACGGCGCGGGCGGGATGGTGCCGTTCAGCTCGTTCGCGACGGGCCAGTGGACCTACGGTTCGCCGAAGCTCGAACGCTACAACGGGATTTCGTCGATCGAAATCCAGGGGCAGGCGGGCCAGGGCAAATCGACGGGTCAGGCGATGACGGCCATGGAGCAGATCGCGGCGAAGCTGCCCGCGGGTATCGGCTACGAATGGACGGGTCTCTCGTTCCAGGAACGCCAGTCGGGTTCGCAGGCGCCGATTCTGTACGGCATCTCGATCCTCGTCGTGTTCCTGTGTCTGGCGGCGCTGTACGAAAGCTGGTCGATTCCGTTCGCGGTCATCATGGTGGTGCCGCTCGGCGTGCTCGGCGCGCTGCTCGCGGTGACGCTGCGGGGCCTCGAGAACGACGTGTTCTTCCAGGTGGGTCTGTTGACCACCGTGGGTCTTTCGGCGAAGAACGCGATTCTGATCGTGGAATTCGCGCGCGACCTGCAGGCCGGCGGCAAGATGGGGCCGGTCGAGGCGGCGCTCGAAGCCTCGCGTCTGCGGCTGCGCCCGATCCTGATGACGTCGATGGCGTTCATTCTGGGCGTGCTGCCGCTCGCGATCAGCAACGGCGCCGGCTCGGCGAGCCAGCACGCCATCGGCACGGGCGTGATCGGCGGGATGATTACCGCTACGTTCCTCGCGATTTTCATGATCCCGATGTTCTTCGTCGTGATCCGTGCGAAGTTCGCGGGCGAGAAGGAAGATCCGGCAACGGCGCTCGAGCACTATGAAGAGCACCACGCGCACGACCACGACGGCGAGAACGGCGGCAATGGTGGCTCGGGCGGCGGTGCCAATGGCAGCAATGGCGGCAATGCCGGTGGCGCTGGCGGCAGTGGCAGCAATGGCGATGGCCCGGGCAAGGAAGGACACTGAGATGCAAAAACTATCCGTAATTGCAGTGGCGACGCTCGTTCTCGCGGGCTGCACGATGGAGCCGTGGTATCACCGGCCCGCGGCGCCGGTGTCGCAGTCGTTCCCCGAAGGCGGCGTGTACGCGACGCAGCCGGGCCAGCCCGGCGGCGCGCCGAACGGCCGCAGCGCCAACGGCGCCGCGGCCACCGACATCGGCTGGCGCGACTTCTTCGTCGATCCCCGCCTGCAGAAGCTCGTGGAAATCGCGCTGAAGAACAACCGCGACCTGCGCGTTTCGGTGCTCAACGTCGAGGCGGCGCGCGCTCAGTACCAGATCACGCGCGCGCAGCTCATGCCGTCGATCAACGCCGTGGGCACGGAATCGCGCACGCGTTCGCCGACCGATCTCGCGCAGTTCCCGCAGAGCAACCCGTACAGCATCTATAACGTGGGTCTGCAGGCGTCGTGGGAAATCGACTTCTGGGGGCGCATCCGCAGCCTGAAGGACCAGGCGCTGGCGGAGTACCTCTCCACGGCGCAGGCGCGCAAGGCGGCGGAAATCTCGCTCGTCTCGCAGGTGGCCGAGCAGTACCTGACGATGCTGGCCGACGACGAACTGCTCAAGGTCACGCAGGAAACGCTGAAGACCGCGCAGGACTCGTACAACATCACGAAGGCGCAGTTCGACAACGGCACCGGCACCGAACTCGACCTGCGCCAGGCGCAGTCGGTGGTCGAGACGGCGCAGGCCAATCTGCAGGCCCAGATGCGCGCTCGCGCGCAGGCCGAAAACGCGCTCGTGCTGCTGATCGGCGAGCCGTTGCCGGCCGATCTGCCGCCGGGGCTGCCGCTCGGCTCGCAGGACCTCCTGACCGACATTCCGGAGGGCCTGCCGTCCGACCTGCTCACGCGGCGTCCGGACATCATGGAAGCCGAACAGACGCTGCTCGCGGCCAACGCCAACATCGGCGCGGCACGCGCGGCGTTCTTCCCGAAGATCTCGCTCACCGCGGCCTTCGGCACGGAGAGCCTGTCGCTCGGCGGCCTTTTCCATGCAGGCACGGCGGCGTGGAGCTTCGCGCCGCAGGTCGCCTTGCCGATCTTCCAGGGCGGCTCGAACATCGCGAACCTGCAGCTTGCGAACGTGCAGAAGCGCATCGAGATTGCGAACTACGAGAAGGCGATCCAGTCGGCGTTCCGCGAAGTGGCGGACGGGCTGGCCGCGCGCGGCACCTACGAGCAGCAGATCGCGGCGCTTCAGCGCAATACGTTCGCCAATCAGCGCTCCCTGGATCTTTCGGAACTGCGCTACAAGAACGGTGTGGACAGCTATCTTTCGGTGCTGACCGCGCAAACCAGTCTGTACTCGGCGCAGCAGACGCTGGTCCAGACGCAGCTGGCACGGCAGAACAACCTGGTCGATCTGTACCGGGCGCTGGGCGGCGGCTGGATCGAGCATGCGGGCGAGACGCCGCGTCCGGCCGATGCACCGGTCGATTACGGCGCGGCGAGCGCGCCGGTGGCAGCTTCCGCCGCGACGGCGGGCTGAGCGGCGCGGCAAGCTCAGCAAGCGCGGCAGGCGAACCGGGCCGCCAGGTTCAAACGGCACCCGGTTCGCGTCAGACACAAATGCCACGGTTCATCGCGAACCGTGGCGTTTTTTTATGCGTGCTTCCGCGCGCGTGGCTTGCCGCCAGAAACAAAAAAGGCGCCACGGTCTCCCGTGGCGCCAAACCAGCAAAAGGCCACGGCGTATTTGCCGTGACACCTCTCGCGTCAACTCAATGAGCGGCCGAGCGCGGCATTTCGTGGCTCTCGCCTTGCGCGCCGTCCTTCGGGGCCTGGCTTTCGAGGTCGTGGCCCGCGCGGCGGATATCGCGTTCGGCGGCCTTTTCGCTCTTCACGCCGTTGAAGATCAGGTTGAGGACCACCGCCGAAACCGAAGCGAGCAGGATGCCGCTATGCAGGATCGGGGCGAGGGCGGGCGGCAGCTTCGAGAAGAAGTGCGGCGCGACCACCGGCGTGAGACCGAAGCCGACGCTCACCGCGACGATGAACAGGTTGTGCTGGTTCTTCACGAAATCGACGCGCGAGAGCGCCTTGATGCCGTTGGCCGCCACCATGCCGAACATCACGATGCCGGCGCCGCCGAGCACGAAGGCGGGCACCGAAGCGACCATCTGCGCCATCTTCGGGAAGAGGCCGAGCAGCACGAGAATCAGGCCGCCCGTTGCACACACGAAACGGCTCTTCACACCCGTAATGCCGATCAGGCCCACGTTCTGCGAGAACGAGGTGTGCGGGAACGAATTGAAGATGCCGCCGATCATCGTGCCGAGACCGTCCACGCGCAGGCCGCGCACGAGCGTTTGCTGATCCACCGGACGATCGACCATGTCGCCGACTGCGAGGAACATGCCCGTCGATTCGATGAAGGTCACGAACATCACGATCACCATCGTCGCGATCGGCAGGATGTGGAAGGCCGGCACGCCGAAGTGCAGCGGCATCGGGAAGCCTACCCAATGCGCGTTCGACACGCCGTCGAGGTTCACGCGGCCGAGGCCGAACGCAATCGCGAAGCCCGCGACGATGCCGAGCAGCACCGAGATGTTCGAGATGAAGCCGCGGCCGAACTTGTTGATGAGGAGAATCAGCATCAGCACGAGGAGCGAGAGGCCGAGATAGACGGGGTTGCCGTAGTCGGGGTTGCCCACGCCGCCGGCGGCCCAGTTGATGCCCACCTCCATGAGCGACAACCCGATCACCGTAATCACCGTGCCCACCACGACGAGCGGGAAGAAGCGCAGCAGCTTGCCGATCAGCGGGGCGATGAGAATGCCTATCGCCCCGGCGGCAATCGTCGAGCCGAAGATATCCAGAATGCCGAGTGAGGGGTCCGTGCCGATGGCGATCATCGGACCGACCGAGGCGAACGTGCAGCCCATGATGACGGGCAGGCGAATGCCGAAGATCCACAGGCCGAGTGTCTGGATCAGCGTGGCGATGCCGCAGGCGAACAGGTCGGCGCTGATGAGGAACGCGATCTGGTCTTTCGGCAGCCACAGGGCGCTGCCGATGATGAGCGGCACGGCGACCGCGCCCGCATACATCACGAGGACGTGCTGGATGCCGAGGGTGAGCAGCTGGCCGGTGGGCAGCCGTTGGTCGACCGGGTGGACCGTGTCCCTCTCGTTGGGTTGCATGTGTCTCTCTCCGTTACTCTGGTATGGAATGTGGCCTCCAAGGTATGCGGAACGAAAAACGCCAACAAGACCACTGGGGACTATTTCGTGCTTTCCGGGGGTGATATGCGTGGACGCAGTCCAGTAGGTGGGACGAGGGCCGGATTCGTGCGCGGGGAGCGCCTGTGGTGTTCCGCGGGTGGGCAGGCCCTGGAGCCGCGCATGCGGCTCCAGGGCGCAAAACCCCGTGTTTCAGGCGTTTATCCGCTGTGGCTGCGGCTTGCGCGCGATGCTGTCGTGCCCGCAGGGGCCCAAAGGGTGCCCCGAAAAACGGCCCGATGCGCGCCGCGGGTTCGCTGCATCATATGGGCGCAGTCTTATGAACTATATTCCGCAATCTGCATGTGGGTCATTTTGCAGTGCGTCGCAGCCCACCGGGTTAACCCGCGAATGGCTGGATTTCGTGTCGTTTGAGGATCTGGCGCGATGCAGCACATGCGCCCGCTATGATGGTCGTCTTCCGGTCTTTCCCATACCTCTCGTACTCCATGAATCCTCTGCAAGCGCGCTTTCTCGGCATCGATCTGGGCACCGGTTCGCTCAAGGTCGCGATCATCGACGAGGCGGGCGTCGAACGCGCGGCCGCGAGCGTCCCGTATGCGCTCGATACCCCCCAGCCCGGCTGGGCCGAAATTCCCGTTGCGCGCTGGTGGGACGCGCTGTGCGCGGCCTGCGCGCATCTCGATGCCGGCGAACGCGCGGCGGTGCGGGCAATCGGCTTTTCCGGGCAGATGCATGGCGTCGTGCTGACGGACGAAGCGGGCCACGCGCTGCGGCCCGCCATGCTCTGGCCGGACACGCGTGCGCACGCGCTACTGGATGCCTGGCCCGAGCCGCAGCCCAATCCCGTCGCGCCCGGCATGGCCGGCCCGCTGCTGCGCTGGGTGAGCCTGAACGAAGCGGCTGTCGCGCAGCGCACGCGCTGGGCGCTGCAGCCCAAAGACTGGCTGCGCGTGGCGCTGGGCGGCGCCATCGTCGCCGATCCTTCCGATGCCTGCGCGACCGCGCTCGCCGCGCCCGATGGTGCCTGGGACCTTCAATGGATCGAGCGGCTCGGCTTGCCGACGCGCTGGTTCGCGCCGCTTGCGGCCTCGGGCGAGGCGAGCGGCACGCTCTCGTCCGCGGCAGCCGAAGCGCTTGGCCTGAACGCGGGCATCGTGCTCGCGGCGGGGGCGGGCGATACGCCGTGCGCCGCGCTCGGCAGCGGCCTCGCGCCCGATGGCGACGCGCTCATCACGACGGGCACGGGCGGCCAGATTCTCGTGACGGCGCGGGACCAGCCGCCGGCCCGGCGCGGCCTGCATCGCTACCGCTCGGCGAGCGGCGGCTGGTACACGATGGCCGCCATGCAGAATGTGGGTGTGGCGCTCGAAGCAGCGCGCGGCTGGTTGTCATACGATTGGCCCCGCGCGTATGAAGAGGCCTTCGGCGCCGAGCCTTCCGCCACCCTCGCGTTCCTGCCTTACCTGAGCGGCGAGCGCTCGCCCTGGCTCGACCCGGCGGCGCGCGGCGGCTGGCTGGGCGCGGGTTTGGGCGACACGCGCGGCACGCTCATGCGCGCGGCCTTCGAAGGCGTGGCGTTCGCCTTGCGGGCCGGGCTCGACGCGATACGCGAGAGCGGCGCCCCCATCGCGAGGCTCAAGCTCGCGGGCGGCGGCTCGGTCGATGCGCGCTGGCGGCAACTGCTGGCCGACGTGCTCGATGCCGAGCTCGACGCCATCGACTGTCCGAACGCCGCCGCGCGCGGCGCCGCGATGCTCGGCGCGCTGGCCTGCGGCCACTGGCAGGAGGCCGATCTCGCCGCGCTCGCGCCCACGGCCACGCGGGTGGCGTCGCCGCGACGGGCGGCCGCGCTTGCCGCGCCGCTTGCTGCACCGCTTGCTTCACCGCTTGCCTCACGTTATGCGCGCTTCATCGATCTTTACGGCCGCACGCGGACATGGTTCGCAGCGGCGCAGCCATGAAGCAGCCATGAAGCAGCCGTGCAGCCGCGAGGCGCGCACATAGACATACGACACACCGATACACCGATACACCGATACACCGATACACCGATACACCGATACACCGATACACCGACACACAAGGAGCAGAACACATGAAGACCAAAGCCGCCGTCGCATGGAAAGCAGGCGCCCCGCTGACGATCGAGGAAGTGGATCTCGAAGGCCCGCGCGCGGGCGAGGTGCTGATCGAGGTGAAGGCGACGGGCATCTGCCACACCGACTACTACACGCTCTCGGGCGCCGACCCCGAAGGCATTTTCCCGGCGATCCTCGGCCACGAAGGCGCGGGCATCGTCGTGGACGTGGGGCCGGGCGTCGGCACGCTCAAGAAGGGCGACCATGTCATTCCGCTCTACACGCCCGAATGCCGCCAGTGCAAGTTCTGCCTCTCGCGCAAGACGAATCTGTGCCAGGCCATCCGCGCGACCCAGGGCAAGGGGCTCATGCCCGACTCGACCTCGCGCTTCTCGCTCGACGGCAAACCGCTCTTTCACTACATGGGCACCTCGACGTTCTCGAACTACATCGTCGTGCCCGAGATCGCGGTGGCGAAGATCCGCGAGGACGCGCCCTTCGACAAGGTCTGCTACATCGGCTGCGGCGTGACCACCGGGGTGGGCGCCGTGGTGTACTCGGCGAAGATGGAGGCCGGCGCGAACGTGGTGGTGTTCGGGCTGGGCGGCATCGGCCTCAACGTGATCCAGGGCGCGAAGATGGTGGGCGCGGACAAGATCATCGGCGTCGATATCAATCCGAAGCGCGTCGAGCTGGCGAAGCAGTTCGGCATGACGCACTTCATCAACCCCAACGAAGTCGAGAACGTGGTCGATCGCATCGTGCAGCTCACCGACGGCGGCGCCGACTACTCGTTCGAGTGCGTGGGCAACGTCAAGCTCATGCGCCAGGCGCTCGAATGCACGCACAAGGGCTGGGGCCAGTCGTTCATCATCGGCGTGGCGGCCGCGGGCGAGGAAATCGGCACGCGTCCGTTCCAGCTCGTGACGGGGCGCCAGTGGAAGGGCTCGGCGTTCGGCGGCGCGCGCGGCCGCACCGACGTGCCGAAGATCGTCGACTGGTACATGGAAGGCAAGATCAATATCGACGCTCTCATCACGCACACGCTGCCGCTCGAAAAGATCAACGAGGGCTTCGACCTGATGAAGCAGGGCGAGTCGATCCGCTCGGTCGTGCTCTACTGATGCGGGGCGACGCCATGCTGACCCTGATCGAGGAACACGCATGCTTTGGCGGCGTGCAGCGCATCTATCGGCACGACGCCGCGACGCTCGGCCTGCCGATGCGCTTTTCGGTGTATCTGCCGCCGCAGGCGCGCACGCACGCGGTGCCGGGGCTCTTCTATCTGGCGGGGCTCACCTCGACCGAGGAGACCTTCCCGATCAAGGCGGGCGCGCAGCGCTACGCGGCGCAACACGGCATCGCGCTCGTCTCGCCCGACACCAGCCCGCGCGGCGCGAACCTGCCGGGCGAAGCCGATGCGTGGGACTTCGGCGTGGGCGCGGGTTTCTACGTCGATGCGACGCGCGAGCCGTGGTCGAAGCATTGGCGCATGTATTCGTACGTGCGCGACGAGTTGCGCGAGGCGATCACGCGCAACCTGCCGGTGGATGGCGAGCGGCTGGGCATCTTCGGGCACTCGATGGGCGGCCACGGTGCGCTCGTGCTCGCGCTGCGCAATCCGGAGATCTATCGCTCGGTCTCGGCGTTCGCGCCGATCGCCGCGCCCATGCGCTGCCCGTGGGGCGAGAAAGCATTCAGCGGCTATCTGGGCGAGGACCGCGAGGCGTGGCAGCGGTACGACGCGAGCGAGCTTGTCGGTAAAGCGGCGGCCAAGTTCGAGGAGGGCATCCTCGTCGATCAGGGCCTGGCCGATCAGTTCCTCGCGAACCAGTTGAACCCCGATGTGTTCGAAGCCGCCTGCAAGGCCGCCGGGCAGCCGCTTGCGCTGCGCCGTCACGAGGGCTACGACCACGGCTACTTCTTCATCCAGACCTTCGTCGAGGATCACATCGCGCATCATGCGCGGGTGCTGCTGAAGTAACGTGTCGTAACGCGTGCTTCGTCGCAAGGCAGAACGGCGTTGCGCCTCGCGGTGCAACGCCGTTTTTCTTGCCGGGAACGGGAACGCGCCGCCTCAGGTCTGGCGCCGACCCATCAGGCTCGCGCCGTACACGAGCGCCGAAAGCGCGGTGATCCAGAAGCTCGTGGGCCAGTCGGTGTAATAGGCGAGCGTCACGCCGAGCCACGCCTGCACGAGTGCCAGCGCGGCGGCGAGCACGAGGCCGCTCGACAGACGCGTCGTGAGATTCTGCGCGGCGGCGGCCGGCCCCACCATCAGCGTGAAGACGAGCAGCACGCCCACGATCTGCGTGCACGCGGCCACGGCGAGCGCGGCAATGGCGAGGAACAGCACCGAGACGAGCCGCAGCGACACGCCCTTGGCCTCCGCGAGCTCGGGCTGCAGCGAGGCGAACAGCAACGGCCGCATGATCGCGCCGAGGGCGATGAGGCTCGCGGCGGCGAGCACCGCCAGGGCGCCGAGGGTTTCGCGGTTCACGCCCAGCACGTTGCCGAACAGGAGCGACGTTACCTGGGTGGCATAGGCCGTGAAGAAGTGCAGGAAGAGCAGGCCGAAGCCGAGCGCGAGCGAGAGGATCACGCCGATGGCCACGTCGCGGCCCGCGAGTTTTTCGCCGAGCGCGCCCATCGAAATGCCCGCGGCGAGCGTGAAGCCGACCATCCCCCACATCGGCGAAACGCCGAGCAGCACGGCGCCCGTCGCGCCCGTGAAGCCGACGTGCGAGAGCGCGTGGCCCGCGAAGGTTTGCCCGCGCAGCACGAGGAAATAGCCGACGATGCCCGCGAGCACCGCAACGATGCCCGACGCCGCGAAGGCGTTCACCATGAAATCGTATTCAAGCATCGTGCGTGTGGTCGTGTGCGTTGCCGCCGCGCGCCGGGGCGTGGTCGTGGCGATGGTCGTGCGCGTGCTCATGTCCATGCTCGTGCGCATGATCGTGCTCGTGGCCGTGGTCGTGCTTCTCCACTTCCACGTCGCCCGACATCACGAAGATGCGCCCGTTCATGCGCATGACTTCGATCGGCGAGCCATAGAGCCGGGAGAGCACCGGGCCCGTGATGACCTCGTCGACGCTGCCGAGCGCGGCCACGCCGTTGCCGAGGTACAGCACGCGGTCGAGCGCATTGAGGAGCGGATTGAGTTCGTGCGCCGAGAACAGCACGGCGATGCCGAGCTCGCGCTGCACGCGCCGCACGAGTTCGACCACGCCGCGCTGATGGTGCGGATCGAGGCTGATGAGCGGCTCGTCGAGCAGCAGCAGTTTGGGGTTGCCCAGCAGGCACTGCGCGAGCAGGAGGCGCTGGCGCTCGCCGCCCGAGAGCTCGGAGAGCGGCCGGTCGGCGAGCTGCGTGGCGCCCACGAGGTCGAGCACGCGCGCGACGTCGGCGCGCGTGGCCGCGTTCGTATGCGGCAGGCCCCAGCGGTGGCCGTCGGCGGCCATGGCCACGAAATCGCGCCCGCGCACGCGGCGGCTGGCCAGCGCGGTGCGCGTTTGCGGCATATAGCCGATCGACGGATTGCCGCGCGCCACCGGCTCGCCCAGCACGCGGATCGCGCCGTGCGAAGCCGGCACGAGACCGAGAATCGCGCGCATGAGCGTGGTCTTGCCCGCTCCGTTCGGTCCCAGCACGCCGATGAACTCGCCCTGGTCGATGGCGAAATTCGCATCGCGCAGGATGGTGCGATCGCCGAGCGCGAGCGACACGCCCGCAAGCGTGAGCACCGGCTGCGCATGGCCGTGCTGATGCGGGTGCGCGACCGGGTGCGCGCCGGCGGGCCGGCCGGCCGGGGGAACTGCCATGGTCATCGGGTCATCCTTGCTGCCTCAAACTCGTCTCCATCCCGTCAGCCGTGGGCCGAAGCGGCGAGCGCCGCATCGAGCGCGTCGAGCTGCCTGAGCATCCACTGCTGGTACGTTGCGCCCGGCGGCTCCGTTTCGGTCACGCTCATCGACGGCACCTTCGACTGCTTCGCCAGCCCCAGCATGCGCCGCGTGAGCGCTTCGGTGGCCTGGCTGTTGTAGATCAGCACGCGCACGCGCCGCTCGCGCAGGTCGCGTTCGAAGGCGGCGATGTCGGAGGCGCTCGCTTCCGTATCGTTCATCGTGGCCATCTGGAAGCGCATGTTGCGCATGTCGAGTCCGATCGCGTCCGACATGTAGCCGAACACCGGCTCGGTCGCCGTTACCGGCTGGCCCTGGTAGCGCGCGCGCAGCGCCGCAACCTTGTCGTCGATCGGCTTGAGCGAGCCGAGGAACGTGGCCAGGTTCGCATCGTACACGCTCTTGTTCGCGGGGTCTGCCGCGGCGAGCGCCGCGCTCACCGCGCGTGCGACGGCCGGCATGGTGTGCGGGTCGTACCAGAGGTGCGGATTGTCGCCGGCCTTCTTGCCGACGAGGTCCGCCGCGACGATCGTCACGCGCTGGCTGCCCTCGGTGGCGCCGAGCAGCTTGCTCATCCACGGGTCGTAGTCGGCGCCGTTATAGACCACGACGCGTGCGTGCTGCAGCGCGCGGGCCGTCTTCGGGCTGGCTTCGAAGAGGTGCGGGTCCTGGTCGGGGTTGCTCATGATGCTCGTGACATCCACGTGCGAGCCGCCGATCTGCTTGACCACGTCGCCGTAGAAGTTCTCGGCGGCGACGACGGGGATGGCCGCGTCCGCGGCGAAGGCCGCGTGGGCGAAGCCGAATGCGGCGGCCAGCGTGGCCGCGAGGCGGGCGACGGTGCGCGCGGACCTCTGCGTCAGGCGCGCGCGCGCCGGGTTCAGCGTGATCATGAGTTCTATCCTTGATAGGGAAGGGAACGGCGGGAGCATGCCAGCCCCAGGGCGGGCCTGCCCCGGGTGAGGCAAAGGCGCAATGATATAACGTATCGAAAATGATGGCGAGTCGGGCCAGCATCCCCCGTGTACCTGCGCGGACCCCTGTGCGCCTGCGGATCTGACAGGAGCTTGCGCGCTGCACCATCGAAATCTCCTCAAATCGCGTTTGCCCGCCTTGACATGCGCCCATGCGTGTCCGATCATTCGACCACTGATAGAGCAAATGCTCACGCGTTGGGCGTTCGCTCACCTGACTCAGCGCGCGACGGCACGAACGATATGGGAGACAACCCTGTGGCACATTCCGCGAATCCGGCGGCAGGACGTTTGCAGGACAAGGTGGCTGTGCTGACCGGCGCGGCGAGCGGCATCGGCGAAGCGGTGGCGCGCCGCTATCTGGAAGAGGGCGCGCGCTGCGTGCTCGTCGATGTGAAGCCCGCGGCCGCCATCGCGCCGCAACTCGCCGGCGACTACCCGGGCCGCGTGCACGCGCTCAGCGCCGACGTGACCCGCCGCGAAGACATCGAGCGCATCGTCGCGCAGACGGTCGAGCAGTTCGGCCGCATCGACATTCTCTTCAACAACGCGGCGCTGTTCGACATGCGCCCGATCCTCGACGAATCCTGGGACGTGTACGACCGCCTCTTCGCCGTCAACGTGAAGGGCATGTTCTTCCTCATGCAGGCCGTTGCGCGCCGGATGGTCGAGCAGGGCCAGGGCGGCAAGATCATCAACATGTCGTCGCAGGCCGGGCGCCGCGGCGAAGCCCTCGTGTCCCATTACTGCGCGACCAAGGCGGCGGTGCTGAGCTACACGCAGTCGGCGGCGCTCGCGCTCGCGCACCACAAGATCAACGTGAACGGCATTGCGCCGGGCGTGGTGGATACGCCGATGTGGGCGGAGGTGGATGCGCTCTTCGCGCGCTACGAAAACCGGCCGCTCGGCGAAAAGAAGCGCCTCGTGGGCGAGGCGGTGCCGCTCGGACGCATGGGGCTGCCCGGCGACCTGACCGGCGCGGCGCTGTTCCTCGCCTCGGCGGATGCCGACTACATCACCGCGCAGACGCTCAATGTCGATGGCGGCAACTGGATGAGCTAGGCGGCAACGCATCTCGACCGGCAGTGCATGGAATTAAACGCGACGCAACAACGAAGCCATAAACCACGCAGCAAACAACGCAACAAACACAGGAGACAAGTCATGAAACCAGCCTTCCGCACCGCATTGCGCATGCTCGGCGCGGGCGCCATCGCCGCCGCGGGCGCAAGCGCCGTTCACGCGCAGAGCGTGACCATCGCGATGTTGAACAACCCGGACATGATCGAGCTGAAGAAGCTCTCGCCGGCCTTCGAAAAGGCCAATCCGGGCATCAAGCTGAACTGGGTGATTCTCGAAGAGAACGTGCTGCGCCAGCGCGCCACCACGGACATCACGACCAACAGCGGCCAGTTCGACGTGATGATGATCGGCACCTACGAGGCGCCGCAGTGGGGCAAGCGCGGCTGGATCGTGCCGATGACGAACCTGCCCGCGAGCTATGACCTCGACGACGTCGTGAAGACGGCGCGCGACGGCCTCTCGTACAACGGCACGCTCTACGCGCTGCCGTTCTACGTCGAAAGCTCGATGACCTACTACCGCAAGGACCTGTTCGCGGCCAAGGGCCTCACGATGCCCGAGCAGCCGACCTACGACCAGATCCGCGAATTCGCCGACAAGCTCACCGACAAGGCGAGCGGCACCTACGGCATCTGCCTGCGCGGCAAGGCCGGCTGGGGCGAAAACATGGCCTACGTGACCACCCTGGCCAACACCTTCGGCGGGCGCTGGTTCGACGAGAAGTGGCACGCGCAGCTCACCACGCCCGAGTGGAAGAAGGCCGTGAACTTCTACGTTGACATGCTCAAGAAGGACGGCCCTCCGGGAGCGAGCTCGAACGGCTTCAACGAGAACCTCACGCTGATGTCCTCGGGCAAGTGCGCGATGTGGATCGACGCGACGGTGGCGGCAGGCATTCTGTACAACAAGCAGCAGTCGCAGGTGGCCGACAAGATCGGCTTCGCCGCCGCGCCGATCGAAGTCACGCCGAACGGCTCGCACTGGCTGTGGTCGTGGGCGCTGGCCGTGCCGAAGTCGTCGAAGTCGCAGGACGCCGCGAAGAAGTTCATCGAATGGGCGACCTCGAAGGAATACATCGAGATGGTGGCGAAGGACGAGGGCTGGGGTTCCGTGCCGTCGGGTACGCGCACCTCGACCTATCAGCGTCCCGAGTACAAGGCCGCGGCTCCGTTCTCGGACTTCGTGCTGAAGGCCATCACGACGGCGGACCCGAACCATCCGACCGCCAAACCGGTGCCGTACACGGGTATCCAGTTCGTTGGCATTCCTGAATTCCAGTCGTTCGGCACTGTGGTCGGCCAGAACATTGCCGGCGCGCTGGCGGGGCAGATGAGCGTCGATCAGGCGCTCGCGGCGGGCAATGCCGCTGCCGACCGCGCCGTGATCCAGGCCGGCTACCAGAAGTAAGCAGCAGGCAGTACGTGCAGTAACGCGACGCGACAGCCGAGCCGCCCGCCCCGCTCACCCGGGCGGCCGGCCCGCGTCACACGAAGTAGCGCTGCTCCCCGCGGCGCACAAGCAAAGGGTGGTCACGATCATGCGTCATCTCCATCTCCCCATGCCAGTTCTCCATCGAGCCCGCAATCCCCAGTCCCAGCAGGTCGAGTCGCGAAAATCGGCCTCGCGCTGGCTGGTCTCGCCCTCCGTCGCCATCCTGCTGCTGTGGATGACGATTCCGCTCGCGATGACCATCTGGTATTCGTTCACGCGCTATAACCTGCTCAATCCCGACCTGAAGGGATTTGCCGGTATCGACAACTACAAATTCCTCGCGACCGACCCGTCGTTCCTGCCTTCGATTGCGCACACGCTAGAACTGATCGTGGCGGTGCTCGTGATCACCGTGGTGGGCGGCGTGCTGATGGCCGTGCTGTTCGACCGCAAGTTCTACGGCCAGGGCGTGGCGCGGCTCTTCGCGATCGCGCCGTTCTTCGTGATGCCGACGGTTTCCGCGCTGATCTGGAAGAACATGATCCTGCACCCGGTGTACGGGCTCGTGGCCATCGCCATGCGCGCCGTGGGTCTCACGCCGATCGACTGGTTCGCCCAATATCCGCTCACCGCCGTCATCATGATCGTGGCGTGGCAATGGCTGCCGTTCGCATTCCTGATCTTGTTCACGGCAATCCAGTCGCTCGACCAGGAGCAGAAGGAAGCCGCGAAAATCGACGGTGCGGGCGCCATCGCCATGTTCTTCTACATCACGCTGCCGCACCTGCGCCGTGCGATTGCCGTGGTGGTGATGATGGAAACCATCTTCCTGCTGTCGATCTTCGCCGAGATCTACACCACGACCGGCGGCGGGCCCGGCAACGCGACCACCAACCTCACTTACCTGATCTACTCGATGGGCCTGCAGCAGTTCGACGTGGGCATCGCTTCCGCGGGCGGCATTCTGGCTGTCGTGCTGGCGAACATCGTGTCGTTCTTCCTCGTGCGCATGCTCGCGCGCAACCTCAAAGGGGAGTACGAAAAATGAGCCAAATCACCGCTTCTCCCGCACGCGCGCCCGAGTCGCCGCACGCGGTCAACCGTTCTTCGCCGCTGCAGTTCATCGGCCGCGTGTTGCCGGGCGTGCTCGCGTGGATCATCGCGCTCGCGCTGTTCTTCCCGATCTTCTGGATGGCGATCACGGCGTTCAAGACCGAGCAGCAGGCGTATGTGCCGTCGATCTTCTTCATGCCGACGCTCGACAGCTTCCGTGAAGTGTTCGCGCGCAGCAACTACTTCGCGTTCGCATGGAACTCGGTGCTGATCTCGGCCGGCGTGACGGTGGTGTGCCTGATCTTCGCCGTGCCCGCGGCTTACGCGATGGCGTTCTTCCCGAACCAGCGCACGCAGAAAGTGCTGCTGTGGATGCTCTCGACGAAGATGATGCCTTCGGTGGGCGTGCTCGTGCCGATCTATCTGCTGTGGAAGAACACGGGGCTGCTCGACACGGTGAGCGGACTCATCATCGTCTATACGCTCATCAACCTGCCGATTGCGGTGTGGATGACCTACACGTACTTCAACGAGATTCCGCGCGACATTCTCGAAGCGGGCCGCATGGACGGCGCCGCAACGTGGCAGGAGATCGTCTACCTGCTGATGCCGATGGCGGTGCCGGGGCTCGCCTCGACCGCGCTCCTGCTCGTGATCCTTTCGTGGAACGAAGCGTTCTGGAGCATCAACCTTTCGAGTTCGAACGCCGCGCCGCTGACCGTGTTCATCGCCTCGTATTCGAGTCCCGAAGGGCTCTTCTGGGCCAAGCTTTCCGCGGCGTCGCTGCTGGCGGTGGCGCCGGTGCTGATCGTCGGCTGGCTCTCGCAGAAGCAGCTCGTTCGCGGCCTCACCTTCGGGGCGGTCAAATGACGCGGATTGCGGCACTGATCTGCGATTGCGACGGCGTGCTGATCGACAGCGAAGCGGTGGCGGCACGCGTGCTCGTGCGCGAACTCGAAGCGCGCTGGCCCGGCGCCGAGGTCGCGCCGGTCGTGATGCCGCTCCTCGGCCAGCGCATCGAGCACGTGCTGGGCGGCGCCGGCGAAGCCCTCGGGCGCACGCTCACGGCGGCCGATGTGGCCGCGATCGGCGTGGCGGCCGAGCGCGAGGCCCAGGACGCGCCGCTCTTTCCCGGCGTGGCGGCGGCGCTCGCGGCCATCGCGCTTACCCAGGCGTGCGCGAGCAACAGCTATACGGCCGTGGTGCGGGCGGTGCTCGCGCGCAACGGACTCGACCGGTTCTTCGGCGACCGCGTGTATTGCGCCGATCAGGTGGCGAGGCCCAAGCCCGCGCCGGATGTCTATCTCGCCGCGGCGCACGGCATGGGCGTGGTGCCCGACGCGTGCATCGTCGTCGAGGACAGCGTGGCGGGCGTGAGCGCCGCGCGTGCGGCGGGCATGACCGTGCTGGGCTTCGTGGGCGGCACCCATGTAGGTCACGCGCACGACGAGGCGCTGCGCGAAGCCGGTGCGGCGGAAATTTTCGGCGAGATGAGCGCGCTGCCCGCACGGGTGGCGTACTGGATGCAAAAGGCGCAAGCCACGTCGCACTGAGCGGCGCCTGGCTTGAGCGGTAATGGATGGTAGCGGGCGGTGACCGGCAAATACCGGCGGGTGCCCCCACATGAGCAATGAACGGAGACACATCATGGCAAGCGTGATCCTGCGAGACGTGGCGAAGCGTTACGACGACAACGAAGTGCTGCGCAATGTGAACCTCGACATCGGGGACGGCGAGTTCGTCGTGTTCGTCGGCCCGAGCGGCTGCGGCAAGACGACGCTCATGCGGATGATCGCGGGGCTCGAGGACATCAGCGCCGGCGACCTCTCCATCGACGGCACGCGCATGAACGACGTGCCACCCGCCAAGCGTGGCATTGCGATGGTGTTCCAGTCGTATGCGCTGTATCCGCATATGTCGCTCTACGACAACATGGCGTTCGGCCTGAAGCTCGCGGGCGCGAAGAAGCCCGAGATCGACGCGGCGGTGAAGAACGCGGCGAAGATCCTGCATATCGACCATCTGCTCGACCGCAAGCCCAAGCAGCTTTCGGGCGGCCAGCGCCAGCGCGTGGCGATCGGGCGCGCGATCACGCGCAAGCCCAAGGTCTTTCTCTTCGACGAACCGCTCTCGAATCTGGACGCCGCGCTGCGCGTGAAGATGCGTCTCGAATTCGCGCGCCTGCACGACGAACTCAAGACCACCATGATCTACGTGACGCACGATCAGGTGGAGGCCATGACGCTCGCGGACAAGATCGTCGTGCTTTCGGCGGGGAACGTGGAACAGGTCGGGAGTCCGAACCGTCTCTATCATGCGCCGGCCAACCGCTTCGTGGCGGGCTTTATCGGCTCGCCGAAGATGAACTTCCTCGACGGTCTGGTGCAGGAGGTCGCGAGCGACGGCATCGTGGTGCGCTACGCGACGGGCGAAACGCAGAAGGTGGCGGTGGAGCCGCGCGGCGCGCGCGAGGGCGACCAGGTGACGGTGGGCATTCGCCCCGAACACATGCACGTGGGCACCGGCGAATACGGCGTGAGCGTGAAGGCCATGGCCGTGGAGTCGCTCGGCGATGCGGCGTATCTCTATGCGGAGTCGTCGGTGGCGCCCGATGGGGTGATCGCGCGGATTCCGCCGCTCGAACGACACGAGCGCGGCGAACTGATGAGGCTGGGCGCGACGCCCGAGCACTGCCACCTGTTCGATGCGAACGGGCTGGCCTTCGAGCGGCGCTTCGCGCAGGAACTGGCGGCCTGAGCGCCCCGACCGGTCGTTGTGGATCTGAGCGCCGCCGCAGGGGCGGCGCCGTACCGAGTTTGACTGTGGTTGCCCTTCTTCGCCCGCTTTATGCGGGCCTTTTTTTGTCCTGGGGTTGCAGCGAACCCGACGCTAGACTTCGAGCGCCGCCTTCGCGCAGGCCTCGTCGGTGACGAGCCCGGATAGCCACCCGCCCTTGAGCGCAGCGATCACCGCATCGCGCTTTCTCGCGCCGCCCGCAAAGCCGATGGTCGGGCGCCTCGGCGGCGAGTCGAGATGCACGCTCGTCACGCGCCGCCCCGTGGGCGAATCCACGCGGCGGCCCGCGGCGTCGATGGGCAGTCCGAGCATTTCGGCGATGGCGCCGAGCCCCATCAACTCGCGCACTTCGGCGGCCGTAATGAAGCCGTCTTCATGCAGCGGGCAATGCTCGCCGATATTGCCGATCCCGACGAACGCCACGTCGGCGTCGCCCGAGAGCGATTCGACAATGCGATAGAGCCGGTGATTGCACCACTGCGCGCGTTCGGCCTCGTTGTCGGCAATGAGCGGCGCGGGCAGCAGGAAGTGCTTGCCGCCCGTCTTCTCGGAGATATGCAGCGCCACGTCGTAGCGATTCGACGAACCGTCCTGCGCAATTGCGCCCACCATCGAAACGAGCCGGTGCTGCGGGCGGTCGAGCTGCGCGATCTGATCGACGGCCGCCTTGAGGGTCCGGCCGCTGCTCACCGCGACCACCATCGGCCGCTCTTCGGCGAGGTAGCGCTCCATCACCTGGGCGCCGGCCACGGCGAGCTTGCGATCGACCTCCTCGGGCGTGTCGTTGTCGACGGGGACGACCTCGCACACCGAAAGTCCATAGCGCTTCGAAAGCCGGTCCGCGAGCGCGAGGCAGTCCGCCAGTTGATGATCGACCCGCACGCGGATCAGGTTTTTTTCGACGGCGAAGGCAACGAGCCGCTGCGCAACGGGCCGCGAGACCTGCAGCTTCTCGGCGATTTCGTTCTGCGTATTGCCGGCCACGTAGTAGAGCCACGCGGCGCGGGTGGCGAGATCGAGTTTTTCGGTGGACTTGGGCACGGTGTTCTCAGGCGTCGAGGCGAAGGGGCACAGTGAGGCGGGTGCGGCGGCGCATGCGGCGAGGCTCAGGCCAGCCGCTCGCGCGAGCGCTCGAAGAGCGGCCTCACGTGGCGGTAGAGCGCGCGGTACGACTCCAGCCGCTCGCGCAGCGCGGCGTGACGTGCGGCGTTCGGCGTGTATTCGGCCACGACGGGCGGCTTCGTCAGCACCTCGCCCGGGGCGCCGCCCGCGGCGAGCCAGCCCAGCCGCGCCGCGCCGAGCGCCGCGCCCGTTTCGCCGCCGCCGTGCTGGCGCGTGGGCGTGTCGAACGCATCGGCCACGAGTTGCGCCCAGTAGGCGCTGCGCGCGCCGCCGCCGAGCATCGAGAGCGCGCCGACTTCGGTGCCCGCTGCCGCGAGCGCGTCGAGCCCGTCGGTGAGCGCGAGCGTCACGCCCTCGAGCACCGCGTAGCCGAGCAGCGCGCGGTCGGTGGCGTGCGTCATGCCGAAGAACACGCCTTGCGCGTAGGGGTCGTTATGCGGCGTGCGCTCGCCCGAAAGATAAGGCAGGAAGAGCGGCGCGTCGGCAAGCGCCGCGGCCGGGAGCTTTTCGACTTCGGGGAGCAGCGTGGGCTCGTCGGTGCCGGTGAGCTTGCAGACCCAGCGCAGGCAGCTCGCGGCCGAAAGCACGACGCTCATCTGGTGCCAGCGGTCGGGAATCGCGTGGCAAAACGCGTGCACGGCCGAGGCGGGATTCGGCCGGAAGCGGTCGCCCACCACGCACAGCACGCCGGAGGTGCCGAGCGAGACGAAGCCGTCGCCGGGCTGCGTCGCGCCGATGCCGATGGCGCTCGTGGCATTGTCGCCGCCGCCCGCGGCCACGATCACGTCCTCGCGCAGGCCGAATTCGCGCGCGATCTCGGGCAGGAGCGTGCCGGAGGGCGCGCTGCCTTCGGCGAGCGCGGGCATCTGCGCGCGCGTCATGTTGCAGGCGTCGAGCAGCGCGTCGGACCAGTCGCGCTTCGCGACGTCGAGCCACAGCGTGCCCGCCGCATCCGAAGGATCGGACACCTTGCCGCCCGTGAGGCGTAGGCGCAGATAGTCCTTCGGCAGCAGCACGCAGGCCGTGTCGCGGAAGAGGTGCGGTTCGTGGCGCGCGACCCAGAGGAGCTTGGGCGCGGTGAAGCCCGGCATCGCCAGATTGCCGGCGATGCGATGCAGTTGCGGCGCGCGCGCGGTGAGTTCGGCGCATTCGTCCACGGCGCGCATGTCGTTCCAGAGGATCGCGGGGCGCAGCACGTTGTCGTGCTTGTCGAGCAGGACGGCGCCGTGCATCTGCCCCGAGAGGCCGATGCCGCGCACCTGTGCGAACTCGGCGGGATGTTTGTCGCGCAGCGCGGCGAGCGCGCGGCGCGTACCGTCCCACCAGTCGGCGGGATTCTGCTCGGCCCAGCGCGCATGGGGACGCGAGACCACGAACGGCGAGCCGGCAGTGCCGATCACCCGGCCATCGGGCGCGAGCAGCAGGACTTTTACTTCGGAGGTGCCGAGGTCGATGCCAAGATACATGGGCGCGGGCTATGTCGTGGAGAAGGATGCGCTACTTTAGCCGTGCCGGCGCCGCCGCGCCATGCGCGGCGACCCGGGGCGCGAAAGCGCGTTGCCGCGCGGTCGTCGGGCAGCGCGGTTAGAGACGATGGCCGCGTTTTACCGTCAAGCCACAAGCGGCAGGAGACGCGCTTCGCGGGGTGTGCAATGTGGAGCGTCGGAGCGTTGTCTCTGCACGCCGATTCAGGACGCCGCTTCAGGACGCAACCGGGCAGCCGCGCGCTGCCAGCCAGCCATCGACGCGGGCCAGTGCCTCGCGCAGCGCGAGCGCGAGCGCCGGGTTGCCCGCCAGGCCGCCCCACAGCAGCTTGTCGGCGCAGAAGACCGCGAGCGGGTCCTGCGCTTCGAGCATGCGGTGCGTCGCGGCTTCGTCCATCACGCCATCCTGGTAGCGGTAGGGCAGCGTGCCTTGTTGCCAGCGTGCGAGAAAGCGCAGGAAGAGCGCGGGCAGCATGGCCGTGGCGGCCGGCGTGGCGCCTGCCGCAATGCGCTGCGCGAGCGTGGGCGCAATGAAGCCGGGGATCTTCGAGAAGCCGTCGGCGGCCACGCGCTGGTTCGTGTCCTGGATATACGGATTGCTGAAGCGGTCCAGCACCACGTCGCGGTATTTCGCGAGATCGAGCGGGCTGGGCGTGAGGCACGGAATCACGTCTTCGGTCACGTACTCGCGCGCGAAACTGCGGATGTCGGCGTCGTTCGTGCCTTCGTGAATGTAGTCGAGGCCGATCAGCGTGCCGGCCCACGCAATGCAGCTATGCGTGGCGTTGAGGATGCGGATCTTGGCCTCTTCGTAAGGCATCACCGACTCCACCATCTCCGCGCCCGCGCGCTCCCATGCGGGACGCCCCGCGCAGAAGTGATCTTCGATCACCCATTGGATGAACGATTCGCCCATTACCGGGCAGGCGTCGTCGAAGCCGGTCGCGGCTTTCACGCGCTCGCGCACGTCGGGCGTGGGGCGCGGCGTGATGCGGTCCACCATCGAGTCGGGGCAGGCCGTGTTCGCGTCGAACCAGTCGCGCAGTTCGGTGGCGCCGCGCAGCGCGAGGAACTCGCGCATGCCCGCGTGAAAGCGCTTGCCGTTGCTGCGCAGGTTGTCGCAGGTCTGCAGCGTGACGGGGCCGCCGTTGCGCGCGCGGCGCGCTTCGAGAATGGCCGCGAGCGCGCCGTAAATGGTCGTGCGTCCGCCGTTCAGGTCGGCGGCAATGTCGGGGTTCGCGGTGTCGAGGCGGTCGTGCTCGTCGAGGTAATAGCCGCCCTCGGTCACGGTGAACGAAATGATCTTGCAGGCCGGGTCGGCGCCCGCCTCGATCAGGCCCGCGAGGTCGGCGGACCACGGCAGCACGCGCGTGATCGAGCGGATCGTCTCGTAGTGGCGCTCGCCCTGCGGCGTCACCGTTTCGAGCGTATAGACGCCTTGCTGGGCGGCGAGGGCGTCGAGCACGGCGTTCATGTCCGGGCGGATATTGCCGACCGTGAGCGACCAGGGCGCTTCGCCAGGCGCGCGCGCGAGGTTGACGCGGTGCAGATACCACGCCTGGTGCGCGCGGTGAAACGAACCGGCACCGATGTGCAGGATCACGTTTGCGCCGCTTTGTTCGCTAGTCATGTGTGTCTCCAGAGAGGCGGAGTGCGCGCATTGCCTGCGCGTCTGTCTGTGATGGATGGTGATTCGGGATCTCGGTAGAGCAATTGCTCTTGCAATGAACGAATGATCGTATCGAGCTAAACGAAAGTCAAGAAGGGTTTAGGCAAGTTTCCGTGGCGCAGCGCGGCGCGCCCGCGCCTGCGCCATGCGCGCGAGCGGGTGCGCGGCGGGCGGTTGCGCCGATGTTGTGGTGCACAAGAGAGATTGCCTTGCCGGCGGTGGGTCGGTGGGGCGCCGGGCAAAAGAAAGAGAGGGCGGCGGCCGCGGTCAGCCGCCGATGCGCTCCACGGCCGCGAGCGCCTGCGCGGTCGCATCGGGCGCGCAGCAATCCACGACGATGCGCTCCGGCATCGCGCGCAGCCACGTGAGCTGGCGCTTGCAGAGCTGGCGCGTGGCGAAGATTCCCTTGTCGCGCAGGGTGTCGTAGTCGATGGCGCCGTCGAGGTATTCCCAGACCTGGCGGTAGCCCACGCAGCGCATCGAGGGGAGGTTCGGGTTCAGGTCGCCGCGCGCGCGCAGGGCCTTCACCTCGTCGATGAGGCCGGCGGCCAGCATCGCGTCGAAACGCTGCGCGATGCGTGCGTGCAGCACGCTGCGCTCGGACGGCTCCAGCGCGACCGGCACGAAGCGGTAGCGCGCGGCTTCGTCGTCGCGCGGCGAGGGCGCGGCCAGCAGTGCCGACATCGGCCGGCCCGTGAGCCGGTAGATTTCCAGGGCGCGCTGGATGCGCTGCGAGTCGTTCGGGGCGAGACGCGCGGCCGTTTCGGGATCGACCGCGGCGAGGCGCGCGTGCAGCGCGGGCCAGCCGTCGCGGGCCGCTTCGGCGTCGAGCGCCGCGCGGACTTCGGCGTCGGCGCCCGGCAGGTCGTTCAGGCCCTGGGTGAGCGCGCGGTAGTAGAGCATCGTGCCGCCCACCAGCAGCGGCACGTTGCCCCGCGCCACGATCTCGCCCGTCACGCGCAGCGCGTCGGCGCGAAAGCTCGCGGCGGAGTAGGCGTCGGCGGGATCGACGATATCGATCAGGTGATGGACCGCGGCGGTGCGTTCTCCGGCCGACGGCTTGGCCGTGCCGATATCCATCTCGCGATAGACGAGCGCCGAATCCACGCTGACGATTTCCACCGCGCGCCCGCGCGCAGCCGATTGCGCGGCATAGGCGAGCGCCGCCGCCGTTTTGCCGGAGGCGGTCGGGCCGAGCAGGCAGGCGACGGGCAGCGCGTCGGTGCCGGCGTTGCCGCCGGAGGGGACGGCCTCGTTCGTGGACCGCGTCATTGACCGCGCATGAAGAGGCGATCGAGGTCGCCGAGCGTGAGCTGATACCACGTGGGCCGGCCGTGATTGCACTGGTCGGCGCGCTCCGTGGCTTCCATCTGGCGCAGGAGCGCGTTCATCTCGTCGAGCGTGAGGCGCCGGTTTGCGCGCACGGCGTGATGGCACGCGAGCGTGCCGAGCATTTCGTGCTGGCGCTCGGTCAGCACGCGCGAGCCGCCGTAGGCGTGGAGGTCGGCGAGCACGGCGCGGGCGAGTGCCGTGAGGTCGGCATCCTTGAGCAGGGCCGGCACGGCGCGGATCGCGATGGAAGTGGGCGAGAGCACGGCGAGGTCGAAACCGAGGGCTTCGAGCGTGGCTTTCTCTTCTTCGACGGTGCCCGTTTCCACGGGATCGGCCGTCATCGAAACCGGAATCAGCAGCGGCTGCACGGCGAGCGAGCGTTCGGCGAGCGCGTCCTTGAACTGCTCGTAGAGGATGCGTTCGTGCGCGGCGTGCATATCGACGATCACGAGGCCGCGCGCGTTCTGCGCGAGCACGTAGATGCCGTGGACCTGGCCGAGCGCGAAGCCGAGCGGGTGATCGTCGCCCGCTTCGAAGGCGGGCTGCGGGGCGTAGGGCGCGGCATCGGCGGCGCTGTCTTCTGCCTGCAGCACCGTCGAGCCCTGCGCGGTGCCGGCGCCCACGTCCTTGCGGCCGAAGAGGGCGTCGTAGAGGGCGAGCGGCTGCGCGACGGGCAGCGAGCCCTGGATCATGCGCGACTGGCGCCAGGTGTTGCTGGCGCCGCCGCCTGCGCCGCTGCCGCCGCCCGCCAGAAAGCCCGGCGACGAACGCGCGCCGCCACCGGTACTGCCGGTGCTGCCGGCCGAACCCGAGCCGCCGAAGCTGGTGGCCACGCGCGCGGTGCCGAAGCCGCCGGCTCCGCCAAACCCGCCTGCGCTGCCGGACGCGCCCGACGACAACCCGGCTGAAGCCCCCGAGCCGGGCACACCCGCACCCGGCGCGGGCCGCGGCTCGATGAGCGCGGCGTGGCCGCCCGAGGTGGTTTCGGGCGATGCCCCGGCGTGTCGCGCGAGCGCGCGCTGCACGGCATGAAACACGAACTGGTGGATCGAGCGCGAGTCGCGAAAGCGCACTTCGATCTTCGACGGGTGCACGTTCACGTCCACCGCTTCGGGCGGCAGATCGAGGAACAGCACGTAGGACGGATAGCGGTCGCCATGCAGCACGTCTTCGTAGGCGGCGCGCACCGCGTGCGTGAGCAGCTTGTCGCGCACGAAACGGCCGTTGACGAAGAAGTATTGCTGGTCGGCGCGGTTGCGGCTCGCGGTGGGCAGGCCGGCGCAGCCGTACACGGCGAGCGGGCCGGCGCGCTCGTCGAGCGGCAGGTGGGCGGTGGCGAAGGTCTCGCCGAGTATCTTCGAAACGCGTGTGGCCGGATCGCTCGCGTTCCAGTGCTCGACGGCGCGGCCGTTGTGCAGCACCGAAATCGCGACGTCGGGCCGCGCGAGTGCGCTGCGGCGAATCATTTCGAGGCAGTGGCCGAGCTCTGTCTGCTCGCTCTTGAGGAACTTGCGCCGCGCGGGCGTGTTGAAGTACAGCTCGCGTACTTCGATGGTCGTGCCCTGGCCGCCCGCGGCGGGCGAGAGCGTGCCCGTGTTCGCGTCGATCTTGACGGCGTGCGGCGCGTCGGCGGGCCGGCTCGTGATCGACAGTTCGGCCACCGAGGCGATCGAAGCCAGCGCTTCGCCGCGAAACCCGAGCGTCGCGACGCTTTCGAGTTCGGCGAGCGAGCGGATCTTGCTGGTGGCGTGGCGCATCAGCGCGAGCGGCAATTCGCGCTCGGGAATGCCGCAGCCGTCGTCGGCGATGGAGATGCGTTTGACGCCGCCCTCGTCGAGCAGGATGCGCAGCGTGGCCGCGCCGGCATCGAGCGCGTTTTCGAGCAGTTCCTTGACGACCGAAGCGGGCCGCTCGACCACTTCGCCGGCGGCGATCTGGCTGATGAGCTGGTCGGGCAGGGGCTGGATCGCGCGGACCGGCTGCGCGGCGCGCATCGCGCCGGCAGGCGCCGCGGCCGGTGCTGCGGCGTCGTCGTCGCCGGCCGAAGGTGGGCCGGCAGGATCGGTGTGCGCGGTGGGATCGATGTGCGAAGACATGCGCGCCATTATAGCGATTCGGCATGCGTGGCCTGGGCCGCCCTGGCGCAGGGGATTTTCTCGTGGCGCCGGGGCACTTTCGGTATGATGGCGCGGTCAATTTTCCTTCTCGCCCATCCGCCTGCCATCCGCATAAATAAGGGACGCCTTTGGACACGCTGCTGCAGTTCGCCAACCTTGTCTTGCACATCGACAAGTTTCTCGGAGTCTTCATCCAACAGTACGGGGCCTGGGTCTATGCCGTGCTGTTCCTGATTGTGTTCTGCGAAACCGGCCTCGTGGTGCTGCCGTTTCTGCCGGGCGACTCGCTGCTCTTCATCGGCGGCGCGTTCGCGGCCACGCACGAGATGAACCTCGGCGCGCTCCTCGCGCTGCTCATCGTGGCGGCGGTCACGGGCAATACCGTCAACTATCTGATTGGCCGGCGCATCGGCCCGGCCGTCTTCAACACGCATATTCCCGGGCTCGAACGCTTCCTCGACCGCGCCGCGCTGCAAAAGACCCATAACTTCTATGCGCGCCACGGCGGCAAGACCATCGTGCTCGCGCGTTTCATTCCGGTCGTGCGCACGTTCGCGCCGTTCGTCGCGGGTGTATCGCAGATGAGCATGCAGCGCTTCCAGTTGTTCAACGTGGCGGGCGCGCTGCTGTGGGTGCTGCTGCTCGTGCTGCTCGGCTACTTCTTCGGCAACATTCCGTTCATTCGCCAGTACCTGAACGTGATCGTGCTGGTGGGCATCGGCGCGGCGATCGTGCCGATCGTCATTGGCGGCGTGTGGAAGATGCTGAAAAAAGGCTCGCGCGGTAGCGGCGTGCGCGGCACCAACGGCAACCGCTGATCGGCGGTCCGGCTGGTCCGGCAGACCGCAGCCGCCGGCTACAGGGTCAAGAAAAAACGGCATCGCGAGCGTGGGCTCGCGATGCCGTTTTGCTTTGGGGCGGCGCGGCAGCGGCGTGATCGCGGTTGCCGCTGCGGGCCGCAGGTATGTGCGTCAGGGGCGTGCGTCGGATACGGGCACGCAAGTGCCTCAGGTCCCCGCGCGGCGGATCAGCGAGGGCGTTTCGGGCGTCGGGTAGCCGGCCGCCTTGAACGTTTCGATGATGGTGCGGTTCGTGTCGAAGTACACCTGCCAGTAGTTGTCGTTGCTCGTGTAGGGCCGCACGCACAGCAGCGGGCCCTCGGGCGTAAACGACAGCACCTCGACGTCGGGCGCGGGCTCCGTCACCACGTTGGGGATCTTCGCAATGGCTTCGCGCAGGCGCGCGGCTGCATCGACGGGATCGACGCCGTTGGCGATCTTCGCGGTCAGCTCCACGCGTCGCACGGGCGTTGCGCTGTAGTTCGTGATGGTGTCCGAAAAGATCTTGTTGTTGCCGACGATGTTGACCACGTTGTCGGGCGAGATGATGGTCGTGCCGAAGATGCCGAGTTCCTTCACGGTCCCGATCACGCCCCCCGCCGAAACGAAGTCGCCCACCTTGAACGGGCGCAGCACCTGCATGAACACGCCCGCCGCGAAGTGCGCGAGCAGGCCGCCCCAGGCCGTGCCGATGGCGAGGCCCAGGCCCGCGAGCAGCGCGGCGAACGAGGTGGTCTGCACGCCGAACACCTGCAGTATCGCGAGCACCAGCAGCAGGTTCAGCACCGCGGCGAGGATCGAACTGAGGTAGTGCGCGAGCGTCGCATCGACGCGCTCGTTGCGGCTGAGCACCTTGCGCAGCACGCCCGCCACCAGGTTGATGGCCCAGCGGCCGATGATCCATAGCACGATCGCCGCAACGACCTTGGTCCCGAAGTCGATGCCCCGGGTCATGATGAAGGTGCGGATGGTTTCGAGATCCAAGATGCCCTCGCTTGAGTCGGTGATTGAGTCGGTTTGATTCGAGGAATTCTGCCGATACGACCGGGGGGCGAAACGGGGGAAACGGGCGAAGCGGGCGGAGGGCAGGAAGGCGGTTCCTGCGGTCCCCGTCCCTCGTTGCATTCGTATGTGCTTCGCATAGACCGCGAGGGCGCCACTATCGAGCCACTCCCGACGGCGACAGCCTGCGAGCCCGACGCAACGTACCGCCTCAGCGAGAAAACCGTGGCGGCGGATGCGCCGCGCAGGGTGATTCGACGGTATCGTTTCGCCTGCGACCTTCATACGACAACGAGGCCCGGTCATGATACTGCCGAACATCGATCTGCATCTGATTACTGTACAACTGGAGGAACTGCGGCCTACCCAGATCACCGTGGGCTTTCGCGAGGTGAACGCCAAGCGCGCGCACTGGACGGCACTCGACAAGGCCCACCGGGCGGCCGCCATCGAATCGCATTGGTTTCCGGCCGTGCTGGGGCCCAAGGGGCGCTACTACATCGTCGATCACCACCACCTGGGCCTGGCCTGGCTCAAGGAAGGCGTGCAGGCCGTGAAGGTCACGGTGCTCAAGGACCTCTCGTGGCTCGCGCCGACCATCTTCTGGCGCATGATGGAGCACAGCCAGTGGGTGCATCCGTTCGATGCGGCCGGCGAGCGCTGCGAGTACGACGACCTGCCGAAGGATCTGGTGGGACTCGACGACGACCCCTATCGCAGCCTTGCGGGCGAGCTGCGCGTGGCGGGCGGCTACGCGAAGGACACCACGCCGTTCAGCGAATTTCTCTGGGCCGACTATCTGCGCCGGAAGATCCCGGCCGCGCGTCTGCGCAAGAATTTCGACGCGGCGCTCGCCGATGCGCTCATGCATGCGCACGATCCCGACGCGCGTTATCTGCCGGGCTGGTCGGGCGTCGTGCCGCCGGCCAACGGCGCGCCGGCTCCGGGTGCGCCGGCGCCCAAGGGGGCTGGCAAGAGCAAGAAGGCTTGATTGAGTGCCGCTGCGCTGGCGTTGTCGCGGGGGTGTTGCCCGTGGCCGTGGCCTAAGAGGCGCATGGGGTGTGCTATGTGGCGTGGGCCGCGGCGACGCGTAAAGGGTTGCCAGGCCGGGTTGCCAGGCCGGGCTGCCCGGCCGGGTCGCGAGGCGATAACGACGCCGGAACCGTCCGACGGCATCCCCCGGCACCTAGCGCGCGTCCGGCGCGGGCATGGCGGCCGGCGTGCCGGCCGAAAGATAGTGGCTGAGCCACTCGCTGGCGGGGCCCCGGGCAGCGTCGGTGCGATGGATCAGCGAGACGTTGTAGTTCACCGAGCGGCGGTCCGCCAGCGCGATCTGCACGAGCCGGCCGGCCTCCAGATCGGCTTCCACGAGGTGCCGCGGCATCGATCCCCAGCCGAGGCCCGCGAGCAGCAGCCGGTGCTTGGCGCCGAGGTCGCCCAGCTTCCAGGCGCGGTTGCTGTAGACGCCGAAGGTCTGCCCTTCGGTGAGGCGGCTGCGGTCGGTGAGCACGAGCTGCGTGTGCTCGCGCGCGTCGGAGATGCGCACCGGATGGCCGGCCCCGGCGAGCGGATGAGCCGGCGCGGCCACCAGCACGAGTTCCACGGTGCCGATGAGCTGCGCCTCGATGATATGCGGCCAGTTCTGGTTCGGCCCGCTGATGCCGATGGCGCAGTCGCCGTCCAGCACCAGCTTGAGCACGCCGCCGAGCGCTTCCATGGTGAGGTTCAGCGCCACGGTGGGAAACGCCACCGCAAACGCCTGCAGCGCCTCGACGAGCCGCTGCGAGGGGAACATCACGTCCACGGCCACCGACACTTCCCCTTCCAGCCCGCGCTGCAGCCCGGCTGCCTTGGCGTTCAGCTGGCCCATCAGCAGATCGAGGCGGCGGGCGTCGGCGAGGATCGCGCGGCCGGCGGCGGTCAGCTCCGGCTTGCGCTTGCCGCGCTCGAACAGGGCGACGCCGAGAAGCGCCTCCAGATTGGCGATCGTGTAGCTCACCACCGACTGCGCACGGTCGAGCTGGCGCGCGGCGGCCGAGAAGCTGCCGGTTTCGGCGACGGCGATCAGGGCGCGCAGTTGTTCGAGGCTGGGCGAGCGGTCCATGGGCGAGATAGCGGGGATAGCGGAGGTAGAGGCGAACTATCGAGAAACTCGATGGTAACGATCCATTTTAGACGATTGTTTGAATAGGCATCGGCGGGTACAGTGCGCCATCCCGACGATCCGCTTGACGATGCCCCATCCCGCTTCCGCCCCGCGCCGCTACACCGGCGTTGCCATGCTGCTGCACTGGCTGATCGCCGCACTGATCGTGTGGGGCTTCGCGCTGGGCTGGGTGATGACCGACATTCCGGGCATCACGCCCACCAAGCTGCGCTACTTCTCGTGGCACAAGTGGATCGGCGTGACGGTGCTGGCGCTCGTGCTCGTGCGCATTCTCTGGCGCGCCACCCATGCGGCGCCGGCGCTGCCGGCCTCGATGCATGCGTGGGAGCGCCTCGCCGCGCACGCCGGGCATGGCGTGCTTTACGTGCTGATGGTGGCGATTCCCGTCACGGGCTATCTGTACAGTTCGGCGGCGGGCATTCAGGTGGTGTATCTCGGCATCTGGCCGCTGCCCACGCTGATCGGCCCCGACGACGCGCTCAAGCACATCCTGCGCAACGTGCACGTCACGCTCAACTACACGCTGCTCGCCGTCGTGGCGCTGCACGTGCTCGGGGCGCTCAAGCATCAACTGCTCGATCGCCAGAACATCCTTGCGCGCATGCTGCCGTTCGGCACGCCGCGCGATTAATCCGGACGTAGCGCCGCTGGACGTATCCGCGCGGGATGCCCCCGCGCCCGGACACCCCGGCGACCCCATTCACTCTGAACCGACCGCCATGATTCAACGACTCGTCCACACTGCTTCCGCTGCCGCCCTCGGTGCGGCGCTTGCCGCAGGCGCGGCCTTCAGCCTGACCTTCAGCGCGGGCGCGGATGCTGCCGACAGCGCGAAGAATTCCGTTACCGCCGTGTTCAAGCAGATGAACGTGCCGGTGGAAGGGCACTTCAATCGCTTCACCGCCGACGTGCGCTTCGATCCGGCCAACGTCGCGGCGGCCAGCGCGAAGATCGACGTCGATGTCGCGAGTTTCGACATCGGCGCGCCCGAGTACAACAAGGAAGTTGCGGGCGACGAATGGTTCGACGCCGCGCACTTCCCGCACGCCACCTTCGTCTCGACGCAGATCAAGCCGGGCGCCAACGGCGCGTACTCGGTTGCGGGCAAGCTCACCATCAAGGGCAAGACCACGGACGTCGTTGTGCCCGTGCAGTACCACAAGGACGGCGCCAACCAGGTGTTCGACGGCGCGCTGCCCGTCAAGCGCCTTGCCTACGGCATCGGCACGGGCGACTGGAAGGACACCTCCGTCGTGGCCGACGACGTGCAGATCAAGTTTCACATCGTAGCCGCTGCGCACTGACGCGCCGGCACGGACCCCTTGCATCGATCAGGTCGATTACCTCGATCCCCTCGATTCCCTTCGTTTCATCCGCCCAGGACACACGCCATGAAGACCACGCTCATCGCGGCAGCCGCGCTTGCCGCTGCCCTCGCCACGCCCGCTTTCGCGGCAGCGACCACCTATAACCTCGATCCTACGCACACCTATCCAAGCTTCGAGGCCGACCACTTCGGCGGCGTCTCGGTGTGGCGCGGCAAGTTCACGAAGACCACGGGTTCCGTCGTGCTCGACCGCGAAGCGAAGACCGGCACGGTGGACGTGACCATCGACGCATCGTCGATCGACACGGGCAATGCGGCGCTCGACAAGCACGTGCGCTCGGCCGAGTTCCTCGATATCGACAAGTACCCGACGGCCACCTACAAGGGCACCTCGATCCGCTTCGACGGCGACAAGCCCGTGGAAGTGATCGGCACCTTCACGCTGCACGGGGTGACGAAGCCGCTGAACCTGAAGATCGACTCGTTCAAGTGCTTCCAGAACCCGATGCTCAAGCGCGAAGTGTGCGGTGCCGACGCGACCGCCGAATTCAACCGTTCCGACTACGGCGTGAACTGGGGCGAGAGCTACGGCTTCAAGATGGCGACGAAGCTGCAGATCCAGGTGGAAGGCATCAAGGCGGACTGATCGCCGGGGGGCGTCGGGGGCAGTCGATGGCCCCGACAACCGCCATGGCGGGATTCGCGTTTGCCGTACCCGGAGCGCCGTGCTTTTGCACGGCGTTTTGCTTGCGCTCGGAGGCTGGGATTTTCGCGCGGCGCCTCGCGGCTCACTTGCCGCCTGTCACGTCGAGGAACGTGCCGGTGATGAAGGAGGCCTCGGCGCTCGCCAGCCACAGGATCGCGCGCGCCACCTCTTCAGGCTGGCCGCCTCGGCCCATGGGGATCGAGTCCTTGACGCGATCCACCCGTCCCGGCTCGCCGCCGCTGGCATGCATCTCCGTGTAGATGTGCCCGGGGCGAACGCAGTTCACGCGTATGCCGTCGCGGGCGACTTCCTTTGCAAAACCGGTCGTGAACGTCTCGACGGCGCCCTTGGACGCAGCGTAGTCCACATATTCGTTCGGACTGCCAAGCCTTGCCGATGCGGACGAGATATTGATTACGACGCCGCCGCGCCCGTTATGGCGATACGACATGCGCTTCGCCGCCTGCTGGGCGCAGAGCATCGGGCCGATGGCGTTGACCGCGAAGATACGCTGCATCCGCTCGAACCCGAGATCCTCCAGGCGGGACTGCTGCGCGATGATCGCGGCGTTGTTCACGAGAACGTCGATGCGGCCGAACGTCCGGTCGATTGCAGCGAAGAGTTGCCGGACCTGCTCCGGATCCGCGCTATCCGCGCGCACGGGTAGCGCACGGCGCCCCAGCGCTTCGACATCGGCCGCCACCGCGAGGGCGGCCGATTCGCTGGAGACGAAGCTCAGCGCGACATCGTAGCCTTGTGCGGCGGCAAGACGCGCCGTCGCGGCGCCTACGCCTCGGGCGCCGCCCGTGACCAGAATGAGCGGAGCCTGCGGGACGGTATTCATTGAGCGAACCTTTGTGGTGGGGTGGAGTTGTCGGTGCGGCGCCGATGGCTGCAGGCGCAGTGTGTCAGTGTGTCAGTGTGTCAGCGGGTCCATGCGTTGAGGTCGAGCACGGCGTCGGCGAAGGCTTGCGGCGCTTCTTGCGGCAGGTTGTGCCCGGCATTCGCCACGATGCGGTTCTCGTGGCGGCCCGTGAAGCGTGTCGCGTTGGCCTGTCCGCCGCCCGGAGGCAAGACGCCGTCGGCCTCGCCTTCGAGCGTGATCGCAGGCACCGTGATCGGGGGAGCGGCCGCGAGGCGGCGCTCGATATCGTCGAACTGCGGGTCGCCCTCGACCAGTCCAAAACGATGCCGATAGGAATGGACGACCACGTCGACGAAATCGGGGTTGTCGAACGCCGCGGCCGAGCGGGCGTAGAGGTCGTCGGCGAAGCGCCATGTCGGCGACCAGAGCGACCACAGAAGGCGGCAGAACGCGCGCCGGTTCTCAGCCAGTCCGGCGCGGCCGCGTTCACCGTGCAGATAGTACTGGTACCACAGCCGGTATTCCTTTTCGGGGTCGGCGGGCAGCGCCGCGCCGGCGATATCCTGGATGTTGTAGCCGTTCACCGAAACCAGCCCGCGTACGCTCGACGGATGGAGTGCCGCCACAATGCACGCCGCGCGGCCGCCCCAGTCGTAGCCGGCGAGCAGGGGCCGCTCGATCCGCAGGGCGTCGAGCAGTCCGGCGAGGTCGGCACCCAGCGCCGCCTGCTGGCCGGAGCGAGGTGTCGAGGGCGAAAGGAAGCGGGTGGGTCCGTATCCCCGCAGGTAGGGCGCGATGACGCGGGCGCCTTGGGCGGTCAGGCGCGGCGTCACTTCTTCGTAGGCGTGGATGTCGTACGGGAAACCGTGCAGCAGGACGACGGGCCAGCCGTCTGCATCGCCTTGCTCGTCGTAGGCGATATCAAGCAGATGCGTCGCAATGTGTTTAAGCATGGTGTGCTTCCTCGCAAGAAGTCATGTCAAAGCCCGAGGCAAATCGCGCCGGCCGCGACGACCATGCAGGCAATCCAGCGCGCGCCACTGACCGTTTCCCCCAGAAAGGTGCGCCCGATCAGCACGGCGAATACCACGCTGGTCTCGCGCAGTGCGGATACCGCGCCCATCGCCCCCGACTGCAGCGCCCAGATGACGATGCCATAGGCCGCAATCGACACCAGCCCGCCCGCGAGCGACGTGCCCACCGACAACGGTTCGGCTCGTAGCGGCGCCCACAGCGGCGCGAGCCCGCGCCGCGCGACGAACAGCACCGGCATCAGCCAGTAGGAGAGGAACATCCACGCGGTGTAGCCGAGGGCCTGGCCATCGGACCGGCGTACGCCGATGCCGTCGATCACGGTATACATCGCAATCGTCGCGCCCGTCGCCAGCGCGGCCAGCGCACCCGCGCGCGACACGCGACGTCCCCGCAGCGCGATTGCGACGATGCCGCCCGAGATCATCGCGATCCCGAGGGCGTGCAAGGGGCCGATCGCCTCATGGGCGAAGACCGCCGCGCCGAGCGTGACGAGGAGCGGCGACGAACCTCGCGCAATGGGATAGGCCTGCGCCAGATCGTTGCGGCGATACGAGCGCACGAGGCTCACGTTGTAGAGAATATGCACGAGTCCTGACGCGGCGATGCAGGGCCAGGCAGCCCTCGCGGGCCACGGCGTGGACAGCACGAGAAGCGTGGAGACCGCCGCAATGGCGATGCTCATCCACGTCATGGACCAGAAGCGGTCGCGGTTGCCGTGCAGCATCGCGTTCCAGCTCGCGTGGAGGAGGGCGGCAAGCAGCACGACACCACCGGTATAGCTGAGCATGAGGTTCAGGGCCGCCGGCCGGGGGGGGGGCGCGACGCGGCAGATCGCATCAGGGGATTGCAGGAAGGATATCTATCTTGTGACGGGCCGACAAACCAGATAAATTGGCCATTCATGTGAGATAAACTCTTCTGAATGAAACGCGCATTGCCTCCGCTCAACGCTTTGCGGGCCTTCGAGGCCGCGGGCCGGCTCGGCAGCTTCAAGGAAGCCGCCGCAGAGCTGCACGTGACGCACGGCGCGGTGAGCCAGCATGTGCGCCTGCTCGAGGCGTGGCTAGGGGCTGCCCTCTTTGAACGGTACAACCGGCGCGTCGAACTGACCCCGGCGGCGAAGGCGTATCTGGAGGAAATCGGCCCGCTGTTCGAACAGCTTTCGCTGGCCACGGCGAGATACGGCTTGCTCGAAACGGTTGCCCGGAGACTGACCGTGAACGCGCCGGCCACATTCACGCTGCGCTGGCTGGTGCCGAGGCTGGCGACATTCCGCGCCGCGCATCCCGACGTGGAGGTCACCGTCGAGACCTCGAACGGGCCGCTGGAGAGCCTGCAGGAGAGCTACGACATCATCATCCGGGGCGGTCCGGATACGTTCTACGGCTACGCGATGCGGCCTTTCCTCTCCGAGGAGAGACTGCCGGTCTGCAGCCCGGCGCTGCTGGCGCGCATGCCGCTTCGGTCGCCGGACGACATCCGGCAGCACACGCTGCTGCACACCTCCAGTCTGCCGCGGCTTTGGCCCGACTGGCTGGCCCGCGCGCAGATTCCCGCCTTGAGGCCGGCGGCCGCATTGACCTTCGACCACTTCTATCTGACCTTGCAGGCCGCCATCGATGGAATCGGCATCGCAATGGGGCCTACCGCGCTGGTATCGGACGATCTCGCCGCCGGCCGGCTGGTCGCGCCGTTCGCGGCGCCGCGCTTGCCGTCGCGCAGTTATTGCACCTATGTGCCGGACGGCAAGACTGACGACGAACGGGTGGTGCTGTTCAGGTCGTGGCTGGAGCGCGAGGGCGCGGGGTCATGTTTCGCAAGCCAGCGATGGTGAGAGCAACGGCCACCTTGAGGAGAAACAGCGTGACTACCCGAAGACTGCCGAACGTATCGAATCTTGTATCGCGCCCGCGGTTGCTCTGAGGTTGTCGAAGGCGTATCCAGTGATAGCGAAGCCTAAAAGACTTTAACGTTGCAGCTAACGTCGGGATGCCGAAATAACCGTTGCGAAGGAAACTAAGCGGACTCCCCGCTTCGGCGGGGTTTTTCGAGATGGCGTCATGCTGCACAATCGGGCCAGTCCAATTGACGGCGAGGCGCGATGTTGTCACTTTCCCCCAGGTCTGGTCACAGCGTCCGTGAAGGGCGGCACGGACACTTCTTCTGGTCAGGCATTCGCAAGTCGCAGTACCTTCACATCGAGTCCCCCTGGATGTTTGACGTGGACCGGTGGTTTCATTTTGCATGGCCGGCGTGCGTACCGCGCGAAGCGCATGACGACATCGTGCAGGGCATGCAGGAAGCGAGCGCAGCGTGGCTAAAACACGCTGAATCCACGCTGCTGTCCCATCCATCGCACGAACTGCGCGACATGCTGGGCCGAAGTGGTAACCGCTTTCACATGAAAACGATGGACAACCGCCAGGTTGCGAAAGCCCTGTACAACGAGGTAAAGGACGGCAACCTGCTCTTTGTGCCCGAGCGGGACCTTATTCGCAAGTGTGTGGAGGCAATACGGAAGCAGCGGGAAAAAGGTACCCGACAGGCTCCTGCGGGCGCACAGGAGCCGACCGGCGCGGACGTGGCAAAGGTGCTCCATGACAACAGTCCGCGCGCGCCGCAGAACCTCAGCAATGTACGGCCGTTCGAATATATGCCGGACGCGATGAGCGACGATGCTGAGGAACTCGCGGCGAGCACCAATAACCCACGCTATGCCGCCAGGATGCTTGGATACGATCAAAACACGTTCAGCGACATGCTTCACGCTATGAAGCAGTACAACAAATTGCGCGGCGACAATAACGTAATCTGGCATGACGATGGAGACGTGGAATTTAACGGCGTGATTATCGATAATATGCACAGTTGGGCACCCTAAAGGAATGTTATGGTAACGACCCATCAACTTGCACATGCTTCTTTCACTATCTATCAGGACGTGGAACGGCCCGAATTCTGGACAAACTATTTTGGCGTTGAACCGGACATGCAGAGTGTTCGGGGGCAATTCCGCACTACACCATCTGGGCGCATTAGTAAGTACCCCGCTCGAATTGGTGTATGGAGTGTGGATAGCAAGAGGCATGTTCAGAGTAATATTCTTGCGCCTCACCTTCGCTATCTTGTCGAACACCTGGCATTGCCCCGATCAGACCTGCCCGAATTGCTCAAACACACTGGCGCACAGATGCGTTTCTTCTGTTATTGGAACAACGAGAGCGGCGATCGCGTACCTGATGTGCCCGACGATATTCGCACCATGGTGGAAGCAATGGGTGGGACGGTCGAGATTGATGAATATCGATAGAGCCTCGCTCGAATACACAAGCCGATCCTCGCGATGCGGACGCACAAGAGCCGGCCGACGCGGACGTGGCAAAGGTGCTCCATGACAACAGTCCGCGCGCGCCGCAGCACCTCAGCAATGCCCAGCCGTTCGAATATATGCCGGACGCGATGAGCGGCAATGCTGAGCAAATAGCTGGAACGACGAATGAAAAGTACGCCAGGAAAATGTTCGGCTACGATAGTTCAACATTCCGGGACATGATTCATAGATTCAAGGACGATAATGGTTTTGGTCCAAATGATGACCTCGAATTTGAAAAAACGGCGATTTGTATTTTAAGGGGGAATTATTGATAATTTCCATGCCTACAACAATTGAGAGATATGTATGGCAAAAGAACGGCTTGCATCGGCGAGTTTTACCATAACAGGAGATTATGTCGTACCTGAATGGTGGACACAGTATTTCGGCGTAACACCAGATAAAGCCGCAATGAAGGGCGAACCGCTCCGCGACCCGACCGGACAAAACCGCGATTTGAAGCGACGAACGGGTATTTGGTCAATCAAAAGCGAAAAGGCCGTCGATAGTGACAAGCTGGAACCACATCTTCGCTATCTGGTTCAACGCTTGGGCTTGCCACGGCCCGACCTGAAAGTGCACATTGAAAGTGTCAGGGCAAAAGTTAGATTTTTTTGCTACTGGGTCAATGAAAGCGGCGACCGCGTGCCAGATGTGCCCGCTGATATCCACGCAATGATGGAAGCGATGGGTGGCACGGTCGAGATTGATGAATGATCGATAGAGCCTCGCTCGAATACACAAGCCGATCCTCGCGATGCGGACGCACAAGAGCCGACCGGCGCGGACGTGGCAAAGGTGCTCCATGACAACAGTCCGCGCGCGCCGCAGAACCTCAGCAATGCCCAGCCGTTCGAATACACGCCGGACGCGATGAGCGACGATACCGAAGAACTTGCCGCGAGCACGAACAATCCAGACTATGCAGCGAAGATGCTTGGGTATGACCGCAAGACGTTCAGAACAATCTTGCACACGTTCAAGCCAGACAATTGCTTGGGCCCACAGCCGATAACGTCATCTGGCATGACAACGGTGACGTGTATTTTAAGGGTAGCTACATCGGAAATTTTCACGAGTGGGCGGACTGAGATAACTCCAATGAAAGACTACCAACTTGCGCATGCGACCTTTTACATCTCCGGAGACTCATTGGAGCCAGCTTTCTGGTCGGCGTACTTTAACGTCCAGCCAGATTGGGCGATTACCAAGGGCCAGCCGTTCATAACACCGTCGGGACGACCGAGCCGCGTTCCGGGCCGCGTTGGCCTTTGGCGGATAGGCAGTGAAGTCGCCGTCCGTAGCAACTCGCTAGAGCCGCATTTGCGCTACCTCGTTGAGCGCCTTGGTCTGCCGCGTGCCGATCTTCGGCAGATACTTGTAGACAATGGCGCTCGAATGCGCTTCTTCTGCTATTGGGACAACGAGAGCGGCGATCGCGTACCTGATGTGCCCGACGATATTCGCACCATGATGGAAGCAATGGGTGGCACGGTCGAGATTGATGAATATCGATAGAGCCTCGATCGAATACACAAGCCGATCCTCGCGATGCGAACGCACAAGAGCCGACCGGCGCGGACGTGGCAAAGGTGCTCCATGACAACAGTCCGCGCGCGCCGCAGCACCTCAGCGATGTACGGCCGTTCGAATACACGCCGGACGCGATGAGCGACGATACCGAAGAACTTGCCGCGAGCACGAACAATCCGGACTACGTAGCGAAGATGCTTCGGTAACGGTGACGTGTATTTTAAGGGTAGCTACATCGGAAATTTTCATGACTGGGCGGACTGAGGTAACTCCAATGAAAGACCGCCAACTTGCGCACGCGACCTTCTACATCTCTGGAGACTCATTGGAGCCAGCTTTCTGGTCGGCGTACTTTAACGTCCAGCCAGATGTGGCGATTACCAAGGGCCAGCCGTTCATAACACCGTCGGGACGACCGAGCCGCGTTCCGGGCCGCATTGGCCTTTGGCGGATAGGCAGTGAAGTCGCCGTCCGTAGCAACTCGCTAGAGCCGCATTTGCGCTACCTCGTTGAGCGCCTTGGTCTGCCGTGTGCCGATCTTCGGCAGATACTGGCAGACACCGGCTTGCGCCAGTGAGTACCAGATGATCCAGGTTTCTCCTCACACCCCTGCGCTATTCCTAACGTCTCAGCAGCCCACCGCCCGGTGCACCGTCCGACCCTCTCGGGCCGCCCGTTGCCGGGATTTCCACCCATTCGCGCATGGCGGGGTTATTCCAGTCACCTGGAAACCCGTTTCCGTGTCGCCCGACTTCCCACTCCACAAACTGGATTGGGTCGAAGGGGGCGTTGCAGCCCCCAGCGCCCTGCGTAACGTGGCGAGCCCAATTACGGGCACCACGCTTCAGCGGTCAGTTCCAGTTGATTGGCGGTCGACTGGAACTGAAGTGCGCAAACGTGTCTGGGGTTGGCAGCCCCGGCACATTCAAGAGAGTGTGTGGACCACCGACCCTTTCACAGATCGCATAGCTAGCGAACAACCTGCGCAGGGCTGGCAGCCCCGCATCGATCAAATCCTGGCTGGGGTTACCGTGCAGGACCTTGTTGAAAAAGGCAGAGAAGGGATCATGGGTTGACATTGGATGACTCAATCGGACTGTTGTGGCCCATCGCAATGTCGAACACCCACGTGTAAATATTCGATCAACGGCGGCCGGGGACGGCGTCCGTTCCGGCCTGATCGGGAAACGCAATCCGGAAAGCTTCCCGACGCTCGGCCAGCGTGAGACCATTGAAGACCGGGTGGTCCGGCAGAAACCGAATGTAGGCGAGAAAAGAACGCTCCGACAGTTGTGGGCCACTGGCTGGCCGCAGCCGTTTCCAGTCGCGCCGCAGCTCGGCGACAAGCTTGCCGACCTGCCGCCGGACGAGACGAAAGCCCGGCTCGGCGTAGAGCCGGTCGAGGAGGATTTCGGCGTCAGCGTCCCGCGAGACGCCGTCGATTTCGATCTGCCGGCGCCGATCCGGGGGCAATGAGGCGATCCGGTGAATTCGGCCGACATATTGGTTGTAGTAACGATGAGTCATCCGCCATGACCAGGTCTTGCCGTCGTGGACCAGTTCGTGCCGCTGATCCGGCGATTTCAGCCGCGAGTGTGAATCGCACAGATCCTGGAGCTGCTCACGGTGGGTCACGAGGCCAAGGCCCGCGCTGACCAGCAACACCCAGTCGACAGATAGCTGGCCATTCTCGCTCCGGGTAGCGAGTCGTACGCCATGAAGGTAGCTGCTGGCCTCACCGGCCAGCCGGTGCTTGTGCTTTGTCTGGCGACTGAGATCGGTACCGTACGCATCGGCGAATTTTTTTGTTAGCCGATCGAAGCCCGAGAGATCGGTCCGTCCCGCTGCGTAGAAGACGTGCTGATGAACGACGGCCTGCTGGAGGCGCTGCATGAAACGAATCTTGTCGGGATGGAGCATGATGCTACGCCGAGGATGATTTGCGTGATTATAAATTCGGATAACTGATTAATTGAGATTTAAATTTATTTTTACAATTATCGATACGTGTTATGGGTGATGTTCGATACCTTAAAAATCCCAGCTTCGCTGGGCGAATGCGCAATGAGATATGTGCAATGAGCATTGCACATAGGGAACATGGAGCATCAGTGAAGCAGACGTCAGCGGGGACGACATAAAGAGACATCATATGCATCACGAGGGTTTGCGGTCGTAAAAATGAGTCGCCGAAGGCGACATAATTATTAGAGGTTCCGATTTTTGAATTGTTGTAAAAAAACAGAAAAAGCATAAACGGAATTTGTGATTTCTGAGGCTGGAAGACTCTCGAAAATTCAATTCCTGAGCTATGCGGGCTGGCAATTATCGAGCAGATCGAGCCCCTCGGCTGAGCCTGTAAAAGTCTCGTCATGGATATGTCAACGCGTGTGCAAACCACTGACGCGCACAGTGTCGAAAGACCGGGCAGGTGCAGTTCGGTGACGGACTTCCGGATTCGGCCGAGGATGTGTAAAAACGCCTTGGGATTCCATGCGCTGATCGGCGCAAGTGTGTTTGTGCAGCGCGGGCCGCTTCAGCGGTTGTTCGAACCAACTCGCGAGTTCGGGGGAGTAGCGGCGCGTGCGATCACGCGCGCGCCAGCCTCGTAGCGCTCATCGCTTTCTCGAATCCG
This sequence comes from Paraburkholderia ferrariae NBRC 106233, assembly GCF_000685035.1. Classification (GTDB taxonomy): domain Bacteria; phylum Pseudomonadota; class Gammaproteobacteria; order Burkholderiales; family Burkholderiaceae; genus Paraburkholderia; species Paraburkholderia ferrariae. The sequence goes on from NZ_BAYB01000011.1 coordinate 161,531, forward strand.
AGAACCCTGATGACCCGTTTGAGGTTGTACGCCAGTACATGTAGGCTCATTTCAGTTGCGACGTGCCCAAGACCGCGCGTCTGGAAGTGGGTCGAACCCATCCAGTGCTTGAGTGTGCCGAACACATGTTCGACCGTTCGGCGTCGTATCGTCATGGCGTTGAGTCGGCTGTCGAGCCTTGACTGCATCGCTTCAAGCACCGCTTCGTGCTCCCACCGCCTGATACGCCGGTAATCAGAAGGCGTGCATTGATTCTTGATCGGGCATCGCGGACAGGCGCTACTCCAGTAGGTCCGCAGGGTCATCGGGTTGTCGCGCTCGACGGAGCTGAACCGGTAAATCGCCCGTTGGCCCGCCGGACACAGATACTGGTCGTCCTCGGGGATATAGACGAAGTCGGCCCGGTCGAACCGACCGTCAGCCCTGGCACCCGATGTGAGCGATTTCGGCACCATTGCAGCAATGCCAGCGTCATCACATGCCTTGATCTCCGGGGCACTGAAGTACCCACGATCTGCCAGTGCCTCGATCTTCTTCTTGCCCATGGCCTCACGCGCAGCCTTGGCCATCGGACTCAACTGCGTGCGGTCGTTACCGATGTTCGTGACTTCATGCGTCACGATGAGATGGTGTTTGGTGTCGACTGCGACCTGAACGTTATAGCCGACCACGCCGGTGCCTTTGGCCTGCGAGATCATCGAGCGTGAATCGGGATCGGTGAGCGAGACCTGTTTCTCCGGCAGGTCTTTCAACAGTTCTGCGGCACGATCCAGATCACGCATCTGCTCGCGCAGCGTCTCGATCTTTTCCCGTAGTCGCTCTGTCTTCGCCTCCACCTCGGCTGGTTGCGTGCGATCTGCCGTCTCCAGCGCATCCAGGTAGCGCTCGATACTTTGCTCGATCTGCTCCTGGCGTTTTGCGATCTTGTTGGGCGTGAAGTTATTGTCGCGGCTGTTGACCGCCTTAAACTTGCTGCTGTCGATCGCCACGACCGCTTCCGTGAACAGCTTCAGGTCCCGGCAGATCATCACGAAGCGCCGGCACACGTTGCGGATGCCGTCACCATTGCTACGCCTGAACTCGGCAATGGTCTTGAAGTCTGGCGCAAGCCGGCCAGTCAGCCACATCAGTTCGACATTGCGCTGGCACTCCCGCTCCAGACGCCGACTCGATTGCACACGATTGAGATAGCCGTAGATGTAGATCTTGAGCAGCACCGCGGGGTGGTAAGACGGACGCCCCGTGGTCGCCGGTGTGGCGCCTTCAAACCCCAGGGTAACCAGCTCAAGTTCGTCTACGAATGCGTCGACGATCCGGATCGGGTTGTCTGCGGCGATGAAGTCATCGAGACACTCCGGCAGCAGCGTTGACTGATTGCGGTCCGCACCTTCGACAAATCGCCCCATCTTCGCCTCGCGCGCCAACAGGTTGATTCAGTCTAGGCGATCACCGGCGTTTTTACACACCCTCGGCCAAGAACGGGCGCTCGACATAAGTCGGCTAAACCTTGCGCAGGTGGCTTTATGACGGCGCTAGAAATCACCCCTTGCAATGGCCTGGACGCGGCTGGCAGTCTGCCTTGGAGGGGCGCCTATAAAAAAACGCCTAAGAGCACGAAGCAATATAGCATTTTCAACTTTTTTTGTGCCGGTTCTACTTGCCGCACGTCGTAGCCCCATGTGGAGGTCTCACCGGGCGCAGCGCATACAAAGAGGATTCGGACAACGCGAGGACAAATGAAAACACTCAATCGAAGGGAATTTCTGGGCTGCAGTGCCGCACTGCTAGCATCGGCGGCCTGTTCGGTGACGGCGACGGCATATGCTCAGTCGGGTTCGACGCTCGACGCGATTCGCAAGGCGAAGGTGCTCAAGATCGGCGCAGTCGCCGATGGCGAGCCGAATTTTCACAAGGACCACACGACGGGCGAATGGAGTGGGATCTACATCGATTTCGCGAAACGTCTCGCATCGTCCATGAATGTCCAGCTTCGGCTTTACGAAACCACATGGGGCAATGCGATTCTCGATCTGCAGTCCGCGAAGATCGACCTTTTTCTCGGCCTGAATCCGACTCCGCAACGCATGGCCGTGATCGACTTCACGGATCCGCTCTACGACAACGCCTATAGCCTGATTGCCAACAAGAGTTTTACCGGCCGCACGTGGGGCGACCTGAACCAGTCGGGTGTCACGATTGCGGTTGACGTCGGCTCGTCGTACGACAACCTCGTGACGAGCCTCTGCCCGAAGGCGAAGATCCTGCGATTCGAAACGTCGAATGCCGCCACGCTGGCCGTGCAGACGCGCCGCGCCGACGTGCAGCCTCTCGTTATCACGCTCGCTGCCGGCACCATCAAAAAGAATCCCGATATCGGCAAGCTGGTGATTCCACAACCCGTGAAGCTCACTTCGTCGTGTGCCGGCGTTCGCAAGGAGCCGGACAAGGCATGGCTGAATTATCTGAACGCATGGCTTAAGACGATGCATCAGGGCGACACGGTCAAAAACATCGTCTTCTCCAACATGGATCGACTGATGGGCGTGAAGCCCGCGGAAATTCCGGCAATCGTCCAGTTTTAGGCAGCAACCCGGGAGTTATCGTGTACCACTGGAATTTCGATTTTCTGTATTCGTTCAAGTCTCTGCTGCTTGCAGGGACATGGTTTACCGTCAAATACACGGTGCTATGTGTAGCGCTCGGGTTGGCGATCGGACTGGTTTCGGCATTGGCACGTCTTACAGGAAAGTGGTTCCTGACGATCCCGATGAATATCTATGTCGAAGTCTTCCGCTGTACGCCCGTGCTGGTGCAACTGATCTGGTTCTATTACGCACTACCCGTACTTGTCGGCGTGGATATCTCCGCCGAGCTGGCATCGGTGCTCGCCCTGTCGTTGTATGGCGGAGCATTCTATTCGGAGATCATTCGCGGCGGAATACTGTCGATCGAACGTGGACAAACCGAAGCTGGCCAGGCATTGGGTATGCGGGCGTTGCAGATCATGTGGCGAATCGTGCTGCCGCAGGTGTTCCGTCGCATGACCGCACCGCTGATGAACCAGTCGATCATGCAACTGAAGAACACGTCGCTCCTGTCGGTTCTCGCCGTACCTGATCTGGTCTATCAGGGGCAGTCCATTGCACACGAAACTTATCGTCCGCTCGAATCATACACAGTGATAGCGCTTATCTATCTGGCGGTCCTGCTGCCTGCCACGATGCTCTCGCGCAATATCGAGCGACGCGCCGCCGCTCGGTAATTACCCCAGTTCGCACCGATGCCGATGCGCGTTGCCTGGATTCGGGCAACCGCCGCACCGGCACTCCCGAAGCTTTCACGTAGCAGGAACCCACCGTAAAACAACCGGGGAAGTAGCTTTATTACTAAGGATAACGTATGAAAACACATCGAATTGCCGCATTGATGATCTGTGTGCCGGGCGTGGTCATGGCGCAAAGTAGCCTTACGCTGTACGGAGAAATAGACGAAGGCATTTCGTACATCAACAATGCTGGCGGCGGCGCGGTCGTCAAGATGCGCAGCGGCGCGTGGGATGGCAGCCGATGGGGACTGCTCGGGAGTGAAGACCTGGGCGGCGGCTACCGGACGATCTTCAGGCTCGAAAACGGATTCGATGCGACCTCGGGCGCGCTGGGCAACGGCGGCCGCGAGTTCGGCCGCCAGTCATATGTCGGCATGGAAACGCCGTACGGTAGTATCACGGCGGGACGGCAATACGATACGATCGTCGAAAACCTTGGCCCGATCCTAAGCAACGGGCGCGCCTCGTCGCCGATCTACGACCTGGACAATGCGGGCAATGACTGGGCGACCAACAACATGATCAAGTACAAGAGTCCGAAGTACTGGGGCCTTTCGTTCTCGACGATGTATGCGTTCGGCGGCGAGGCGGGGCATCTGTCGACGAACAGTGCATTCGGGGCGGGTGTGAACTACGCGCGTGGGCCGCTTTCTGCCGGCATCAACTACACGTCCATCCGCGACCCATATCAGGTGTGGTGGAACGGTACGGGCGCATCTAATATTGGCACATTCGGACCTTATTTGCCGAATGCCCGTGCGCTGAACATTTCCGCAGTTGGGGCCGCATACCAGATCGGTGCTTTCGTCGCACGTACCGGCATGACTCACTCAGTGTTGACGGATTCAATTAACGGCAGCAACGCGCAGTTCAATACGTACCTGATTCAGGGCGACTATATGGTGAGGCCGAATCTTCGGCTTGCGGCCACGGCCGATATCACGAACGCCAACATTGGCACACTCGGAAAGAATCCGAAATACCGACAATACAATTTGCTTGCCGACTATATTCTTTCGAAGCGTACCGACCTCTATGCGTGGCTCATCTACGGCACGGCGGCCGGCGGCGCAACGCAGGCCCAGATCGGCCAGCTTGCCGCGTCGTCGACTCCCCGGCAGGTGAACGTTCATGTCGGTATCCGCCACCGCTTCTGATATTGCGGCAGATCCGGGGCGACTGCGTGGCGCCGGCCTGGACGGGTCACGCAGTATCGGCACTTCGGTTGCGAATATGCGTGCGGTATTGCGCTGGTGGATCCGCGGCCGTTAAGCACTTACAGCGATATCGGCCACGCTATATAGCCCTGCTTTCCGGTTGCGAAGAAAGCGGGCAGCCTGAAGGCTTCCGTACGCATAGACCGCGCGATCGTCGCAGATGTGGCGGATCTCGATGCGTTCGAGATCACCGATCAACAGCGCGGTGTGCTCGCTGACGAGATTCCCTCCCCGCACCGAAGCGATGCCGACCGTCCCCTGCTTGCGCGGACCAGCCTGCGCATCGCGCCCGTACACGACGATGTCGCCCCGGGGATAGCCCCGCGCGGCGGCGACCACTTCGCTGAACCACAACGCGCTGCCGGATGGCGCATCGACCTTGCCGCGGTTATGCGATTCGACGATCTCGACGTCGTAATCGCGAAGCAACGCAGCGGCCATTTCCAGCATGCGCGCCATCACGAAAACGGTCGGACTGAGATTGGCAGCATGTACGATGGGGATGTGTGCCGAGGCCGCCTGGATTTTCGCCAGCGTTTCGGCATCCTGCCCGGTTGTTCCGATCACCATCGCAGTGCCGTGACGCAAGCACGGTTCGAGATAGTGGCACGTCGCGTCGGGAGTGGAAAAGTCGATGAGACAGTCGATCTTGTCGAGCGCTCGCTCAATGTCGTCGTCGATCTCCACATCGGTTTCCCAGTTCAGAAACGCCGTCGCGGATGTGCCCATGGCACGCGTGCCCTGTCGTGACAGCGCAGCACCGAATTCGAGGTCCGGTGCGTCCTGTAATGCGCGGATCACCATTTTCCCCATACGTCCGGTCGCCCCGGCTACTCCAATTCGCCACATTTCCATTCGCTATTCCTGGTACAGGGTACCGTTGTCTATGTGATGCATCTCGATGCCGCCTACGCTTGTTGAGACAGTGCAGTTGTATAAACGATGCCGATCGAGAGTAGCACGCGCCTTGTTGCGGCTAGATATAAAAAAGTCGTCAATGTTCCGCGTTTCATTTATATCGAGGAATGTTTTACGTCCAGATAAGCTGCACTTATTCCAATTTTGTGTGTTTCACAGAGCATGACGAATCGTTCTGGTTCAGGCAACGAGGTGGTGATCGTAGGCGCAGGTATCGTAGGCGCGGCCGCTGCTTACTATCTCGCGGACGCCGGATTCGGCGTCACGGTGATCGATGCAGAAACACCGGCCGCGGGCGCGTCCGGCGCATCGGATGGTGCGGTGTCGGTGGCAAGCAAGAAGCCGGGAGCGATGATGACGATTGCTCGCGCGGCGCGAAACCTGTACGGAACCCTCGAACGTGAGGGCGTCCTGGCGGGCCTCTTCCATACGCGCCCAACTTTCATGTTCGCGCGCACCGCAGAAGAAATGGCGCTGCTCGCGCTGCATGGTGAGGATCTCGCGAGCACCGGCGAAACGGTGTGCCGCCTCGACCGCGCGGAATTAGTCGCGCACGTGCCGGGGCTTGGCCGCTGCGTCGTTGCCGGTATTGCCGTTCCGGGGGACGGACATGCGATCGGTTACCAGATCGTCAACCGGATGTTGCGTCTTTCTCATGCGCGCGTGGTTCGCCATGCGCCGGTGCGGCGCGTGCGTGTCGAAGACGGCCATGCGGTCGGCGTCGAGACGACGGCCGGCTTTTTCGGCGCCGATGCGGTGCTGATTGCGGCGGGATCGGGTTCGGCGGCGCTTGCCGGATTCGGCGACATTCTGCGCCCGCGCAAAGGCCAGATCATCATTACCGATCGCGCGATGGACAACGTCCCGGCGCTCCAAGGCCCGCTGATGTCGGCCGCGTATCTCGCGGCAAAGCGTTCGTCCAGCAGCGTGCGCAATCCCGTCAGCCTCGTGATCGATCCTCTGCGTACGGGGCAATTTCTGATCGGCGGCACGCGTGAAGACGGTATCGGCGATCACGAAACCACGGTGCGCCACGTTTCTGCGATTCTCGGTGAGGCACTTGACGTGTATCCGGCGCTGCGCCGGCAACGCGTGATCCGGACGTTTTCCGGAATACGGACAGCCACAAAGGACGGCTTGCCGATCGTCGGCGCGCATCCATCCGTGAGCGGTCTGTCGATTGCGACGGGCTTCGAGGGAGACGGCATCTGTCTGGGACCGCTGATGGGCCGCGTTGCCACGGATATCGTGCTCGGCCGGACGCCTTCGATCGATATCGGGCCGCTTTCTCCGGCGCGGTTCGGCGAGTCGGCGCCTCTTCACTGAGCGGGGCGCATCCCGGATAGAGCGTGCATAGGGATGCACCCTTGGAACATGAAGCAAACGGATTATAAAGGATGACTGAATTTATCTGGAAAGGTGAACCCGTGACGTTTCTCGAAGGAGAGACGATCGCGTCGGCGCTCAGGCGCGCCGGGCACGAGTGCCTCGGCCGCTCGGCGAATGGTCAATCCGCCCGTTATTTTTGCGGCATCGGCCAGTGCCAGGGCTGCCTTGTCTCGACCGGCGACGGCGCACCTGTGGAAGCGTGTATCACGCGTGCGATGCCGCAAAGGATCGTGGAGCCTGCCTTCGAATCCATGATGGAGCGCACATGAACGGACCGGACGTTCTGGTGGTCGGCGGTGGACCTGCCGGCGTGGCTGCCGCAATCGAACTCGCGAAGCAGAACCTGTCCGTGCTTATGGTCGAGCAGCGCAGCACGCCTGGCGGAGCCATTCATCGCGCACGTCACGACGGCGGCCCGGGCGCGGCACCCGCGGGGCGTCGCCACAAGCGGAACTGGTCGCGGCTCCTCGCGGCGCTCGACACACACGCCGCGAAGATCGACGTGCTGACCGAAACGGTGTTCGCAGGGATCGACGGCGAAGGGCAATGTCTGCTCGACGTTCACGCGCAGCGACGCGTCCGTACGGTGCGTCCGGCCGCGATCATCTTCGCCGTTGGCGCCACCGAAGAGATCCTGCCGCGTTCCGGCTGGGAGTTGCCTGGCGTGGTGACGGCCGGCGGTCTGCAGGTGCAGATCAAGGAAATCGGCGTGCCGACCACGGGACGCATCGTCATCGTCGGGACCGGCCCGCTGCCGCTTGCACTGGCAAGCCAGCTCGCCGCGCTCGGCAATCCGCCGGTCGCGCTGATCGAAAGTGCGAACCCGCGCAGGAATGCGATCGCGAGTCCGCTCGCCGCGCTGAAGCTTCTAGCGCGCCTGCCGCTGCTCGCCGAGGGGGCCGGTTATCTGTGCCGGCTCGCCCGGCACAGGGTCCCGCGCCTGCGCGGCTACACCGTGACGCAGATCGTCCGCTCCGGCAACGGGATGCGCGTGACGGCGGTACGCGACGACACCCCTGCCGTCGAGTTCGACGCCGACCTCGTCGTGCTGCACGACGGACTGAGGCCGAACGACCGTGCGTTGCCGCAAGGCAGCCTGCACGGCATCAGGATCGCCCGCGCGGGGGACTGCCGGGAGATTCTCGGCGCAGACGCGGCGATCGGTGACGGGCGTATCGCCGCTCGCCGCATTGCCGCCGAGCTGCGCGGGAAAACGGCGCTCGCGGCCGAACCGGGTTGGCGACGGCGCGCCCGCATGTTCCAGTCGGCGCTCGCCTGCCTCTATCGTACGGAGCCGCCGCCGATCACGCCGGACACGATCGTCTGCCGTTGCGAAGGCGTGACCTACGCGCAACTGATCGACGACGGCAGTACGACTTCAGCGCGGGAGATGCGGTTGCTCTCGCGCGTCGGGATGGGGCCGTGCCAAGGCCGCTTCTGCGCACGGGCCGCGAGCCGCGTGGCGCTGGAAGCGGGTTGCGACTTTCCTCCCCATGAAATAGACGGTGCGTCGCCGAGGTGGCCGATCAGGCCGGTCTCGGTGGAGGCCCTCGCATCCGCCAACGAGCTTTGAACACCTTGAGCCAATCATCATGAACATTTCCGGATTCGACATCAGCAATCCCTTCAACCAGGTGGTCGTCGGCAGACTGACCGCCGCGACACCCGAGGACATCGCCGACGCGGTCACGCGCGCGCGGCGCGCATGGAAGGCGTACCGCCATTCGACGCCAGCCGAACGCAAGGCACTGCTGTTCTCGCTCGCCGATCAGGTGAGCCGCCACGCGGATGAATTCGCGCGGACCATTTCCAGCGAAATGGGTAAGACCATTCGCGAGGCGCGCAACGAAGTCCGACGCGCGCAGAACACGCTGCGGCTTTCCGCCGAGGCAGGCACCGTGCTGCATGGCGAGGTGCTGGCGTGCGCGGTGGTGCCCGGCTCGCCAGACAAACAGGCGACGCTCACCTATGAGCCAGCCGGCGTCGTCGCGGCTATCACGCCGTTCAACTATCCGCTGAACCTGCTGTGTCACAAACTCGGCCCGGCACTGGCGGCCGGCAACGCTGTCATCGCGAAGCCCTCGCCCAAGGCGCCGCTTGCCGCGCAGATGCTCGGCGAGCTTGCACGCGAAGCGGGCTTGCCGGATGGGTTGTTCCAGGTGCTGCACGGCGGCGCGGACGTCGCGATGATGCTCGCGCGTAGCGACATCGACCTGCTGAGCTTCACGGGCGGTCCCACGGCGGGCCTCGCGCTGAAAAATGCGGCGGGGCTCGTGCGCTGTCTGATGGAGCTGGGCTGCAACGATCCGCTCGTCGTGATGCCGGATGCGGACCTCGAACGCGCGGCGGATACGGCGATCGGACATCGCTTCGAAATCGCGGGGCAAAGCTGCGCGGCGGTGAAGAAGCTGTATCTGCACAGCGCCATTCGTCCCGCCATGCTCGAACTGCTCGAATCGCGCGTGCTCGCCGTGCGCTTCGGAGACCCGTCGAATGTGGAGACCGACATGGGCACGCTGATCGACGAAGCGGCGGCGGCCGAGGTCGAGCGCCGCGTGCGCCGCGCGATTGACGACGGCGCGAAGTGCCTTGTCGGCGGAACGCGCAACGCGACGCTGTTCGCACCGACGCTGCTCGATACCGTATCCGCCGATACCGATCTCGTCCGCACGGAGACGTTCGGCCCGGTGATTGCCGTGCGTCCATTCGATTCAATCGACGAGGTGATCGGCGAGATCAACGACAGTCCGTACGGTCTGCAGGCGGGCGTCTTCACGAACGATCACGGGCTCGTGCGGCGCGTCGCTCGCGAACTGCGCGTGGGCGGCGTGATGATCAACGAAGGGCCTGACTTCCGCGCGGAAAACGTGCCGTTCGGCGGCGTGAAGTCGAGCGGTCTCGGGCGCGAAGGCGTTCACGTGACGCTGCGCGAAATGAGCGAATTGAAAGTCGTGATCGACTGATCTGTGCGAACAGGCAACATCGACCTGAGTGCGAGGCAGACGGCCCGCGCAAGCCATCAAGGCGGCTACGCCGCCACATCCGGAGTGAATGAATGGACAAGCCAGACTGGAAAGCGACGCTGAGCGGTGTGTTCACCGCGCTCGTCACCCCCTTCAAGCATGGTGAAGTAGACGTCGACGCGTTCGATCGTCACGTGCAGCGCCAACTCGACCTCGGTGTGCACGGGATCGTTCCCGTCGGCACGACCGGCGAAGCCGCCACGCTGACCGATGCGGAAACCGCAACCGTGATCCGTATCGCGGTCGAACGCGCACGCGGCCGCGCGTTCGTCCTCGCGGGCGCGGGGGCCAACGACACAGCCGTGGCGATCTCGAAGGCGCGGCGCGCCGTCGAGATCGGCGCGGACGGCTTGCTGGTCGTCACGCCTTACTACAACAAGCCCACGCAAGAGGGACTCTTCGAGCATTTCTCCGCTGTTGCATCGGCCGTGTCGAAGCCGGTCATCCTTTACAGCGTGCCTGGCCGCACCGGCGTCGAACTCGCGGCCGATACGGCGGCCCGGCTCGCGGCGGCACATTCGAACATCGTGGGCATCAAGGAGGCCGGCGGGCGCGTCGAGCGCGTGACCGAGCTGCGCCTCGCGTGCGGCAAATCGTTCGTCATACACTGCGGCGACGACGCGCTCGCTTTGCCGTTCTACGCGCTCGGCGCCGATGGCCTGACGAGCGTCGCATCGAACCTGATTCCGCACGAGTTGCTGGAAATGTACTCGGCGTGGCGCCAGGGAGACCTGACAGAGGCGCTGCGGCTGCACGACCGCGTGTTCGACCTCGTGAAGCATCTTTTCATCGAGAGCAATCCGGTTCCCGTCAAGGCGGCACTGGCGGCCTCCGGGCTCATGTCGCCCGACGTGCGCCTGCCGCTGGCCAGACTCGCCGCGAAGTCGGAGACGGCTTTGCTGCAATGTCTGGACCGTCACAGCGACATCGTCGGCTGACGCCCGCCGCGGCAAGGAGGCAGGCCATGTCTATCGCACCGTCACTGCGGCGTCCCGTCGTGCATGACCTTACGCTAGGCGTATTGATGCTCGATACGCGTTTCCCGCGCTTTCCGGGCGAGATCGGCAACGGCAGGACGTGGCCGGTGCCGTTGCAGTTCAAGGTCGTGCGTGGCGCGACGCCGGAGCGCGTCGTCGATCGCGCGGGCGAGGGGCTGCTCGAACCGTTCATCGAAGCGGCTCGAGAACTCGTCGATCTCGGCGTGCACGGCATTACGACGAGCTGCGGCTTTCTCGCGTTGTTCCAGCGCGAACTGAGCGAGGCGCTGCCGGTGCCGGTCGCGACGAGCGCATTATTGCAGACACCGCTCGTCGAAGCGATGCTGCCGCGCGGGCGCCGCGTGGGCATTCTCACGTTCAATGCCGATGCGCTGACCGCAAGGCATCTCGCCGCGGCCGGCGTCGATCCGTCGACGCCGATCGAAGGCATGCCAGCGGACAGCCTGTTTCGGCGCGTGTTCTCCGACTCGGGGCTCGACGACGCTCCCGACTTCGCGGTATTGAAAGCGGAAATGGTGCGGGCAGCCTGCCTGCTCGTGAAGCGTCGCCCCGAAGTCGGCGCGATTCTCTGCGAATGCACGAACATGCCGCCGTTCGCCGCCGCCGTCAATGCGGCGACGGGTTTGCCGGTCTTCGACGTCGTCACGCTGATCCGCTGGTTTGTGCTCGGGCTCCAGCCCCGCCGCCCCTTCTGATGTCTACATGGCCGACCGCCGCACGCGGCGAGGCCGAAGGAATCCAACTGTGTCTGAAACGATAATCGAAATCAGGAACCTGAAGAAGTCATTCGGGGATCATCACGTACTGCGGGACATTTCGCTGTCGCTCGGCAAAGGCAGCGTGACGACGCTGCTCGGTCCTTCGGGCTCGGGCAAATCGACGCTATTGCGCTGCATTAACCTGCTGACGATTCCCGACGCCGGCAGCGTGCGCGTCGGCGAACGCGAGATTGCGTTCGGCGCGGGCCAACTCCGCGTGCGTTCCTCGCAGTTGAGCGCGTTTCGCGCGACGACGGGAATGGTCTTCCAGCACTTCAACCTGTTCCCGCATATGAACGCCGTGGAAAACGTCATGGAGGGCCTCGTGACCGTGCGCAAGGAGCCGAAGGCCATCGCGCACGACAAGGCGATGGCACTGCTCGAACGCGTCGGGCTCGCCGATCGCGCGAGCCGCTATCCGGACAACCTGTCGGGCGGCCAGAAGCAACGGGTTGCGATCGCAAGGGCGCTCGCGATGGAACCCGCGGTCATGCTGCTCGACGAGGCGACTTCGGCGCTCGATCCGGAACTGGTGGGCGAGGTGCTGTCCGTGATCCGACAACTGGCCGAAGCGGGCATGACGATGGTGCTCGTCACGCACGAGATCGGATTTGCCCGCGAGGTTTCTGACGCGGTAGTATTCATGCGCGATGGCCTGGTGGTAGAAAAGGGAGCGCCGGGCGTCGTCATTGACAACCCTGTCGAGGCGGCCACGCGTTCGTTTCTCGCGCGCTTCTCCGCGGCATCGCGATCGCCGGGCGCGTGAGCGGCCGCAACGGACGCCACCGCATGGCATGCGGCTCCCATCCATATCCCATACTTGAGCGGATTGCGGAACGACGCGATGCGAGAAGTCAGCCTCACCCTTACCCAGACGTTTTTCCTCGTGGCGCGGGAGGGCTCCTATTCCGCCGCCGCGCGGACCCTGAATATTTCGTATCAGTCCGCGGCAAACCATATCCGGCGTCTGGAGCAGCTCGTCGGCGAACGCCTCGTGATCGCCGAGCGCGGCGCGAAGTCCATCCGGCTCACCGCGCGCGGCACCAGCCTGTTTCAACTGCTCGAACCGGAATTCGAGGTGATGCTCGAACGTCTGGGCAATCTGATCGACAAGGAACGCCCGATCATCCGCATCGGTATGCCGCAGGCGATTTTCTACTATCTGCTGCCGCCGGTGCTGAAGGCATTCTGCGAGTTGTATCCGGACGTCGAGATAATTGGCTACGAGCGCGACACCGTGCTCTCCGATCTGATTCGCGAGGGAAAGCTCGATGTCTGCATGAGCGAGCGTTATTTCGGTGACCCCGTTGTGCCGCAGCACGTCATTTGCAGTTACGAACCGGCGCTCGTCTTTCCGGCCGGATGGGAAGGCCCGTCGAGCGAGCAGGATATTCCGCGCTGGGCGCTCGACAGGCCGCTGGTGACTTACGAGCCCGGACAACTGCTGCGCAACGTCGCCATGGACCTGCTCGACGTGGCGGGCCGGCAGCCGCGCGTCGTCGTGTCGACATCCGGTAGTTCCAGTGTGAAACGCTGCGTCGAGGAAGGACTCGGCTTCGCGGTGATTCCGGGCTGGTGTGTCGACGGCGACGACATCGACCTCAAGTTCATGCGCCTGTCTTCCGTGCCGAAAATCCCCATCTATTTCGGCGAGGCGCTGTTTCTGCGTACCAATCCCTACGTGCGGACGTTGCAGAAGCTGTGCGCAGAAGCGATTCTCGACAAGATTTACGAACTCGCCTCGGGTACTTCGATTCGCTCTACGCACGATTCGCACGAATGAGTCGCGCCTTGGCGCCGAACATAAATTTCCGCATAAGCATTGGTGAGAAAAATATGTCGCGCGCCGATTCCTGTTCTTTTTTAAATGGAGCCCGGTGAATGTCGGCATTCGCGATGCGAATGCCCCTCGATGTCGCCGAAAACGATTCGGATTCCATGGGGACTTGAATGCTATCGACGATCCGCGCAAAAGTGCTCTTCATTGCCATTGCGACGGTCATGGCTGCGACCGCCGTCACGGCGGTCATTGCATACGGCGTTGCCAGCCGCTTCAACGACGCTTCGATGGCGCGTCACCTCGCGTAGCTTTTATTGAGCGATGCGAAGAATATCGAAGACTGGCTCGCATCGAAACAGACGCTCGTCGTATCGCTTCAGGCGACCGCGCTGTCCGCCGACCCGGTTCCCTATTTCCAGCTGATGACGAATTCCGGCGGGTTCCGCAACATCTACGCCGGCTACTCCGACAAGACGATCCGGCAGGCGCACGAAACCGGCGTGCACATCGATCCGACCGTGCGGCCATGGTATCGGGCCGCGTCCTTGGCGGGCAAGGCGATTGTGATGTCGCCGTACGAATCGTTCCCGAGCCATCAGATCGTCGTATCGTTCCCGACACCGCTTTACCGTGAAGGCCAGTTTCAGGGCGTGCTCTCCGCCGACGTTGCCATGACGTCCGTCGTCGACAACGTGCGATCCATTCACCCGACGCCTTCGAGCTACGCCGTACTGGTCGACGGCCAGAACCGGATCGTGGCGTACGAGAACCCGCAATTGATGCTCAAGGCCGCGACCGAACTCGATCCGGCGCTGGACCAGGAGCGGCTCGCTGCGCTGGTCCAGCGCCGCAGCCCTTGAGGGCGCGCATCGGTGGACGCGATGTGCTGGTCCTCGTACGGTCGATCGCCGGGACGGACTGGCAACTGGTGCTCGTGCTAGACGAACGCGAGGCGCGCAACGGCCTGACGAGCCTGCTCGGCGTTTCCGCATTGGCGGCGGTGGGCGTTTCGCTGCTCTCGGCGCTCATCGTGACATTGCTGCTCAAGGGACCATTCAGGCGATTTTCCGAGGTCGGTGATGCCTTGGAGCAGATCGGGCACGGCCAGGGCGATCTCACGCTGCGCCTGCCGATTGTCGGCGCGGACGAGGTCACGCGAATCGCGACGCTGTTCAACGACTTCGTCTCGCGAATCCAGACGATGTTATTGCGAGTCCGGCAGACGAGCACGGAGGTCAGTGAATCCTCCAGGAAAATCGCCGCCGGCAATCTCGATCTCTCCATGCGCACCGAACAGACCACGGGCGCATTGCAGGAAACATTCGCGTCGATCGAGGACATCAACCGTACGGTGGCCGCGCTCGCGGACGACGCACGGGCCGTGGACGAGCGCGTAGTGGAGGCGTCGGCCATGGCGGGCAAGGGCGGCGAAATCGCATCGAAGGCCGTATTGGTGATGGGCGAAATCGAGGCAGCGTCGGGACGGATCAACGATATCACGTCGGTCATTGACGGCATCGCGTTCCAGACGAATATCCTGGCGCTGAATGCCGCCGTCGAGGCCGCCCGCGCTGGAGAACACGGCCGCGGGTTCGCGGTGGTGGCCGCAAAGGTTCGCGTGCTCGCGGGACGGAGCGCGCAGGCGGCTAGGGAGATCAAGGCGTTGATCGAATCGACCCGGGATTGCGTTCGCGAAGGGTCGGTGTTCGTGCACGATGCAAGCAATTCGATGCTGGCAACGGCGAAACAGATTCTGGCGGTCGCGGTGTTGATCGAGGCGTTCAATCACGCGTCGAGCGACCAAGCCGGCCGTGTCGGCGACATCGCGGCCATGGTTCACCAGCTCGAGGACGCGACCCAGCGGAACACGGCGCTCGTCGAGGAATCCGCAGCCGCCACCGCGTCGCTGAACGACCAGGTGTCGGCGATGAACGGCGAACTCACGCATTTCGTTCTGTGATATCGAGATGGGGGGCACCTTGACGAACGGAACGGTGAACTGCGCGAGGACGGCCAATCATGGCAGTCCCGTATTGGTCATGACGACCTGCGGGATGCCGCTCGGACGTATTGGCTACCCAAGCGGTATTTCGCAAAATCGACACCGCGCGGAGCCGCCAGCGGTCGCCATGCGAGGTCATTTTTCTTCCAGCACGCAATGCGGGTTAGTTCTTGCTTCGGGTAGCGTTTGGTCGGGACGATCTCGCGGGCGTACCTGTCCAGTGCATCACCCAACGTGGTGCGCTCGGCTTCGGAACGATCAACAAAGATGTTGAGGGAAATTTCGGCCTCGACGCGCTGGGCCTAATCGCGAGCCTGCTGTTTGGTGTCAAACGTACGGTAGATCGGTTTGTGCCCGCGCTTGCGGACTTCGGCACGCCAGCAGGCGCCGCGTTGACTGATGTATGCCATCCAGATTCCCATGCGAGGTTGAGTTCGCTTGGTCTGAATTGTTCCGTTCCGGCAGATTTCCGGCAAAGGCCAGTTTTTGACGCCGAAGCATGTACGACAGACGAAAAAAAAGCACCACGATTTCTCGTAAGTGCTTGATTTTCCTGCCCGTGAAGGCAGATGTCTTTGGTAGGCCGTACGGGATTCGAACCTGTGACCAACGGATTAAAAGTCCGCTGCTCTACCAACTGAGCTAACGACCCAAAAGAAGCGGGATTATAGCCGCATGTCACAATCGGCGTCAACCCTAAGGTCTCGGCGGCAAAGGATAAAAGCAAAAGGTAAAACAAAGGCCCGGGATACGCCGTATCCCGGGCCTTCCTTTCACATGCGAGAGGCGCGCCTTGCGTCATGCAACCGCATGCGCGACGACGACTTGAATCCCGCGGCGCTTACTTGAGCTGTGACAGCTTGCTCTGCGCCGTCTGGGCGACATCCGAACTGCCGTACTGCGAAACGATCTGCTCAAGGGTGCGTTTGGCCGCGGCCTTCTGCCCCTGCTCGATCTGATTGTTCGCGATGGCGAGCAACGCTTCAGGCGCCCGCGGATGCTGCGGGTAGTTCTTCACCACGTTTTGCCACGTCGCGGTGGAACCCTTGTAGTCCTTCAGCGCATACAGCGCGTTGCCGAGCCAGTACTGCGCGGTCGGCTGATAAGGACTCTGCGGGAACTTCGCGATGAAGCTGCGGAACGAGGCGGCTGCGCCCTTGAAGTCGCCGTCGCGGAACTGCTGCGAAGCGGCGTTGAACGCGTCCGTCTCACCCGGCTGCACGGTGCCCTGCACGCCATCCACGGTTTGCTGTTGCGGCTCGAACTTCTTCAGACGCGTATCCAGATCCGTGTAGTAGTCCTTCTGTTGCTTCTGCAGGGTGGCCAGTTGATTCGCCATGTCCTCGTCCTGCCCGCGCAAGGTCGCGACCTGCTGGTTCAGCTGGTCGATCTTGTTGGACTGATCGAGGATCGTGCGTTGCGCAGCGGACAGCTGGGTATTGAGGCTGTCCGTCTTTGCCCGCAGGTCGAGAATCGCCTGGCGCGCCTGATCGTCGTCGAAGAGGCCTGCGTGGGCCGGCATCGAGACGAGCGCGATGCCGGCAAGGCAGGCTGCTGCGGCTACCCGCAGCGGGGAGAAACGGTGCGACATACGCCCCTTCAAATACGTCGATTACTGTTGATACACGAGGTCAGCACGGCGGTTCTGCGCCCACGATGCTTCGTCGTGGCCGAGCGCAACCGGCTTTTCCTTACCGAGGCTGACAGCTTCCATCTGCGAATCCGGCACGCCCATCAGCGACAGGGCACGGCGGACAGCTTCAGCACGCTTCTGGCCCAGCGCCAGGTTGTACTCGCTCGTACCGCGCTCGTCGGTGTTGCCCTGGATCAGGACGTGACGTTCCGGGTGCGTCTTCAGGTACTGGGCGTGAGCCTGCAGCAGCGACTGGTAGTCGTCCTTGACGGCGTAGCTGTCGAAGTCGAAGTACACGCTGCGCTTGGCGAGCGGGCTGTTCGGATTGTTCAGCTCATCCACGCTTACCTGGGCAACCGCGTTCGGGTTCGGCTGCGTGTTCATTGCGCCGCTGGCATTCGGATTTTCTTCCTTGACACCAGACTTGCACGCTGCCAGCGTACCGATCATCAAGACGGCCAGAGCCAGGCGGACTTTTTTGGACATCATTTTTACTCTCCTGAAGTGTTATTGCATGAAAGGGCCCCAGGACGGCTCGCGTACGCTGCCGCCCTGAACGGACAGGATTTGCCGCGTCCGACCGTCGGTCGATACTGCAGCCAGCACGCCACGGCCGTTCACCTGAGTGGCGTAAAGAATGTACTGACCGTTCGCCGCGAAGCTGGGCGATTCGTCATGTGTCGTGTCGGTCAGCGCCGTAGCGACGCCGGACTGCAGATCCTGAATGTACAGCTTAAATCCGCCGCCTGTCCGTGAGATGTACGCGAGTTCCTTGCCATCCGGGCTCACGCGCGGGCTCGTGTTGTAGTTGCCGGTGAACGTCACGCGCTGTGCGGCGCCGGCATTTTCGCCCTGGGCCGGCATCTTGTAGATCTGCGGCTGGCCGCCGCGATCGCTCGTGAAGTAAATCCACTGGCCGTCAGGAGAGTAGGTGGGTTCGGTGTCGATCGTCGTGCCTTGCGAGAGGCGGCGCAGACCGCTGCCGTCGGCATTGACGGCGAAGATCTGCGTGTTGCCCGTGCGCGACAGCGCGACCGCGAGCGTGCGGCCGTCCGGCGACCAGGCGGGCGCCGAATTGTTGCCCTTCTGGTCGGAGACGATCACGCGGCGGCCGGTAGGCAGGTCATGCACGTAGACGATCGGCTTTTTCTTTTCGAAAGAAACGTAGGCGACCTTGGTCCCGTCCGGCGACCAGGCCGGCGAGATGATCGGTTCGGGGCTCGACAGCGCGATATGCGCATCCTGGCCGTCGGAGTCCGAAATCTGAAGCTGGTAGCGGTTGCCCGTCTTGATGACGTAGGACAGGCGCGTCGCGAACACGCCGCGGTCGCCCAGCAGGGTCTTGTAGATGTAGTCGGCAACCTTGTGCGCGCTCATGCGCAGGCCGCTTGCCGGGCTCACGAGCACGAGGCCGCCGAGGCTTTGGCCCTTGACCGTGTCGTAGAGCTTGAAGCGCACTTCGTACTGGCCGTTGGCGAGCCGGTTCACGCTGCCGCCCACGAAGGCGTTGGCACCCTTGGCCTTCCAGGCGCCGAGATCCACCGAATCGGTTTCCGAAACGGGCGTGCTGCCCGCGTCGATGTTGGTGAACTTGCCGCTGCGCGCCAGATCCGCACGGATGATGGCGCTGACCTGCTCCGGCGAATTCGCCTCGTTGGCAAAATTGGCCGTCGCGATCGGAAACTGGGTCGAGCCCACCCCGGTCACGAGGACGTTAAGTTGCGCGTGCGCCGCACCGCCGGCCGCGATCAGGCAAGACGCGACGAGGGTACGCAGACCAAGCTTCGTCATCAGACTCATGCTGTGATGTTTCCCGAAAAAGCAATTTTGTAACATCGTGCAACAGCAAAGAGACCCGCAAACGCTCGAATCGTTCCGCGGCACCGCTGCTGCACGCCTGAGTTCCCATGCCCCTGGGCCGTCCTCAACCTGCTGCCGGACGTAATGTAATGGTAAAGCTGGCCGGCGCCTTGCCGTTCGTATCGAGCGGCATCGGATCCGAGCGTTGCACGGCGCGCAAGGCGGCGTCGTCCCACTGCGCGTTGCCGCTGCTGCGCGTGACGGACGACGAAAGCAGGGCGCCGTCCGGCGCGCAACGCACCGACACCACCGTTTCGAGGCCCTCGGTCGCGCCCGCCCAGATGATGTTCGGCCGCACGCGGCGCTGCACCTTTTCCGCGTAGCCCGGCGATGCCGCCGTGCCGCCCGCGCCGCTGCCGTTGCCGCTCTTCGCAAGGCCGTTGCCGCTCGAACTGTCGCCGCCGCCCATGTTGCCCTGCATCTGGGCAATGCGCGCGCGGCGCTCGGCGTCGAGCTTCTTCGCCTGGGCTTCGGCCTGTGCCCTGGCTTTGGCTGCCTTGTCGGCGTCAGCCTTCTTCTGCGCGTCCAGCTGTGCCTGCTTTTGCTGGTCCTCCAGCTGTTGCTGCTTCTTCTGCGCTTCGAGCTGCTGTTGCTTGAGCTTGTCGGCCGCGGCCTGCTGCTCCCGCTGCTCCTGTTCCTGCTGCTGCTTGAGCTTCGCTGCCTTCTGCTGGGCTGCGAGCTGCGCGGCCTGCTGGGCGGCAAGCTGCTGCTGGCGTTTGGCCTCGGCTTCCTGTTGCTGCTGCAGGAGGCGTTGCTGCAAGAGGCGCTGCTGCGCGAGCTGGGCTTCGCGCGCGGCTTCCTCCTGCTTGCGCTTTTGCTGCTGCAGCGCAATGTCGGCGTCTTCCGTCGGCGGCGGCGGGGCCGGCGCCACGGGGGCGGGCGGCGGCGGCGCCGGACGCGGCGTCGAGAGATCGGGCACGTCGGTCCACAGTTCGGCTTCCGCGCCTGCCGGCGTGCTGTTTTGCCAGTGGATGCCGTGGTACAGGAAGAATCCGAGCAGCACGTGCATCAGCAGCGCGAGCAGCAGAGCACGCAGCGTGCCCCGTTCGCGCGGCGGCTGAAGCGGATAGCTGGAATTCTTGCGGGTCATTGCGATTTGACGAGCAGTCCGACACGTTTGACACCACGCGCCTTCAGGTCGGACATCACGTTCATGACCGTCTCGTACTTGACGGACTTGTCGGCGGCGATCACGACCGGCTGGTCGGGATGGCTCTGCTCGCGGTCGGCGACAAAGCCGTTGAGATCGGCACGCGTCATGTCTTCCTGCTGGGTGGCGCCGGAATCGTCCTTATAGCGTACGCTCAGATTGCCGTCCGGGCGAATGTTCACCACGACAGGCGGCGTTTGCTGCTGTTGCGACGCCCCGCCCACGGTGGGCAGATTGACGATCGAAGGCGCGACGAGCGGCGCCGTCACCATGAAGATCACGAGCAGCACCAGCATCACGTCGATGTACGGCACGACGTTGATGTCGGCCATCGCGCGGCGCGAGCGGCTGCCGCGCATGCTCGAACGAACTGAGCCAGCCATCTTCGACTCCTTTGAAGCTTAGTGGGCCTGACGCTGCAGGATGTTCGAGAATTCTTCGATGAAAGTTTCGAAGCGGATCGCGAGGCGGTCGATGTCGTGCGCGTAGCTGTTGTACGCGACCACCGCCGGAATGGCGGCGAACAGGCCGATTGCGGTTGCCGTCAGCGCTTCGGCAATGCCGGGCGCGACGTTCGCGAGCGTCGCCTGCTGCACGTTCGCCAGACCGCGGAACGCATTCATGATCCCCCAGACCGTGCCGAAGAGACCGATATACGGGCTCACCGAACCCACCGATGCGAGGAACGAGAGGTTCGCCTCGAGCGCATCCATCTCGCGCTGGAACGCGGCGCGCATGGCGCGGCGTGCGCCATCGAGCACGAGGCTCGGATCGTTCAGGCGCTTTTCCTTGGCCTTCAGGAATTCGCGCATGCCCGATTCGAAAATGCGCTCGAGCGCGCCGATCGTATGACGATTGTTCGCCGCGCTCTGATACAGCGCCTGCAGATCGCCGCCCGACCAGAAGTCGCGCTCGAAGCGCTCGGTCTGTGCGCGGGCGCGGCGGATCGCAAACCACTTGCGGAAGATGAAGGTCCAGGAGATCAGGGAGAGCAACAGGAGCAGTCCCATGACTGCCTGTGCCAGCAAGCTCGCATTAAGAACGAGTGAAATGATCGAAAGATCTTGTGTCGTGTTCATAGAGGTTCGTTGTAACGTCCCCAAAGGGGCGAGCGGCTGCAAGGCGTTGCGAGGGTAACCGAAGGCAAACGGAAATCCCCGGCGCCAGCGCGGCCGAACCCTGCTTGGTCCTGGATTGACCGGCGCGAGTTCACTGGCGTTGTATCAACGGAAATGACTGCTTGGCCGTTGACACGGCCTTTGCGTCTTTATCCGGTCCACGGCGCAATGCGTCGTGCACCTGGTCCGGCATGGCGGCGGGGCGCATCGTGGCGCCCTCGACGCAGGCAACGCGAATGCTGCCCGTCGCGAGCAGCGTTTCGCCACGCCACGCTTCCTGCAGGAAATCGACCGACGCGCGGCCGAGTTTCTCGATCTTGCTGACGATCGTGACGACGTCGTCGAGGCGTGCGGGCGCCCGGTAGTCGAGCGCCGTGCGGCGCACCACGAAGAGCGCGCCGGCTTCCTCGGCGAGGCGGCGCTGATCGACGCCGCACGCGCGCAGCCATTCGGTTCGCGCGCGTTCGAAGAACTTCAGGTAATTCGCGTAGAACACGATGCCGCCGGCGTCGGTGTCCTCGTAATACACGCGAATGGGCCACGTGAAACCCGGCTCGGGCGGACGCGGGGCCTCGCCCGTCTGGCTGGTGGTTCTTTCCATGCCGCGCATTCTACCGGAACGCGCCGGTGTACTGACTTTCGTTCGCCTGACGTACACGAGCGGGCTGAAAGCTTCAGCCGCGATTTCAGCCGGACTTTTAGCCGCGATGGACGGTGAGGCCGCCGAACGACTGGGCGATGGGCATCAGCTCGATCATGTTGATGTTCACGTGCGCGGGGCGGGTGGCGATCCAGTAGATCGAGTCGGCGATGTCTTCGGGCGAGAGCGGCTCGACGTCCTTGTACACGGTGGCGGCCCTGGCGTCGTCGCCGCGGTAGCGCACGTTCGAGAATTCGGTGCCGCCGCACAGGCCCGGCTCGACGTCCGTCACGCGCAGCGCGGTGCCGGTCAGGTCGGCGCGCAGGTTCAGGCTGAACTGCCGCACGAAGGCCTTGGTGGCGCCGTACACGTTGCCGCCCGGGTAGGGCCAGCGGCCGGCCGCCGAGCCCAGGTTGAAGATGTGGCCGCGGTTGCGCTCGACCATGCCCGGCAGGAAAGCGCGGGTCACCTGCACGAGGCCGGTGCAGTTGGTGTCGATCATGGTTTCCCATTCGTCGAGATCGGCCTTGTGGGCGGGCTCGACGCCGAGTGCGAGGCCGGCGTTGTTGACGAGCACGTCGACGGCGGCGAATTCGGGCGGCAGGGCGGCCGGCGCGGCTTCCACGGCGGCGCGGTCGCGCACGTCGAGCTCGAACGGCAGCAGGGCGTCGCCCAGTTCGGTGGCGAGGGCGTCGAGACGGTCCTTGCGGCGGGCCGTTGCGACGACGCGATGGCCGCCCTTCACGAAGGCGCGGGCGATGGCGGTGCCGAAGCCGGCTGAGGCGCCGGTGACGAAGACGATCATGGTTGCTCCGGGGTCGGTGGAAAGCGAAGAAAGCGTCAAGCCTACTTCCATTGCGGCACCGCGGCAAGAAACCGGCGAAAGTCCAGGGGACAGAACGGCCGCAGCCCGGCCAGACGGGCTTTGCGGCGGCCGGTTGCCTATTCCTGGCGCATCCAATACACTAACGCGCTCAATCCCTGCGTGACTGGCGATAGGGTCCCTGAATGGCCGACATAGCGGCCGGCCCGGGGGCTCAAGGTGGAGCGACCCACCGTGAAGCGCAGGGTGCCGTTTTGCCGTTCGCCTGGGCAGCCGAGATCTGCGCGCTCGTAACAGCGCTCTGCGGGCTGTCCTGCCTCGCGTGTGCGGCACCCCCTTCCGCCACGTCAAGGCTGGCCCTCCTGCCAGCAGCGCCGCGTACCTGCTACGTGTCCCGCGCGCGACCCGGTCAACCTGAACACACTTAACGGAATCCGTATGTTTGACAGAGCCGAAAGCACCATCGCCAAAGTCGATCCCGAACTCTTCAAGGCAATCGAACTCGAGAACCGCCGTCAGGAAGAGCACATCGAGCTGATCGCCTCCGAAAACTACACGAGCCCGGCCGTGATGGCCGCGCAGGGTTCGCAGCTCACCAACAAATACGCCGAAGGCTATCCCGGTAAGCGCTATTACGGCGGCTGCGAATACGTGGATGTCGTCGAGCAGCTCGCGATCGACCGCGTGAAGGAGCTGTTCGGCGCCGAAGCCGCGAACGTCCAGCCGAACTCGGGTTCGCAGGCGAACCAGGGCGTGTTCTTCGCCATGCTCAAGCCGGGCGACACGATCATGGGCATGAGCCTCGCGCACGGCGGCCACCTCACGCACGGCTCGCCCGTCAACATGTCGGGCAAGTGGTTCAACGTGGTGAGCTACGGCCTGAACGAAGCCGAGGACATCGACTACGAAGCCGCGGAAAAGCTCGCCCAGGAACACAAGCCGAAGCTGATCGTGGCGGGCGCCTCGGCGTTCGCGCTGCGCATCGACTTCGAGCGCTTCTCGAAGATAGCGAAGAGCGTGGGCGCGTACTTCATGGTCGACATGGCGCACTACGCCGGCCTCGTGGCCGCGGGCGTCTACCCGAACCCGGTGCCGCACGCCGACTTCGTCACCACGACCACGCACAAGAGCCTGCGCGGCCCGCGCGGCGGCGTGATCCTGATGAAGGCCGAATTCGAGAAGCAGATCAATTCGGCGATCTTCCCGGGCATCCAGGGCGGTCCGCTCATGCACGTGATCGCCGGCAAGGCTGTCGCGTTCAAGGAAGCGCTCGCGCCGGAATTCAAGACCTACCAGCAGCAAGTGGTCGAGAACGCGCGCGTGCTGGCCGAAACGCTGGTCAAGCGCGGTCTGCGCATCGTCTCGGGCCGCACGGAAAGCCACGTGATGCTCGTGGATCTGCGCGCGAAGCAGATTACCGGCAAGGCCGCTGAAGCCGCGCTGGGCGCCGCGCACATCACGGTCAACAAGAACGCGATCCCGAACGATCCGGAAAAGCCTTTCGTCACGAGCGGCGTCCGCCTCGGCTCGCCGGCCATGACCACGCGCGGCTTCGGCGTGAAGGAAGCCGAGCAGGTGGGCAACCTGATTGCCGATGTGCTCGACAATCCGGAAGACGCAGCGACGATCGAGCGCGTGCGCGCGCAGGTCGCCGAGCTGACGAAGCGTTTCCCGGTTTATCGCTGAACCGGCGGCCGATCCTTCATGCGCTGCCCCTTCTGCCGGCACGAAGACACGCAAGTGGTGGATTCGCGTGTGTCCGAGGACGGCGCCGCGATCCGGCGCCGCCGCCGCTGCCCGGCCTGCGACAAGCGTTTCACGACGTACGAGCGGGTCGAGCTGGCGATGCCGGCGATCGTCAAGAAGGATGGCAGCCGCACTGAATTCGACCGCCGCAAGATCGCGGCCAGCATGCAACTGGCGCTGCGCAAGCGCCCGGTTTCGGCTGACGCGATCGACGAGGCGGTCGCCCGCATCGAGTATCAACTGCTCGGCAGCGGCGAGCGCGAAGTGCGCAGCGAGCGCCTGGGCGAACTCGTGATGTCCGAGTTGCGCGAGCTCGACAAAGTCGCGTTCGTGCGTTTCGCCTCCGTCTACCGGCGCTTCGAAGACGTATCCGAGTTCGAGGACGTGCTCGAAGAGTTCCGCCGCACCGGCAATGCCGGCACACCGCCGCGCAAGCGCTGAGTTCATCCGCATTTTCTTCTTCCTTCCTCGTGTTTCGCTGCCGCCGTTCGTGATGCGTTGATTGTCGCGAACTGCCGGGCCGTGCGACATCTGGCCGTTCGGCCAATTGTTCCGCTTGCGCGATGCCGCTAGATTGACAGCAACGCCTTTAAATTGAGGATTGCTGATGAAATGCCACGGCTTCACGCTGATCGAAACGGTGGTCGTGCTGGTCTTGCTGGCGATGTGCGCGACTGCTACGACGCCGGTATTCATTGCCTGGCGCGTGCGCGACGAGGTGGATGCGCGGGCGAATGCGTTGCTCGGCACGCTCGCCTACGCCCGCAACGAGGCGATCCGGCGCAAGGTGCGCATCACCGTCTGCCGGATCGATGCCGCTCGCAACTGTCTTGCCTCCGGCGCGTCCTGCCCTTCCGGCTTCACAGACTGGTCGTGCGGCTGGGCCGTGGTGGCCGAAGACCCGGGCGTGCAGCGCCTGTTGCGCGCACAACCCGCGCTCGACGACGTGGCCATTGTGTCCACCTTGACGGCCATGACTTTCTCGCCGCCCGCGGGCCAGGCTATCGGCGTGCTGCGCAGCTTCGATTTCGCGCCGCGCGCAGCGAGCGCGGCCATGCGCGGGAACGTGTGGCGCCGCTGCATCCGCATTGCCGCGGCGGGCCGCGCGCGGATCAGTGATGGCGCGTGCGGAGCGGCGTCGTGAGGCGCCGCCGCGGTGCAACGCTGCTGGAGGTCGTGCTGGCGATGGCCGTCATGGCGATCTGCGTGCTGGGCCAACTGGCCACGCAAATTTCACTCTCGCGGCAGGCCCAGGCCGCGAGCGCGCGCGAGCGCGCGGCGTTTGCGGCGGATGCGATTGCGGAGGCTTCGCTTGCGCCTTCGCCCGGTGCCGCGGACCAGTGGAAGGCGCGAGTGCCGGCCATCGTGCCGCAGGGGGCCATTGCGCTTTCGGGCGCGGGCGGGGACGCGACCGTCGTGACCGTCGCGACCATTACCTGGGCGGCCACGCAAAGCGCAGCCTCGCCGGATTCCGCGCAATCGGATGTGGGCGACGATAGCTCGTGCGAGGCCGTGTCCGGCGCCAGAGGACGAGCCTGTTTTTCGATGGCGTTCTCGAAATGACGAGCCATCGATCTCACGCGACCGGCCGCTGCGGGCACACGCTGCTGGAACTGGTTATCGCCGTTGCGCTCGGCCTCGCGGTGACAGCGGGCGCAATAGCCGCCTATCGTTCGCAGCGCCAGGCATTCGTCCTTGCATCGGATAACGCCCGCATTCATGAAGCCGGCATGAATGCGCTGATGCTGGTTGGCGAACAGATCCAGATGGCAGGCTTCGTGCCGGCCGATTCGACGCAAGCGCTGGCTGAGAGCGCCATCTTTGGCTGCGCCGGCGGCCGGCCGACCGGCGCGGACGCCAGTCTCGCGTGCGAGGCGTTGTCGAGCCACTCCGACGGCATTGCGGTTCGCTATACCGGCGACGGCGTTTCAACCTGGCCTTCATCGAACGGACAGGTGACCGACTGCCTCGGGCAGGCGGTGGGGGCAGCCGGCGTCACCGTGGTGAATCGCTATCACGCCAAGCCCAGCAGTTCGACCGGCGAGCCCGAACTGTACTGCGAAGGTTCGGGCAAGGCGGGTACGGCGCAGCCGCTTGTGGAAGGTGTCGAAAAGCTGCGCCTGCGCTACTGGCTCGCTGGCGCGAGTCAACCGGCGGACGCATCGTCGCTCGCGCGCGATCAGTGGACTGCGGTGATCGCAGTCGATCTCTGCGTTCAGGTGCGCGGGGCGGCACTGGCGCGCCGGGTGAGCTATGTCGATTGCGACGGAGCGACGGTATCGGCAACCGATGGCCGGGCGCGTCAGATCTTTTGGCGGCACATCGCGCTACGCAACGCGCTGGAGGTCGCCACATGAAGCCACTGACAAGACTACTGCGGCGCCCGCGAATTCGAGGCATTGCGCTGCCTGTCGTGCTCGTCATCGCCTCGATGATGCTGGTCACTTCGTCCGCATGGTTCGAAGCGGCGTTGTTTGAGGCGCGCAACGCACGCCTCATTGCCGACGACCTGCTGGCGTTCCACGCGGCCGACGCAGCGCTCATGCTCTGCACCCGCGCGCTGGCCAGTGGCGCCATGCTGGCGCCGGCGGCCCCAGCGCAGGCAGGGGAGCCGGACGGCTGGCGGCAGCAAGCGACCTTCGACACACGCGCCGTCGCTGCCATTGGCCAGTGGCCCGGGTCGGTCAGGCCGCCGCAGTGCCTCATTGAATCCTGGCGCCTGGATAGCAGGCCCGCGGCGCGCGCGTTCGTCGTCACGGCGCGCGGCTTTGGGGCGTCGGAGAGCACGCAGCGCTGGCTACAGATCCAGCTGGTCCTCGACGAAACCGAGGCGCGTGTCGAGCGGCACTGGCGCCGCATCGCCGCGAGGCCTTTCTAACGAGGGAGCAGGGGAGGCGATCCAATGAGAGCAGTGCATCACGCATTCACGCTGCTGGAGATGGCGATGGCGCTTGCTGCGATGGCGATCGTCGCGGCTTTTGCGATGCCGTCCTGGCACGCGCAAGTTGCGCGCAGCCACAGGGTTGAAGCCGTCACGGCGCTGTATCGTGCCGCGCAGTTCGTCGATACGCAGACGTCGGTTCCGGCGGCGTTGCCCACGGGCATCGACCAGGCTCCCCCGACAGGGCCGCCCGTCTACCACCTGCGCCTCCTGGCCGCGGACGAATCGAACGGCGGTTACGCGATTGAGGCGCTCCCGGAGTTCGCGGGACCGATGCGCGACGATACCTGCGGGACCTTCACGCTCGACGCGACCGGTGCGCGCGGCAACCGGCCAGTTGGCGCCGATGCCGCCGCATCGCTCACGGAGAACTGCTGGCGCGGACGCTGAGAGAGTGCGAAGGGCGGGTGTTAGTAGCCCGCGTCGGCGGTATCGTCCGGTGCAGCGGCGCGTGCCTTGCGGCCATCGGAACGCCGGATCTGCTGCCACACGCGCCAGGCCTCCCACGCGGTGAACGCAAGGCCGCCCCATTTGATGAGCGGGCGCGCGGCAGAAACGAGGCTGCTGCGCAGCGGTTTTGCAACGATCAGCGAGGCGATCGAACTCAGCAGGGGATATTGCTTGAGCAGGCTGCCGATTCCCGCGCCCGCCGCCGCGACGCCGCGCGCCCGACCAAAGCCCGGCACGAGAAACTTCAGCCAGCTGAAATGCGTGACCGTTTCGCGCAACTCGACGATCGTTTCGGTCAGCTCGGCGCGCTCGACGCTCGCCCGCACGATCAGCAACTCCTTGCGCAGCGCTCGCAACTGCGGCGTGGAGAGCTCGTGGGGACGCGGGCGGTTAGGGCGGAAAGCGGTGTCCTGTTTCGGTCTGTTCATGGCGTCGGCTGGGTGGGAAAGCAGTTCCGTGGCTCAGTGCTTGCGAAGGATTTCGCGGTCCTTTTCGAACTCTTCCAGCGTGGCATGGAAAACGAGCGGAGCGTTGCGCAACCCGCTGCGCGCCTTCAGCGCACAGACGAGCGCGGCGAGCGCATACACGAGGGTGATGCCGGCCAGCGCCTGCCAGCGCCACGTGTCCCAGAAGGCAATGGCAATCAGCACGGTGAGTGCGATCAATGCCATGGTGGCGAGCATCATCGCCGCGAGGCCGAGAAACAGGACGGCCATCAGCCGTTCTTTCTCTTCTGCGAGCTCGATGCCGATCAGTTCCAGCCGGGTCTGCAGAATCGCAAAAGCGGAGCCCAGCAGACGGCGCAGCGGTCCGTGTTCGTGTCGTGGCGATTGGGTGTCTGTCGTCATGGCGGGAGCGGGTTGCGCATGCGGATGCGCGAGGAAGGGCAAGACGGCACGGCACGCCGGACGCCGCACGGCGCAGGCAAGCGCCCATGCGACGGCGCCCCCGTGCACATGCGGCCGCAGCCGCCGGGGGCGCCGCGCGGGGCGGCCGAAGCGTCCCGGTGGGCCGTAAGCGTGGTGCTTACTTGCGGTTGATCAGGAGGCCGATCAGGACGCCCACGCCCGCTGCAATGCCGATCGACTGCCACGGATGTTCGTGGACATAGTCGTCGGTGGCACGGGCCGCCTTCTTGCCTTTCTCGATCACCACGACCTGAACGTCGGCCGCTTTCTCCTTCGCCTGCTTCAGGCGCGAGAGGGCCGTTTCGCGCAGCTCCGAAGCACGTTCGCCGGTGGCGCTCGCTGCCTGCTTGAGCAGGTCCTCTGCATCCGCGAGGACGGTTTTGATATCCGACATCAGCCTCTCCTTGTTGACTTCTGACATTGACTGGCTCCCTTCGTGTTACGCCACGCGTGAATCGTAACAAAGAAACGGGTGCTGGCGAACGCGACGCGCTACCCAGGCTTGCGGAGACGCACGTCCTGTTCCCGTGGGCGGCCCAGCACGTCGACGCGGAACTGGGCCGGACCCGGGCGGGAGCGTCGCCGCCGCATGTCGCGGCGCACAATAAATCATGGAGTCGATCTGACCCGAGAAGTTTCCGTGATCGGGTCCAACATTACCAAAACTCATAACGGTGTGAGGCGATGTTCGTTCGTGACGCAGCGCAGCTCCCGTATGCTTGGGCGTTCGAGGTGTCTACGGTTCGAGGGCCGGCCCGCTGGCGGGCGGCCTTCTCTCCTCCATCCCACTCTCACCGATCAGGAAACTCCACCATGAGTCTACGTCTTGGCGATATCGCCCCCGACTTCGAGCAGGAATCGAGTGTTGGCCGCATCCAGTTCCACGAATGGCTCGGCGACAGCTGGGGCGTGCTCTTTTCGCACCCCGCCGACTTCACGCCGGTCTGCACGACGGAGCTGGGTCTCACGGCCAGGCTCAAGGACGAGTTCGAGAAGCGCAATGTGAAGACGATTGCGCTTTCGGTGGACAGCGCCGAATCGCACAAGGAATGGATCAAGGATATCAACGAGACGCAGGCCGCGAACGTTGGCTTTCCGATTCTCGCGGACGGCGACCGCAAGGTCTCGACGCTCTACGACATGATTCATCCGAACGCGAACGAGACGTTCACGGTGCGTTCGCTTTTCGTGATCGACCCGAAGAAGAAGGTGCGCCTCATCATCACCTATCCCGCGAGCACGGGCCGCAACTTCGACGAAGTGCTGCGCGTGATCGATTCGCTTCAGCTCACCGACAACTATCAGGTGGCGACGCCCGGCAACTGGAAGCACGGCGACGACGTGGTGATCGTGCCGTCGCTGAAGGACGAAGAGGTGATCAAGCAGAAGTTCCCGAAAGGCTACAAGGCGCTGCGTCCGTATCTGCGCCTTACGCCGCAGCCGGACAAGTAAGTCGCCGCTCGAGGCCATTCGAGGCCGCTCAAGGCCGCCAGGGCCGGTTCTAGCCTTCTCGGACAAAAAACGCCGCACGAAACCGTGCGGCGTTTTTTTCATGCCCCGGCTGCGCTTTCTGCGCGCCGCTCAGAAGAACGCCTGAATGCCCGTCTGCGCGCGGCCGAGGATCAGCGCGTGGATGTCGTGCGTGCCTTCGTAGGTGTTGACCACTTCGAGGTTCACGAGGTGGCGCGCCACGCCGAACTCGTCGGAGATGCCGTTGCCGCCCAGCATGTCGCGCGCGAGGCGGGCGATGTCGAGCGACTTGCCGCACGAGTTGCGCTTCATCATCGAGGTGATTTCCACGGCCGCCGTGCCTTCGTCCTTCATGCGGCCAAGGCGCAGGCAGCCTTGCAGGCCGAGCGTGATTTCGGTCTGCATGTCGGCGAGCTTCTTCTGGATCAGCTGGTTCGCCGCGAGGGGGCGGCCGAACTGCTTGCGGTCCAGCACGTACTGGCGCGCGGTGTGCCAGCACGATTCGGCGGCGCCGAGCGCGCCCCAGGCGATGCCGTAGCGCGCCGAGTTCAGGCAGGTGAACGGACCGCGCAAGCCCTTCACGCCCGGCATGATGTTCTCTTCCGGCACGAACACCTCGTCCAGCACGATCTCGCCCGTAATCGAGGCGCGCAGGCCCACCTTGCCGTGGATCGCCGGCGCCGAGAGGCCCTTCCAGCCTTTTTCGAGAATGAAGCCGCGAATGTCGTCCTTGCCGTTCTCTTCGAGCTTCGCCCACACGACGAACACGTCGGCGATCGGCGAATTCGTGATCCACATTTTCGCGCCCGAGAGCGAGTAGCCGCCGTTCACCTTCTTCGCGCGCGTGACCATGCTGCCCGGGTCCGAGCCGTGGTTCGGCTCGGTCAGGCCGAAACAGCCGATCCATTCTCCGCTCGCGAGCTTCGGCAGGTACTTCTGCTTTTGTTCTTCGGAGCCGAATTCGTAGATCGGCACCATGACGAGCGAGGACTGCACCGACATCATCGACCGATAGCCCGAATCGATGCGCTCCACTTCGCGCGCGATCAGGCCGTAGCTCACGTAGTTCAGGCCGGGGCCGCCGTACTGTTCGGGAATGGTCGGTCCGAGCAGGCCCACTTCACCCATTTCGCGGAAGATCGCCGCATCGGTTTTCTCGTGGCGGAAGGCTTCCAGCACGCGCGGCGCGAGCTTGTCCTGCGCGTACGCGGCGGCGGCGTCGCGCACCATGCGTTCTTCTTCGGTGAGCTGCTGGTCGAGCAGCAGCGGATCTTCCCAATGGAACTGGGCGTGTTCGGCCATGGTGTCTCTCCTTCTTCCTGATAAGGGTAATCTGCGCTTGACTGAAGTTTCGCTATGCGGAACAATGTTTTGCAAATTGACTCCAGTGTATCACCGAAAGCGCCTATGTCCGCATCTGGATTCCCCTTATCCGCCTCCCTGCCCGGCGGCGATATCGACGAGCGCAAGTTCGTTGTCGCGCTCGCACGCGGTCTCGAACTGCTGCGGGCCTTCCGGCCCGGCGAAACGCTGCTCGGCAACCGTGATTTCGTCGAGCGCACGGGCCTGCCCAAGGCCACCGTGAACCGGCTCGCGTACACGCTCACCGTGCTCGGCTGCCTGCGCTTCGACGAAGCCCTCGGCAAGTACGCGCTCGATGCCGGCGTGCTCTCGCTCGGCTTCACCATGCTCTCGGGCACCGACATTCTCGAGCTCGCCCGGCCGCACCTGCGGGCGTTCGCGCGCGAGGTGGGGGCGGCGGTGTCGCTCGGCTGCCGCGATGGCCTCGACATGATCTATCTGGAGACGATACGCAGCGAGACTGCGCTCACGCTCGGGCTTGCCTCGGGCTCGCGCCTGTCCATGCTGACGAGTTCGATGGGGCGTGCGTATCTGGCCGTGCAGCCGCCCGAGACGCGCGCGGCGTTGATGGCGGAGCTGGAAAAGGCGGCGGGGGCTGAGGGCCCGGCACAGGTGCAGGCCACGCAGCACGAGATCGGGGTGTTCGCACGGGAAGGCTGCTGCTACTCGTTTCGCGACTGGCACGACGACGTGAACGCCGTGGCGGTGCCGTTTCGCGAGCCGAGGGAGCGCCGCTGGCTCGTGCTCAGCTGCAGCGGCCCGGCTTCGTCGATGGGGCCGGACGTGTTTCGCGAGCGCGTTGCGCCGTTGCTCAAGTCGCTTGCGCGGCGGCTTGGGGAGACGGGGTGAGCTTTCGGGCTTCGGGCCATGGCGGCCTGAACCGCGAGCGAGGGCAAAAAAAATGCCGGGACGATCGTCCCGGCATTGTTACGTGTGGCGCTGAAACCGCCACGGGCGTCGCGCCGCGCTTACTTGCCGCGCTGGCGGCGTGCGTTTTCGGCGATGCGCATGCGCAGCGCGTTGAGCTTGATGAAACCGCCGGCGTCGGCCTGGTTGTAGGCGCCGCCGTCGTCGTCGAAGGTCGCGATGGTCTTGTCGAACAACGTGTCCTTCGAGTCGCGCGAGACGACCGAGACGCTGCCCTTGTAGAGCTTCACGCGGACCCAGCCGTTGACGTTCTGCTGCGTGTGGTCGATCAGCACCTGGATCGCCTTGCGCTCGGGGCTCCACCAGTAGCCGTTGTAAATCAGCGAGGCGTAGCGGGCGAGCAGGTCGTCCTTCAGGTGCGCGACTTCGCGGTCGAGCGTGATCGATTCGATGCCGCGGTGGGCCTTCAGCATGATCGTGCCGCCCGGCGTTTCATAGCAGCCGCGCGACTTCATGCCCACATAGCGGTTTTCAACCAGATCCAGGCGGCCGATGCCGTGCTTGCTGCCGAGGCGGTTCAGTTCGGTCAGCGCTTCGGCCGGCG
Organism: Paraburkholderia ferrariae NBRC 106233; assembly: GCF_000685035.1. Taxonomy (GTDB): domain Bacteria; phylum Pseudomonadota; class Gammaproteobacteria; order Burkholderiales; family Burkholderiaceae; genus Paraburkholderia; species Paraburkholderia ferrariae. The sequence continues at coordinate 194,513 of NZ_BAYB01000011.1, forward strand.
TGACGCGCTTGCCGTTGATGGCCACCGGGTCGCCGTGCGCGTATTCGATATCGACGTACTCGGGCGCGTCCGGTGCCTGTTCCGGCGAGACCGTCCAGCGCCACATGTCTTCCTCGGCTTCCGCCTTCGGGTCTTCGAGGTGGCGGCCTTCGAACGAGATGTGCAGCAGGTTCGCGTCCATCGAGTACGGCGCGCCGCCCTGGCGGTGCTTCATGTCGATGGGGATGCCGGCGTTTTCCGCGTAGGCGAGCAGCTTCTCGCGCGACAGCAGATCCCACTCGCGCCACGGCGCGATCACCTTGATGCCCGGTTCGAGCGCGTAGTAGCCCAGCTCGAAGCGCACCTGGTCGTTGCCCTTGCCGGTCGCGCCGTGCGAGACGGCTTGCGCGCCGGCGGCGCGGGCGATTTCGATCTGACGCTTGGCGATCAGCGGACGCGCGATGGACGTGCCGAGCAGATACTCGCCTTCGTACAGCGCGTTGGCGCGGAACATCGGGAACACGAAGTCACGGACGAACTCTTCGCGCAGGTCGTCGATGAAGATGTTCTCTTCCTTGATGCCGAGTTGCAGGGCCTTCTTGCGCGCCGGTTCGAGCTCTTCGCCCTGGCCGATGTCGGCCGTGAAGGTCACGACTTCGGCGTCGTAGTTGTCCTGCAGCCACTTCAGGATGACGGAGGTGTCGAGGCCGCCGGAGTAGGCGAGCACGACTTTCTTGATATCGCTCATGGTGAATCCGTAACGGGAGAGATCTGTGCGCGCCGGCGGCCCGAACGCGCGGGAAAACAATATTTTGACACCAAACGGGCCGCGGACCGCGCTTTTGCCGCAGCGGCCCGCCTGGCCGCGGGCGTCGCGCTCAGTGGTTCAGGCGCCCGAGCAGCAGGAATTCCATTAGCGCCTTCTGGACGTGCAGGCGGTTTTCCGCCTCGTCCCAGACCACGCTTTGCGGACCGTCGATCACGTCCGCGCTCACTTCCTCCCCGCGGTGGGCGGGCAGGCAGTGCATGAAGAGCGCGTCCGGCCGGGCGCGCGCCATCATTTCCGCGTCGACGCACCAGTCGGCGAATGCCTTCTTGCGCACTTCGTTCTCGGCCTCGAAGCCCATGCTCGTCCAGACGTCGGTGGTGACGAGGTCGGCGCCGTCACAGGCGGCGTTCGGATCGTCGAGCACGGCGATGAACGGCTGGCTCTCCGGCGCGACCAGCGACGGATCGAGCGGGTAGCCCGGCGGCGTCGAGATGCGCAGCTTGAAGTCGAGAATCTGCGCCGCCTCGATCCACGTGTAGAGCATGTTGTTCGCGTCGCCGACCCAGGCGACGGTCTTGCCGCGGATCGGGCCGCGATGCTCGTAGTACGTGAAGATGTCGGCCAGCACCTGGCAGGGGTGGTATTCGTTCGTGAGACCGTTGATGACCGGCACGCGCGAGCTTTCGGCAAACCGCTGGATGATGTCCTGGCCGAACGTGCGGATCATGATGATGTCCACCATCCGCGAAATGACCTGCGCCGAATCCTCGATCGGCTCGCCGCGGCCGAGCTGCGTGTCGCGCGTGTTCATGAACACCGCGTGGCCGCCGAGCTGGAAGATGCCGGCTTCGAACGAGAGTCGCGTGCGCGTGGAGTTCTTCTCGAAGATCATCGCGAGCGTGCGGTCGTGCAGCGGATGATACGTCTCGTAGTTCTTGAATTTGCGCTTGAGGATGCGGGCACGCTCCAGCACATATTCATAATCGTCAAGAGAGAAATCCTTGAACTGCAGGTAATGGCGTATGGTCCGGGAGGTCATGAAGCAAAAACGGCGCCGGATCCGGCCTCGAAACTGCAGGATTGGGCCGGCGACGCCGCTGCGGTTGGTGGTAAGTCAATGCAGCATAAAGGATTTTGCGGGATTTGACGAGTCGCGCTAAAAGTCGGGCGCGGGGGCGGGGCGAGCGGGAAACAGGCGGCAGGAAGGCCGCGGGAAGGCCGCCCAGGGCAGCGGCGGCAGGCGCTCCGGGGTCTTGTGTGCGGTGCGGAAAGACCCCTGGTACGCTATAATCGCGAAGTTTTCTCTCAGGCACGACAGCGAGTCCGGCGGCCCCGAAAAGAGCCATGGATAGCCAGCGAGCACCATGGATGAACCCGTGGGACGTCGCAGCGGCTCGCGGAAGCGAGCCTGTACGCCGGCCGGCTGTGCGCTGCAAATTCGACGATCTCGATGCGGCGTGGCGCCGGTCCGGGTGTGCGGACGGCCGCTCCCTGTCCAACGGACTGTATTCGCGCGCGCGGTTGCCAGGCGGCCAGCCCGGCAACTTCTGCCCCGCAGGCAATGCGCGGGTGGCGCGGGCGTGACACCGTTTCGTGCCGCTGTTTCGTGCCGCTGTCATGTAGCGTGCTGCGGCGCAGCGTGCAGTCACACAGGTACCGTACATGGCCGACGAAGCCCCAACCGAATTCTTCATCCAAGGCATCACCTCGAACGGGAAGAAGTTTCGTCCCAGCGACTGGTCCGAGCGCCTCGCGGGCGTGATGGCGAGCTTCGGCCCGAAGGCATCGGCGAATGCGCGGGGGCCCAACGCCTACCTGCGGTACTCGCTCTACGTCCGGCCGACGATGATCGGCGACCTCAAATGCGTGATCCTGGATTCGCGTTTGAAAGACATCGAACCCATGGCATTCAACTTCGTGATGAATTTCGCCAAGGACAACGACCTTGTCGTGACCGAGGCCTGCGAATTGCCGCACGATCACGCCACGCAGCAGGGCGGCAGCGGGAGTTGAGTCTCGCGCACGGCTGCGAATCGACCCGCTGCGGCGGGTTTTTTTGCGCCCGTCTTTTTCCGGGGCGCGGCCGCGGCCCTGACTCAAACCAGCGATAAAAACAAAAAACCCGCCGAAGCGGGTTTTTCGTGATGCGGCAGAAACTGCGGACGGCCCGCCTGAGCAGGCCAGCCGGAGTTACTGTGCGCCGGCCATTGCCTTGATGGCAGCCGACAGGCGGCTCTTCTGGCGAGCAGCCTTGTTCTTGTGAACGATCTTCTTGTCGGCGATGATGTCGAGCGTCTTTGCCGAGTTCTTGAGGACTTCGGCGGCTGCAGCCTTGTCGCCGGCGTCGATAGCCTTGCGAACGGCCTTGATAGCGGTGCGGAACTTCGAGCGCAGCGCCGAGTTGTGCGAGTTTGCTTTCGCGGCCTGACGGGCGCGCTTGCGTGCTTGTGCGGAGTTTGCCATGACGATTCCTTATGTTTCCGGAGCCTGAGCCTGCCGTCTGCCATTGCTTGCAGCCGGACCGGATCACGCTCTTTGCCTGGATTTGAACTTCCGGGAACGATTGCCCGAAAGCGCAAAACGGTATTGCCGGCGGTATTTGCGCAGTTGCCACATCAGTGTCAACTGCCGCCGCCGGCCGCGCCTTTTGTGCCGAAACAGAACCGGGCGCACCGCAGTGCAGCCGTTTTCCGCTTCCTTTCCAAGACGCGTCCAAGTCCTTTCGAGACCCGGAACCGCTAATTATAGCAACAGAATCATGAGCATGGCAATCGTGACGAGAGCGGGGCGCCAGTTCGGGCCGACTCGAAAAGGGCTCGATCGATCCGGCGGACTGCATGACGAAATGCGCGACGAAATGCGCGATGCCATGCACTCGCGAGATCTGCACCGAGCGCCGGAGTGCCGCGCGGCACCCGTATAATAAGCGCCCCATGAATCTATTCCGAGCCCTGCTGACGGTCAGCGGCTTCACGCTGCTGTCGCGCGTGACCGGACTGGCCCGCGAAACGCTGATTGCGCGCGCATTCGGCGCGAGCCAGTTCACCGACGCCTTCTACGTCGCGTTCCGCATTCCCAACCTGCTGCGCCGGATCTCGGCGGAGGGCGCGTTCTCGCAAGCCTTCGTGCCGATCCTCGCGGAGTTCAAGAACCAGAAGGGCCACGACGCCACGCGCGATCTCGTCGATGCGACCTCGACCGTGCTCGCCTGGGTACTCGCGTTCCTCTCGGTGCTCGGCATCTTCGGCGCCGCGCTCGTGGTGACGGTGGTCGCCTCGGGCCTGAAGAGCGACGGCGAAGCGTATCCGCTCGCCGTCACGATGACGCGCATCATGTTTCCGTACATCGTATTTATTTCGCTGACGTCGCTCGCGTCCGGCGTGCTGAATACGTACAAGCAGTTCTCGCTGCCCGCGTTCGCGCCGGTGCTGCTCAACGTGTCGTTCATCGTCGCGGCCGTGGCGTTCGCGCCGCACATGAAGCAGCCGGTCTATGCGCTCGCGTGGGCCGTGATCGTGGGCGGCGTGCTGCAGTTCCTCGTGCAGTTGCCGGGGCTCAAACGCATCGACATGATGCCGCGCATCGGCTGGAATCCGGTGAAGGCGCTCGCGCACCGGGGCGTGAAGCGCGTGCTCGCGAAGATGGTGCCGGCGATGTTCGCGGTCTCGGTCGCGCAGATCAGCCTCATCATCAATACCAATATCGCATCGCGGCTCGGCCCGGGCGCGGTGTCGTGGATCAACTACGCCGACCGCCTCATGGAGTTCCCCACCGCGCTGCTCGGCGTGGCGCTCGGCACGATTCTCCTGCCGAGCCTCTCGAAGGCGCACGTCGATGCCGATCCGCACGAGTATTCGGCGCTGCTCGACTGGGGCCTGCGCGTGACCTTCCTGCTCGCGGCGCCTTCGGCGGTCGCGCTGTTCTTCTTCGCCGAGCCGCTCACGGCCACGCTCTTTCACTACGGCAAGTTCGACGCGAATTCGGTGGTGATGACGGGCCGTGCGCTCGCCGCCTACGGGGTGGGCCTCGTGGGCCTCATTCTCATCAAGATCCTCGCGCCCGGCTTCTACGCGCGCCAGGACATCAAGACGCCGGTGAAGATCGGCGTCGTCGTGCTCATTGCCACGCAGATCAGCAACTATGTTTTCGTGCCGATCTTCTCGCACGCGGGCCTCACGCTCTCCGTCGGGCTCGGCGCCTGCATGAACGCGCTGCTGCTCTTCATCGGGCTGCGCCGGCGGGGCATCTATATGCCGTCGTCGGGCTGGGCGACGTTTTTCGTGCAGCTGATCGGGGCATGCCTCGTGCTGGCCGGTGCGATGCACTGGTGTGCGATCAGCTACGACTGGATCGGCCTGCGCCACGAGCCGTTCGCGCGCATTGCGCTGCTCGGCGCATGCCTCGTGCTGTTTGCCGCACTATATTTCGGTATGCTGTGGCTGATGGGCTTCAAGTACGCTTACTTCAAGAGGCGGGCGAAGTGACCACGATGAATACGCGGGTGCTCGACTATTTCGGCACGCTCGTCGCCGACGACGACAGCCTGCCGCTCACCGAGGCTGCGCTCGCCATCGCGCAGGATGCGTACCCCGATCTCGATCTGCAAGGCACGCTCGCCGAAATCGACGAACTGGCGCTGCGCGTGCGCCGCCGGGTGCCCGAAGGCGCAGACCTGCGCGAGCAGATCGCGACCCTGAACCGCTGCTTTTTCCGCGAGTTCGGTTTCTCCGCCAACCTCAACGACTACTACGATCCCGACAACAGCCATCTGAACGCGGTGCTGCGGCGCCGTCGCGGCATTCCCATCTCGCTCGCGGTGCTTTATCTGGAGATGGCGGGGCAACTGGGTTTGCCGGTGAAGGGCGTGTCGTTTCCCGGGCATTTCCTGTTGCGCGTTTCGCTGCCCGAAGGCGATGCGATGCTCGACCCCACCACGGGGCGCGCGCTTTCGGAATCCGACATGGTGGAGATGCTGGAGCCTTACGTGGCGAACGCGGGCGATTCGGTGGCGCGGGCGCTGCGCATGCTGCTCGAACCGGCTACGCGCCGCGAGATCGTCGCGCGCATGCTGCGCAATCTGAAGTCGATCTATCTGCAGACGGAACGCTGGCAGCGTCTGCTTGCAATCCAGCAGCGGCTCGTGATCTTGCTGCCGTACAGCATCGAGGAAGTGCGCGACCGCGGCTTCGCTTACGCGCGGCTCGATTACCTGCGCCCGGCGCTCGAAGATCTCGAACATTATCTGGACGAACGCCCCGACGCCGAAGATGCCGTGGTCGTCGAATCGCAATTGCAGGAGCTGCGCCAGCGCACGCTCGATAACGAGCAGGATTGAGCGCCGGATTCGGACACAACAGCCCGGACACAAAAAACCCGCGACGTATATCGCGGGTTTTTTAACGTCTTGCGCAGCCGCGCTTACTTCGGCTGCATGCGGATCGCGCCGTCGAGGCGGATCACTTCGCCGTTGAGCATGGGGTTCTCGACGATCTGCTTGACCAGCATCGCGTACTCGGCGGGCTTGCCGAGGCGCGGCGGGAACGGAACCATCGCGCCGAGCGCATCCTGCACTTCCTTGGGCATGCCGAGCAGCATGGGCGTTTCGAAGATGCCGGGGGCGATCGTCATCACGCGGATGCCGCTGCGCGACAGGTCGCGCGCGACCGGCAGCGTCATGCCGACCACGCCGCCCTTCGAAGCCGCATAGGCGGCCTGGCCGATCTGCCCGTCGTAGGCCGCCACCGAAGCCGTATTGACGATCACGCCGCGCTCGCCGCCTTCGAGGGGCGCCGTCTGTGCGATGGCGGTCGCCGCGAGGCGGATCATGTTGAACGTGCCGATCAGGTTGACCGTGACGGTCTTCGCAAACACGTCGAGCGGATGCGGGCCGTCCTTGCCCACCGTCTTCACCGCGGGTGCGATGCCCGCGCAGTTCACGAGGCCGCGCAGCGTGCCGAGCGCCGTGGCGGCAGCCACGGCTTGCGCGCCGTCTTCCTCGCTCGCGACGTTGCATTTCACGAATATGCCGCCCAGTTCCTTCGCGAGCGCCTGGCCGGCTTCCTCATTGAGGTCGGCGATGACGGGCTTGCCGCCTTCGGCCGCAACGAGGCGTGCGGTGGCCGCACCGAGGCCCGAGGCGCCGCCGGTGATGAGGAATACGTTGTCGCGGATCTGCATGTTGTCTCTGCTCCATTTGTTATGGTGGTCGTGCGGGCGGCATGCACGAAAAGCAAAACGGGCCGCCCGGCGTCGCGCTTGTGGCGCGGCGCCAGCCGGCCCGCAGGCAAACCAGCAAATCCGGGGCAGGGGCCGGCAAAGAGGGGAGCCGGCCTCGCCGGCATGCTCCGGCAGGCCGGCGAAGGATGGCTTACTTGAGCGCGCCGAGGGCGCGCGCGCGAATTTCTTCGACGGTGCCAAGACCCGAGATCGTGCGGTACTGCGGCGCCTTCAGGCCGTTTTCTTCACCGCGCTTCGCCCAGTCGCTGTAGTAGGCGATGAGCGGCCTGGTCTGGGCGACATACACGTCGAGACGCTTGCGCACGGTCTCTTCCTTGTCGTCGTCGCGTTGCACGAGCGGCTCGCCCGTCACGTCGTCCTTCATGTCCTCTTTCGGCGGATTGAACTTGACGTGGTAGGTGCGGCCCGAAGCCGGGTGCATGCGGCGCCCGCTCATGCGCGTGATGATCTCGTCGAACGGCACGTCGATTTCGAGCACGTAGTCGATCGCCACGCCCGCCTGCTTCATCGCCTCGGCCTGCGGCAGCGTGCGCGGGAAGCCGTCGAACAGGTAGCCGTTCTTGCAGTCGGGTTCCTGCAGGCGCTCTTTCACGAGATTGATGATGAGTTCGTCGGTCACGAGTTCGCCCGCGTCCATGAAGCGCTTCGCTTCGAGGCCCAGCGGCGTGCCGGCCTTCACGGCCGCGCGCAGCATGTCGCCCGTCGAGATTTGCGGAATGCCGAACTCTTCCTTGATGAAGCTTGCCTGGGTTCCCTTGCCCGCGCCGGGGGCGCCCAACAGGATCAAACGCATGTGAACAATCTCCGATCTGTGTGAATTCTTGCGGCGCGGCGAGTCCTCGTGGACCTCATCGGCGGCGTCGTGCGTCTCCTTCCCCGTTCGCGCACACGACCGCTGCGGCATGCGCCGGCGGGGTGGCGACCCGACCCGCGCAGGCAGCGTCGCGTGACGGACACGGGGACGGCGCAGCGGGGCGAGATCGGCGAAAAAAGGGGGAAACCCCGACGCACAAAGGCTTTAGACGGCTCGCGCAAACAATTGATTATGCCATGGGTTTTTTAAGCCATTACCGGAATTAAGCCCGGTATAACGCCTGCACGCGGGCGAGGTCGGCGGGGGTATCGACACCCGGCGCGGGCGCTTCGGCGGTCACGAGGACCGCGATGCGCTCGCCGTGCCACATGGCGCGAAGCTGTTCGAGCGCTTCCACCTGTTCGATGGGCGAGTGCGCGAGCGCCGGGTAGCTGCGCAGGAATTTGGCGCGATAGGCGTACAGGCCGATGTGCCGGTAAACCGTCGCGGGAGCCGGCGGGGCGGGCATTGCGGCCAGATCGAGGCGCGCGGGCGACCAGTGCGGCTGCCACGCGTCGCGGGCCCAGGGAATGGGCGCGCGCGAAAAGTAGAGCGCCACGCCGCGCGCGTCGAGCACCACCTTCACGACGTTGGGGTTGAGGATTTCGTCCGGGGCCGTGATCGGGTGGGCGGCGGTGGCGATGGCGCAATCGGGGTGCGCGGCCAGGTGCGACGCAACGTCGCACACGAGCGCGGGATCGATCAGCGGCTCGTCGCCCTGCACGTTGACGACGATCGTGTCGTCGCTCCAGCCGTAGTGCGTGGCGACTTCGGCGAGGCGGTCGGTGCCCGAGGGATGGTCGGCGCGCGTGAGCATCGCTTCGAAGCCGTGCTCGCGCGCGGCGTCGAGCACCGCGGGAGCGTCCGTGGCGATCAGCACCCGTTGCGCGCCCGAGGCCTGGGCGCGCTCGGCCACGCGCACCACCATCGGCTTGCCGCCGATGTCGGCGAGCGGTTTGTTCGGCAGCCGCGTGGACGCGAGGCGCGCGGGCACGACGGCGATGAAGGGTTGCACGGGTGCGGTCATGGCTCTTTCGGGAAGGGCTTCAAAACGAAAGCGCGCCGCAGGCGGCGCGCACGGACGAAAACACCCGGACGCAGCGACAGGCCGGGCGAGAGTGGCTCGCCCGCGGCCGGCGCGGCGGGTTCAGGCGGCGCTGGGGCCGCTCGGGTCGACCACCGTGCCTTCCACGGTCTGGCGCGCCTCGTCCACGAGCATCACGGGGATGCCGTCGCGGATGGGATAGGCGAGCTTGTCGGCGTTGCAGATCAGCTCCTGCGCGGCGCGGTCGTAGCTGAGCGGGCCCTTGCAGATCGGGCAGACCAGGATTTCAAGCAGACGGGCGTCCACGGAGTTTCTCCACAACCAGAGTAATGAGGCGATGATCGAGCGCGGCTTCCACCGGGACCACCCAGATGCGCGCGTCGTTCCAGGCCCCCAATTTTACTGCATCCTTTTCCGTGACCAGGATCGCGTCGGCCTTCACGTCGACGAACGGGTTGGTCGCGAAGGCGTAGTGATCGGGCAGCGGCAGCGTCTGGGGCGCCAGTCCCGCGCCGCGCAGCGTCGCAAAGAAGCGCTCCGGCGAACCGATGCCGGCCGCCGCCGCCACGCGCTGCCCGGCAAACTGCGAGAGCGGGCGGCGCAAGGCGGGGTTGGACAGATGCCAGGCGTCGGCGGGTTCGAGCTTGAGCGCGAAGGTGTCGGGCCAGGGCGGGAGCGCGCGCTCGAACGGATTGTTCACGAGCGTGGCGTCGCGGTGGCGCGACAGCGGCTCGCGCAGCGGCCCGGCGGGCAGCAGCAAGCCGTTGCCGCCCAGGCGATGGTCGAACACCACGAGTTCGAAGTCGCGCGCGAGACGGTAGTGCTGGAGGCCGTCGTCGCTCACGATCACGTCCACGTCCTCGTGGGCGGCGCGCAGCGCCTGCGCGGCGGCGACGCGGTTGGGCGACACCCACACGGGCGCGCCCGTGCGGCGCGCGATGAGGAGCGGCTCGTCGCCGGCGACGCGGGCGGGCGTGGCGGCCGTGACCGGCGTCGGGCGTTCGACCTTCGCGCCGTAGCCGCGCGAGACCACGCCCGGCGTGAAGCCCGCGGTGCGCAGTTCCTCGACGAGTGCGATCACCGTGGGCGTCTTGCCGGTGCCGCCCACCGTCACGTTGCCGACCACCACCACCGGCACGCCCACCTCCACGGTCTTGAGCCAGCCCAGCGCAAAGGCAGCGCGGCGCGCGCCGCTCACGGCGGCGAAGACGGCGGCAAGCGGCGTGAGCGCCCAGGCAAGCGGGCCGCGCTGCTGCCATTCGTGCGCGAGCCGGCTTTCGATCCGGGAGGCGAGGCCGCTCATCGGCATGCGTTCGCGAGACGCCTGCGCGAGGCGCCGCGTGCGGGCGCCGCTCGGGAAGGCAGGACGGGCAGGGCGGCGGGCAGGTCTGGCATCGGGCGGTTCTCCGGAACGGGGGGCCTGGCCGGAACAGGCGCGGGGCCGCAGGCGGGCCGTCCCAGGCGGGCTGCCCCAGACGGTGCGCAAAGCGACCAGGAACCCGGCACTCTAGCGCGGGTGGCGGGCACGCCGCAAGCTACCTGCCGGGACGCTGCTGCGTCGCCGGCGCGTGCATCGGCGAGCAGGGGCCTGTGGATAACTTTGTGGAGAAGTGGCCTTCTCGTTGGCCGGAAGGCCCGCTCGCACGGCATTCCATCGGCGTGACACCTTGTTATATCAATAAAAAGTACTTTTAAATCAATGGGATGCTGAAAATTTTCAGCGTCTTCGACGCATTGCCGCCCGCTTTTGTCTCCAGCGCGCCCGATGTGGAAACCTCGGCGCGCCCGCCGGCGCATGCAGTTCGCGCTGGACGCCGGGCCGCCGAACGGTCTATCGTCTGTCCGGCCTGGTTTTTCGCACGCTCAGCATGAATTCCGATCGCTTTTCTCCTTCTCCCTTCGCATCCGGCGCAGCAGGTGGCGCCGGCGGCGACGTCGTCGTGCCGGTTTCGGCGCTCAACCGCGCCATCGCCTCGATGCTCGAGCGCACGTTCCCGCTCGCGTGGATTTCGGGCGAAGTGTCGAACTTCACGCGCGCCGCGAGCGGCCACTGGTATTTCTCGATCAAGGACGCCCAGGCGCAGATTCGCTGCGTGATGTTCCGCGGGCGCGCGCAGTACGCCGAGTTCACGCCGCGCGAGGGCGACCGCATCGAGGTGCGCGCGCTCGTCACGATGTACGAGCCGCGCGGCGAACTGCAGCTCAACGTCGAGGCGGTCCGGCGCACGGGCCAGGGGCGCCTGTACGAAGCGTTCCTGCGCCTGAAGGCGCAACTGGAGGCCGAAGGGCTCTTCGATCCGGCGCGCAAGCGCGCGCTGCCGACCCATCCGCGTGCCATCGGCGTGATTACGTCGATGCAGGCCGCCGCGCTGCGCGACGTGCTGACCACGCTGTGCCGCCGCGCGCCGCACGTGCCGGTGATCGTCTATCCGGCGCCGGTGCAGGGCGCGGGTTCCGCCGAAAAGCTCACGGCCATGCTCGAAGCCGCGAACGCGCGCGCCGAGGTGGACGTGATCGTGCTGTGCCGCGGCGGCGGTTCGATCGAGGACCTGTGGTCCTTCAACGACGAGGCGCTCGCGCGCGCGATTGCGGCGAGCGGGATCCCCGTGGTGAGCGGCGTGGGCCATGAAACCGATTTCACCATCGCCGACTTCGCCGCCGACGTGCGCGCCCCCACGCCCACCGGCGCCGCCGAACTCGTGAGCCCGCAGCGCGTGCTGCTGCTGCGCGAGCTCGACCAGCGCCACGCGGCGCTGGCGCGCGGCTTCGGCCGGCTCATGGAGCGTCGCGCGCAGCAGCTCGACTGGCTGGCGCGGCGGCTCGTCTCGCCCGCCGAGCGGCTCGCGCAGCAGCGTGCGCATTTGCGCCAGCTGGCGATCCGGCTCGCGTCGGCGGGCTCGCGCGCGGCGGCGGACGCCCGCGCGCGCTTCAATGTCGTGCAGATGCGCTGGCAGCGCGCGCGGCCCGACGCGGCGGCGCAGACCGCCCGGGTGGAGGCACTGGGCCGCCGGCTGGACGGCGCCTTCGCGCGCCGGCGCGAGCGCGAGGCCGCACGGGTTTCCGGACTGGGCGCGCGGCTCGAAGTGCTGAGCCCGCAGCGCACCTTCGAGCGCGGCTATGCGGCGCTCATCGATGCGCAAAGCGGCGCGGCCATCCGCTCGCCCGCGGTGCTCAAGCCCGGCAAGCGGCTCACCGTGCATCTCGCAGAGGGCGGCGCCGACGTCGCGCTGGCCGACGTGCAGCCGAGGCTTGCCGACGGGTTCTGAACCTCTGCGGCGCGAGTTCGCGACTTGCCAGGGCGCCGGCCGCCACTCAAGTCACACGAGGGTCACCCGAGGCACGCCCCATGCGCACTCGATGCGGCATGCGCCGTCGCGCCGGCGTTCGCGCTGCTGAAACAGCGTTGCGCGAGCGTTGAACGGCGTATCCGCCCATGCAGCATTCACGTCCTCGCGGCGGTGCCGAAACGGTGCCGCCGCGAAGCCTGAAAGGCATGCGCAAACCCTTGTGCGAAGCATATCCGGCATAAAGTCCGCGCGTTTGCGGGGTTATTCCAACTCGCCTACAATCGGGTGCTCATGCCGGTTGTCACGCAGAACTCCCCATAACACGACGAAGGAACCGCATCATGTCATTTACGCTCCCGCCGCTGCCGTTCGCGAAGAACGCCCTCGTTCCGAACATGTCGGAAGAGACGCTCGATTACCACTACGGCAAGCATCATCAAGCCTACGTCACGAACCTCAACAATCTGATCCCGGGCACCGAGTTCGAGAAGCTCTCGCTCGAAGAGATCATTAAGAAGTCGTCGGGTGGCGTGTTCAACAACGCAGCCCAGGTCTGGAATCACACCTTCTTCTGGAACAGCCTCTCGCCGCAGGGCGGCGGTGCGCCCACGGGCGCGCTGGCCGACGCGATCAACGCGAAGTGGGGTTCGTTCGACGCGTTCAAGGAAGCGTTCTCGAAGGCCGCAGTCGGCAACTTCGGTTCGGGCTGGACCTGGCTCGTGAAGAAGGCGGACGGCTCGCTCGACATCGTTTCGACCAGCAACGCCGCCACGCCGATCACGACCGACGCCAAGCCGCTCGTCACGATCGACGTGTGGGAACACGCTTACTACATCGACTACCGCAACGCGCGTCCGAAGTTCGTCGAAGCGTACTGGAACATCGTGAACTGGGACTTCGCTGCGAAGAACTTCGCCTGAGGATTTCGCGCAAGGCGTCTTCCGCACGGATCGCGCCGCGCGTGCCGCTTGCGGGCGGCACGCGAAAAAAGCCCTCGATTTCGCCATCGAGGGCTTTTTTCGTTTTTACCGCCGCCGTGTCATGCCAGCGCTTCGATCACCTGCTGCGCCGTGCGCACGTGGCCCATGTGCCTGAAGAGCTTTTCGAACGTGAACTGATGCATGTCGGCCGCGAGGCCCGACGTGGCGTCTTCGACGAACACGAGGCGAAAACTGCGGTCGTAGGCGGCGCGCGCCGTCGATTCGACGCCGAAGTTCGTGGCGACTCCGCCCAGCACGATCGTATCCACACCGCGGCGGCGCAGTTGCAGTTCGAGATCCGTGCCGTAGAAGGCGCCCCACTGGCGCTTCGCAACGACGATGTCGCCCGGCTGCACGCCGGCTTCGGGCACGAGTTCCGAAGCGATGGCCGGCGCGGGCGGCGCGTCCGGCGCGCGCGCGGGTGCGTCCGCCGACGGGAAATTCAGCTCGTTGAGCAGCACGCGCACCCAGACGATGGCGGCGCCTTTGGCGCGCATCGCATCGGCGAGGTGCTTCGCGCGCGCGACCACCTCCGGGCCGCCGTACGGCCCGAGCGAGCGGCCGACAATGCCGTGCTGGAGGTCGATCATCACGAGCGCCGTGCGGTGCGCATCGATGGAAAGGGCTTGCGTCATGGGTCACCTGTATGTGAGGATGGGCTCAGATAATGATACGCCAAATGTGAGGGAGATTTCAGATATGGCGGCTGCCGCAATGGACGATCCCACCGCTTCGCGGCGCGTGCCGCGCCAGGAGCGCGCCGCGCGCACGGTCGAAGCGCTGCTCGACGCAGCGGGCGAGGCGTTCGCCGAACGCGGCTTCGAAAGCGCGACCATGACCCAGATTGCGCAGCAGGCGGGGGTGTCGATCGGCGCGGCGTATCAGTATTTCCCGAACAAGGACGCGCTCGCGTTCGCGCTGCGCAAACGCTACGGCGACGAAATCGACGCGCGCTGGAGCACGCTGGTCGAGTCCGGCGAGAGCAGCGGCGAACAACTGCCGCTCGCCGAACTGGTCGAGCGGCTCTTCGACATGATGGTCGAGCTGATGGCCGACTGTCCCGCGTATCTGCCGCTGCTTTCGGTGTCGCTGGGATTCCGGCGCGACGCCGCGGCGCGCAACCGCCTGCGCGAGCGTTTCTCGGCGCTCTTCCAGCGCTACGACGCCGCGCTCGCACCCGACGAGGCCTACCGCATCGCCGAGGTGATGCTGCAGATCGTGAAGAGCCTCAATCCGCTCTACGCGGCGGCCAGGCCGAAGGAGCGCCGCCTGCTCGTGGCCGAGTACAAGGGCGTGCTTTCGGCGTGGCTCGCCGCGCGGCTCGGCTGAGGCGATGCCGGTGGAGCGGCAGGCGCTTTCGCGTTAGCGCGGCAACTGCTCGTCGCGCGAACCGATCACCCGGTCGATCAGCCCATACTGCGCGGCCGCATCGGCCGACATGTAGTGATCGCGGTCGGTGTCCTTCGCGATCTGCTCGATGCTCTTGCCCGTGCGTTCTGCCATGACGGCGTTCAGGCGCTCGCGCTGGTACAGCACCTCGCGCGCCTGGATCTCGATGTCGGCGGCCGTGCCCTGGCCGCCGCCCGAAGGCTGATGGATCATGATGCGCGCATTCGGCAGCGCATAGCGCTTGCCGCGCGCCCCCGCCGTAAGCAGAAACGTGCCCATGCTGGCCGCGAAGCCCGTGCACAGCGTCGATACCTCGGGCTTGATGAACTGTATCGTGTCGTAGATGGCGAGGCCGTCGTACACCGAGCCGCCCGGCGAATTGATATAGAGGCTGATGTCCTTTTCCGGATTCTCCGCTTCGAGAAAGAGCAGTTGCGCGACGACGAGGCTCGCCGTCTGCTCGTTGACCGGCCCGACGAGGAACACGATCCGCTCGCGCAGGAGACGCGAATAGATGTCGTAGGCACGCTCGCCGCGCCCCGAGGTCTCGATGACGGTAGGCACGAGATTGAGCGCGCTCGGGCGCGTTGAAGCATGATGCGTGTCGTAAGGGTGCATGGCGGTCCTCTTGGTGTCAGGTGCGGTGTCGGGCGCGGTGTCGGGCGCGGTGGCAGGCGCAGTGGCAGGATATGGCGCGCGCTTTGCGCGGCGTCCCGGTCAAGACGCTGGCGCGCGGCGCTTCGTGACGGGAATATTTTTTCGGCCAGGTGTCACATCGGCGCGGCGCCGCACGTCTCACGCGTGCGGGCGGCCGGACAGGCGAGACGCCGGTAACAGGCGCCGCCGCATTGGCGCGAAAGACGAATCGCGAATCGAAGCGAAGGAGCAAGGCGAATGACGCAGAGTGCAGACGAATCCCGCGAGGACGGCGCCAGTCGCGCCGCCGTTTTCGACGCGTTGCGCGCGAGGCTGCTCGCGCTGGCGGCACGGGTGCTGGGCAGCCGCGCCGAGGCCGAGGATGTGGTGCAGGACGCGTGGCTGCGCTGGCGCGAAGCCGATACCCCCAGCGTGAAGGTGCCGCAGGCGTGGCTCGCCACGGTGACGGTGCGCCTCGCGATCGACCGGCTGCGGCGGCAGCGCCGCGAGCGCGAAGGCGACGCCCTCGCGCGCCTGACGCAGCCCTGGCTCGACGACGTGGCCTCCTCGGCCGAGGAGGCCGGCCTGCGGGCGGCACGCCTCGCCGACGCGTGGCTCGTGATGCTTGCGCGGCTCGGCCCGGTCGAGCAGGCCGCGTTCGTGCTGCGCGAAGCCTTCGAGTGCGATTACACGGAGATTGCCGCGCTGGTGGGCTGCACGCCGGCTCATTGCCGGCAGATCGTCCACCGGGCGAAGGCGCGGCTCGCGCGCGAGCAGGCGGCGCAGAGAGCGGCGCGCACGCGGGAAGCACCGGTGGAGCCGGCGCGGCATGCGCAGGCCGTCGAGCGGTTGCGCGAGGTGCTGGAGGCGCAGGACCGGGCCGGGCTGATGGATCTGCTCGGGCTCGCGGCAACGGGGGCGCGGCAGGCGGACGAGCCGGCGACGGCGGCACTCGACGTGCCGATGGCAGCCTTGGCGCAAGGAGCGCTGCGCGCGGAAGCCCTGACGCTCGACGGCGAGCCGGGTGTCGTGCTGGTGGCCGAAGACGGCGAACTGGCGATGTGGCTCCAGCTGCGCATCGTGGCCGATGGCGACGGCGCGCCCGTGATCCGCGTCGAAATGCACACGGATTCGCCCGCGCTCAAGGCGGCCAACCGGGCCTTCGGCGGTGCGGCCGTGCGCCGGTTGCTCGCGAACGTGGCGCTAGAGGCAGGTTCGCTGGCGGCGCACCAGGGGCTGTTCGCCCAGGCAAACAGCCCCTAATCCCGCTGCGCCGTCACTTCCCAGTTGATGTCCACGCACAGCACATGCAGCCCTTGCGGCGTTTGCGCCGCAATCGAGGCGGTCACGCACAGGTGCGCTTCGTTGATCGACAGATAAGGCGGCGTGAGCTGCACGTGGCCCGGCGCACGCATCGCGCCGATGAAATAGGGGCGCCGCTCCCAGCTCGCGCCTTCCGAATGCAGCAGCGGGCGGAAGCGCTTGGCGCGCTGCGACGTGCGGCCGTCGGGCACCACGTTGTCGCCGATCTGCCGGCCCGAGGCGTCCAGCAGAAAGCAGCGCGCCGTTTCGTCGAGGCCGAGCAGCGGCAGCGTGGCATCGCTCATCGCCGCGCCGGCCGCGAGTTGCGCGGCCGCGGTTTCCATCGCGCGCGCGTAGGGCGCGAGCCGTGCCGTCTGGGTCCGCTCGCGTTCGGACACGCGCTCGCGCAGCCGCGCCGAGAGATCGTCCATCAGCCGCGCCGCCGTGGCGGGGGGCACCGGCTCCACCTCCGGCCGCGCGAAGTAGCCGCCCTGCACGAAATCGGCGTTGCTTTCCAGCGCGATCAGCGCGTCGCGCTCGGTCGAAAGCCCGCCCACCAGCACGAGCTGGCCGGACTCGTGCAGCATCGAAACGAGGCCCGGCAGCACGCGCTCGATATGCGCATGGCGGCTCGCCTGGGTGAGCAGGCTGCGGTCGAGCGTGACGATGTCGGGGCGCAACTGCCACACGCGGTCGATGTTCGAATGCTTCGCGCCGAAGCCGTCCAGCGCGATCACGAAACCGCTCTTGCGCAGGCCGTCGATGATCTCGGCGAAGCGCGAATTCTCGCCGCCCGCCTGTTCCGACACTTCGAGCACCACGCGCTGCGGCTGCAGCCCCAGCGCCTTGATGCCGGCGAGCAGGGCGTCGCCGTAGCTCGTGTCCATGAGCGCGGCCGGGTGCAGGCTCAGGAAGAGCCATTCGTCATGCGAATCGAACGCGTTGAAGTTGCCGAGGTGCAGCGACTCGGCGAGGCGGCCGAGTTCGAGCAGATCGCCGCGGCGCGCGGCCTGCGTGAAAACGTCCTGCGACGGCACCTGCTGGCCGTGCTCGTCGTGCGCGCGCAGCGTGGCGTGATAGCCGATCGCGCGGCGGTGAGCCACCGAGAACACCGGCTGAAACACGCTGAAAACGGTGTAGCCGCCGTACAGCACGGTGCGGCGGGCGCCTTCGACGCCCGCGACGGGGCGCGACTGGAAGCCGGGAGGATCGAGGTCGATCATGCTGGTCATATCGGTGGGGCGCGCACGGTAGGGAGGGCGACGCAGAAGCGTCAAGTTTACAGTACAGGATAGGTCAGCAAAAAGTATGCGCGTTTGCCGACGTGGGCTGCCCGTGCAGGCAGGCCGTGCGCGGCCCGCATTGCGCGGCGCCGCGGTGCGTGCGGTGGCCAGGCGCGCACCGCACGGTCGCTGTCTGCACCGCCTCGGTGCGTGCGCGCTACGACCTTCCGGCCCGCTACGCCTTCTGCAGGCGCCACGCGCGCTACGTCCGCTCGGACGGGTCGGTCTTTTTGGCGGTGCGTTTCAGATCGGAGGCGAGCTGCGCGAAGATCCACGACGAGGCGGCCGTGATGATGCCCACGCAGATAAAGGTCGCATGGAAGGCCGGAATCACGTTCGAGGCCGTGAGATGGCGGCCGATGATGCCGGTGAAGGTGGTGAGGAGCGCCCCCGCCACGGTCACGCCGAGGCTCATCGAGAGCATCTGCACGAGCGAGAAGAGGCTGTTGCCGCTGCTCGCGCCGCCGGTGCCGAGATCCTTGAGCGTGAGCGTGTTCATGGCCGTGAACTGCATGGAATTCACGCCGCCGAAAATCGCGAGTTGCACGATGCGCAGCCACAGCGGCTCGGCGGGCGTCGAGAGCGCGAAGCTCGCCATTGCCGCGCCCACCAGCACGGTGTTCGTCACGAGCACGCGGCGGTAGCCGTAGCGCATGATGAGGTGCGTGGCGAGACGCTTGGAGAACATGCCCGCGGCGGCCGTGGGCAGCATCATGAGGCCGGCTTCGAACGGCGTATAGCCGAGCGCCACCTGCAGGAGCAGCGGAATCAGATACGGCATGGCGCCGCTGCCGATGCGCGCGAACAGGTTGCCGAGCAGCCCCACGCTGAACGTGTGGATCTTGAAGAGATCGAGCGAGAAGATCGGGTGCGGCGTGCGCACGGCGTGCAGCCCGTAGGCGACGAACGCCGCGAGCGAGAGGATCAGCAGCACGAGCACGGTGGCCTGCTGGATGCCGAGTTCGGTGCGGCCGTCGAGCGCGAACGAGATCGTCACCATGCCGGTGACGAGCAGCAGGTAGCCGGGCAGGTCGAAGGGCGCGGTGTCGGGGTTGCGGCTGTCGGGCATGAAGATGAAGGTGGCGATGCAGCCCACCACGCCCACCGGCACGTTGATGAGGAAGATCCAGTGCCACGAGGCGATCTGCACGAGCCAGCCGCCCAGCGTCGGGCCGATCAGCGGGCCGATGAGGCCCGGAATCGCGACGAACGCGAGCGCGGGCAGATAGCGTTCGGCGGGAAAGGTGCGCAGCACGGCCAGCCGGCCGACCGGCAGCAGCATCGCGCCGCCCACGCCCTGCACGATGCGCGAGAGCACGAGCTGCGTGAGCGTGGGCGCGCTCGCGCACAGCACCGAGCCGATCGTGAAGACAAGGATCGCGCCGAGAAACACGCGGCGTGTGCCGAGCTTGTCGGCGAGCCAGCCGGAGACCGGGATCATCACGGCCATCGTCAGCGAATAGGCGATCACCACCGACTGCATGCTGAGCGGGCGCTCGCCAAGACTGGTTGCCATCGCGGGCAGCGCCGTGTTGACGATGGTGGAGTCGAGCGTCTGCATGAAGAAGCCGGTGGCGACGAGCCACAGCATCACGGACAACGAGCGGGGCGACGGAGTGGCGGCGGTCGGCTGACTGGCGGGGGCGGACATGGGGCGGCGGCGGGGCGCTCAGGCGGTTGGCTGGCAGCCGCCATTGTAGGGAAAACGACGGCGGGACGCAGTTGCGGCGGACCGGGCGCCGTGCGGGTGCCCTGAATTTGAGGAGCCGGCGATCGACCTGCGATCGACCTGCGATCGACCAGCTATCGATCCGAGGTCGACCCGGATTGCCCGCCGGCTACGCCTCGAGCCTGGCCGCCGCCGCGAAAAACGCCTGGGCCCGCGGATCAAGCGTGAGCGCCACGTTGATGCGGATCCAGGGGCACGCCTCGCCATGCGGCCGGAAGTGGCTGCCCGGCGACACCGTCACGCCGAAGCGCTCGGCGCACGCGGCGAGCCGCGCCGAATCCTCGACGTGCGGCACGCGCGCCCACGCGAACTTGCCGCCGAACCGGCCGCCCATTTCGCCGCCGGGCGCCCGCGCGAACACCTCCCAGCCGTGCTCTTCCAGGGTGCGCGTGGCGCTGCCGAGCGCTTCCGTCATGCGCCGCCGCAGCCGTTCGAGGTACTTGCGATACGCGCCGCGTTCGAGCAGCGTCGCGGCCACGGCCTGGGTGAAGCGCGAGCCGCTGATCGAGGTGAGCGCCTTGATGGCGGCGAGGTCGCGTATGACGGCGGCGTTGGCGGCCACATAGCCCACCCGCAGCGACGAAGAGAGCGTTTTCGAGAGCCCCCCCACGTACATCACGTGCTCGAACTGGTCGAGCGCGGCGAGGCGGTCGGACGGGTCGGTCTGGAAGTCGGCGTAGATGTCGTCTTCGACGATCGTGAAGCGGTGCTCGCGCGCGAGCTGCAGCAGCCGGAAGGCGACGGGCGGCGCGATCGTCGTGCCGGTGGGGTTGTGGAACACCGTGTTGACGAAGAACACGCGCGGCCGGTGCTCGGCGAGCATCGCGTGCAGATGTTCGAGGTCCGGGCCGTTCACGGTGCGCGGGATGCCGACGAGCTTCACGCCGTGCAGCTTCAGGAGGCCGTACAGGTTGTAGTAGCCGGGATCTTCGACGAACGCGGTGTCGCCGGGCCTGAGCAGGTAGCGCATCAGCAGGTCGAAGCCCTCGCTCGCGCCTTCGGTGATGAGGATCTGCTGCGCGTCGGCGGCGATGCCGAGCGGCGCGAGCCGGTTGCGCAGATGCTCGCGCAGTGTCGCGTCGCCGAGCGGCGAGCCGTAATCGACGAGACTCGTCGGGTCGGTGCGCGAGACGTGGCGGATCGCCTGGCCGAGCGCGTCGAGATCGCGCCAGGCCTGCGGGATCGATCCGCTGTCGAGCTGCAGCGCCTCGCCGGGCCGGTTGAGCGCGGAGAGCAGATGGCCGGATTCGTCGGCGGCGCTCGTGAGGTCGCAACTGCCCATGCCGGACATGCCGGCGCTGGCGTGCTCGCTCACGTAGAAGCCCGAACCCTGGCGCGAGTCGAGATAGCCGAGCGAGACGAGGCGGTCGTAGGCCTCGATCACTGGAAAGCGGCTGATGCGGTAGTCGGCCGCGAACTGGCGGATCGAGGGCAGGCGCGCGCCCGGATGCGCTGCGCGCGAGCGGATCCACGTCTGCACGCCGGAGACGATCTGGTCGGTGAGGGGAACGCTGCTCGCGCGGTCGAGTTCGAGTTTCATGCTGGCCTCGCGGCTGGGAACGGTCATCACCGGTACGAGGCAACTGTCCGGTTTTTCGACTACACAGTTCCGCACAAACTGTTCGGAACTGTGCATGGGTTTGCGTGACGCTGCCCGCAATAATGCGCTTACTGGCAAAGGCGTTCAAGGAGCACTGCGATGCGTGAAATCCGCATATTCGAACTGGAGCATCAGGAACCCGTGCAGACCTGGCGGCTGGCCCAGCCGCTTCAACTGCATGTGAGCGAGGGCGAACTCTGGCTGACGATGGAGGGCGATTGCGGCGATTACTGGCTGCGCAAGGGCGAGTCGTTCGAGCTTGCGGGCGGCACGGCCGTGCATCTCAGCGCGGGGCGGGCGGGCGCACGCTTCGTGATGGCGCTCGGCGGAGCAACGGCCGCGGCGCGCACGGTGGAGGCGCGTGGCTTCGCGGCCGCGCTGGCCGCCATGGCGCGCGAGTGGGCAGCGCGCGCGGGCTGGCGCACGCGGGCGGCGGCCCAGGTTCGGGCCTGAGCGGCGCGTTTTAGCTGGCGGTGCGTTTCAGTCGGCGATTCCCCATTCCCCCACATAGCGCGCGCGAGGCCGGATCAGACGCCCGTCGGCGTTCTGCTCCAGCGCGTGCGCGATCCAGCCCGTCACCCGTCCCACTGCGAACAGCGTGAACGCCGCGCCGCGCGGTAGCTCGAGCACGTGCTCGATCGCCGTCAACGCGAAATCCACCGTGGGCCGTGCCCCGGTGGTTTCGGCCACGGCCCGGGCGAGCGCATCGATTTCGCCCATCGACGAGCGCGCGCTCGCGCGCTGCGCGAGCTGGTCGAGCAGCAGCCGCGCGCGCGGGTCGCCCTCCGGATAGAGCGGATGCCCGAAGCCCGATAGCCGCGCGGCCACGCCGTGTTCATCGGGGGCGAGGCGTTGCGCGAGGTAGCGATGCAGGTCGCCTGCGCGCGCCGCCTCCTCGAAGAGCGCGGTCACGCGCACGATATCGCCGCCGTGGCGCGGTCCCGCGAGCGCGGCGAGTCCCCCGGCGGCCGCGCCGAACAGGTGCGTGCCCGTGGACGTGATGCAGCGCACCGTGAAGGTCGAAGCATTGAGTTCGTGATCGGCGCACAGCACGAGTGCCGCGCGCAGCAGTTCGGCCTGCGCGCGCGACTTCACCCCCCAGGCCTGGGCCAACTGGCGGTGCAGCGGCTCGTTCGAGGGCGCCGCGGAAATCATGGCGGCCGCGAGGAGCCGCATGAGCATCGCGCCCGTATCGATCTGGGCATCGCGGCCCTGGGCCCAGACACGCGGCATCTGCGCGGCGGCCGAGGGCAGCAGCACGAGCGCGCGTTCGAGCGGCGTATGCGCGCTCCACAGCTTGAGCCAGGCGGCCCATTGCGCCGCCGTGACGGGTGCGGCAGGGGCTTCGGCGATGCGCCGCGGTGCGCACTCCCATAACAGCGCGGCTACGTCTTCCAGCGTGGCGTGCCGGGCAAGCTCGACGGCGTCGTGGCCGCGATAGCGCAGCTTGCCGTCGGCGATGAGCGTGATCGACGATTCCAGTACCGGCACGCCCCAGTCCAGCACCTTCTGCGCCACCTTGCCCGCGCGCTTGCCGTCGGCCTTGCGGCGCGCGAGGCGGCGCACCTCGGCGGCGGCGTAGCGGTTCTGCCGCCCCTCGGCCGCGGGGACCGAAGAGAGCAGCCCGCGGCTCACGTAGGCGTAGAGCGTGGCGCGGCTGATGCCGAGGGCTTCGGCGGCCTCGGTCGCGGTCATATAGCTGGGCATGGTGGCTCGCTGCAGGAAAGCGGAGAAATCAATCTATATTGATTATCTTAATCAAGATTGATTGCCGGCGGGCGACGAATCTAGACTCGATAGCGTTTTCCCGAAGATAGCCGCACGAGAACAGGACCGACCGCCATGACGCCACGCGATGCCCTCGAACACCTCTGGATGCTGGCCGACTGCGATCCGGCCGCGCTCGACCTGCTGCACATGGAGGGCGACGATCCGGTCCTGCCGTCGGTCTTTCGCGTGGGCGCGCTGGCTGCGGCAACGACCGGCGCGGCCGGCCTTGCCGCGGCGCAGATTTATGGTCTGCGCAGCGGGCGCGCGCAACGCGTGAGCGTCGACGTGCGCCGCGCGCTCGCGGCCTTTCGCAGCGAACGCTATCTGGAGGTGGAAGGTGGGCCGCCCATCGAGCTGCGTCATCCGGTGACGGGCTACTTCAGGACGCGCGACGGCCGCTGGATCCAGCTGCACGCGAACTTCGCGCACCACCTGGAAGGCATCTTGCGCGTGCTCGGCTGTACGGGCGAACGCGAAGCCGTTGCGCGGGCCATACTCGGATGGGACGGGGCCGAACTCGACAGCGCGCTCGCCCAGGCGGGGCTGTGCGCGGCGCTCATCCGCTCGCCGCGCGAGTGGTCGGCGCTCGAACAGGCAAAAGCCATCGCGAACCTGCCGCTCTTCGAAATCGAGCGCATCGGCGACGCGCCGCCCGAAGCACCGGGCACGCGCGCCGGCAACGGCAACGGCGCCGTAACGCGTCCCGCGGCACGCCCGCTCGAAGGCGTGCGCGTGCTCGACCTCACGCGCATCATCGCGGGCCCTGTGGCCGGCCGCACGCTGGCCTCGCACGGCGCCGACGTGCTGCTCGTGAACGGTCCGCATCTGCCCAATATCGCGCCGCTCGTGATCGACAACGGCCGCGGCAAGCGCTCCGCCACGCTCGATTTGCGCGAGCGCGAAGCCTGCGAAACGCTGCGCGGGCTCGCGCGCGGCGCCGATGTGTTTCTGCAGTCGTACCGTCCCGGTGCGCTCGCCGCGCGCGGCTTTGCGCCCGAGGAGATGGCGCGTCTCGCACCGGGCATCGTGTGCGTTTCGGTCAGCGCGTACGGGCATCAAGGGCCGTGGCGGGAGCGGCGCGGCTTCGACAGCCTCGTGCAGTCGGCAAGTGGTATCGTCTGGACCGAGAGCGTGGAGGCTTCGCGCGGCAGCGGCGTCGAGCCGTTCGCGAAGCCGCGGCCGCTGCCCTGCCAGGCGCTCGATCATGCGACGGGCTATCTCGCCGCGTTCGGCGCGATGGTGGCGCTCGCGCGCCGCGCGACCGAAGGCGGAAGCTGGCACGTGCGGGTTTCGCTCGCGCAGACGGGCCGCTGGCTGCAGACGATGGGGCAGGTGGAGAACGGCCAGCACGTCGCCGATCCGCAGGCGGGGGACGTGGCCGACTGTCTCGAATCGATGGACTCGCCGTTCGGGCGCCTGCGCGTGGCGGCCAGTGCCGAAGCGCTGGAACTCACGCCGCCGTATTTCGCGCGGCCGCCCGTGCCCATCGGCACCGACGCGCCCGCGTGGTGAGCGCGGGGTGCGCGCCGAATGAGCACGCAACGAGCACGAAACTAGAACGCAACGGGCGCCAGATAAGCGGGGCGCAGCCTACTTGCGCAGTTCCGCGACGAAATCGTAGTAGTCGTTGCGGCAGTAGGTGTCGGTGAGTTCGATGGCGCGCTGGTCGGCGGTGTAGCCCACGCGCGTGATGAGCAGGAGCGCCTCGTTGGGCGCGATGCGCATTTGACGGGCGATTTCCTCGCTCGCGTTGACCGCGCGAAAGTGCTGGAGCGCGCGCACGATCGCGAGACCGCGCTGTTCGAGAAAGCTGTAGAGCGAATCGCCGATTGCGCCGGGATCGGGAATCAGCGCCGCCGGAAAGGTGGAATTCTCCACCGCCATCACGATGCCGTCCGCCAGCCGCAGGCGTTTTAGCCGTGTCACGGCCGCGGCGGGCGAGAGGCCCAGCTGGATCACTTCGTCGCGGCTCGCCGGCTGGATTTCGCGCGAGAGCCAGCGCGAGCTGGGCGTGAAGCCGCGCTGGCGCAGCATTTCGCTAAAGCTCGTGAGGCGCGAGAGCGGATCTTCGTAGCGCGGCGTGATGAAGCTGCCGGCGCCCTGCGTGCGGCGGATGAGCCCTTGCTCGACGAGCAGCGCGATCGCCTTGCGCGCCGTGATGCGCGAGACGCCCAGCGCGTCGGCCAGCACGCGCTCGGAGGGCAGCGCCTCGCCGGCGTTCCAGCGGTTCTCGTGAATGGCGCCGCTCAGCTTGCGGGCGAGCTGGAGATAGAGCGGCGTATCGTTGTCCGGGTCCGGGCGCAGGTCGCGCCAGCGGTCTTCCGAGGGAGCGTTCATGGGAAGCGGGCAGGGGAGGCGAACGGCAATTTTATGACATAGGCGCGCAAAGGCGCTAATGGGCGAGTTACGGATGGGCCCATGATGTTACGCGACGCGAGGCGATACACTGATTCTCCTGCCATTTTCGCGACGATTGTTGCCGCTGCCGGGCGCGCTGCGCGCGCGGGCAGCGGCCGAAGGAGCCTGCCATCATGATCCACGAACTTCCCCGTATCGCGCTGCCCGGCGGCGAGCGCATTCCCAGGCTGGGCCAGGGCACCTGGGAGATGGGGGAGCGCAGCGCGCGCCGGGCCGAAGAGATCGCGGCGCTGCGCGAAGGCATCGCGCTCGGCATGACGCTGATCGATACCGCCGAAATGTACGGCGAGGGCGCCACGGAGCGGCTGGTCGGCGAGGCCTTGCAGGGTTTGCGCGACGAGGTCTTTCTCGTGAGCAAGGTGTATCCGCACAACGCGAGCCGCCGCGGCGTGCAGATGGCTTGCGAGGCGAGCCTGAAGCGCCTCGGCACGGACCGGCTCGACCTCTATCTGCTGCACTGGCGCGGCGGCGTGCCGCTCGAAGAGACCGTACAAGGTTTCGAGGCGCTCGTGCGCGCGGGCAAGATCCGCCACTGGGGCGTGAGCAATTTCGATACCGACGACATGGAGGAACTCTTCGCCGTGCCGGGCGGCGATGGGTGCGCGACCAACCAGATTCTCTACAACGTGGCGCGCCGCGGCCCGGAATTCGACCTGCTGCCCTGGAGCGCGGAGCACGGCATGCCGGTGATGGCTTATAGCCCCGTCGATCATGCCCGGCTCCCGAAGCGCTCGCCGCTCGACGACATCGCGCAGGCGCGCGGCGTATCGGTGTATCAGGTGGCGATGGCGTGGGTGCTGCGCCAGCCGGCTGTGTGCGCGATCCCGAAGGCGGCGCGCATCGAGCACGTGCGCGACAACCGCGCGGCGCTCGATCTCGCGCTGGGCGACGACGAGCTTGCGGCGCTCGACGCGTACTTCAAGCCGCCGCGCGGCAAGCGTGCGCTCGAAATGTTGTGAGGGGGGAGGGCGGTATCGCATGAGAATCCGCGGCCGCCGGATACGGGCGCGCAGCGCGCTCGTTTCAAAGACGATGGCGCGTGGCGAGCAGGCAGCGGGGGAACCCTGCGTCCGGCCCACGGCGGCGGCAACCGGCCGGGGGACCGGGATGCCGCCGCCGCTGCCTTGACTGGCGCGATCGGCTATCGCGCCAATTCGGCGTGACCGAGGCTGCGCGCGCGCACCGCCGTGCGAGGTCAGTGACCCTTGCCGCCGCCATTGCCGCCACCGTGGCCGCCGCTGCCGAACCCGCCGCCCGGGCCGCCAGAGGAACCACCTTTGCCGAATCCACCGCCAAAGCCTCCGCCAAACCCGCCGCCGAAGCCTCCACCAAATCCACCGCCCGAGGGGCCGCCGGGGCCGCTGGCTCCGGCGCCGCCGCAGCCGCAGCCGCCGCTGGAGCCGCCGCCACCGCTGCCGCCGCTGCCACCGCTGCCACCGCTGCCACCGCTGCCGCCGCTGCCGCCGCTGCCACCGCTGCCACCGCTGCCACCGCTACCACCGCTACCACCGCTACCACCGCTACCACCGCTACCACCGCTACCACCGCTACCACCGCTACCACCGCTGCCGCCGCTACCGCCGCTACCGCCGCTGCCGCCGCTGCCGCCGCTACCACCGCTACCACCGCTACCACCGCTACCACCGCTACCACCGCTACCACCGCTACCGCCGCTACCACCGCCACCCGAGCTACCACCACCGCTGCTGCCGGAGCCGCCGGAGCCGGCGCCACCTGTGCCCGAGCTGCTGCCGCCTGCTGCCCCGCGGCCTGTGCCGGAGGTGCCTGCCGTGCCGCTCGTGCCCACGCCGCCGCCGCCGTTATTGGCGCTGGCCGTGCTCATGCCGCCACCGCCGGGGCGGTTGGCGCAGCCGCCATTGCGTCCGTTGCAGTCGTTGTTGAACTGGAATACGGTGGCGACGTCGTCGGCGAGACTGGCCTGGCGGGAACTCTGGCCGGAAGCCGGGCTGCTGCCGGTGGAGTCGGCCTGGGCGACCTGTGCCGTGGGAGGGGTACCCGCCGCGCTGCTGGCGGGCAGGGCCGCCGTGGCATCGATGACCCCCGCCGCGACGGCGTCGTTGTCGCCGGCACGGGCTGCGAGCGCGGGCAGCAGAATGCCCGCACCGATCGCACTCACTGCGAGTCCCCGGGCAATCCAATAGCAGTACTGATGAATCATCGTATTTTTCATAATCCTCTCCCGGGAGGCAGCGGCGTGACATCCCCGTTGCCTCGCGCGCGCCTTATGTCTGGCAGCGTGCGGTAGCGTACCCACGCCAACCCCCCACAGGTCTCCGCCGTATGCGGCCGGCCTGCGCACGCGTGCCGGCCCGGGCGGTATGCAGGACATCCGGCCGATGAATCGGAGAGAGGCCGGAATAGGCAGGACTACTTGCTGGTTGTCGGAGCCCGCGGGGGCGGGTCGGCAGAAAACAAGCGCATCGTGCGACCGGACTCCCGCTGGCTGGGCGTGACGACCCGCGATATCACGCCGGCGCAGCGGCCGGATGCCTGAGCACGATAGAGCGAGTTCCATGCCATCGCCCGCCAGGCACTGTCAGGGCGACACTTGACAATGTTTGTAGCGGGTACTGGCAGAAAAAACGGCTGAAAACGTTTCGACAATGAAACGCCTGGGCGGCCCGAGCGCGTTTTTCGTTGCACGGGCGCACACAGGCGCACGCTGTGCCGTCACTCGCGCGCGGCGTTCGCGGTTTCCTGCAGCACGCGCAGTTCGGCAACGGGGATGTGGCAGCGGATGCGATGCCCGTCGCCGGCCTGGGCGAACGGAGGGGCTTCGGTGTCGCAGATCGCACCGATATGGCGAGGACATTGTCTGCCGAAAACACAGCCCGAAACGCCTGCGCGCGCACTGTTTTCAGCGCGTTCGGGCAGCGCCTGCGCGGCGAGCAGCGTTTCTGTATACGGATGGCTCGGCCGCTCGAACAGCGCTTGCGTGGGGCCCGCCTCGACCACCTGGCCCGCGTAGAGCACCATCACGCGATCGGCGAGATAGCGCACCACGTCGAGGTCGTGCGAGATGAAGAGGTAGCTCACGCGGCGCTCGCGCTGCAGCCCCGCGAGCAGGTTCAGGATCGCGGCCTGCACGGAGACGTCGAGCGCGGAAGTCGGTTCGTCGCAGATCACCACGCGCGGCTCGCCCGCAAACGCCTGGGCGATCGCCACGCGTTGCTTGAGTCCGCCCGAAAGCTGGCGCGCGCGTGCCGCGAGATAGCGCGCGGGCACGCGCACGGCGTCGAGCAGCGTTGTCAGCCTCGCTTCGTCGCGGGCCGCCGCGCGGGTCGTACGTGCGAGCGCGCGGCCGATCAGGCGTTTGACCGGCAACGCACGGTTGAGCGACGCGTCGGGATGCTGGAAGACGAGCCGCAGGGCTTCGCGCTGTTTGGCGCTGCGCCGCCCCACGCGAGCGGGGAGCGCTTCGCCGTCGAGTTCGATGCGTCCGCCCGAATCGGGCGCGTAGAGGCCCAGCAGCAGCTTTGCAAGCGTGGTCTTGCCGCTGCCCGACTCGCCGACGAGGCCGAGCGTTTCCCCGGCGCGCAGTTCGATCGAAACGCCGTCGAGGGCGCGCACGGCCTGGGCGCCGTGCCCGAACGTGCGCGATACGTCGATCGCGCGAAGCACCACCTCGGGGTCGGCGGGGGCGGGGCTGGCGTGCGTTCTGGCCGTTTCGGCGGCCGGCAGGTCGATGGCGCGTTCGTGATAGTGGCAGCGCGACATTTGCTCGCCGTGCGGCGCATTCATGCGATGCGGCGGCGGCGACTGTTCGACGCAGCGCGCGTCGGCGAGGCGGCAGCGCGGCGCATACACGCAGCCGCGCCCGAGCGTGCCGGGCGCGGGCAGTTCGCCGGGAATCGTGTCGAGCGGCCCTTCGTCCTTGTTGCGTCCGCGCGTGGGCAGGCAGCGCAGCAGCCCCACCGTGTAGGGGTGGCGTGCGCGCGCGAAGACGTCCGCGGTGGCGCCTTCCTCGACGAGGCGTCCCGCATACAGCACGCCGACGCGCTCGCACATCCTGCCGATCACGGCCAGATCGTGGCTGATGAGCAGCACGGCGGTGCCCAGTTCCTCGCGCAGTTGCGCGACCAGCGCGAGCACTTCGGCTTCGACGGTGGCGTCGAGACCGGTCGTCGGTTCGTCGAGGATCAGGAGCGCCGGGTTGGAAGCCAGCGCCATGGCGATCACCACGCGCTGCTGCATGCCGCCCGACAGTTGATGAGGATAGCTTGACATCACGCGCGCCGGATCCGCAATGCGCACGCGCCGGAGCATCTCGGGCGTGCGCGCGAGCGCCTCGGCGGCGTTGTGGCCGGCGGCCTCGAAGGCTTCGCTCAACTGGCGTGCGATGGTAAGCGAAGGATTGAGCGCGCTCGCGGGGTCCTGGTAGACCATCGAGACGGCATTCGCACGCAGCGTGCGCAGTCCGTCGGCATCGAGGCCGAGCACGTCCTCGCCCGCAATCGCGATGCGTCCGGCCTTCACGCGCCCATTGCGCGGCAGATAGCGCAACGCGGCGAGCGCCACCGTCGATTTGCCGCAGCCCGATTCGCCGACAAGGCCGTACGCCTCGCCGCGCCGGATGCGCAGCGACACGTCGGTGAGCACGTCGCGCTCGCGGCCCTTCACGCGATACGCCACGGTGAGGCCGACGAGTGCGAGGGCATCGTCCGCCGCACCGCGTCTTGCGTCGAAGGTGGCAAGCGGGGGGGCGTGTTGCGGGCTCATGATTCGAGCGCCTCGCGCAAGCTGTCGGCGATCAGGTTCACGGCGATCACGAGCGAAGCAATGGCGAGGGCATCGAAGGCCACGGTCCACCATGCGCCGCCCGCAAGGAGTGCATACGATTCGGCGAGCGCGAGCCCCCAGTCAGCCGATGGCGGCTGGATGCCGAAGCCGAGGAACGAGAGCGTCGCGACCGCGAAGATCGCGTAGCCGAGCCGCACGGTGGCCTCCACGACGATGGGCGGCCACACGTTCGGCAGGATTTCCGCGAACATCACGTAAGGCGCGCGCTCGCCGCGCAACTGCGCCGCGGCCACGTAGTCGAGATGCCGCTCCGCGAGCACGGCGGCGCGCACGGTGCGTGCGATCAGCGGCGCGAAGGTGATGGCGATCACGAGCACGACCGCGAGATTCGATGCGCCCACGGCCGCCAGCACCAGCAGCGCGACGATCACGAGCGGCAGCGCGAGCACGGCGTCGAGCGTGCGCGCGGCGAGGTGGCCCGCGAAGCCTTCGAAGTAGCCGGTCACGAGGCCGAGCGCGGCGCCGGCCAAGGTGCCGGCCAGCGTGGCGAGCGGCGCGATGGTGAGGATGTCGCGCGCGCCCGCGATCACGCGCGAACACACGTCGCGGCCCAACTGGTCGGTGCCGCACCAGTGCGTGTGGTCGGGCGGCATGAGCGAGTTGAGCGGGTCCGAGGCATACGGATCGAACGGTGCGAACCACGTGCCGGCGAGGGCGCAGGCGATCCACCACAGCACGATCAGCGCGCCGACGATGAAGGCGGGGGAGCGCAGCAATTCGTGCAGGAGACCGAAGCGTCCCGCTTCGCGAGCGTCGGGGGACGGGGGCGTGTCAGGCGCGGCCGTGACGTCGTTCATGCGCCTCCCGGGGTGCGCAGTCGCGGATCGAGCAGCGCGTGCAGCAGATCCGCGCCGAGATTCGCGAGCGTGTAGATGGCGCCGATCGCCAGCACGCCGGCTTCGAGCAGCGGAAAATCCTTCGCTTTGGCCGCGTTGTAGATCAGCGAGCCAATGCCGGGATAGCGGAACAGCGTCTCCACCACCACGAGCCCGCCGATCAGATAGCCGAGCTGTGTCGCGGCCACCGTGACGGTGGGCAGCAGCGCATTGCGCAGCACGTGCCGCACGATCACCACGCGGCGCGGCAGGCCCTTGAGAATCGCGGTGCGCGTGTAGTCCGCGTCGAGCGCGCCGAGCATGCCCGCGCGCGCCATCCGGGCGAGATAGCCGAAGAACACGAAGACGAGCGGCAACACCGGCAGCAGCAGATGCCGCAGCGTATCGAGCACGCCGGCGCCGGGCGGTGCGACGGCTTCGATGGGCAGCCACCGCAGCTCCACGCCGAACACGAGGATCAGCGCGATGGCCGAGACGAATTCCGGCACGGCGCTCGCGCACAGGCCGCCCGTGCTGATCGCGCGGTCGAGCCAGCGGCCCGCATGGAGCGCCGCCCACACGCCGCCGCCGATGCCGAGCGGCACGACCACGACGAACGCGAAGAGGCCGAGCTTCGCCGATTGCAGCAGCGCCTCGCCGACGAACGGGGCCACCGGCTGGCGATAGCTCCATGAAACGCCGAAGTCGCCCGTGAGCGCGTGCGTGATCCACGCGACGTATTGCTGCAGGGCCGGCCGGTCCGCACCGAGCTGATGGTTGAGGGCGGCGACCGCGCGTGCGTCCGCGAGCGGGCCGAGTATGGCGCGTCCGATGTCGCCGGGCAGCACCTGGCCGCCCCAGAACACGAGCACGGAGAGCAGCCACAGCGTGAAGAGCGCCCACGCGGCGCGGCGCGCGAGAAAGCGCAGCGGGCCTGAGGTGCGAGCGGCACGCACGGCGCCCGCGGCGGGCGAGGGCGGGGCGGGTTGAGTCGTGAGCGGCGTAGCCATCGGGCTCCTTCGTGCGGCGCGTGGCGTCAGTCCCGACCTGGGGCGTTTCGCGAGGCGCGGCTTACGCCGCGAGCGTGGCGCGGTCGAAGTAGAGCTGCGCGAGCGCGGTGAAGCGCATGCCTTGCAGCGCCGTGCGCTGCGCGATCAACTGGTCGTAGAAGTACGGGATGATCACCGGCGTTTCGTCGAGCAGCAGCGTTTCGATCTGCGCCGCCACTTGCTTTTGCGCGGCGACATCGAGCGTCGCGACGAACTGGGCGACCAGCTTGTCGTACTGCGGGTTGCGAAAATGCGCAGCATTCCACGTGCCGGCGCTCGTGAGCGGCGCGTTGAGGAACACGTTCGGCACGCCGCGGTGGCCATAGTCGGTGATGCCGAGCGGCGAGTCGAGCCAGTCCGATTTGCCGTAGGTGCCCGCGCCGTAATACTGGCCCTGGCTTTCGACCTTCAGCGCAATGCGCACGCCGATCGCCTTGGCCGCGTTCTGCACGACCACCGCCAGATCGGGAATCTCCATGTACTTCTCGGTGGTGAGCGTGACGTCGAAGCCGTTCGCCACGCCGGCCTGCGCGAGCAACTGGCGTGCCTTTGCCACGTCGAGCCTGCGTTGCGGCACGTTCGTCGCCGTCGAGGGAAACACCGGCGCGAACGGGCTGTCGTTGCCCACCACGGCGCGGCCCTTGAAGAGCCCGCGCACCATCACGTCGCGATCGAGCGCGAGGGCAAGGGCCTGGCGCACGCGCTTGTCCTTGAACGTGGGCACGTCGTTGCGCATATGGATCTGGCGGTGCGCGCTCGAACGCACGCCGGTCACCTTGAAGTCGGGATTGTTCAGGATGCCGATGCCGCCCTGCACGGTGAACGTGCCCATCACGTCGGCCTGGCGGCCCTGGAGCGCGAGAATCTGCGCCTGTTCGTCGGCATAGAACGCGAACTGTACGCGCGCGGGCAGGGCCTTCTCGCCCCAGTAGCCGGGATTGCGCACGAAACTCGCGCCCTGGCGCGGCTGGTAGTTTTCCAGCTTGAACGGCCCCGTGCCGATGAAGCCCTTTTCGTAATTGCCCGCGTAATTGGCGGGGAGCAGCACGGCGTTGTAGTTGTCCGAGGACACGTAGTACGGGAAGTTGCCGTTCGGCGCGTCGAGATGGAAGGCGACGGTGTGCTCGTCGATGGCTTTCGTGCCGCCCTTCGAGAGCACGCCCTTGAGCACCGAAAGCGCGGCCGAGCCGCTCGCCGGGTCGGCCAGGCGATCGAACGTCGCGACGACGTCTTTGGCGCCGAACGCCTGGCCGTCGTGGAATTTCACGCCCGGGCGCAGCTTGAAGGTCCACACGTCGGCCTTGTCGTTGGGCTGCCAGGAGAGGGCCAGCGCGGGCTGCAGGCGGCCGTTGGCGTCGTCGTCGAGCAGGAACTCGCCGGTCTGGTTCAGCAGGCACAGGCCGCCCGCATCGGTGACGGTGAGCGGATCGACGGCGCCCGCGGGCATCAGGTGCGCCACGCGGATGGTCTGGTCGGTCGGCTGCTGGGCAGCGCGTGCGGTGCTCGGGGCCAGCGCGGCATACAGGCCGCCGCCGAGCGCCATGCCCTGCAGGCCCAATAGTCCCGTGGCGCCGGCATAGCGCAGCAGTTCGCGGCGGGTGAGGCGGCCGGCGAGGTATTCGTCGATGGCGTGGTTGCCGTATTCGCCGGCGTCGCGGCGCAGCAGGTCGAAAGCGGAGGCCAGAGCGGCGGACAGCGGTCGTTTCATCGATGCGGGGTTCCGTGCGGTTCCGTGGGGGGGCGCACCTCGCCTTCAGATGGGCCTGAAGCGGGGCGCGACGACGGCAAGCGGTGCGGCAGACGACGAATGCAGGTCCAGTTTAAGCGATTCGGCAGCATGGGCGGAAGGCGGCGCGGGCCGAAGGGGCTTGCGGGCCGGGGGCGCGGGCCCGCCGTGGTGCGTGCATGGTGCGTGTCTGGCCAACGCAAGGCGCGCCATCGACGCCCTGGCGCCATTTGCGGTGCGATGGCGGATCGCGTGCGCGGCGTGGCTCGGCGGTTCAGCGGCCCGGTGACCAGGCGGCCAGGCGCCTCAGCCCTCGTCGGGATGGCGATGGATCGGATCGACCCAGTACACCGACTCCGGCTGTTCGACAGCGTCGATATTCAGATTCACCACCACGGCCTCGTTGTCGCTGCGCACGAGCACGCATTCGAGCGGATCGTCGGTGCTCGCGTTGATCTCCTGATGCGGCACCCAGGGCGGCACGAAGATGAAGTCGCCGGGACCGGCTTCGGCCGTGAATTCGAGGTGCTCGCCCCAGCGCATGCGCGCGTGTCCGCGCACGACATAGATCACGCTTTCCAGCGCGCCGTGGTGATGCGCGCCGGTCTTCGCATTGGGGTGGATCGTCACGGTGCCGGCCCAGATCTTCTGCGCGCCCACGCGCGCCGCGTTGATGGCCGCCGCGCGATTCATGCCGGGCGTCTGCGCCGTGTTGGTGTCGAGCTGGTCGCCGCGGATCACCTTGACGCCATGCTCGCGCCAGTCCACCGGCCCGGTGGGGGCGGCGCTGCCGTCGCGGCCGTCGTGATCGTGGGCATGATCGTGGTCGTGACCGTGTGAGTGGTCGTGGCTCATCGTCTTGTCTCCTGTCCCTATGCGGGTGTCCATTGCCCGGCGCGGCACATGCCGCGCACCTGTGAAAAAGCCCGCCCCGCGAGGGACGGGCTTCGGCAGGCGCGCGGCTCGCAGCGCTCAGGCCTTCTTGGCGTTGATCACCGATTCGGCGACGTTCTGCGGCGTTTCGGCGTAGTGCTTGAACTCCATCGTATAGGTTGCGCGCCCCTGGGTGAGCGAGCGCAGCGACGTGGAGTAGCCGAACATTTCCGAGAGCGGCACCTCGGCGCGCACGATCTTGCCGCCGCCGCCCGCAATGTCCTCCATGCCCTGCACGATACCGCGGCGGCTCGAGAGGTCGCCCATCACGTTGCCCATGAATTCCTCGGGCGTCTCGACTTCCACGGCCATCATCGGTTCGAGCAGGACCGGCCTCGCGCGCCGCATGGCTTCCTTGAACGCCATCGAGCCCGCCATGCGGAAGGCGTTTTCGTTCGAATCGACGTCGTGGTACGAGCCGAACGTGAGCGTAACCTTCGTGTCCACCACCGGGTAGCCCGCGAGCACGCCCGACTTCAGCGTCTCCTGGATGCCCTTGTCCACGGCCGGGATGAACTCGCGCGGAATCACGCCGCCCTTGATGGCGTCCACGAACTCGTAGCCCTTGCCCTGCGGCTGCGGTTCGAGCGAAATGACCGCGTGGCCGTACTGGCCGCGCCCGCCCGACTGCTTGACGAACTTGCCCTCGACGTCCTCGACCTTGTTGCGCACCGTCTCGCGATACGCCACCTGCGGCTTGCCGACGGTAGCCTCCACGCCGAACTCGCGCCTCATGCGATCGACGAGAATTTCGAGGTGCAGCTCGCCCATGCCGGAGATGATGGTCTGGCCGGATTCCTCGTCGGTCTGCACGCGGAACGACGGGTCTTCCTGCGCGAGGCGATTGAGCGCGATGCCCATCTTTTCCTGGTCGGCCTTGGTCTTGGGCTCGACGGCCTGCGAGATCACGGGCTCGGGGAAGATCATCTTTTCGAGCACGATGGCATGCGCCGGATCGCAGAGCGTGTCGCCCGTGGTCGCTTCCTTGAGGCCGACGGCCGCGGCGATGTCGCCCGCGCGCACTTCCTTGATTTCCTTGCGCTCGTTCGCGTGCATCTGCAGGATGCGGCCGAGGCGCTCCTTCTTGTCCTTGGTCGCATTGAGCACGGTGTTGCCCGATTCGACCACGCCCGAATACACGCGGAAGAAGATCAACTGGCCCACGAACGGGTCGGTCATGATCTTGAACGCGAGCGCGGAGAACGGCTCGTCGTCGCTCGGGTGGCGCTCGATTTCCTTGTCGTGGAGGTCGTGGCCGAGGATCGCGGGCACGTCGACAGGCGAGGGCAGGTAGTCGATCACCGCGTCAAGCATCGCCTGCACGCCCTTGTTCTTGAACGCGCTGCCGCACAGCATCGGCACGATCTCGTTGGCGATCGTGCGCTTGCGCAGGGCGCCCTTGATTTCCTCTTCGGTCAGGCTCTCGTGATCTTCGAGGTACTTTTCGAGCAGCGTTTCGTCGGCTTCGGCGGCGGCCTCGACCATCTTTTCGCGCCATTCCTTCGCGAGCTCGACGAGATTCGCGGGGATCTCCTCGTACTCGAATTTCACGCCCTGGCTCTCGTCGTCCCAGACGATCGCTTTCATCTTGACGAGATCGACCACGCCCTGGAAATGATCCTCGGCGCCCACGGGAATCTGGATCGGCACGGCCACGCCCTTCAGGCGCTCGCCGATCTGGCGCTGCACGCGGAAGAAGTCCGCGCCCACGCGGTCCATCTTGTTGACGAACGCAATGCGCGGCACCTTGTACTTGTTCGCCTGGCGCCACACGGTTTCCGACTGCGGCTGCACGCCGCCCACGGAGTCGTACACCATGCACGCGCCGTCGAGCACGCGCATGGAGCGCTCGACTTCGATCGTGAAGTCCACGTGCCCCGGGGTGTCGATGATGTTGATGCGGTGTTCGGGGTAATTGCCCGCCATGCCCTTCCAGAACGCGGTGGTCGCGGCCGAGGTGATCGTGATGCCGCGCTCCTGCTCCTGCTCCATCCAGTCCATGGTGGCCGCGCCGTCGTGAACCTCGCCGAGCTTGTGATTCACACCGGTGTAGAAAAGGATGCGTTCG
Source organism: Paraburkholderia ferrariae NBRC 106233 (assembly GCF_000685035.1). Taxonomy (GTDB): domain Bacteria; phylum Pseudomonadota; class Gammaproteobacteria; order Burkholderiales; family Burkholderiaceae; genus Paraburkholderia; species Paraburkholderia ferrariae. Next base: position 231,202 of record NZ_BAYB01000011.1, read on the forward strand.
GTCGTCGTGGTTTTGCCGGCATCGATGTGAGCGCTGATCCCGATGTTGCGATAGCGCTCGATGGGAGTCTTGCGAGGCACGGTGATCTCCTTGGAATACGCGCCGTGGAAGGTGCCGGACGCCGCGCGGCGCGGGCTGCGCGCGCACCCGGCGTGACGCGCGGCGCCTTGTGCGCTGCGCGTGCTGGACTACTAGCATAGCGCTTGCATCGCGCTTTTGCATGAAGCGCGCCGGAGGTAGGGCGGGCGTTCCGGCGCACGCCGCGTGCCGCCGTTGTGAAACCGGCAACCCGAAAAAGGGCAAAAGGCCGGCGCCGCGGGGAGCGGGGCCGGCCTGGCGGGGCGCGTAGGCCACAAGCGGTGGCCCACAAGCGGGGCGCACAAGGGCTCAGGGGCTCAAGCGCGGCGCGCCGCGCCGGGCGTCACTGCATCGGCGGCAGCCCTTCGATCTTCATGCCGGGCTTGATGCCCTTCGACGAGAACCACCCCTGGCTCATTTCGAGCGCATAGACGCCGTTATTGCGCGGGCAGTGGTTGTTGGTCGTTTCGGCCTGCATCTCGTCGATGTCGGTGATCGTGCCGTCGGCGCGCATGAACGCGATCGACAGCGGGATCAGCGTGTTCTTCATCCAGAAGCAGTGCACGGCGTTCTCGCCGAACACGAACAGCATGCCTTCGTTCGGCGCGAGCTGCGTGCGGTACATGAGGCCCTGTTCGCGGTCCGCGTCGTTGGCGGCCACGGCGGCGTCGATCACGAACATGCCGGCGGTCAGCTTCAGGCGCGGGAAATCGCCGGGCTGCTTCGTGCCGGGCGGCATCTGCTGGGCGTGCGCGACGCCGGGCGTGGCGAGCAGGGTCGCGGACGTCATGGCCGCAGTGGCGGCCAGCGGCAATGCAACGGCAAGCGCATAACGCGCAAGACGCGACGCGAGAAGCGAGCGCAGGGGAAATCGCACGACAGGACTCCTTGCTTGAGATTAACCCGCGCATGTTACGCGACCAGGTCGAAGCGGGTCAAAGCGTCTCGAATACCAACGGTGACACGCAGGGGCGCGCGGATAAAAGCGCCGTGCAAAAACAAAAAGGCAGAACGCCTTGCAGCGGTCTGCCTTTTAACGCGATGAAGAGCGGCAGCGAGTGCCGGTCGTCGATGCGTCTTACAACAAGCTTACTCCGAAGCTGCCGAAGCGGCTTCAGCCTTGGCTGCCTTCTTGTGCGACTTCTTGTGCGTCGACTTCTTGTGTGCCTTAGCCGACGAAGCAGCAGCAGCCGGAGCGGCCGAAGCAGCTGCCGGAGCCGAAGCTTGTGCGAATGCAGCCGTTGCGAAGAGGCCAGCGATCAGAGCAGCGATCAGTTTGTTCATGTTGTGAATCCTCAGCTTGAGTTAATTAACCAAGTGACCCGGTTATTGGAGTCAGGTCGGTAAACGCGCCATCCACCTTTCGGTTGACAGTCGTGATCGGCAAATTCAAAACAAATTCGCGAACGCGTCTGCCAGCGGTCGGGACCTCGTCGTGACGGGCTTGCGCACGCAAGGCGGGTACCTGAAGGCTGAATGCCGGATAGCTTCAGCGGCATCTGCGTCGAATAACGCATCGTGTTGCAAGGCGGTTGACGCGAAGTTTTCATTTCCTTCACACGCCGCTTGCGCTGAAAGCGTGGGCATGTCACGCAATTTGATGTCGATCAAAAAGTGCTTGCGCAACAGTCACTTGGGAGCGGGTGGGTGCGCGCTGCGCTGCCAGGGCGCATCGACGGGCACCTCTGCGCTTGCGCCGGGCGCGAGGCCCAGAGAAAAAATATCGAGCGCGCCGATCGCCACGCGCACGAGTCGCAGCGTGGGAAAACCGACCGCCGCGGTCATGCGCCGCACCTGGCGGTTCTTGCCTTCGCTGATCGCGATTTCGAGCCACGTGGCGGGAATCGCCGCGCGGTATCGAATGGGCGGATTGCGCGGCCAGAGGTGAGCGGGCTCCGCAATCGTTTTCGCGCGGCAAGGTTGCGTGACGAAATCGCCGAGGTCGACGCCGGCTTCGAGCGCGGCCAGCGCGGCGGTATCGGGTATGCCTTCGACCTGTGCCCAGTAGCGCTTCACGAGCTTGCGCCGCGGTTCGGCAATGCGGGCCTGCAGGGCGCCGTCGTCGGTGAGGAGCAGCAGCCCTTCGCTGTCCGCGTCGAGCCGGCCCGCTGCATAGACGCCCGGCGTCTTCACCCAGTCCGCCAGCGTGGAGCGGGTTTCGTGCGGCGAGAACTGGCAAATCGTGCCGAACGGTTTGTTGAGGGCGATCAGGCGCATGGATGGAGCCGAGAAGGGCGGACGGGGCCGGGCGATTTCAGGAAGACGCGGCCGAATCTTAATGCATAATGCGGTCGAGTATATTATGTGTCTTATATAAGATATAAGACATGCACTGAGCTATTGCGGCGCGTCATTCCGGTGGCCGCCCGGGCCCACGCGCCGCCGCAGGGCGTGGGCTAGAATAGCGGCCAGACCGTCACGCGGAAGGCGCGTGCACAGCGTACCCGCCGCTACTGCCCGCCAAGCCCCTAACTGGAGTCGATCATGCCGTATCAGCACATCAAGGTCCCGACGGAGGGTGACAAGATCACCGTCAACGCGGATTTCTCGCTCAACGTCTCCGATCAGCCGATCATCCCGTATATCGAAGGCGACGGCACGGGCATCGATATCACGCCCGTGATGATCAAGGTGGTCGATGCGGCGGTCGAGAAGGCATACGGCGGCAAGCGCAAGCTTCACTGGATGGAAATCTATGCGGGCGAGAAGGCTACGCGCGTGTACGGCCCCGATGTCTGGCTGCCCGAAGAAACGCTCGAAGTGGTGAAGGAGTACGTTGTCTCGATCAAGGGGCCGCTCACGACGCCGGTGGGCGGTGGCATCCGCTCGCTCAACGTGGCGCTGCGACAGCAACTCGACCTCTACGTGTGCCTGCGCCCGGTGCAGTATTTCAAGGGCGTGCCTTCACCGGTGCGTGCGCCGGAGAAGGTCAACATGGTGATCTTCCGCGAGAACTCCGAGGACATCTACGCGGGCATCGAGTGGCCGGCCGAATCGGAAGGCGCGAAGAAGATCATCAAGTTCCTGCGCGACGAGATGGGCGTTGCGAAGATCCGCTTTCCGGAGTCGTCGGGTATCGGCATCAAGCCGGTCTCGCGCGAAGGCACCGACCGTCTCGTGCGCAAGGCGATCCAGTATGCGATCGATAACGACCGCCGCTCGGTGACGCTCGTGCACAAGGGCAACATCATGAAGTTCACCGAAGGCGCGTTCCGCGACTATGGCTATGCGCTCGCGCAGCGCGAGTTCGGTGCGCAACTGATCGACGACGGTCCGTGGATGAAGTTCAAGAATCCGAAGACCGGCAGCGACATCGTCATCAAGGACGTGATTGCCGATGCGTTCCTCCAGCAGATCCTGCTGCGCCCCGCCGAATACGACGTGATCGCCACGCTGAACCTGAACGGCGACTACATTTCCGACGCACTCGCCGCACAGGTGGGCGGCATCGGCATCGCCCCGGGCGCGAACCTCTCCGATTCCGTGGCGATGTTCGAGGCGACCCACGGCACGGCGCCGAAGTACGCGGGCAAGGACTACGTCAATCCGGGCTCCGAAATTCTCTCGGCCGAAATGATGCTGCGTCACCTCGGCTGGATCGAGGCGGCCGATCTCATCATCGCTTCGATGGAGAAGTCGATTCTGCAGAAGCGCGTGACGTACGACTTCGCTCGCCTGATGGAAGGCGCGACCCAGGTGTCGTGCTCGGCATTCGGGCAGGTGATGATCGAGAATATGTAAGCTGGGATCTGGAATTCCCGCAAACCCCGGTGGGCACCGAGTGTCGCCGGGGTTTTTTGTTTTTGCGTTTTTTTGAGGGGCGTGGATGCGGGGGAAGGTGAGCTAGTCGCTCAGAATGCGCTTCAATTCTTCAAAAAAAGAGACCGTTGTGTAACCCCATGAGACAGGGGAAAAATTAAATCCGTAAAGATCGTAGAATTCCTTGTCCAGATTTTCTCCGGCCTCGTTTTTAAATCTTTCAATCTCATTCAGTATCTTCACGATCTCACTGGGTGAGCTATCTCTCTTGAAGCAGGAGACAACTTCCTCCAGGGTTTCGCCCCAATAATCAGAATCCTGATTGAGATATGCTCCAAATAAAGTGTGAAATTGGGGGTAGGATTTTTCGTTAATCATTTCAGTAAATATGACGTAAGAATATAATATGGCATTCCGTTGTATTTCTCATATTTGATGACGACCTGGACCGTACTCATATCTCTGATTTCTCCGGTTTCCTTGACGAGACCATATCCTACTTTCTTCCCAACGTCCTGATGCACGGCCAAGGGGTGCTTGGGATTTGACAGAGCCCAATTTTTAATCCGCGATCTATTGGACTCCATTACTTTGGAGATCGCCCATTCCGCATCCTGTAAGTTCCGAAACGATGACACGACATCTCTTTTCGGCTCCAGCCGCAACCTTTCCCGCAACTGTGCCTCGGTTCTCCCTGCATGCTTCAGGAGAGTGTGCCCACCCAGTCTGGGATTGAGAGCCTTGGCCTCATGCATCTCCAGACTAATCCGGCCCATCGTAACCCGCGCCGCTCTTGCCGCCTTGATCGAACCGGCAAAACCGAACGGCACAGCAATATCGAGCGAGAGGCCGATGTTGTTTGCCATGTCGGGGCTGGCCCGCATGGCCTCTGCCAGCCTGGCCGTACCCTGCTGGGTCAGCGTGGCCGTATCCTTGCCCGTCCAGACCTGACGCACGGCCGCCGCCGCCGTATCCGAGCCATGCACGCCGAACACGATGCATCCCGCCTTGCTGACCATCGTGGGTTCCGGCACGATGCACAGCGCTGCGGCCCCAACCATTTCCAGCACGCCGCCGACAACTTGCAGGCCGCCCCACAATCGGTTGGAAAGCATCTCGGTCTGACTGATCGACGCGCGAGCCAGCACGGCAGCCAGTTGCGGAGCGCTCAGCACCACACGCACGTCGTCCGAATCCTCTTCATGGGCCATACGAATATTTCCCCTGTGATTGCGCGGCTCGATCACGCTAGCGAGACACAGAGGGGGATGGAATGGGCGATGGATGATTTTTTGGTTTCCTGCACGTCTCCTTTGCCCAATCTCATATCCAGGGGCTAACGCTGCCGCTGTACGTCTGACAGATTGCTGAGATCCACCGGGATTTTCTTTTGGCTTTCTCGAATGAACAGATAATTCGGACTGCGATATAAAAAGAAGGCTTTTCACGCTCCCCCAATTTTTGCCCCGCACCGCTTACGACCGCAGATGCCTTACGCTATGATGGCCGTGTGTATCCATCGCGCATCCGGCCACTCGCTTCCCGAATGATCGCCGTCCTTCGTCTGCTGATAATGTTTGCCTTTGCGCTCCTCGCCATGCGCGGAGTGGCCGCGTGCGAAACCGGAACCGAAGCCCAGACCGTTCCGCAGGCAGCGCAGGGTGTACACGCTAGCGCTCAAGCCACCGCTCAAGCCAGCACAATGGCCTTGACCACTCGCGCCCGGTACCCGTCCGATTGCCACGCGGGCTGCTGTGCCGCGAGCTGCGCCATTCACTGCGGCCTGCCTCTTGCCGCATCGGGTTTCGTTGCCGGCTCGCCGGGCAATGCCGAACCTGCCGCATCGCCTCAACGTTTGCTCGCGGGTATTACGCACGCACCGCCACTGCCTCCGCCGATCGTCTGACGCACTCGCGGCCGCGCCTGTTGCGCGGCCGGTGTCATTCACCTCCGGTTTCGCGCTGGACGCGATCCAGCGGAACCGTCGATCGTGCACGCGGCACGCAGGCTTCGTCGTGCCGCGCCAAAGAGTCTGATTCGGGATATCGACGATGCAAAGAAGAGCTTTCCTGTCCGGCGCCCTCGGCGCCGCCCTTGCTTCGCTATACGCGCGCACTTCATTCGCGCAAAGCGACAGCCACACGATGCACATGGCGCCCGGTCCGGCCGGCATGTCCGACGCGCGCGCGATGCCGGGCGGCACGATGCCGGCGCCCGCGCCGCTCGCTGCCGCCGATGCGCTCACGACCGGCGCGCCGCTCCCCACCTTGCGCACGCTGGCCAACGAATCCCGCGAACCGGGCCGCTTCCGCGCGACGCTCGTAGCGCAGGCCGTGCCGCGCCCCTTGCTGCCGGGGCAGTCCGACACGCCGTTCTGGCAATACGACGCGGGGACGGGCACGCCCGATCTCGGCGCGCCGGTTATCGGTCCGCTAATCGAGGTGCGCGAGGGCGACACCGTCGAGATCCGCTTCGTGAACCGCCTCGCGCAGCCCTCCACGATTCACTGGCATGGCCTGCCCGTGCCGCCCGATCAAGACGGCAATCCCGCCGATCCCATTGCACCCGGCGCCGGGCGTCTCTATCGCTTCACCTTGCCCGCGGGCAGCGCGGGCACCTACTGGTATCACCCGCATCCGCACATGCTCACGGCGGAGCAGGTGTTTCGCGGGCTGGCGGGCCCGATCGTCGTACGCGCCGCGGACGATCCGCTTGCCGCCTGGCCCGAGCGTCATCTCTTCGTGACGGACCTGAAGCTCGCCGCCGACGGCACGATCGCGCCGAACAGCATGATGGACTGGATGAATGGCCGCGAAGGCCAGTTCTTGCTGCTGAACGGCGCGCTGCGTCCGCAGATCGACGTGACGCGCGACGAACGCTGGCGCGTATGGAACGCGTGCAATGCGCGCTATTTGCTGCTCGCGTTCGACGATGGGCGTTCGTTCGCCCAGGTCGGCACCGACGGCGGCTTGCTTGCTGCGCCGCGCGGCAACGTCACGTCGCTGCTGCTCGCGCCGGGCGAGCGCGCCGAGCTGATCGTGGCCGCCGGCGCGCTGCCTTCGCGCGCGCGGCTCGTCGCTGCGCAATACGACCGCCGCAAGATGGCGATGATGGGCGGCAGCCTGCCGGCCGAGCCCACCCGGGCGCTTGCCGATGTGCGTTTTGCATCGGGCGCCGCTGCGCCAGGCGCCGCCGGCACGCCCCCCGCGCTGCCCGCGCAGTTGCGTGCGATCGCACCCCTCTCGCCGTTTCGGGCGCGGCAATCGGTCGTATTCAGCGAGGCCATGGACATGAAGGCAATGCACCAACCGGGTGCGTCCGCACTATCGATGCCCCGCGGAATGCAGTTCATGGTGAACGGGGCGACCTACGAGCCGGGCCGCGTGACGCTGACGAGCCGCCGTGGCGAAGTCGAACAGTGGTCGATCGAAAACCGCACGGACATGGATCATCCGTTTCATCTGCACGGCACGCAGTTTCAGGTGCTGGCGCGGGAGCGGGGCGGCAGGCACGTGGCCGCGTCGTATCTGGCCTGGCGCGACACCGTGAACGTGGAGCCCGGCGAAACGGTGCATATCGCCACGATCCAGCGTGAAGCGGGGGAGCGCATGTTCCATTGCCACATCCTCGAGCACGAGGACCTCGGCATGATGGGGACATTACGCGTGGTGTGATCCGGCGCAGGATCGCGAAAGGAGCGTCACAAAAAAGAAACCCGGCCTGAGCCGGGTTTCCAAGGTACGGGTACCGAACAGATCAGGCTGCTGCCTGAATGTTCGATGCCTGTTTGCCCTTCGGGCCTTGCACGACCTCGAAGCTCACCTTCTGACCTTCTTTGAGGGTCTTGAAGCCATTCATCTGGATGGCCGAGAAGTGAGCGAACAGATCCTCACCGCCTTCGTCCGGCGTAATGAATCCGAAACCCTTCGCGTCGTTGAACCACTTGACCGTACCGGTTGCCATACCTACTTCCCCTGTAACTCATGTCACTACCACGAGCAGTTCGAAAAGCTTAACGATCGCTTACCGCGACCGCCCCCTCCTCACAAGCTCACCAACGGCATTTTTTCGAGTTTGAGTCAGTTGAAAAAAGTGCCAGCTTGATTGTTGAGGCTCTTTATTCCGTTGTCAAGAGCATTTTTAGAAGCACTCCAACGCGTTGTAAAGAGCGCATTTCCAGGGTTTTTACCGCTTTTCTTGCGCGTCGCACGGAGGCGAGCGACGCATCTTGAAAAGTCGCATAATCGACGCACATGGGAAGCACGGCAGCGCGCGCTTGCATCGATTTCGTACTTTACGTGCGGACTCCGACAGTAGCGATCAACCGCGCGGCGCATGTTGTGCGATACTGATTTCAACGCTGGCGCGAAAGCTGCTCGAAGCAACCAAAGCAGGTATGAAGCAACGGATCAGTCAACCGGTCCGGCCGTCGTCCTGGTAGTCATTCGCGCAGTAGCAGCAGGAGTAACGAGGCAGATCAAGGCCGGCCCCGCACGGCCGGTAGTGGCTGGACGGGGCGCGGCGTGCATGGCGATTGCGAGAGCGGGTTCACCGTCCGTCCGGTCGGGTTTCGGCAGGATTGCGGGCCTGTCCGAGTTGTTTAGAATGGGTGTATGGCGATTATCCCGGACAAGCAGGACTCAACCATACTGGAGCGGCAGGAACAGAAGGTAAAACCGCCCTCCATGTACAAGGTCGTGCTGATGAATGACGACTACACGCCGATGGAATTCGTCGTGATGGTCGTGCAGGAATATTTCAACAAGGACCGCGAGACCGCAACACAGATCATGTTGAAGGTTCATCGCGAGGGCAGGGGTGTTTGTGGGGTCTATACGCGGGACATCGCGTCGACCAAAGTTGAGCAAGTCGTTACCCACGCACGGCAGGCCGGGCATCCGCTGCAGTGTGTGATGGAGGAAGCATGATTGCCCAGGAACTGGAAGTCAGCCTGCACATGGCGTTCATGGAAGCACGTCAGGCACGGCACGAATTCATCACAGTCGAGCATTTGCTGCTGGCGTTGTTGGACAATCCGACAGCGGCAGAAGTACTGCGCGCGTGTGCCGCGAATATCGAAGACCTGCGTCAGAACCTGCGCAACTTCATTCACGACAATACCCCTACGGTCCCCGGCACGGACGACGTCGATACGCAGCCCACGCTGGGATTCCAGCGTGTGATCCAGCGCGCGATCATGCACGTCCAGTCCACGTCGAACGGCAAGAAGGAAGTCACCGGCGCGAACGTGCTGGTGGCGATCTTCGGCGAGAAGGACTCGCACGCGGTGTACTACCTGCAGCAGCAGGGCGTCACGCGTCTGGACGTGGTGAATTTCATTTCGCACGGCATAGCGAAGACGAGCAGCGGCGAAGCCGCCAAGGCGAGCGACGCGAATGCCGAAGCCGAAGACGCCGCCGGCCAGAAGGAAACGCCGCTCGCCCAGTTCACGCAGAACCTGAACCAGATGGCGAAGGACGGCCGCATCGATCCGCTGATCGGGCGCGAGCCCGAAGTGGAGCGCGTGGTGCAGGTGCTGTGCCGCCGCCGCAAGAACAATCCGCTGCTCGTGGGCGAAGCCGGCGTGGGCAAGACCGCCATCGCGGAAGGCCTCGCCTGGCGCATCACGCGCGGCGAAGTGCCCGACATTCTGGCCGACGCGCAGGTGTATTCGCTCGACATGGGCGCCTTGCTCGCGGGCACCAAGTATCGCGGCGACTTCGAGCAGCGTCTGAAGACCGTGCTCAAGGAGCTCAAGGAGCGCCCGCACGCGATTCTCTTCATCGACGAAATTCATACGCTGATCGGCGCAGGCGCCGCTTCGGGCGGCACGCTCGACGCGTCGAACCTGCTCAAGCCCGCGCTGTCGTCGGGTACGCTCAAGTGCATCGGCGCCACCACCTTCACCGAATACCGCGGCATCTTCGAGAAAGACGCGGCTCTCTCGCGGCGCTTCCAGAAGGTCGATGTGGTCGAGCCGACGGTCGAGCAGACCGTTGCGATCCTGCGCGGCCTGAAGTCGCGCTTCGAAGAGCACCACGGCGTGAAGTATTCGTCGGGTGCGCTGAATGCGGCGGCTGAACTGTCGGCGCGTTTCATCACCGACCGTCATCTGCCGGACAAGGCGATCGACGTGATCGACGAAGCGGGCGCGGCGCAGCGCATCCTGCCGAAGTCGAAGCAGAAGAAGACCATCGGCAAGAGCGAGATCGAGGAGATCATCTCGAAGATCGCGCGCGTGCCGGCGCAGAGCGTCTCGCAGGACGACCGCAGCAAGCTTCAGACGCTCGACCGCGATCTGAAGTCGGTGGTGTTCGGCCAGGACCCGGCGATCGACGCGCTTTCGGCTTCCATCAAGATGGCGCGCGCGGGTCTCGGCAAGACCGACAAGCCGATCGGTTCGTTCCTGTTCTCGGGCCCGACCGGGGTCGGCAAGACCGAAGTGGCGCGCCAGCTCGCGTTCACGCTCGGCATCGAGCTGATCCGCTTCGATATGTCCGAGTACATGGAGCGCCATGCGGTGAGCCGCCTGATCGGCGCGCCGCCGGGCTATGTCGGGTTCGACCAGGGCGGGCTGCTGACCGAGGCCGTCACGAAGAAGCCGCACTGCGTGCTGCTGCTCGACGAAATCGAGAAGGCGCACCCGGACATCTTCAATGTGCTGCTGCAGGTGATGGACCACGGCACGCTGACCGACAACAACGGCCGCAAGGCGGACTTCCGCAACGTCATCATCATCATGACGACGAACGCGGGCGCCGAGGCGATGAACAAGTCGACGATCGGTTTCACGAGCCGCCGCGAGCAGGGCGACGAAATGGCCGACATCAAGCGCATGTTCACGCCCGAGTTCCGCAACCGGCTCGATGCGACGATCAGCTTCCGCGCGCTCGATGAGGAAATCATCATGCGCGTGGTCGACAAGTTCCTCATGCAACTCGAAGACCAGTTGCACGAGAAGAAGGTCGATGCGCTCTTCACCGACGCCCTGCGCAAGCATCTGGCCAAGCACGGCTTCGATCCGCTCATGGGCGCGCGGCCGATGCAGCGCCTGATCCAGGACACGATCCGCCGCGCGCTGGCCGACGAACTGCTGTTCGGCAAGCTCATGAACGGCGGCCGCGTGACCGTGGACGTGGATGCGGAGGACAAGGTGCTGCTGACCTTCGACGAGCAGCCGGCACCGCGCAATCCGAACCCGGAGGCGGTCGAAGTAGAATAAGCGGTTCGTTTCCGCTTCATTCGAAGAGAAACGGCGCGGACGTCACAGCCCGCGCCGTTTTGTTTTTACGCCCCTCGCTAGCGGGAGAAGGCGTGCCGCTGGGGTTTATGCCGAGGTTCGTGGTGGCAACAGATAAAGACCAGCCCGAAAGGCGAAGCTCAATGCTTGCCCGTGCTGCCGAAACCGCCGGCGCCGCGCTCGCTTGTTTCGAAGTCCTCGACAATATTGAACTGCGCCTGCACGACCGGCACGATCACAAGCTGCGCGAGGCGCTCCAGCGGATTCAGCGTGAACGTGGTGTGGCCGCGGTTCCAGGTGGAGATCATCAGTTCTCCCTGGTAATCCGAATCGATGAGCCCGACCAGGTTGCCGAGCACGATGCCGTGCTTGTGGCCGAGGCCCGAGCGCGGCAGGATCAGCGCGGCGTAGCCGGGATCGGCCACGTGGATGGCGAGGCCCGTGGGCACGAGCTTCGTTTCGCCCGGTTCGAGCACGAGCGGCGCTTCGATGCAGGCGCGCAAGTCGAGGCCCGCGCTGCCCGGCGTCGCATACTGGGGCAACTGGTCGCGCATGCGCTCGTTCAGGATCTTGATGTCGATTTTCATTGGCGAAAGATCAGGGTTGGAAAGAGAGCTGGAACGCCTGTGCCAGCAGTTCATAAGAACGCAGCCGCGCGGCATAGCTGCCGGCCACGGTGAGCACGATCAGTTCGTCGGCCGCGAAGCGTTCCTGCAGTGCGTACAGGCGCTCCGTGACGCTTTCTGGCGTGCCGATAATGCTGCGCGGCTTTTCGCGATCGATCACGAGTTGCTCGCGCTCGCCGTATTCTTGCGCGAGGCCCTGCTCGACGCTCGGAACGGGCGCGTTCAGGCCCAGAGCCATCTGCACGCGGCGCAGATCGACGGCCTTTTCGAGCGCGGCGGCCTCCTGTTCGGTGTCCGCGCAGATCGCGAATACGGCGCAGGCCAGATACGGCTTCGCTTCGTGGCCCGGCTGGAAGCGCTCGCGGTAAGCGTTCGCCACCAGATGCCCGAAGTGCGCGTTGATGAAATGCGCGAACGAGAAGCGCAAGCCCAGTTGTGCGGCCAGCATGCCGCCGAAGTCGCTCGATCCGAGCACCCAGAGCTGCGGCCGCGTTTCGATTTGCGGCTGCAAGACCACGCCGCTCGCGACATTGTCTTTGGGCAGCGTGCCGTCCATCAGCCCAACGAGGTCCTGCACCTGTTGCGCAAAGAGTTCGCCGCGGTTGTAGTCCCCGGCGGCCACAGCCTGGGCCGTGCGCAGGTCGCCGCCCGGCGCGCGGCCGACACCGAGGTCGACGCGGTTCGGAAAGAGCGCTTCGAGCATGAGGAACTGCTCGGCGATCTTGAACGGGCTGTAGTAGGGCAGCATGATGCCGCCCGAGCCGATGCGGATGCGCTTCGTCACGCTGCCGAGGCGCGCGAGCATGACTTCGGGGCAGGGATTGCAGACGCCGAGCAGGCCGTGATGCTCGGCGCACCAGTAGCGCGTGTAGCCGAGGTCGTCGGCGAGTTGCGCGAGTTCGACAGTGGCGGCGATGGCATCGGCCGCCGTGTGCCCGGCAATCACGGGCGATTGGTCGAGTACGGAAAGTAGCGTCATGACGGCTCACCTTGCTTTCGTTCGCGACGCGCGCGGCCCGGGCCGTTGTGCTGGCCGATGGCGCGCTCGCGCGTCACGAAATGATGCTCTCGTCCGGCAAACGTCGGGCGATTTCGGCGATCAGCGTCTGCGCGAGCGCCTGTTTGGCCGCGCGCGGCAGCTTCGTGCTGCCCGACGGCTCGAAGAGTACGACTTCGTTGTCGTCGAGCCCGAAGGTCAGCGGACCGAGATTGCCGATCAGGAGCGGCACGTTCTTGCGCCGGCGCTTTTCTTCGCCGTGCACGTCGAGGTCGCCGCTTTCGGCCGCGAAGCCCACGCACCAGGGCGGATGCGGCAGGGCCGCCACCGAGGCGAGGATGTCGGGGTTTTCGACGAAATTGAAGCTCGGCATGCGCTGCCCGGCCGTCTTCTTGATCTTCTGTGCCGCGACGTGATCCACGCGCCAGTCGGCCACCGCCGCCACGCCGATGAACACGTCGTAGTCGGGCACGGCGCGCATCACCGCGTCGTACATCTGCTGGGCCGTTTGCACGTCCTCGCGATAGACGCCCCACGGCGTTTCCAGCGCGACCGGGCCCGCCACCAGGTGCACCTCGGCGCCGGCCTGCTGCGCGGCGCGTGCGAGCGCGAAACCCATCTTGCCGCTGGAGCGGTTGGTGATGCCGCGCACGGGGTCGAGCGGCTCGAAAGTCGGGCCGGCCGTGATCAGCACGCGGCGGTGCGCGAGCACCTTCGGCGCGAAGAACGAAACGATGGCTTCATACACCGCTTCCGGCTCCAGCATGCGGCCGTCGCCGATCTCGCCGCACGCCTGCGAGCCCGAATCCGGGCCGAGCGTGATCACGCCGTCGGCGCGCAGTTGCGCGACGTTGCGCTGGGTGGCCGGGTTGCCCCACATCTGCCGGTTCATCGCGGGCACGACGAGCAACGGGCAGTCGCGCGCGACGCAGAGCGTGGAGAGCAGGTCGTCGGCAAAGCCGTGCGCGAGCCTGGCCAGGAAGTCGGTGGAGGCGGGCGCGATCACGATGGCGTCCGCTTCGCGCGAGAGGTCGATGTGCGCCATGCTGTTCGGCACGCGCGCGTCCCACTGGCTCGTATAGACCGGGCGCCCCGAGAGCGCCTGCATGGTGACGGGGGTGATGAACTGCGTGGCGGCTTCGGTCATCACGACCTGCACCGTCGCGCCGGCTTTGGTCAGAAGGCGCGTGAGCTCGGCGATCTTGTAGCAGGCGATGCCGCCCGTCATGCCGATCACCAGGTGCTTGCCGGCCAGTTCTCCGGGGTTCGCTGCGGACGTGTTCAAATCGGGTCTCCGGTCCATGCAAGAGCGTTGCGCTCGGGCGGCGGCGGGCGCGGCCGCCGCCGTCGAACCTCGGCGCGGGTTCAGCGCGCCCGGCGCACGCGGCGCAGCTCGTCGAACACGAGCAGCACGGCGCCGACGCAGATCGCGCTGTCGGCGACGTTGAACGCCGGCCAGTGCCACGTGCCCACGTGGAAGTCGAGGAAGTCGATCACGTGGCCATACATCAGCCGGTCGAGCACGTTGCCGAGCGCGCCGCCGAGTATCAGCGAAAGCGCGGCGCAAAACAGGCGCTGCGTGCCGTGGCGCTTGAGCAGATAGCAGATCACGAGCGCCGCGACCACGCCGAGCGCCGTGAACGCCCAGCGCTGCCAGCCGCCCGCCGCGGCGAGGAAGCTGAACGCGGCGCCCTTGTTGTACACGAGCACAAGGTTGAAGAACGGCGTGATGACGCGGCCTTCGCCGTAGCTGAACATCTTGGCGATGGCGATCTTCGTGAGCTGGTCGGCGAGGATCACGATCACCGCGACGCCCAGCCACGGGGCGAGCGTGCCGCCGCTGCCGCCGGTACGCGATTGTTTCGGCAGGGTTTTGGCCATTATGCCGCGCTCCGCGTTTCGCCGTTGCCGAACAGATTCGCCACGCACCGGCCGCACAGGCCCGGATGTTCCGCGTGGGCGCCCACGTCTTCGCGGTAGTGCCAGCAGCGCTCGCACTTGAGGTACTTCGAGGTGATGACCTCGACCGCTTCATCGGCTTCGCTTTCCACCTTGACGACTTCGGCCGCCGAGGTGATCAGCACGAACTTCAGGTCGTCGCCGAGCGTCGCCAGTGCGTCGTAGCGTGCGCCGCTCGCGAGAATGCGCACTTCGGCCTGCAGCGACGAGCCGATCTGGTTCGCCACGCGGGCCTCTTCCAGCGCCTTCGTCACGTTGCTGCGCACTTCGCGCAGGAGCGTCCACTTGCCGATCAGCGCTTCGGCCTGGGCGATGTCCGGGAACGCGTGGAACGTTTCGGTGAAGATCGTTTCGCTGCCCGGCTGGAACACCTTCCACGCTTCTTCCGCCGTGAACGAGAGGAAGGGCGCGAGGATGCGCAGCAGGCTGTGCGTGATGTGGTGGAGCGCGGTCTGCGCGGCGCGGCGGGCCTTCGAATCGGGCGCGCTCGTGTAGAGGCGGTCCTTCAGCACGTCGAGGTAGAAGCCGCCCAGGTCTTCCGAGCAGAACGTCTGCAGCTTCGCGACGACCGGATGGAACTCGTAGCGGTCGTAGTGCGAGAGCACGTCGTTTTGCAGCGTGTGCGTGAGCGCCACCGCGTAGCGGTCGATTTCGAGCCACTCGCCGGCGGGCTGCGCGTGGCGGTCGTAGTCGAAGTCCGAGAGATTCGCGAGCAGGAAGCGCAGCGTGTTGCGGATGCGGCGATAGCTTTCCGTCACGCGCTTGAGGATTTCCTCCGAGATCGCGAGCTCGCCCGAATAGTCGGTCGAGGCGATCCACAAGCGGATGATTTCCGCGCCCAGACGGTTCGCCACTTCATGCGGATCGACGCCGTTGCCGAGCGACTTCGACATCTTGCGGCCTTCGCCGTCCACGGTGAAGCCGTGCGTGAGGAGGGCGTCGTAGGGCGGGCGGCCGTCGAGCATCGAAGCCGTGAGCAGCGACGAGTGGAACCAGCCGCGGTGCTGGTCCGAGCCTTCCAGATACAGGTCGGCCGGGAACTGCAGTTCGTCCTTGTGCGAGCCGCGCAGCACGTGCCAGTGCGTCGTGCCCGAGTCGAACCAGACGTCGAGCGTGTCGCGGTTCTTCTCGTACAGGTTGGCGTCGTCGCCGATCAGCTCGCGCGGATCGAGCGTCTGCCATGCCTCGATGCCGGCTTTCTCCACGCGCTTCGCGACTTCCTCGAGCAGCTCCGGCGTGCGCGGATGCAGCTCGCCCGTTTCCTTGTGCACGAAGAACGCCATCGGCACGCCCCATTGGCGCTGGCGCGAGAGCGTCCAGTCCGGGCGGTTGGCGATCATCGAGTAGAGGCGCTGCTTGCCCCAGGAGGGATAGAACGCGGTCGCCTCGATGCCTTCGAGCGCCGTTTCGCGCAGCGTCTTGCCGCCGTCCTTCGGGGTCACGTCCATGCCCGCGAACCACTGCGAGGTGGCGCGGTAGATGATGGGCGTCTTGTGGCGCCAGCAGTGCATGTAGCTGTGCCGGTACTTTTCGCTGCGCAGGAGCGTGCCGGCGGCGTCGAGCGCTTCGACGATCTTCGGGTTCGCGCTCCAGATCGAGAGGCCGCCGAAGAGCGGCAGCGATTCGATGTAGCGGCCGTCGCCCATCACCGGGCTGATGATGTCCGAGTCGGCCATGCCGTGCGCCTTGCAGGAGACGAAGTCTTCCACGCCGTAGGCGGGCGCCGAGTGGACGATGCCGGTGCCGGTGTCGGTCGTCACGTAGTCGCCGAGGTAGATCGGCGAGGTGCGCTTGTAGCCCGGATGCGCCGCGGCGAGCGGGTGATGAAAGCGCAGGTTCGCGAGCTTTTCGCCGGGCGCCGTGGCGATCACGCGGCCTTCCAGGCCGAAGTCCTGCATGCAGGCTTCTACGCGCTCTTCAGCAAGGATCAGCAGGCCGCGCTGCGTATCGACGAGCGCGTACACCACCTCCGGATGCACGTTCAGCGCCTGGTTGGCGGGGATCGTCCAGGGCGTGGTGGTCCAGATCACGATGCCGCCTTCCTGGCGCGGCAGGGCCGCGAGGCCGAACGCGGCCGCCGTTTCCGCGGGTTGCGCGAACGGGAACAGCACGTCGATGGTCGGGTCGGTCTTGTCCTTGTACTCGACTTCCGCTTCGGCGAGCGCCGAACCGCAGTCGAAGCACCAGTTCACGGGCTTGAGGCCGCGGAACACGTAGCCCTTTTCCATGATCTTCGCGAGCGCGCGGATCTCGCCGGCCTCGTTGGCGAAGTTCATGGTCTTGTACGGGTTGTCCCAGTCGCCCAGCACGCCGAGGCGCCGGAAACCGGCCTTCTGCGTCTCGATCTGGCCGGCCGCGTACTCGCGCGCCTTCTTCATGACTTCCTGGGCCGGCAGCGACTTGCCGAACTGCTTTTCGATCTGGATCTCGATTGGCATGCCGTGGCAGTCCCAGCCCGGCACGTAGACCGCGTCGTAGCCCGCGAGATTGCGCGCCTTGACGATCATGTCCTTCAGGATCTTGTTCACCGCGTGGCCGAGGTGGATGTCGCCGTTCGCATACGGCGGCCCGTCGTGCAGGATGAATTTCTTGCGGCCCTTCGAGGCGGCGCGGATCTTCTCGTAGATCTTGCCGTCCTGCCATTCCTTGACCCACTGCGGCTCGCGCTTCGGCAGATCGCCGCGCATGGGGAACGGGGTGTCCAGCAGATTGACGGGGTATTTCGATTCGGACTTCTGCCCGGCCTTGCCGGAGGATGCTTTCTTGTCGCTCATGGTGAGATCACGGTGAATTCGGGGGGATGCACGGCGTCGGACAGAGCGGCGTAGCCGCGCAACCGTCGCCTCGCGCGCTGCCTGCCTGGGACGACGTTGCGGGCGGCGCAGGGGGCGGGCGGTCCGTACGCACGCGCGATGGCGCGCATACGGGCCGCGGGTCACCTAATTCGGTCGGTGGCCGAGGTGGCGAATCCGGTGGAACGGGAGCCGGACGCATCGGCGCCGGCGGCGGCAAACCAGGCGCGCGCGTTGACCACGTCGCGCGCGATGGCGGCGCCGAGCGTTTCGAGGTCCACGAACTTCTCTTCGTCGCGCAGCTTCTTCAGGAACTCGACGCGCACGAGCTTGCCGTACGCGCTGCCATGCCAGTCGAGCAGATGCACTTCGAGCAGCACGCGGCCCGAATCGTCCACGGTCGGGCGCACGCCGAGGCTGGCCACGCCGGGCAGCGGATGATCGGCGAGGCCATGCACCTGCACGACGAAAATGCCGTTGAGCGCCGGGCGCTTGTGGCCGATCGGCAGGTTCAGCGTGGGAAAGCCGAGGTCGCGGCCGAGCTTCTGGCCGTGCACCACGTGGCCGCTGATCGCGTAGCCGCGGCCCAGTGCGGCGCGCGCCGCGTCGAGGTCGCCGGCCTGCAGCTGGGTGCGCACGGCCGAGCTGGAGATGCGCGCGCCCGACGGGTCGGCCACGGTCGCCATCTGCTCGACTTCGAAGCCGTATTGCTCGCCGGCCGCCCTGAGCGAAGCGAAATCGCCCGCGCGCTTCGCGCCATAGCGGAAGTCGTCGCCGATCATCATCCAGCGCGCGTGCAGGCCGCCCACGATGATGCGCTCGACGAACGCATCCGGCGACTGGCTCGCGAAGGTGTGGTTGAAGTGCTCGACGACCACGCGGTCCACGCCGTTATCGCGCAGGGCTTCCAGCTTGTCGCGCAGCATCGCGATGCGCGGCGGCGCGCCCGCCGGGTTGAAGAACTCGCGCGGGTGCGGCTCGAAGGTCATCACGCAGACGGGCAGGCCGCGCGCGTCCGCTGCTTCGCGCACGCGCGCGAGCAACGCCTGATGCCCGCGGTGGACACCGTCGAAGTTGCCGATGGTGAGCGCGCAGGGCGCCCGGCTCTCGGCATTGGGAAGACCGCGGAAGACTCTCACGATAGCGGTTCGGACCGGTTAGGGGGCTAATGTGACGTAGTGTGGCCTCGGATGGCCGGATTTCGCCTGGCGTGACGCCAGCCGCCGCGCCCGCAGGCCGCGACGAAACAGAAGATTATAAACGCTCGGGCGGGGGACCGCCGCCGTCCGGGCGTGGTGCCTTGCCCTCGATGATAAAATCCGCGGATGAAAAATCTCGTTATCCTGATCTCGGGCCGGGGCAGCAACATGGAAGCCATCGTGCGCGCCTGCGCGCACGATGCCTGGCCGGCGAAGATCGCCGCCGTGATTGCGAACCGTCCCGACGCCGCGGGCCTCGCGTTCGCGGCGTCGCACGGCATTGCCACCGCGGTCGTCGATCACCGCCAGTATCCCGAGCGCGCCGCCTTCGACGCGGCGCTTGCCCAGACCATCGACGGCTATGCGCCCGACCTCGTCGTGCTCGCGGGCTTCATGCGCGTGCTGACCGAGGGCTTCGTCGATCATTATTCGGGTCGGATGCTTAATATCCACCCGTCGCTCCTGCCGAGCTTTCCGGGGCTCAAGACGCACCAGCAGGCGCTCGACGCGGGCTGCCGCGTGCATGGCGCCACGGTGCATTTCGTCACGTCCAGGCTCGATCATGGTCCGATCGTCGCGCAATCCGCCGTGCCGGTGCGCGCAGGCGACGACGCCGCGGCGCTGGCCGCGCGCGTGCTGGCCACCGAGCACGTGATCTATCCGCGCGCGGTGCGCTGGTTCGTCGAAGGGCGCGTGACGCTCGACGGCGCGCACGTGACGCTCACGCCGCCCGAGCCGCAGTGGCTCTTCCTTGACGACACCAACGCACACGCAAATACACAGACCGCCGGGGAGGGCGTATGAGGCTGCATGGATTCCTGATCGGACAAACCGAGACGCTGCTTGCCGACGTCCTCAAGTTCACGGGCCCCGCGGACGCGGTGACGAGCCGCTTTTTCCGCGAGCATCCGAAGCTCGGCCATACCGAGCGCGGCGTGATCGCCGAGGCCGTTTTCGCGGTCCTGCGCCGCCGCATGGAGTTCGCGCATCTGGCGGAGAGCGGCACTGGCAGCCCGGCGCGGCGCTTGACGCTGCTCGGCCTGATGGCGACGGCGGGCCGCTCGGCCATCCGTCCTTTCGTCTCGGACGCCGAGGCGAGCTGGCTCGAACACGTGGCGAAGGTCGATCCGGCGAGCCTGCCGCAGCGCGTGCAACTGAATCTGCCCGACTGGATCGTGCGCGCGCTCGAGCCGCGTTTCGAGCCGGCCGAGCTCGCGCAGCTGGCCGCGGCGCTGAACTATCCGGCGCCGCTCGATCTGCGCGCGAACCCCATCAAGGCGAGCCGCGACGAGCTGCTGCGTGCGCTGGGCGAAGCCGGCATCGAGGCCGGCGAAACGCCGTTCGCGCCGTTCGGCGTGCGGGTGGTCGGCAAGCCGGCGCTCGCGAAGCTCGACGCGTTCAAGAACGGCTGGTTCGAAGTGCAGGACGAGGGCAGCCAGTTGCTCTGTTCGCTCGTGGCGCCGCGCCGCGGCGAGATGATCGTCGACTTCTGCGCGGGCGCGGGCGGCAAGACCCTCGCGCTCGGCGCGATGATGCGCTCGACCGGCCGCCTCTACGCCTTCGACATTTCGGACCGGCGCCTCGCCAGGCTCAAGCCGCGCCTTGCGCGCAGCGGGCTGTCGAACGTCAATCCGGTGCTGATCGACAGCGAGCACGACGCGAAGATCAAGCGCCTTGTCGGCAAGATCGACCGCGTGCTGGTGGATGCGCCGTGCTCGGGCCTCGGCACGCTGCGCCGCAATCCCGACCTCAAGTGGCGCCAGACGCCCGAGTCGGTGGCGGAACTCGCGCCGAAGCAGCTTTCCATCCTCACGAGCGCCGCGCGCCTGCTCAAGCGCGGCGGCCGGCTCGTGTACGCGACCTGCAGCATTCTCGAAGCCGAGAACGAAGGCGTGGTGAAGCAGTTTCTCGAAGCGCATCCGGAGTTCGAACTGGTGAGCGCGCGCGACGTGCTAGCGGAGCAGCGCGTGGGCCTCGACACGGGCGACTACCTGTCGCTCTGGCCGCATCGCCATGCCACGGACGGCTTTTTCGCGGCCGTGCTGGAGCGCCGCGGCGACGCCCGCCCGAAGACCCGGGAGGCCAGTGCGGCCACCACGCCCGAGGAATCGGCCGCGCAGCAGGAAGCCGCCGACGCGATCGCGAAGGCGAGCGATACCGCCGCCGAGCCGGATGCCGCTCTCGAGTAACGCGTAACGCGCAACCCGCACGCTCGGCTGCTGCGGCTGGCGGTCCAGCCGTAGCAGCCGCAGCAGTAGCAAGACAGCGCGGGCGCGCGCTTTCCCGCAGGTGCCGGGCGAGCGCACGCCCGCGCCATTCACGCATCATGTTCGAAAACCGTTTGCTCTCTCACATGCTGGGCGGTGTGTTCCGCGACTACGGCCAGCCCGTCATCCTCTGGCAGGCCGGCGTGCTGATCGGCGCGCTGCTGCTCGCGTGGCTGCTCGCACGGCTTCTGCGCCGCGCGCTCGAAGCGCGCCGGCAGACGCGCTACGAGTCGCTGCACTTCGGCGCCGAAAGCTTCGCCAAGGCGCTCTTTCCGCTGATCGGCGCGGCCTGCGTCTGGGCCGCGCGCGAGATCGCCGGCAATTTCATCCACACCTCGCTCCTCAATCTCGCGCTCGTGCCGCTCATCGGCATCGGGCTCATCTACTTCGCGTTTTTCTTCGCGCGCCGGGTGTTCGGCAGCAAGGGCGAGACGCACGCGTGGCTTTCGATCGTCGAGAAGCTCGTCTCGCTGATCGTCTGGGCGGGCATGGTGCTGACCGTGCTCGGCATCCAGGACGACGTGCTCGACTGGATGGCGAGCGTGCGCTTTCGCATCGGCACGGCGCATGTCAGCCTGCTGTCGCTCTGCAATGGCGTGCTGTGGGTGTGCGTGACGATGGTGGTGGCCATCTGGGCGGGCTCCGTGCTCGAAGAGCGCCTCATGCGCGCCACCACCCTCGACGCCAACCTGCGCGTCGTGCTCGCGCGCGTGGGCCGGGCGCTGCTGGTGTTCGCGGCGGTGCTGCTGAGCCTCTCGATCGTCGGCATCGACATCACCGTGCTCGGCGTGTTCGGCGGCGCGCTGGGCGTGGGCCTCGGCTTCGGGCTGCAGAAGATCGCCAGCAACTATGTGTCTGGGTTCATCATCCTGATCGACCGGTCGCTGCGCCTTGGCGACACGATCAACGTGAGCGGCCTCGCGGGCAGGGTCACGCAGATCCGCACGCGCTACACGGTGGTGCGCGGCCTCGACGGCGTGGAAACGCTGATCCCGAACGAGAAATTGATCACCGACGTGGTGCAGAACCAGTCGTCCTGGCTCACGCGCGGCTACGCCAAGGCGCCGGTTCAGGTGGCCTACGATACGGATCTCGACGTCGCGATGGCGCTCCTCGCCCGCGCGGCCGAAGGCGTGGACCGTGTGCTGACTGATCCGGCCCCGACACCGTACCTCGTGGGATTCGGCGCGGACGGCATCAACCTCGAACTCGGTTTCTGGATCGCCGATGCGGCGGCCGGCACGTCGGGCGTACGCTCGGCCGTGAACCTGAACATCTGGCGCCTTTTTGGCGAGCATGGCATTGCGATTCCGTTTGCCCAGCGCGAGGTACGGATCGTCGGCGTGGACGGCCTGGCGGGGGCAGCCGCAACCGTGGCGGCCCGACAACAGGGGCCCGATGCCGACGGGGCGGCGGCGCCGGGTTGAGCCGGGCAGGGCCGGTACGGCGGCGCTCCCTGAAAGGTGCGGCAAACCGCCTCCCCAGTGCATCCAGCCATTGACGGGAACCCCGATAGAGAAAAAAATCTCTATTTGTTACAAACACTTGGAACGGTTCGAGTAGAATGCCGTCGAACCCTATCGCAGTGCTTTCACTTTCCTGACTCCGGCCACCCGTAAGTCCGTAGTCATTCGCTACACGGGTATAGACCTTGTTGAACTCCCTGTTAGATTTCCTCGCCCACGGGCTGCTGCATTTCTCGTGGTGGCAGATCCTGCTGTTCGCGGCGATCGCAACGCACATCACGATCGTCGGCGTCACCGTTTACCTGCATCGCTGCCAGGCGCACCGGGCGCTCGACCTGCATCCGGCCGTGAGCCACTTCTTCCGCTTCTGGCTGTGGATGACCACGGGCATGCTCACTGGCCAGTGGGCCGCGATTCACCGCAAGCACCACGCGAAGTGCGAGACCGAAGAAGATCCGCACAGCCCGCAAACGCGCGGCATCTGGAAGGTGCTGCTCGAAGGCGCCGAGCTCTATCGCACCGAAGCGAAGAACGAAGAGACGCTGCGCCGCTTCAGCCACGGCACGCCCAACGACTGGATGGAGCGCAACGTCTACACGCGCTATCCGATCCTCGGCGTGAGCGTCATGATGGTCGTCGACGTTGCGCTCTTCGGCGCGGTCGGCCTGACCGTGTGGGCCGTGCAGATGGCGTGGATCCCGTTCTGGGCGGCCGGCGTCGTGAACGGCCTCGGCCACTTCTGGGGCTACCGCAACTTCAACTCGGCGGATGCCAGCACGAACCTGTTCCCGATCGGCATCATCATCGGCGGCGAGGAACTGCACAACAACCACCATACCTTCGCCACCTCGGCGAAGCTCTCGAACAAGTGGTACGAGTTCGACATCGGCTGGATGTATATCCGCCTGATGTCGATGTGCGGTCTCGCGAAGGTCAAGAAGGTCGCGCCCACGCCGCGCCTGATCGCGGGCAAGCTCGTGCCCGATCACGAAACGCTGCAGGCCGTGCTCTCGAACCGCTATGAAGTGATGGCGCGTTACGCGAAGGCCGTGAAGCAGGCGTATCGCCAGGAGCTCGCGCACCTCAAGGAAGTGGGCGCGCGCGAGAAGTACCAGTTGATGCGCGGTGCGCGCAAATGGTTCGACAAGGAAGAAGACAGCCTGAACGAGCCGCAGAAGCGCCAGTTGCCGCAGATCTTCGCGGACAATCAGAAGCTGCGCACCTTCATCGAACTGCGTAACGAACTCGCGGCGATCTGGGAACGTTCGAGCGCCTCGCGCGAACAACTGCTGACGCAGCTCCAGGATTGGTGCCATCGTGCCGAACAAAGCGGCATCAAGGCGCTCCAGGAATTCGCTTCGCGTCTTCGCCGCTATGCATGAGACGTAAAAAAATCCATTAGAATTCGGATACGTCACAAAACCCCGCGTTGGCGGGGTTTTTCTTTTTGGGGCCGCGAAAACCTGTGCCGCTCGCAGGGGCATTTTCCGCAGCCATCGGCATGGGACCGTAGCCGGCGTTCAGGCGCGCACGCTGCGGTCGAAGGGGAGATCATGAGTCAGGCGATCATGAAGGTCGAGTACGATCGGCCGCAAGGCGCCGTCTGCAGGGTTGGCGAGGCGTGGGCACGCGTGCCCGATGCGCCGTCCGCTGCGGAGCGCATTGCATTGAAGGCGCGCATTCGTGCGCTGCTCAAGCGCGAGAAGGCAGTGCTCGTCGCGCACTATTACGTCGATCCCGAGTTGCAGGAGCTGGCGGACGAAACCGGCGGCTGCGTGGCCGATTCGCTCGAGATGGCGCGCTTCGGCCGCGATCACGAGGCGCAGACGCTCGTGGTGGCGGGCGTGCGCTTCATGGGCGAGACCGCGAAGATCCTCGGGCCGAACAAGCGCATTCTGATGCCGGATCTCGACGCGACCTGTTCGCTCGATCTGGGCTGCCCCGTCGACGAGTTTTCCGCGTTCTGCGACCAGCACCCGGACCGCACCGTGGTGGTGTACGCGAACACGAGCGCTGCCGTGAAGGCGCGTGCGGACTGGATGGTGACGTCCTCGATCGGGCTCGAGATCGTCGCGCATCTGCATGCGCAAGGCGAGAAGATCATCTGGGCGCCGGACCGTCACCTCGGCGGCTACATCCAGAAGAAGACCGGCGCGGACATGCTTCTGTGGCAGGGTTCGTGCCTCGTGCACGACGAATTCAAGGGCGTCGAGCTCGACCTCCTGCGTGCCGAATATCCGGATGCGAAGGTGCTCGTGCATCCCGAATCGCCCGAAGGCGTCGTCGCGCAGGCCGACGTGGTGGGCTCCACCACGCAGCTCATCGACGCGGCCGTGAAGCTCGACGCGAAGCGCTTCATTGTCGCGACGGACCTCGGCATCCTGCACAAGATGCGGCTCGCCGCCCCGGGTAAGACCTTCATCGAAGCCCCCACGGCCGGCAACAGCGCCACGTGCAAGAGCTGCGCGCATTGCCCGTGGATGGCGATGAACGGCCTCGAAAATCTTGCCGACGTGCTCGAACGCGGCCACAACGAGATCTTCGTCGATCCCGCGCTGGGCGAGCGCGCCCGCCTGCCGATCGACCGCATGCTCGCATTTGCGGCGCAACACAAGCGCCGCGTGCAGGCGAGCGGCGACCTCGCGCGCGACGGTGCGCTGTTCGCGAACGTGGGGGCGGCGTAAATGGGTGCGATGGAACTGATGGGCGTGGAGGCGGCGTCGCCGCAGCTGGCCGAAGTGCGCGAGCAGTACGGCGCGGCGTTCGACGCGGCGATCGCGCGCAACATTGCCGACGCGCTCGCGGAAGACGTGGGCACGGGCGACCAGACGGGCCGCCTCGTGCCGGCCGACGAGATGCGCGACGCGCGCATCATCGTGCGCCAAGAGGCGGTGCTGTGCGGCGTGCTGTGGTTCGACGGCGTGATGCGCAGCGTCGATCCGCGCATCGAAGTGCGCTGGCACTATCGCGAGGGCGATCGCATGAGCGCCGATTCGACCGTGTGCTCGCTGCGCGGTCCCGCGCGCGCGCTGCTCACGGCCGAGCGCAACGCGATGAATTTCCTGCAGCTGTTCTCGGGCGTGGCGACGGCCACGCGCCGCTACGTGGACGCGATTGCGCACACGAAGACGCGCATCGTCGATACGCGCAAGACGCTGCCCGGCCTGCGTCTCGCGCAGAAGTACGCGGTGCGTGTGGGCGGCGGAGCGAACCAGCGGCTGGCGCTCTACGACGGCATTCTCATCAAGGAAAACCACATCGCCGCGGCCGGCGGCGTGGGCGCTGCGATGGACGCCGCGCTGGCATTGAATGCGGGCGTGCCGATCCAGATCGAAGTGGAAACGCTCGCGCAGCTCGACGAAGCCCTGGCGCACGGTGCAACGTCGATCCTGCTCGATAACTTCTCGTTCGACGCGATGCGCGACGCCGTACGCCTCACGGCGGGCCGGGCGGTGCTCGAGGGTTCGGGCGGCGTGAACTTCGAGACGGTGCGCACGATTGCCGAAACGGGCGTCGATCGCATTTCGATCGGCGCCCTGACGAAGGACGTGCGCGCGACCGACTATTCGATGCGGATCGTCTGAAGGGGCGCGCAGCCCGGGCGTTTATCTCATCGTGCGGTTGCGTACGCGCTCGGGCGAGAGAACGGTCGGCAGCGCCTTCGGCAGCGCGTTCGGCCAGTCGCGGCTGTAGTGCAGCCCGCGGCTCTCGCGCCGCTGGCGGGCGCTATCGACGATCAGCGACGCCACTTCGACCAGATTGCGCAGTTCGAGCAGGTCGCGCGTGACGCGGA
The DNA here is from genome assembly GCF_000685035.1 of Paraburkholderia ferrariae NBRC 106233. Lineage (GTDB taxonomy): Bacteria > Pseudomonadota > Gammaproteobacteria > Burkholderiales > Burkholderiaceae > Paraburkholderia > Paraburkholderia ferrariae. The sequence continues at coordinate 257,378 of NZ_BAYB01000011.1, forward strand.
AATTCGCGTAGTACTCGAGAATTTCGTCGCGCAGCAGCGCGATGCGATGCTGCGCGCGTTCGAGCCGCTTGTCCGTGCGCACGATGCCCACGTAATTCCACATCAGGCGGCGCAACTCGTCCCAGTTGTGAGCCACCACCACCTCTTCGTCGGAGTCCGAAACGCGGCTCTCGTCCCAGTCGGGCAGCGGTGCGTGCGCCTCGGCGGCGAAGCCTTCGGCCTCGATCGCCTCGGCCGCCGAGCGGCCGATCACGAGGCACTCGAGCAGCGAATTGCTCGCCAGCCGGTTCGCGCCGTGCAGCCCCGTATAGGAGGTTTCGCCGACCGCGTAGAGGCCCGCGAGGTCGGTGCGGCCCGCGAGGTCGGTAACGACGCCGCCGCACGTGTAGTGCGCCGCCGGCACGACGGGAATGGGCTCTTTCGTGATGTCGATGCCGAACTCGCGGCAGCGCGCGAGGACGGTGGGGAAGTGCTCTTCGAGAAACGCCGCGGGCTGGTGGCTGATGTCCAGATGCACGCAGTCGATGCCGTGCTTCTTGATCTCGAAATCGATCGCGCGGGCCACGATGTCGCGCGGCGCGAGTTCGGCGCGTGCGTCGTGCGTCGGCATGAAGCGCGTGCCGTCGGGCAGGCGCAGCACGCCGCCTTCGCCGCGCACCGCCTCGGTGATCAGAAACGACTTGGCGTGCGGATGGAAGAGGCAGGTGGGATGGAACTGGATGAACTCCATGTTCGCCACCCGGCAGCCGGCGCGCCAGGCCATCGCGATGCCGTCGCCGGTGGCCGTGTCGGGGTTCGTCGTGTAGAGATAGACCTTGCCTGCTCCGCCCGTCGCGAGCACCGTATGCGGCGCCTGGATGGTCACGGTGCGGTCGTTTTTCAGATCGAGCGCATAGAGGCCGTGGCAGCGGCGCCCGGGCAGGCCGAGGCGATCGGATGTGATGACGTCGATGGCCTGGTGGTCTTCGAGGATCGTGATGTTCGGATGCTGGCGCGCGCGTTCGAGGAGCGTTTGCACGACGGCGTGGCCCGTGGCGTCGGCAGCGTGGATGATGCGGCGGTGGCTGTGGCCGCCCTCGCGCGTGAGGTGAAAGCCCAGTTCGGCGGCCGCGTCTTTCGTGAACGGCACGTCTTGCGCGATCAGCCACTCGATGGCCGCGCGGCCATGCTCGACGATGAAGCGCGTCGCCCCCTCGTCGCACAGGCCGCCGCCGGCCACGAGGGTATCGTCCACGTGGTTCTCGACGCTGTCGGCCGAGTCGAGCACCGCGGCGATGCCGCCTTGCGCGCGGTCGCTCGCGCCTTCGGTCATCTCGCGCTTGGCGATCAGCACCACCCGCCGCGTGTCGGCGAGATTCAGCGCGACGCTCAGTCCGGCCAGCCCGCTGCCGACGATCGCTACATCGAAATTCATGGTCCCGCTTCTCCGTCTCTTGTTCTGCTGCGGCGCGCGTGCGGTGTGCGCCGATGAAGCGGGAAGCATACTCTTTTCGGCGCCAGGACGAAAAGCGGCACGCAGGGCGGGGCGGCCAAAAGCGCACCGCGCTTTGCGGGACGTGGGAAAGGCGGGGCACAAAAGAAAAACCCCGCTGCGAGAGCGGGGTTTTTCTTGTCTTCGTCAGGCTTGAAACCCGATCAATTACTTGATCTTGGTTTCCTTGTACTCGACGTGCTTGCGAATAACCGGGTCGAACTTCTTGATCGACATTTTTTCCGGCATGTTGCGCTTGTTCTTCGTGGTCGTGTAGAAGTGACCCGTACCTGCGGTCGATTCCAGCTTGATCTTGTCGCGGACGCCCTTGGCCATGATTTACTCCTTACAGTTCGCCGCGTGCGCGCAGGTCTGCGAGCACGGAATCGATGCCGTTCTTGTCGATCAGGCGCAGGCCTGCGTTCGAGATGCGCAGACGCACCCAACGGTTTTCGCTTTCAACCCAGAAACGGCGGTTTTGCAGATTCGGGAGGAAACGACGCTTGGTCTTGTTGTTTGCGTGGGAAACGTTGTTGCCGCTCATCGGCGCTTTCCCAGTGACTTGGCATACACGTGCCATGAGACACTCCTACGGAAATTCTGAGTTCGAGAGCCGCTTAAGTTTCCCAGGCGAGAAATGGCCGGAATGGAGAGCGCTCACGTATGGATGAGAGACAACCTCGAACCCAGGCCATATTTCCCCTGGAACGCCTTGATGGCTTCGGAACAGGGTTGGAAATAGGCAAACCGTGATTCTAGCAGAAAAAGTCCAGGAAAATCAAACCCGATTTGCAAAGGGGCTTCGTCTCGCGCGCGGGCGTTGCGTTCTCGATACGGGATTTCTCCCGCTCGGTGGGCGCTATTGCCGCCCTCAGTCTTTGTCTCAGTTCCAGTCGTTGCGCGCGAACGAGTAGGTCTCGCGTGCGCCGATCACCAGATGGTCGATCAACTGGACCTCGACGAGGGCGAGCGTGTCGCGCAGCACCCGCGTGAGGCGCCGGTCGGCCGCACTCGGCTGGACGGCCCCCGATGGATGATTGTGGGCGACGATCAGACTCGCGGCGTTGAGGGTCAAGGTGCGCCGGACGATTTCCCGAGGATACACCACGAGGCGCGAGAGCGAACCCCGCGAGCTTTCCTCGGGGGGGCGGATGAGCCGGTGGCGCACGTCGAGGTACAGGCACACGAAGACTTCGTACGGCCGCCCGCCGATCAGAAGCCGCAGGTAATCTTCCACGGCGCCCGGCGTGTCGATGACCGGGCGGCTGTCCAGTTCTTCCACGAGCGCGCGGCGAGCCAGTTCCAGCACGGCCTGCAGCTTCGCCGCCTTCGCGGGGCCGATGCCGCGCAGGCGGCCGAGTTCTTCGGGCTGGGCATCGAGCATCGCACGCAAGGTGCCGAAGCGTTCGATCAGCGAGCGGGCGACTTCGAAGACCCCATGGCCGGGCAGGCCGGAACCCAGCAGCAGCGCCAGCAGTTCGACGTCGGACAGGGCGCCGGGCCCGGCTGTGCGCAACCGTTCGCGCGGCATGTCCTGGGCGCGTGCCGGCACGGCTGCGTCGGCCGCCGGAAGGGCCAGCCGGGCTGCGCGCGAGCGCTCGCCGTCATTCGCGGACGACGTTGACGCGGCCGCTTCTTTCCCGCCATCGGCGCTGTCCCGGACGGGTTCGGCGCAAGCTGCTTCCGGCATCGTGATCTCCCTGAGGCGCGGTGTGCCGGCGCGCGCTGGCCGCATGCGGCCTTTCATACGCCCGAGCCCAACCGCCATGAATATGTGGCTTACAATGGAGCCTTTCCGGTCGCCGCCGCGCGGCCGGGCCGGCGCCTCGCGGCGCGCACGCGCCTCTCCTCATAGGAAGCGCGCGTCCAGACGAAAATGAGTACCGCATGAGCATCATCGACATCTCCGAGGTGAAACCCGGTTCCCACGTGACGCTTCACTACCGGCTTTCGCTCGCCGATGGCACCGAAATCGTCAATACGTTCGTTGACCGGCCCGCTACGCTGCTGCTGGGCGCCGCGCAACTCGCGCCGCCGCTGGAAGACATTTTGCTGGGCTTGAAGGTGGGGCACCACTCGACCTTTCAGCTAGCGCCAGGCGTCGCGTTCGGCCAGCGCAACCCCGACCTGATCCAGCGCGTCTCGCTCGCTACCCTGCGCGAGAACGGCATGGTGGGCGAGGACTTTACGCCCGGCGACCTGATCGAATTCAACGCACCCGACGGCGGCCGCTATGCTGGCGTGCTCAAGGAGGTGAACGAGACCTCCGCGCTGTTCGATTTCAACCATCCGCTCGCAGGCCAGGCGGTTGCGTTCGAAGTGAAAATCATCGGAATCCTCTGAACCCATGAGCTCCACGGACACGTCCTTGACCGCCGATGCCGAGATCCTGCTCGCGCAGCCGCGCGGCTTCTGCGCGGGTGTCGACCGCGCCATCGAAATCGTCGAACGTGCGATCCAGCAGCACGGCGCGCCTATCTATGTGCGCCACGAGATCGTCCATAACGCCTATGTCGTCGAAGACCTGCGTAAAAAGGGCGCCATCTTCATCGAGCAGCTCGCCGAAGTGCCGACAGGCAATACGGTGATCTTCAGCGCCCACGGCGTGTCGAAGGCGGTGCGCGCGGACGCCGCGGCGCGCGGCCTGCGCGTCTACGACGCCACGTGCCCGCTCGTCACCAAGGTTCATGCCGAAGTGGCCAAGATGCGCGACGAGGGGCTCGACATCGTGATGATCGGCCATAAGGGGCACCCGGAGGTCGAGGGCACGATGGGGCAGGCGGGTGAGGGCATGTTCCTCGTCGAGGATATCGCCGACGTGGAAGCGTTGCGCCTGCACGACCCCGCGCGCGTGGCCTTCGTGACGCAGACCACGCTTTCCGTGGATGACGCCGCCGAGATCATCGCTGCGCTCAAGACGCGCTTCCCCGCGATTCGCGAGCCGAAGAAGCAGGACATCTGCTACGCGACGCAGAATCGCCAGGACGCGGTGAAGTTCATGGCGCCGCAGTGCGATCTCGTGATCGTGGTGGGCAGTCCCAACAGTTCGAACTCGAACCGCCTGCGCGAAGTGGCCGAGAAGCGCGGCGTGGCGGCCTATATGGTGGATGCGCCCGACCAGATCGATCCGGCGTGGCTCGTGGGCAAGCGTCGCATCGGCCTGACGGCGGGCGCCTCGGCGCCGGAAGCGCTGGCGCAGCAGATCATCGCCCGGTTGAACGAGCTGGGCGTGCGCAACGTGCGCGCACTCGACGGGATCGAGGAGAACATCGCGTTTCCGCTGCCGCGGGGCCTGGGCATCCCAGCCTGACGCTGGTCCCGCTTGCTTCTAAAAAAGCGCGCCTCGGGTGCGCTTTTTTTTGCCCACGGGTTTTACGGAGGGGATTAATTAAATTGGGGTCATATAAAAACAAAACCCGCAAAAACCCGGTTGCATTGCCCTCATTCCGGGCTTCAGCCGCGCGTATTGGTCGTGTGATTTTTAAATCCGTCCCCAATTAAGGCGCATATTCGCAGGTCCTCCCGAACTCTTGCACCAAAACGATGCGCTCGAGGCGCACGTCTGCTTGCACCCAACTTGAACACTGAACGCCCATCCGGCAAGGTATTCCGGGCGTCTGTCGCAACAGTTGATGCCGTTTGCTTCACATTTGGTGCAACTGATGCACGAAAAAATGGCGCAACCGTTGGTGCAACCGCATTTAACGTCCTCTCTCAAAAAGTGGTTGCAATGCAGGAAAACCCTGCCGGCTCAACATATTGCCCGTCGCATAATTGGAGTTACAATGCGCGCGTCCTGAAGGCTTGACAGCCTTCTGGCGAGGAATTCGGAAGGCGCAGGAGACCTGATTAATGCCATTCAAGTTTGTTTATGCCGCGTCTTCGGCGGCTGCGGTTGCGCCGCGCGCTGCGCGGTTCGGCGGCAGGGCCCGGGCGGGCAGGTGCGCAATGCCGACTGCGGCTGTGCACCATGCAGGGGCTGCTGTGCATTCCGGACATGACGACGAATGCGGCAAGCCGTGCTCCTTCGGGACGCGTGCCGCGAAAAGGACCGGAATGATTGCTGTCCCCGCCGTCGTGACCTATGTCATGAAAACTGGCATGCAACTTGCTCGTGTACGCACCGGCGCGAGCGCTGTTTTCACTGCCGGCGCCGGAAACGGCCCGAAAAAGGGAGTCAAGACGTACGACGCCTGCAAGGGTGGCCACTGTGCCGCTCGTGCGAACGTCGCCGCGATCGTGACAGGGAGTTGAACCCGACGGCACCGAACCATCCGACGGTGCCGTTTTTGCATCCGCATCCGGTGCGCGGGCCGCTGCTACCACAGCGGCAAGGCAAACCGGCTGTGGCCAACCGTTACCGGTCTTTTACTTCAGTACCCGAGAGTGTCGTTGCGGTTCCGTAAAAACATCGCCCACCGGCCGATGACGAGCGCGAATCCGGTCGCACGGGCTAAGGAGCATTAAATGGATATCTTCATCCAGCAGATCCTGAATGGGCTGGTGCTGGGCAGCATCTACGCCATCATCGCACTGGGCTACACCATGGTGTACGGGATTCTGGGCATCATCAACTTCGCGCACGGCGACGTGCTGATGGTGGGTGCGATGGTCGCGCTCTCCGCCATCACGGTGCTGCAGAACCACTTCCCGGGTCTCGGGAACATCCCCACGCTGATCATCGCGCTCATCGTCGCGGCGCTGGTCTGCTCGGTCGTCGGGTACACGATCGAGCGGGTTGCCTACCGGCCGCTGCGCCGCGCGCCGCGTCTCGCACCGCTGATCACCGCCATCGGCGTGTCGATCCTGCTGCAGACGCTCGCCATGATCATCTGGGGCCGCAATCCGCTGGCCTTCCCGCAGTTGATCTCGACCGATCCGATCAACGTGATCCAGCCGAGCGCCACCGGCGTCGGCGCCGTGATCTCGCTCACCGAGATCGTCATCATCGTCGTGGCTTTCGTCGTCATGGCGGGCCTGCTGCTGCTCGTGCACAAGACCAAGCTCGGCCGCGCCATGCGTGCGATCGCCGAAAACCCGTCTAACGCGAGCCTGATGGGCGTGAATCCGAACTTCGTGATTTCGGCCACCTTCATGATCGGCTCGGCGCTCGCTGCGCTGGCCGGCGTGATGATCGCCTCCGAATACGGCAACGCGCACTTCTATATGGGCTTCATCCCCGGCATGAAGGCGTTCACCGCGGCGGTGCTGGGCGGTATCGGCAACCTGGGCGGCGCGATGGTCGGCGGCGTGGTGCTCGGCCTCATCGAGCAACTGGGCGCGGGCTACATCGGCAACCTGACCGGTGGTGTGTTCGGCAGTAACTATCAGGACGTGTTCGCGTTCGTCGTGCTGATCGTCGTGCTCGTGTTCCGTCCGTCGGGGCTGCTCGGCGAACGTGTGGCAGATCGCGCATAAGAGGGAGTAGAGCAAAATGACTTCAATTCAACCGATCGAGCCGTCCACCACGCTCATCCCGGAGAAGAACACGACCAGGACCCTCGCGGTGGGCGTCGTCACCGCCCTCGTGGTCGCGTCGCTCCCCTTCGTGGTCGGCGCCGTGGGCGGCAATTACTGGGTGCGCGTGCTCGACTTCGCGATGCTCTACGTGATGCTCGCGCTGGGCCTGAACGTCGTGGTGGGCTTCGCCGGCCTGCTGGACCTCGGCTACATCGCGTTCTACGCGGTGGGCGCCTACACGGCGGCGCTCCTGACTTCGCCCCACCTCACGACGCAGTTCGAGTGGATCGCGAACCTGTTCCCGGGAGGCCTGCATACGCCGTACTGGATCGTGGTTCCGGTGGCGATGGCGTTCGCGGCGATCGCGGGCATTCTGCTGGGCGCGCCGACGCTGCGTCTGCGCGGCGACTATCTGGCGATCGTGACCCTCGGCTTCGGGGAAATCGTCCGGATCTTCATGAACAACCTCGACCGTCCGGTGAACATCACCAACGGGCCGCAGGGCATTACCGGCGTCGCGCCGCTCGAAGTGGCCGGCTTCAATCTCGCGCAGCCGCACACGGTGCTCGGTTTCACGTTCACCTCGGTGTACTGCTACTACTACGTGTTCGTGATCTGCGCGCTGCTCGTGATCTGGGTGTGTACGCGCCTGCAGCACTCGCGTATCGGCCGTGCATGGGCCGCGATCCGCGAAGACGAAATTGCCGCGAAGGCCATGGGCATCAACACGCGCAACGTGAAGCTGCTCGCGTTTGCGATGGGCGCCTCGTTCGGCGGCCTCTCGGGCGCGATGTTCGGCTCGTTCCAGGGCTTCGTTTCGCCGGAATCGTTCACCTTCTGGGAATCGGTCGTGGTGCTCGCCTGCGTGGTGCTGGGCGGCATGGGCCACATTCCGGGCGTGATTCTGGGCGCCGTGCTGCTGTCGGTGTTCCCCGAGTTCCTGCGCTCGACCATGGGCCCGCTGCAGAACGCCCTGTTCGGCCACCAGATCGTCGATACCGAAGTCATTCGCCAGCTGCTGTACGGCCTCGCCATGGTCGTCATCATGCTGTATCGCTCGGAAGGCCTGTGGCCCGCGCCGAAGCACGAAGACAAGATCGCGAAGATTGCGAAGCGCAGCAGCAAGAAGCCGGTGCGCGCGTAACGCTAACGGACCGCAGGAGAAGACGAATATGAGCAACAAACCTATCCGCCTGTCCGTTAAGGGCGTGAACAAACGCTTTGGCGGCCTGCAGGCACTGTCCGACGTGGGTCTGCAGATCGAGGAAGGCACGATCTACGGCCTGATCGGCCCGAACGGCGCCGGCAAGACCACTTTCTTCAACGTGATCACGGGGCTTTACACGCCGGATTCGGGCGAATTCAAGCTCGACGGCGTAGCCTACACGCCGACCGCCGTCTATCAGGTCGCGAAGGCGGGCATCGCGCGGACCTTCCAGAACATCCGCCTGTTCGGCGGCATGACCGCGCTCGAAAACGTGATGGTGGGCCGCCACGTGCGCACGAAGCACGGCCTGATCGGCGCCGTGTTCCAGACGCCCTCGGAGCGCAAGGAAGAGCGCGAGATCAAGGAGCGCGCGATCGAACTGCTCGAATACGTGGGCATCGCGCAATACGCGGACTACACGTCGCGCAATCTCTCGTACGGCCACCAGCGCCGTCTGGAGATCGCGCGTGCGCTCGCGACCGATCCGAAGCTGCTCGCGCTCGACGAGCCGGCCGCCGGCATGAACGCGACCGAGAAGGTCGAACTCACGCGCCTGCTCGACAAGATCCGCGCCGATGGCAAGACCATCCTGCTGATCGAGCACGACGTGAAACTGGTGATGGGCCTGTGCAACCGCATGACAGTGCTCGACTATGGCAAGGTGATCGCTGAAGGTCTGCCGCACGACGTGCAGAAGGACCCGAAGGTGATCGAGGCATATCTGGGCGCAGGGGTGCATTGATGGCAAACGCAATTCTCAAGATCAAGGGCCTGCAGGTCAATTACGGCGGCATTCAGGCCGTGAAGGGTGTCGATCTCGAAGTGAAAGAGGGCGAGCTCGTCACGCTGATCGGCGCGAACGGCGCAGGCAAGACCACGACGATGAAGGCCATCACGGGCCTGAAGCCTTATTCGGCCGGCGACATCGAGTACAACGGCCAGTCGATCAAGGGTGTGCCGGCGTACGAACTGCTCAAGCGCGGCCTCGCGATGGTGCCGGAAGGCCGCGGTATTTTCGCGCGCATGTCGATCATCGAAAACATGCAGATGGGCGCGTACCTGCGCACCGACAAGGACGGCATTGCGAAGGACGTCGAACGGATGTTCGGCTTCTTCCCGCGCCTGAAGGAGCGCGCGACGCAGCTCGCGGGCACGCTTTCGGGCGGCGAGCAGCAGATGCTGGCGATGGCGCGCGCGATCATCAGCAAGCCGAAGCTTCTTCTGCTGGACGAGCCTTCGATGGGTCTTTCGCCGATCATGGTGGAGAAGATCTTCGAGGTGGTGCGCACGATCTCGTCGGAGGGCATCACGGTGCTGCTCGTGGAGCAGAACGCGCGCCTCGCGCTGCAGGCTGCGAACCGCGGCTACGTGATGGACTCGGGTCTCGTCACGATGGAAGGCGACGCTAAGCAGATGCTCGACGATCCGAAGGTGCGGGCTGCGTATCTCGGCGAGTAAGCTGTCTTTCCGCTATTTCCGCAGCACAGGAAAAAGCCGCATGGGTTCAAGGCCCATGCGGCTTTTTTCATGTTTCGCGGCGCTCGCACGAGCCTGGCGCCGATTCGCTTAGTCCACGGCGGCTTCCGCGACCGGCACCGACATTTCCAGCCGTTTGCCGAGGCTTACCACGGCGTCCGCGCGATAGCCGAGCGACTCGTAGAACGCGAGCACCTCGGGCTTGCTGCTCAGCACCTGCAGATTGAGCTTCGGGCAGCCGCGCGCCGCGAGCGCGCGTTCCGCATGCCGCACGAGCTGCGTGCCGATGCCGAGCCGGCGTGCGGCCGGATCGACGGCGAGCGAATAGAGCCAGCCGCGATGCCCGTCGTAGCCCGTCATGACGGTGCCGACAACCGCGCCGTCCTCGCCGCGCGTGGCGACGAAAAACAGTTCGGGCTGCGTACCGAGTTTGTTCGCGATCGACAGATGCGGATTGCGATGCGGGCGAGTCGTGTCCCGGTATTCGGGAAACGCCTGCTGCCACAGCGCGATCACGGCGTCGGTGTCGGCCGGTGCGAAAGGGCGGATCGGGACGGACATCGTGTGCGGCTCCGTTGGGTTGCGGCGATTACAGCGAATCGAGGATCGCGCGCAGCATCGACATCATCTGGTCGATCTCTTCGTTCGTCACGTTCAGCGCGGGCATGAAGCGCAGCAGGTTCGGGCGCGCGGCGTTGAGCAGCAGGCCGTCCGGCTGCATGAGCCGCGCCTTCTCGACGATCTGCGGGCCGATGTCCTTGCCGAGCAGGAGCGCGCGCAAGAGGCCTTCGCCGCGCTCGCCTTCGAAGCCGCGTTCGGCCGAGAGTTCGAGCAACTGCTCGCGCAGGTAGTCGCCACGGGCGCGCACGCCTTCGAGGAAGCCCGGCGCCACCAGTTGCGAGATCACCGAATAGCCCACGGCGGTCATCAGCGGATTGCCGTTGTAGGTGCCGCCCTGGTCGCCGGCTTCGAACACGCAGACGTGCTGCTTCGCGAGGAGCGCCGCGAGCGGCACGCCGCCGCCGATGCCCTTGCCGAGCGTCATGATGTCCGGCTCGATGCCCGAGAGCTCGTAGGCGAAGAGGGTGCCCGCGCGGCCGCAGCCGCTCTGCACTTCATCGGCGATCAAGAGAATGCCGTGCTGCTGCGTGAGCGCACGCAGTTGCTGCATGAACTCGCGCGTGGCGGGGATCACGCCGCCTTCGCCCTGGATCGGCTCGAGCATCACGGCAACGGTCTTCTTGCTGATGAGCTTTTCGACCGAAGCGATGTCGTTAAGGTCCGCCTTCGGGAAGCCCGGCACCTGCGGCGCGTAGATCGTGTCCCAGCCGGCCTTGCCGCTGGCGGACATCGTTGCGATGGTGCGGCCGTGGAAGCTGTGGTCGAAGGTGATGATTTCGTAGGCGCCGTCGCGATGCTGCCTGCCCCACTTGCGCGCGAGCTTGATCGCGCCTTCGTTGGCTTCCGCGCCGCTGTTGGCGAAGAACACCTTGTCGAAGCAGCTATGCGCCGTGAGGAGGCCGGCGAGCTTCGCCATCGGCTCGTTGTAGAAGGCGGGCGACGGGTTGATGAGCAGGCGCGACTGCTTTTCGAGCGCCTCGATCATGCCTTCGTTGCAGTGGCCGAGGCTGTTGACGGCCCAGCCCTGGATGAAGTCCAGATAACGCTTGCCTTCGTTGTCGTAGAGCCACGACCCCTTGCCATGCGTGAAAACGATTTCGGGCCGGTTGGTGATGTACATCAGCGACTCGATCGGGTACTCGGAAAAATTCATGGCAACGGGCTCCGCGCTCAGGATGACAAACAGATTGGCAGGGAAGCCGCAACGATGGCGGCCGGAAAAACAAAAAGCCACGGCGGGCCGTGGCTTTCGTGATTCGAACTGCTGCGCGTGGGTGTAACGCGCGTCCGCGACGAGGCCTGGCCCTAAAACGGGGGCGAGCGGCGACGTCGGAGAGTGGACAGGATGCGGTTCATGGCCGCAAGAATACGACAAGCCGAACCGCGGTGTAAACCATCAATGTTGCGCGACGCGCAGAAATTTTCGTGACGGCCGCCGCGCACATCAGGTGCGCCAAGGGACCGGCGCACCTGAAAGCCCGTTTCAGACCGCGTTCGCGAGGTCCGCGGCGCTCGTGAAGGAGTCCGCGTAGAACTCGTCTTCGGGCAGGCCGTGGTGCTGCGAGAAGTCGCGCTGGGCCGACTCCACCATCACCGGGGCGCCGCACGCGTACACCTGGTAGCCGGACAGGTCGGGCAGGTCCTCGATCACGGCGCGGTGCACGAAGCCCGTGCGGCCGGTCCAGTGATCGTCCGCCGCGGGTTCGGAGAGCACCGGCACGAAGCGGAAGTTCGGGATGTCCTTCGCCCACTGTTCGGCCAGATCCATCAGGTACAGGTCCTTCTTCTGGCGCGCGCCCCAGTAGAGCGTCATCGGCCGGTTCAGGTTCTGGTGGGCCGCGTGTTCGACGATGGCCTTGATCGGCGCGAAGCCGGTGCCCGAAGCGAGCAGCACGATGGGCTTGTCGGAATCCTCGCGCAGGAAGAAGGTGCCGAGCGGCGCCTCGAAGCGCAGGATGTCGCGCTCCTTCATCTGCGTGAAAACGTGGTCGGTGAACTTGCCGCCCGGCATGTGGCGGATGTGCAGTTCGAGCGGGCCTTCTTCGTGCGGGGCCGTCGCCATCGAGTAGCAGCGGCGCGTGCCGTCCTTCAGGACGAATTCGAGGTACTGGCCGGCGAGGTACTGCAGGCGCTCGTTCGCGGGCAGTTGCAGCTTCAGGACGATCACGTCGTCGGCGCGGCGCTCGATGGCGGCAATGCGCGTGGGCAGCTTGCGCACCTGCATGTCGCCCACGCCCGCGACTTCGCGAATGTCGATTTCGAGGTCCGTCTGGGCCGTCGCGCAGCACAGCAGGGCCATGCCGCGCGTGCGCTCGTCGTTCGAGAGTGCCGAGGCCGCATGGGCGCGCTGCTCGACTTCCCCGCTGCAGACCGTGCCTTTGCACGAACCGCATGCGCCGTTCTTGCAGCCGTACGGCAGGCCGACGCCCTGGTGCAGGGCTGCGTTGAGGATGGGTTCGTCCTGCTCGACCTGGAATTGCCGGCCGCTTTGCTTGAGCGTTACGTTGAAAGCCATATTCGAGTGAAGCGTAAGTCCTGTAATCCGCCTGGGCCGAGGTCGATCCCCGGGCGACAGCTTAAAATGGGTCCACCATGATTACCACACGAACCTTGCGCCGTGCGCGCATCCTGATCGTCGGTTGCGGCGACGTCGGCCTGCGCTGCGTCGCGCTGTTGCGCTCCCGTGCGCGCGTGTTCGCGCTGACAAGCCAGCCGGCCCGCGCGGCGGCGCTGCGCGAGGCCGGCACGATACCGCTGGTGGGCGACCTCGACGCGCGCGCGAGCCTTGCGCGTCTTGCGGGGCTCGCCAGCACCGTGCTCCATCTCGCGCCGCCGGAAAAGGACGGCGACGAAGACATGCGCACCCGCCGTCTGGTGGCTGCGCTGGGCGCGCGCCGCCGTTCGGCGGCGAGGCCTGCGAGCCCTGGCTTGCGGAGCACCCGGCGCACCCGAAAAAACCTTTTGCAGCAAGTACCTGCGGCACGGGCGCCGCATCTGCCGGGCCGGCGCAGAGCACCCTCCATTGTACCCGAGCGCACTGCCGGGACCGCCCATACCCACGCTACCCACGCCGGCGTGAAGCTGGTCTACGCCAGCACGACGGGTGTCTATGGAGACTGCGAAGGCGCGCTGATCGACGAGACCCGGCCCGTGCGGCCCGCCAACGCGCGGGCCAAGCGCCGCGTGAGCGCCGAGCGGACACTGCGCCGTGCCACCGCACGTGGCGCGCTCTCGGCATCGATTGCGCGCATTCCCGGCATCTACGCTGCCAACCGCCTGCCGCTCGCGCGTCTGGCGAAAGGCACGCCGGCGCTGATCGAGCGCGACGACGTGTACACGAGCCACATCCATGCCGACGATCTGGCGGCCATCATGGTGCGCCTCGCGACGCGCGGGCGCCCGGCGCGCGTGATCCACGCCTCGGACGACAGTGCGCTGAAAATGGGGGAATATTTCGACCGCGTGGCAGACGCTTTCGGCGTGGCCCGGGCGCCGCGCGTGAGCCGCGACGAGGCCGAGCGCAGCCTCGACCCCACGCTGCTGTCGTTCATGCGCGAATCGCGCCGGCTTTCGAACCGGCGCTTGAAGCGGGAACTGGGCGTGACACTGCGCTACCCGAGCGTAGACGACTTTTTGCGCGCCTTTCTGCGCACGATGCCGCCGCGCCCGTGAGAGAGGGCGTGGCGGCATGGCGCAAGCGTGCCGTTCACGTGATGGCCGGCAGCGCCTCGAGCAGAAGGAAGCAGAACAGCGCGCCGATCAGCACGCCGATCAGGTTCGGGTGATAACGGTGACGCACGCGCATCCACGCAAGCAGGCCGCCGATCAAGAGCACACCCAGCCCCACGAACGCCATCAACACCGATGAGATTTCGAATGTTCCGTTGATGAACATATTCGCCCCCTTCAATGCATCGCTTGTAATCGTTGTTTAAACGAGTATAGGGCGAAACGTCAGGAAGGACATGTTGCGGCGCGGCGGGTTACGGGGCGTTTTGGGGACGAAGGTGCGTTAGCGCACATAGCCGCGCGGCGTGCATTCGCGGCGGCGGGCCGAGCCGCGTCAACCCTGGCGCAGTGCTTCGAGTTCGGCTGCGCCGAGCCAGCGCCACGCGCCCGGTGCCAGATCGGCGGGCAGCGTCAAACCGCCGATGCGTTCGCGGTGCAGGCCTTCGCAGCGATTGCCGGCCGCCGCGATCATGCGCTTGACCTGGTGGTACTTGCCTTCCAGCACGGACAGCTCGAGCTCGTGCTCGCTGCGCGCGCGGGCATCGACGGCTGCGACCGGTTCGCGCTCGCCGTGCAGCAGCACGCCGGTGCGCAGCGCCGTTAGCTGCGCGTCGTCGAGCGGGTGGCGGGTCGTCGCCACGTAGAGCTTGGGCACCTTGCGTTTGGGCGAGGTGAAAGCGTGCACGAACTGGCCATCGTCGGAAAGCAGCAGCAGGCCGGTCGTATCCTGATCGAGCCGGCCGACGCACTGCACGCCGCGGGCCGCAAACTGCGCGGGCAGCAGATGAAAAACGCTCAGGTGATGCTGCGGATCGCGCGAGCATTCGTAGCCGGCGGGCTTGTTTAGTGCGAGGTAGGCGCGCTCGTGGTACGGCCACGCCTCGCCATCCACGCTGAAGGTGAGCCCCACGGGCTCGAACGGTGCGAGCGGATCGGTGCAGACGGCGCCGTCAACGGCTACGCGCGCGTCGGCAACGAGCGCGCGGCACTGGCGGCGCGAGCCGAAACCCTGGCTGAAGAGAATGCTTTCGAGATTCATGAAGACCGGCGGACGGCGTCAAACCGCTGCATTCTAACCGGCGCGCAGCAGTAGAGCGGGGCGAGGCGCGTGGCTGGCTGCGCGGCGCGTTTCGTACAGATGGCGTAACGTAGCGCGATGCATCGCGGATCGCAGCGATGGGCGTACGGCGCGCACCGCACGAGATCCATCCTTTTTCCGGGGTGACGCTCCTGCGTCACGCACGAGCTCACAAGGAGGACAGCATGGCGAACACGATCGCGGATTTTCTCGCGAAGACGCTCGAAGCGGTAGGCGTCGAGCGTATCTGGGGCGTCACAGGCGACAGCCTGAACGGCTTGACGGCGAGTCTCCAGCGTCTCGGCACGATCCGCTGGATGCACACGCGGCATGAGGAGGTCGCCGCCTTCGCCGCCGGCGCGGAAGCCGCGGCCACGGGCCGGCTTGCCGTGTGCGCGGGAAGCTGCGGGCCGGGCAACCTGCATCTGATCAACGGTCTTTACGACTGCCAGCGCAACCAGGTACCGGTGCTGGCGATTGCGGCGCATATTCCCTCCACGGAAATCGGCCTCGGCTACTTTCAGGAAACGCACCCGCAACAACTCTTCAAGGAGTGCAGCCACTACGTCGAACTGGTGACGAATGCTTCGCAGTTTCCGCGCGTGCTCGCAACGGCGCTGCGCACCGCAATCGACGAAAAGGGCGTGGCGGTCATCGTCCTGCCGGGCGACGTGGCGCTGCTCGAGGCGACCGCGGAGGAGCCGGCGTGGTCCCAGTCGTCGCGGCCGGTGACGCTGCCATCGTCGGCCGATATTGACCGGCTCGCCGATCTGCTCAATCGCTCCGAGGCCGTTACGCTGCTGTGCGGCAGCGGCTGCAAGGGCGCGCACGACGAGGTCGTGGCCTTCGCGGACGCGCTCGGCGCGCCGACCGTGCACGCGCTGCGCGGCAAGCAGTACGTGGAATGGGAGAACCCCAACGACGTGGGCATGACCGGGCTGATCGGCTTCAGTTCGGGCTATCACGCCATGATGTCGTGCGACACGCTCGTGATGCTCGGCACCGACTTTCCGTATCGCAACTTCTATCCGCAGCACGGCAACATCGTGCAGATCGACCGCAATCCGGCGGCGCTCGGCAAGCGGGCGCCGCTCGCACTCGGGCTCGTGGGCGACGTGCGCGAGACGCTGCGCGCGCTCACGCCCAAGCTCACGCGCAAGACCGACCGCCGCTTCCTCGAGCGTGCGAAAGAGCACTACAAGGACGCACGCAAGGGCCTCGACGACCTCGCGCGCCCAGCCCCGGCAGGCAAGCCGCTGCATCCGCAGTACGTGACGGCGCGTGTCGATGCGCTTGCGGCCGAGGATGCGATCTTCGCCGTGGATGTCGGCACGCCCACGCTATGGGCGGCGCGCTACCTCACGATGAACGGTAAGCGCCGGCTGCATGGCTCGTTCAATCATGGCTCGATGGCGAACGCGATGCCGCAGGCGCTCGGCGCACAGGCCGCGCATGTTGGGCGGCAGGTGATTTCGCTTTCGGGCGATGGCGGCCTTTCGATGCTGCTCGGCGATATTCTCACGACACGGCAGCTCGATCTGCCCATCAAGATCGTTGTCCTGAACAACAGCACGCTGGGCTTCGTCGCGATGGAGATGAAAGCGGGCGGTTATGTCGAATCGGGCACCGACCTCATCGCGACCAACTTCGCGGACATTGCGAAGGGAGCCGGTATTTTCAGCGTGCGGGTGGAGACTTCGGAGGTGCTCGACGATGCCTTGCGCGAGGCGTTTGCGCACCCGGGGCCGGCGCTCGTCGACGTGGTGACGACGAAGCACGAACTGGCCATGCCGCCGAAGCTGCAGTGGGCGCAGGCCAAGGGGTTCAGCCTCTACATGTTGCGCGCGGTGCTGAGCGGGCGCGGCGACGAGGTGATCGAACTGGCGCAGACTAATCTGCGGTAGGGGGCAAGCGCTGGGTTGATCGGAAACGAACAGGCCCCGCGGATGCGGGGCCTGGTTTTGGATCTGGTGCTCCTGATGTTTTTCGCCGCCTCGATATGGCCGTGTAGTTATCGGCGATCTTGCTGCGCCCGATCGAATGCCTCGCTGGGCGCATAGCCGTATCGAGCCCGGAAGATCCGGCTGATTAGACGCGCTCGGGCGTCAAGTCAGGCTCAAGCAGATGTGTCGATGTAATGACGTACGCGCTGACCGAGCAATGCTTTTTATCGGACTTCGCAGGAAACAAAAAACCCGCGAAGCCTTGTGCTGTCGCGGGTTTCAGGTCTTTGCCCGTTTTAAGCGGACTTGTACGTGGTGCCTCGGGCCGGAATCGAACCGGCACTCCTTTCGGAACCGGATTTTGAGTCCGGCGCGTCTACCAATTTCACCACCGAGGCAGAACCCGACTTCGAATCTGTCGCCATTTATGGCGCATAGACCTACACACATCGGGTAGCCATAGATTATGGCGCAATTCCCGTCATCGGGCAACTGCGGCCGGCCGGCGGCGCGCCCGGCCTCAAACCGTCCGCGAGAACCGCTCGAGGCGTTGCGTGCCGAGATAGCGGTCGAACACCATGGCGATATTGCGCACGAACATCCGCCCGGCTGGCAGCACCTCGAGCCGGTTGGTGCTGCGCGCCACGAGCCCATCGTCCTCGAATGCCCGCAGCCGCACCAGTTCGTCCGCGAACGCGCTTGGGAAATGCACGCCGTAGGCGGCTTCGAATTCGTCGAAGCGCAGTTCGAGATTGCACATCAGCTCGGTAATGACGTCGCGGCGCAGCCGGTCGTCGGCGCTGAGGCGGATGCCGCGCGCGGTGGCGAGCCGTCCCGCATCGATGGCGGCGCCGTAGACTGGCAGATCCTTCGCGTTTTGCGCATAGACGTCCCCAACCTTGCCGATGGACGACGCGCCGAAGCCGATCAGGTCGCATTCCGCGCGCGTGCTGTAGCCCTGGAAATTGCGATGCAGCGTGCGCTGCTTTTGCGCGATCGCGAGTTCGTCGGTGGGCAGCGCGAAGTGATCCATGCCGATATACACATACCCCGCATCGGTCAGTTGTTCGACTACGAGTTGCAGCAGCGCGAGCCGCGTGGCGGGCGAGGGCAGCGCCGCGGGGTCGATGTGCCGCTGCATCTTGAAGAGATGCGGCATGTGCGCGTAGCCGAACACCGAAAGGCGCTCGGGCGCGAGCAGCAGGATCGTATCCAGCGTGCGGCGAAAGCTCGCCACGCTTTGATGCGGCAGCCCGTAGATCAAATCGACGCTGATCGACTCGAAGCCGTTCGCGCGTGCCGCATTCATGCACTCGACCGTCATTTCGAGCGGTTGAACGCGGTTGACCGCATGCTGTACGAGCGGATCGAAGTCCTGCACGCCAAGGCTCAGGCGATTGAAGCCGAGGTTGCGCAGATGCGTGATCGTGGACGCCGACGCTTCGCGCGGGTCGATTTCGATCGAGTATTCGCCTTCGGTGTCGGGGCGCAGCGTGAAGTACTCGCGCGTGGCAGCCATGAGCGCGCTCATTTCCTCAAGCGAGAGGAAGGTGGGCGTGCCGCCGCCCCAGTGGAGCTGCGAGACGGGACGCTTCGTGTCGAAGAGCGCAGCCTGGAGATCCAGCTCGCGAATCAGCTGCTTGAGATACGGCTTGGCACGGGCGCGGTTTTTTGTCGCAATCTTGTTGCAGCCGCAATAGAAGCAGACCGTGTCGCAAAACGGAATGTGGAAGTAGAGCGAAAGATCGGTGTCTCCGGCGCCGGGGTCGGCGGCGGCGCGGCGGTAGTCGGCGGGATCGAACTGCTCGCTGAACTGCAGCGCGGTGGGGTAGGACGTGTACCGGGGGCCGTTCGCGCCGTACTTCGCGATCAGGTCGGGGCGGAAGAGGAGATCGGCATCGCTCATGCGGGACTCTCGTTGTTGGGGCGACGGAATTTCTCGCGCTGGTTGGGTCCAGTTTAAGAGCGTGTCGTGTCCGGCGTTTGCGTAAAAAGGTCGCAGCCGGGGATGGCACAATGCGTCTGGTCCGTCGCTTCGCGGCGCCAATGTGTCGACTGATTCAGGAAGTAGATGGTGAGTGCCGGTTCCCCCTTCGACGTGCCCGTGCACGCGTGCCGCCCCGGCTGCGGCGCGTGCTGTATCGCGCCGTCCATTACGAGTCCGATTCCGGGCATGCCCGAGGGCAAGCCGGCAGGGGTGCGGTGCGTGCAGTTGGGCGACGACGAACGCTGCAAACTGTTCGGGGATGCGCGACGGCCCGCTGTGTGCGGCAGTCTGGCCCCTTCGGCAGAGATGTGCGGCGAGAATCGCGGCGACGCAATCCTCTGGCTTTTGAAGCTCGAAACGCTGACTTCGCCCTAGCGGCGGCGGGTAGCGAGCGCATTGCGGACGCGCGGCCGCTCGCGTCACGCTGGCGTCAAGCCGATATCAAGCAGATTCCTCCAGCGCACCGCGCCGCATCGATATCGTTTGCCGAATCCACCGGGTAGCGCCTTCCGCGCGCTGCATGGCGGGTTTTTCAATAAGATGAAAAGTCGTAAAGCAGACCAGGATAAGTACAGGTGTTGCCAATAAAACTGAAATCCAGTGTCCTAAGGGGGAAAGCGATGCTGAGTATCCCGATTTTTCTATGAAATTGAAAAGCGTAAACAGAATGAACCCATGCAATAGATAAAGACTGTACGACATCTCTCCAAGAACGCGAGACAGTGGGCTGGTTAGCGAATTGAACAGCGTCGCGCCTCCGGCAATCAGGGCGAAACTCAAGGAGAGCAGGGCGAGGACTTTGTGAGAATAGGATGTCGGGAAGGCAAAGAGTGCCGTGAGAATTGCGACAATGGCAACAATAGATGAAATTCTATTCCCGGCGAGCCGGCGGAACCAGGGGTAACGCACCAGTATTGCGGCTATGGTGCCGCAAACGAACGTCTCCAGATTGATTGGCAATGCATGAATTTTCATGAAACCCAATACGCCGATCAATCCCGTTATCAAGAGCGGGAATGTCGGTATGCTGCCGATTGCGACGGAGAGTAATGGAAGACAGAGATAGAAAGCCAGTTCGTAGGGAAGCGACCATGTGACTCCAGCCAGAATGATCTTCGTGTCCTGCACGCCATTGAGCCCTGGTGTCCCGAAAAAAGTGAACCCTATCCATCGAAATGCGTCGATTGCCAGGGTCTGCGGGGATTCCGCCATGGCGAAATGCGAAACGGCGGCGACTGCCATGAAAAGCAATGCCATCGCGAACAAGTACAACGGAACAAGTCGAAAAAATCTGGAGACGTAGAGCTTCATCCAGTCGATGCCTTTTTCCCTTCCATCTATTATTTTTGTAGAGAACAAAAACCCGGTAATCATGAAAAACAGGCCCACACTGCTTTGCCCCAGGCCGGTGAAGAGATTCGACGGAGGCGGTTGCCACACAGATGTTCTTAAATAAAAGAACCATATGCACGAGTGGTGCATAAAGACAAAAAATGCAAGATAGCCTCTGAGTCCGTCAATAGTCGTGAAGCGCCCCATGGCTTTCGGAGCGCCAAATCGCAATGTGAGGGCTTTAACCGTAGCCAGCGCCAGGAGCAACGCTGCAATGACGGGAAGCGGACTGGTAGGGCTCATCATTCGATTTGACCTTGTTGCAAAGCCAACGCTATACCGGACCGAATGCAGCATACGCGTTTTCCTGGGCGAAAAGGCCGGGAATCGTCGTGCAGTGTTATCGAGCGCTCATTGGCCCCAGGCAGGATTCGGGGCCACGGGGCGCCGCGGCCGGCGCTCTGCTTGCCGTGCGCTCAAAAGGGCTGAAGCGCATTGGGCGTTCGTCAGCGAACGACAGCAAACGACAGCAAACTTGCCGTTAAACTACGCACGGCAAGCCTGCAGGCGTGCGCGGCGGGCGCTGCACCCACGTTTCGAACGGCTGCCCTCGCGTGGGCCATTCAAGGAGATTTCGCATGATTCATACCGCAACGCGCGTTTCCCGGCGGGCTTTTCTCTTCGTGGCGTGTGCCGCGGCGAGCACGGCCATCTCGCTGGGCGCGTGTGCGACGGGGATCTTCCCGTTCATCCCCGATCACTACACGTTCTCGCAGGACCAGGTGCAGGCGGCCGTCCAGCGCAAATTCCCGTACCACCGCTCGGTGCAGCAGCTCTTCCAGGTTTCGCTGACGAATCCCGTCGTCGTGCTGCAGCCCGATCGCAACCGCGTGGCCGTGCGCCTCGATGCGGAGCTTCAGAGCCCGCTGCTCCAGCAGCCGGTGGACGGCGTGTTCACGCTGTCGAGCGAGCTTGCCTACGACAGCGCGGCGCACGCAGTCGTACTGAAGTCGCCTTCGGTGGACAGCGTGGACATGCAGGGGGCGGCCGCCGTCTACGGGCAGCAGGTGGGTGCAGTCGCCGCGCTCGCCGCGGCGCAGATGCTCGACAACTATCCCGTCTACACGTTCAAGCCCGAGCAATTGCAGTTTGCCGGGGTCAACTACGAACCCGGTACAATCACCATCCTTACAAACGGCATACGCGTGCAGATCGTCGAGAAGTGAGCCGACGGGACGCCGCCGCGTGCAGCCGCCCGCGGACTCGCCGCGCGGCGCGAACCCCCGCGAGGAGATGGGATGGACTGGCTACTGTTCTGCAAGGCGCTGATTCTGGGCATCGTCGAAGGGTTGACCGAGTTCCTGCCGGTTTCGAGCACCGGCCATCTGATCGTCGTAGGTAGCGCGCTCAATTTCGACGGCAACTACGAGAAGACCTTCGATGTCGTGATCCAGTTCGGCGCAATCCTCGCCGTGTGCTGGGAGTTTCGCGGCAAGATCGGCAGCGTGATCGCCGGGCTGCCCACGCGGCCCGACGCGCGGCGTTTTGCGTTGAACGTGATCGTGGCTACCGTGCCGGCGGTCGTGCTCGGCCTCCTGTTCGAGAAGGCCATCAAGTCGGTGCTGTTCGCACCGGTGCCCGTGGCATTCGCGCTCGTGGCCGGCGGCCTCGTGATCCTCTGGGTGGAAGGGCGCCGGCGGCGCCAGGGCGCACCGGCCGCACAGACGCCGGCGCGCGTGCGCTCGATCGACGACATCCGGCCGCTCGACGCGTTCAAGGTGGGTTGTGCGCAGTGCTTCGCGCTGATTCCGGGCATGTCGCGCTCGGGCTCGACGATTATCGGCGCGATGCTGTTCGGCTTCGAGCGGCGCGTGGCGACCGAGTTTTCGTTCTTCCTCGCGATTCCGGTGATCTTCGGCGCGACCGTCTATGAACTGCACAAGAACTGGCAGGCGCTTTCGGTGGACTGGCTGAGCCTTTTCGGCGTGGGCTTTATTGCCGCATTCGTGAGCGCGTTCGTGTGCGTGCGCTGGCTGTTGCGCTTCGTCGCCTCGCACGATTTCACGGCGTTCGCCTGGTATCGCATTGCGTTCGGTCTTGTGATCCTGCTGTTCGGTTACGGCGGCGGGCTCGGGTGGGACGAGTGAAAACAACAAGGGGCGCTTCGGGCGCCCCTTGTTGTTCGTGCAACCATCTAAAAGCTCAGCGAAAACTCACTGCTCGCGGCGGCGAAACACGAGGTCCCACACGCCGTGGCCGAGCCGCAGACCGCGCCGCTCGAATTTGGTCACCGGACGATAATCCGGACGCGGCGCGTAATCGGCGGCCGTGTTTTCCAGCGCGGGCTCCGCACCCAGCACTTCCAGCATCTGTTCGGCGTAGTTTTGCCAATCCGTCGCGCAGTGCAGATAGCCGCCCGGCTTCATGCGCGAAACGAGCAGTTCGACGAATTTCGGCTGGATCAGGCGGCGCTTGTGATGGCGTGCCTTGTGCCAGGGATCGGGGAAAAAGATGTGCACGCCGTCGAGGCTCGCGGGCGCGATCATCTGCTCGAGCACCTCGACCGCATCATGCTGGATGATGCGGATGTTCGTGAGGTTCTGCTCGCCGATCAGCTTGAGCAACGCGCCAATGCCGGGCTCGTGGACCTCGACGCCGAGAAAGTCGTCGCCGGGCCGCATGGCGGCGATTTCTGCCGTGCTTGCGCCCATGCCGAAGCCGATCTCCAGCACGCGCGGCGCGCGGCGGCCGAACACGGTGTCCCAGTCGGGCTCGTGCGGCGTGTACGGGACGACATAGCGCGGGCCGAATTCGTCGAGCGCGCGGCGCTGCCCCGTCGAAACGCGGCCGGCGCGCGTCACGAAGCTGCGGATGCGGCGGCGGTGCAGAACCTCGCCTTCGGCGGCGGTGTCGTGCGCTTCTCCCGATGCGTCGTCGGGCTGCGGGCAGTCGGACGGGACTGCGTCGTTCGGGTCGTGAATCATCTTCGAGGATGGGGCAGGTGAGGGCAATGCGGCAGTGCCGCCTGGCGCGGCGTTTGGGTGTGCCGGTTCGCCGGGCTTGCCAGTTTTGCCAATGAGGATCGCGCAAGTCATGCGGGATCGGGATTGGGTGGCCGGTCGGGCCAATCTCTTGCGCAGGACAGGGCGCGCCCGCGGATGCCGCGGGCTGCTGCACGGCTGCAAGCTGCGCTGGAACCGACGCGCATTATAGCAGCGCCGTCTCGCGGGGCCGCCAGCAGGCTCAGTCGGCCGAGACCGTCACCTGGACGGGCGCCGGATGCGTGAGCTCGAAGCTGTCGATGCGGCAGGCTCGCACGTCCAGCAACAGGCGCTCCAGTTGTTGCGCGGTGTCGTGGAGCGGCTGGGCAGCGGCGGGGAGACGTCCGTTGGCGTCGGCGAGCAGCTTCTTGCGGGTGTCCACGAGCAGCGCGATCGCACTGCGGCGGGACATGAAAAATCGTTCCATCGTTGACGGCCTCGCGGACGGCGCGAGACGAGCCGGGTTGCATCGGGATCATGACGCGCCAGCCGCGGCGAACACCGGGGTGACCCATGACGAGCCGGACTTCGAACGTGCGCGGGACGTACGAAAGGGGGGATTCAGGGCAACCCGGGGAGACTGCGCGAGGCCAGCTGCTGTGTGGCCATGCAAGGCTGGTGAGCCG
This sequence comes from Paraburkholderia ferrariae NBRC 106233, assembly GCF_000685035.1. Classification (GTDB taxonomy): domain Bacteria; phylum Pseudomonadota; class Gammaproteobacteria; order Burkholderiales; family Burkholderiaceae; genus Paraburkholderia; species Paraburkholderia ferrariae. Next base: position 281,349 of record NZ_BAYB01000011.1, read on the forward strand.
AGGTGGAGCGGGCGATGGGAATCGAACCCACGTCTCCAGCTTGGGAAGCTGGGGTAATGGCCATTATACGACGCCCGCAGAGCCGGTAATTCTACAGGGAATTTGGGGGTTTGGGCAGTGGTGCGGTCTGGACGCTGGCATCGAAACTGGCGTGGGGCGCTGACGAAGCAGTGGTGTCGCTACCGGGCGAGGCTAGCGCAGGTTCCGGGCGAACCAATCGTCTACGATCCTGCAGGCTGCGCTGTAGCTGTCCTGCGCACGTATTCGCTTGTCCGGCCGAAAGTTGTTGCCATCGAACCCGACGCAAACCTCCAGTGCAAAGCCGTTGTATTCGCAGTTCCTCGCCATGTCCCGCGCCGTTCAGTTGCCTCGCCGGCACTCGCGCACGCCAGACATGATTTCAAGCCGCGAGCAGATCGCGGAAAACTCGCCCGGGGTCACACGTGACAGTGAGATTTGCACGTCGTCGAGTTCGGGATCGTCTTCGGATTGCTGCACAATAAACTGCTTCACGCGGATGCTTCCCGAGCCGAGCGCGCGTTGCAGCGTATCCACGGAAACGCTGCCGCGCTCGACGAGCAGTTGTATGTTGCGCTGCTGGCGCACGGAAATGAAGCGGCGCTCAAGCGGTTTGATGCCGGCGAGAATCACCAGGATGATGACGGTCGCGCCGATGGCTGCGGTGTACATGCCGCCACCGACCGCGAGGCCCACCCCGGCGACGGACCACAGGCTGGCTGCCGTAGTCAGCCCGCGTACCACTTCGCCGCGAAGCAGGATCGACCCCGCGCCGAGAAAGCCAATGCCCGATACGACCTGCGCCGCGACCCGCGACGGATCGAGCACGACATTCTTGTTGCCAAGCACGTCGGCAAAGCCGAATGCGGACACGAGCATCATCAGGCAGGCGCCAACGCTGACGAGCATGTGCGTGCGCAAGCCCGCAGCCCAACTCAGCCTCTCCCGCTCGAAACCGATCACACTGCCCAGCAGCGCCGCCATGAGCAGGCGCGACAATATCTCAAAATTACCTATCAATGTTTCAGTCCCAATAGTCAGCGCGCGTTCCTGTGACCCGAGGCGCGAGAAGTCACAAAGGCGGGCACCCGAGCCCGGCCGGAAGGCTAGATTGTGACATTTTTGTGACTGAAAATGAGGCTGACAATTTCAGCCGTGGGCACGCTGGTAATCAGCGTGGCCACCTTGCGGGGCCGAAACCATCGGCATCTGAGGATTTCGTTGCCCGGCTCGGGCCGTGCATCCCCAGGCAGGATTGCGTAGAAGACGTGATGGCGTTTGTTCAGCCCGCCAAACTGGAACAGATAGCCGAGGGTGTGCCCCGAGAGCGTCGTTTCTTCGACGAGTTCGCGTCTGGCGGCATCCGCCGGAGATTCGTCGCGCCGTATCGTGCCCCCGGGCAACGACCACCGCGCGCGTCCGCGCTCGACAAGCAGGATTCTGCCGTCCTGCCAGCACACGATGGTTGCTCGATCTTTCATGCTTGTGGGTCCGGCTCCGGTGCTCTATTTTCCAGGAGGGATCGAGACGTCGCACAGGTGAGCGGTCGCCCGAACAAGCCGGGTGAATCCGTACTCCGCAGCAACGATTGAGCCCGATGCGTCGCTTTCCTGGGTGGCCATTTCGACCATCGTATTTTGACGGGGAGAAAAAGAGATGAAAACCCGCTCGTCGTTCGAGATCTGCGCGCCGCTCGGCATTTTCGCTGTAGCCTGCACCCTCTCGCTCCCTTAGGGGAGCGGCGTGCAATTCCGTTTTTTCGATCCCGCCGCAGCAGGTGCGGTGCCGCCCTGGCCTGTGCCTGGCCGCCGCCTTCTGTCTACCCCGGTCTCCCCCGCGCGCCATGCCAGGCAAGGGTGCGCAGCCAATCCGGTCCGCAAGGTCCGCATCGTTTTCGCTGCATAACGGACCTCCTCGCGAAGCAGTTACAAGATAAGTATTGACGTTCGTGACATCTAGCGGGTATTGTATGGATCGAAGTTCAAGAAGTTCGATTGCTGTTCATCAATTGCTCGCTCTCCGTAGCGGTATTCGTTGCCCTCTCCCTCCTTGACGCTTCACAAACCACTCTTTAATAGAGTAAATTTTCATTTCTTTCCTCAAGGATTTTTCATGGATACCGGTACCGTTAAGTGGTTCAACGACAGCAAGGGCTTTGGCTTCATCACCCCGGACAAGGGCGGCGACGACCTGTTCGCGCATTTCTCCGAAATCAGGAGCGACGGCTTCAAGACGCTCGCTGAAAATCAGAAGGTGAGCTTCGAAACGAAGCAAGGCCCGAAGGGCCTGCAAGCGGCTAACATCAAGCCGCTGTAAAGTTGAAGGGCCCGGCCTCCTGTGATGGATGCCGGGTTGCAGCAACCCCCTCGCGGAGCTTTGTCTCCTCAATTGGGCGCGATCGCTTTTCGCCGCACCTGCTTATTCAGCAGCCTGCCAAGCCCCACGCGCCTCGCTGCGCCTCATTCTCCCCTCAGGCTTCAACGCCTTTTGCTTTCCGACTGCGTCAGATTCAGCTCGCAATGGCTTTGAATCCGCGTGCCTCTGCACATTTCGCACGGTACGCACGCACTCGAACATCATTAAAATTAAAATGCATAACAAACAAATTCAGCAATACAACGGCTATGCCGTCCAACCCTCGGCGCATCGTTTGCCCGACGGTAGTTTTTCATCCAACCTGCTGCTCGAGCGCACCGATAGCGCGCGCGCCGAAGGCCGCTACCAGTTCTATTCGCTCGATTACTTCACGAGTGAAGAGCAGGCGCTGCAGCACTCGACCCGCTGGGCGCGCAACTGGGTCGACACGCGCGGCTAAAGGCGACACCCAGTTCCGCAAACCCCGCGTTATGCTTCCCGAACACTTCGGTATCCTGTCTATTTGGATGGGACAGTCCAGCACGCTGCCACCATCCCGGGACAGGCACGGAGAAAGACGGCAAACCGCGGCGTTTCGCAGGTGTTGACGGCGCTGTCACGGCCATCACGTGTACAATGAAGCCATGCCCCTGCGCACAACCCCAACAAGAGGCGCGTTGGTTCGTCAATAGACGGAGCGCCTCATGTACCGGATGATCCCGTATCGGGGTTTCGAGATTCATGTTGAACTGACGTCTTCGGCAGAGGACCTGTACAACGTGAGTTTCCAGATAAAAGGTAGCCAGAACCTCGCTCTCATTGGCGAGCGAGGCAGCAGTATCCGTTTGCGCAACGGCCCCTTTACCCGCCGCTGGGCATACCTCATTGCAGAGGTGGCGGGGCAGGCAGCGATCGACGTGCTACTTGGACCGTCCAACGACGATAGCTTTGCTGCCTGATCTGCAACGCGGTTCTCCCGAACTTCCCTGCATCCGATGCTGGACCGCAGACTTCCCGCTGCTCCCGATCATGCGAGCGTTGCGCTGTGCAGTGCTCGCCGCTTCTCACTCGGGCGAGACGCCTCGACGGGTGTTTCGCTAACTACTCAGGAACCTTGAATGGCAAAAGAAGAACTGCTGGAACTCGATGGCATCGTCGACGAAGTGCTGCCGGACAGCCGCTACCGCGTCACGCTCGACAACGGCGTGGTCGTGGGCGCGTACGCATCTGGCCGTATCCGGAAGAATCACATCCGCATCCTTGCAGGCGATCGGGTCACGCTGGAACTCTCGATGTACGACCTGACGAAAGGAAGAATCAATTTTCGGCATAAGGACGAGCGCAGCGGCGGCGCAACGCAACGGGCCGCGTTTCGCCGTCGCTGAAGCGTGCTGCGCGAATGTCGGCTGCGATACGGCGCCATGCGCATACCCGCAGTCGATCCATGCAGTCGGTCCACGCAGTGGAGCCAGTCTGCCGGCTTCGCACACGTAGCGCAGGCAAGAAACATTCGCTGTACAAACAGGGTAATGGGTGTAGGATGAATCCGTTGATTGACCCACAGCCCTTCTCTGCGCCTCCCCAGTCGGCTTTCCAACGGAATCGGGCCGCTCCCTTTCATCACAGGCCGAACAACACGGCCGATCACGTGAAGACTGAATTCAGTCGCTCACACCCTTTTCCCGATTTCGTCGCGTGTTGACGCGGCTTCAAAGGTGTTTCATGGCAACCGGTTTCCGTCTCTACCGTGGACTGGAAGTTTATCCACTGGTCTATCCACACCGTGCCACCGAGCCCGGAAGTGGGCATAACTACGATGAAGGGTTCGACGCGGCCGTGCGTATCCAGGAGCCGGGAAGCTCGGGGGACGCGCCCCGCAGCCGGGTATTCCAGCTTGCTGTGACGAGGCCCTTCCAGAGCGCCGGCGACGCGCGGCGTGCTTCGGCTGCCTATGCGGAACGCCTTATCGACACGTGTTCCCAGGACACGAACATCCTCGATCTGGAATTGTGATTCGCACGTCGCCGGCTTCGACATGCGCGAAGACGCCATTGCCCATGCGAAAAAAATGGGCGCACGAGTGGCTGGACGTGCGCTTTGGCTGAAGAGAAATAGAGCAGCGAACTTCGTCGCGGACGTCTGGACGATTCGCGGCGCAAACTCATAACCAGGAAGAAAATTGACTACTGTAACGCCCAAGCTGAACGAACCGGTGGAAGTCGCGTTGCGCCGTTTCCGACGTTCGATCGAGAGCACCGGTTTGATAAAGGAACTGCGCGCCAGAATGTCTTATGAAACACCGACTGCGAAACGCAAACGAAAGAAGGCTGCCGCTGTGGCCCGACTCCGAAAGCAGATCAAACGGTCGTTGCCGCCGAGGAAGCTGTACTGAGCCCAGATTGTTAGGCGGGCAAGCGAGCGGCGACTGTGCTCCAGGAGCACCTGTTGGCAGCGGCGCGGCCCGGATGACGGCAACAGGTTGCGGATTCAACCAGTTTCGCCGTTGCCTTCCGCTGTTGTACGTTTTCGGCGGGGCATCTTCATTGTCGTCGGGCGTAACGTCGAGCAACATGCCATAGCTAACCCGGAGCCAGTCTTGAGCGTGCCCAGGCGAGTGTCTCGCAAAGACAAAGACTCTTCCTCCATCCTTGAGATCCCCGCGAAGTCCGCCGGACTCGTCGACCAGTGAACGACCTTCCTTGACTGTCTTCACGCGGTTCCAGACATCAAAAATTCGTGGGCGCTTCAAGCTGCGCATCTTTTCATTAATAGTGCAGGCGCGAAGAGTTGCTGCCGATTTTCGCTTCCGGCATATAAATGCATCCGGTAGCGTCTACGGTGGCGCTCAGGCTGGCGATCGCATGCGCGTGACCGGCGGAATCAGGGGCGACCGGGCCGCCCCTTATCCCTGGATGTGTTCGCCGCACTCGACCGTCAAATCCCGAACAGCGTCAGCGAAACGGCGGCGCGCGTGACCACCATCAGCAGCACCTGCACGATAACGAACAGCAGAATAGGCGAGAGATCGAGCCCACCGAACTGAGGCACGATGCGCCGCAGCGGATTGAGGAACGGCGCGGTCAACTGGTACAGCACGGGCATGGCGGGCGAACCCGGATTGAGCCACGAAAGCAGCGCCATCAGGATCGTGAGCCAGATGATGAGATTCAGCGCCCACTTGATGAGCGTGAGCAGCGCGACGATCAGGAGCGTGGGCAGCAGGCCGAGCGGGTCGACGCCGGCGAGCCAGACCATCAGCAGCACATAAACCAGGGCGGCGACCAGCGCCGCAATCACGCTTGCCCAATCGATGCCGCGCATGCCCGGAATCACGCGCCGCAAGGGCAGCACCAGCCAGTTGGTGACCTGCTGCACGGCATGCGACACGGGGTTGTACGCCGGCACCCGGACGTATTGCATCCACGCGCGCAGCAGCAGCGCGGCGCCGAACAGCGTGAAGACGGTACTAAGCAGAAAACGGGCGATATCGCCGAACATCGGTGTCTTTTCCTTCGTGTGGTTGGCGCCGGCGCGGACGGTGGCCGGGTCGCAAGGCGGTCGGGGCGCTGTCGCTCAGACCGATACTTTGATTTCGCTGATCAGAATCGTGCCATTTCCGCCGTCGGTGTAGTTGGGAATGTCGTCGAGCAGCGTCTGGGCGTGGGGCTGGAACGCGTCGTAGAACGCCTCCGGCGTGTCGAACAGAAAGTGTCCCGCGGCGACATACGGCGGCGGCGTGCCCGGCGGCCCCGCGTTGATGCCGATATCGACCGACCAGCCCCGCAGCGTGTCGCCGAACAGGCGCGCGGCGAGCGGCATATGTCGCGTGGCGTAGTACTCGCTGTCGAAGCGCCCGTTTTCGCGATACGGATAGAGGATGCTGACCTTGATCATTGTGCGTTCTCGTCGGTGGACCCCATGGCGCGCCCGCATGGTCCGGGCGGTGCGCGTGCCGCTTGCCACATTACCACGGCTTTTAGGGGCGCTGTGCACTGTGGCGTCGCGCCTGCATGGGTACGCGGCAGGTTTCTCCCCAAACGGGTAAAGTGGTTTCATCGGCGTGGGTTGCCGTGCCGGCGGGAAAGCGGACCGGTTGCGGCCACATCCCGGCTGCGTGAGGGTTTTCCGCGTGCACACGGGCTGTGTTCGCTATCGTACCGAAGCCGGGCGTGCAGGCGATTACAAAGAATCAGGGCGGATGGCCCGGCGCGCGGCGCCGGAGCCGCGATGTCCGTGCCGGGCGCAGGCGCCGTGTAAAAGGTGCCGCATCGAGCACGACAGCCGCCCGCGCGATGGCCTGGACCGTCGCGATCGACAGGTCAAGAGACAATAAGGTGGGACTGCGGCTATCTCGCAACACCGCGGTCACTGCTTCAGATTTTGCGCACAATGGTCTTAATGGTTTCGGTTTTTGTGTTGCAGTTGCGTGCGCTGTTTCCTGTCGGCAGTCCGATTCGGGAGTTCACTCATGAGCATCTTCGCTTACCGAAAGCATCTGCGGTTTCTCACGCCCATCCAGCGGCGCCGCTGGTGGGATCAGAAGAAGCGCCTGAAGCCCAGGGTCCAGATCAGCGGCGCCTACGTGCCGCCCAGCATTACGCGAGAGTTCACTTACGTGAAGGTCGGATAGCGGTGCGCGCCCGATGACGGGCGCGCCCGGTAGCGGCCGGCAAATCGCGCCGCAAGTCAGTCAGGATGCCCGGTCATGGACCGGGCATCGTCGTTTACGCGCCGCCAGGGCGCCGTTGCCCGCAGGTCACTCGTAGCTAATTAAGCCAATTTGTAATCAAACTTTACCGCGCAATCCGCCCGGAAGGCACTGACGGACGGTAAGAATGACTTTGCGTCCCCAGGTCTGAGGATTAAGCCCGTGGAACCGCGTATCTGCGGGGTTCTACGGATACGGGCGCGGCATACCGGGGGATTTTGCGTACCGGCTTCGGGCGAAACGGGATTGCAATTTGCAACAAATGGCCACGTCTTGAGCGCTCCATTTTCGATACATTGGGATCGTGGGTTGTGGCCGTCTGTCTAATAGATTGAACTCGATTGAAGTTGGCGCCGTTGTTGGCTGTCAGGAGAAGAGAAGTGAAAAAGACCGTTTCGTTTATCGTTGCCGCTGCGTTGGGTTTGGGGCTGGTCAGCGCAGCCGAGGCGCACGTTTCGGTGGGCATCGGTATCGGCATTCCGGTTGCGCCCGCTTATCCGGTGTACGCTGCGCCGGTCTACGCGCCGCCTCCGCCGCCCGTGGTCTATGCGCCGCCGCCGGTTGTCTATGCGCCGCCGCCGGCCGTCGTGGTGGGCGGCTACTGGGGCCATCCGTACTACTGGCATCACCCGTATTACCACGGCTATTACCACGGGTACTATCGCCGTTGATCGCGGGCGGCGATCGCTGCCTCGCCACCTCGCGTCTCCACGCACGCTACGGCGCAACGCTGGCTCATGCCGCGTTGCGCCGTTCTCGTTTTACGGTTGCCTGCCGCGAGCCGGGTCGATCACGACGCGTGCTGAACGATCAGATCCCGGTAGCCGTGCACGATCACGCTATAGGAGAAGTACGCAAAGAGCAGGGCGGACAGCACGTGGCAGGCGCGCAGCAGGGTCGTGCCGGCGCGCTTGCGGCCGTGGCTTGCGAGGCTGCACAGGAATAGCGTCCAGCCGAGTCCGCCAAGGAAGAAGCCGCAGAGGAAGAGGGCCGCCGCCCCGGCGCTCGTTGCCCCCGACTTCGCGATCAGCGCGCCGCCCACCGCGGCGAACCACAGGATCGCACTGGGCGAGGAGAGCGCGAGCAGGACGCCGCGCAGGAAGCCGCGCCACGGGGACAATGCGGGCGAGACCGGGTCCGCCTCGCCTTCCACGGGCGGTGCCGCGGCCGGATTGAGCGCCTCGCGCGCCATCTTGAAGGTGAGCATCAGCAAAATGGCCGAGCCGCCGATCCAGACCACCCAGCGCACCGGTTCGAACTGCAGCAGCGCGGCCATGCCCGCCAGGGCGAGCGCAGCATAGGTGAGATCGCCGAAACAGGACCCGAGGCCGAGCCAGAAACCCGGCTTGAAGCCGTGCGAGAGCGTGAGCGAGATGATCGCGACGTTGACGAGGCCGATATCGAGGCAGAGCGAAAGCGAGAGGAAGAAGCCGTCTGAGAGCAGTGAGAAATGAGGCATTGAGGCGAGGCGTTAAAGCGAATTTGTTGTTTGGACTTCTTTATTGTGCAGACTGGCGTGTGCGTAGAAAGCGGGCGGCGCGGCGCCCGCCGCTCGCTTCACTACTTGACGAGTGTAAGGTCTCGATAATCAGACGCCAATACACAGGTATTTGAGCTCGACATACTCGTCGATGCCATATTTAGAGCCCTCGCGCCCGAGCCCCGACTGCTTCACGCCGCCGAATGGCGCGACTTCATTCGAGATCAGGCCGGTGTTGATGCCCACCATGCCGTATTCGAGCGCTTCGGCCACGCGCCACACGCGGCCGATGTCGCGGCTATAGAAGTAGGCGGCCAGACCGAATTCCGTATCGTTGGCAAGATGGATCACTTCCGCTTCGTCGCGGAAGCGGAACACGGCGGCCACCGGTCCGAACGTTTCCTCGTGAGCGATCAGCATGTCGCGCGTGACGTTCGCGAGCACCGTCGGTTCGACGAAGCGGCCTTCGCCTACGCCGCCCCCCGTGACGAGCGTTGCACCCTTCGCCGTGGCGTCGGCAATGTGCTGCGCGACCTTCTCGACCGCGGCGTCGTCGATCAGCGGGCCCTGGGTAATGCCCGCCTCGAAGCCATTGCCGACCCGGATGCCGCGCGAGGCCGCCGCGAGCTTTTCGACGAACGCATCGTAAATCGCATCGTGCACATAAAAGCGGTTGGTGCAGACGCAGGTTTGCCCGGCGTTGCGATACTTCGAGATCATCGCGCCTTCTATGGCCGCGTCGAGATCGGCGTCGTCGAAGACGATGAACGGCGCGTGGCCGCCCAGTTCGAGCGCGACCTTCTTTACGGTGGGCGCGCACTGCTGCATGAGGAGGCGGCCCACCGGCGTCGATCCCGTGAACGAGAGATGCCGCACGATGTCGCTTTCGCAGAGCGCCTTGCCGATTGCGATCGAATTGGCCGCATCGGCCGTCACGACATTGAACACGCCGCGCGGCACGCCCGCGCGCTGTGCGAGTTCGGCCAGCGCCAGTGCGCAAAGCGGTGTCTGCCCGGCGGGCTTCACCACGATCGTGCAGCCCGCCGCGATGGCGGGCGCGACCTTGCGGGTGATCATGGCGATGGGGAAGTTCCACGGCGTGATCGATGCGCACACACCAATTGGCTGCTTCAGGACGACTAACTTCTTGTCCGCGGCGGGACTTGCGAGAACGTCGCCGTTCACCCGCTTCGCCTCTTCGGCGAACCATTCCAGAAACGATGCGCCGTAGGCGACCTCGCCGCGCGCTTCGGCCAGCGGCTTGCCCTGCTCGGCGGTCATGATGGCGGCGAGGTCGTCGGCGTGCTCGATCACGAGTTCGAACCAGCGGCGCAGGATGGCCGCGCGCGCCTTGCCGGTCAGCGCGCGCCAGGCGGGCAGGGCGGCGTGGGCCGCCGCAATCGCGCGCCGGGCTTCGTCGGCGCCGAGGTCCGGCACGCGGGCGATTTCGGCGTTGTCGGCGGGGTCGAGTACGGCGAACTCCGCGGTGCCGCCGCTCCATTCGCCGTCGATCCAGGCGCGTGTCTTGAAAAGGGCGGGGTCTTTGAGCTGGGTCAGGCGCTCCGATGCCGACAGAATCATCTTCGTGTCTCCTGAGTGCGTGAACGGCGCGGCAACGGCCGCGACGCCCTTCCGCCGGAAGGCGCGGGGCGCGCCCGATCCGGCCGGAGCGGGCACCGGGCGCGCGGCGCCTCAGAGCCCGAGTTCGTCGTACAGCGTGTCGACGCGAGACTTCACGCCGGGGTCCATCTCGATCGCGCGGCCCCACTCGCGCGTGGTTTCGCCGGGCCACTTGTTGGTGGCGTCGAGCCCCATTTTCGATCCGAGTCCCGCGACCGGCGAGGCGAAATCCAGATAGTCGATGGGCGTGTTCTCCACGAGCACGGTGTCGCGCGCGGGGTCGATGCGCGTCGTGATCGCCCAGATCACTTCCTTCCAGTCGCGAATGTTCACATCATCGTCCACCACGACGATGAACTTTGTATACATGAACTGGCGCAGGAAGCTCCAGACGCCGAACATCACGCGTTTGGCATGCCCGGGATAGCTCTTCTTCATCTGCACGATCGCCATGCGATAGCTGCAGCCCTCGGGAGGCAGATAGAAGTCGGTGATCTCGGGAAACTGCTTTTGCAACAGCGGCACGAACACTTCGTTGAGCGCCACGCCGAGCACGGCGGGTTCGTCGGGCGGCTTGCCGGTGTAGGTGGAGTGATAGATCGCGTCGCGGCGCATCGTGATGCGCTCCACCGTGAAGACGGGGAACCACTCCTGTTCGTTGTAGTAGCCGGTGTGGTCGCCGTAGGGGCCTTCGAGCGCATGTTCGTAGGCGGCGCTCGCTCCCTTCGCGGGCCGCGGCGGCGCGCCCGCGGGCGCCGGTTCCGGCGTGCCTTTCTGCGGATAGATGAAGCCTTCCAGTACGATCTCCGCACGCGCGGGCACCTGCAGCGTATCGGCGCCGGGCGTGAGGCATTTCGCGAGTTCGGTGCGGCCGCCGCGCAGGAGCCCGGCGAACTGGTATTCCGAGAGGGTGTCGGGCACCGGCGTCACGGCGCCGAGGATGGTCGCGGGGTCCGCGCCCAGCACGACGGCCACCGGATAAGGCTCGCCGGGGTGGCGCAGGGCGAATTCGCGAAAGTCGAGCGCGCCGCCGCGATGGGCGAGCCAGCGCATGATGAGCTTGTTGCGGCCGATCAGTTGCTGGCGGTAGATCCCGAGGTTCTGACGCGGCTTGTTCGGTCCGCGCGTGACGGTGAGCCCCCAGGTGATGAGCGGACCGGCGTCGCCGGGCCAGCAGGTCTGGATGGGCAGCTTTGCGAGGTCCACGTCCTGCCCCTCCCAGACGATTTCCTGGCAGGGCGGCGAGCTGACGGTCTTCGGCGCCATGTCCCAGACGGCCTTGGCGAGCGTGAGCAGCTTGCCGGCGTCCTTCAGGCCGCGCGGCGGCTCGGGTTCCTTGAGCGCCGAAAGCAGCCGCCCGACGTCGCGCAGCGACTCCAGGGCGGCGCCGTCACCGGCGCTCTCGGGCGTATCGAGACCCATGCCGAGCGCGACGCGGCGCGGCGTGCCGAACAGGTTGCCGAGCACCGGGAACGCATGCGCCGAACGGTTTTCGAAGAGGAGTGCTGGGCCGCTGGCGCGCAGCACGCGGTCGCACAGTTCGGTCATTTCGAGCACCGGGGAGACGGCTTGCGGGACCCGGCGCAGTTCGCCGAGGGTCTCCAGGCGAGCAACGAAGTCGCGCAGATCTTTATATTTCATCGGGAGCGGGATGGTGCCGCACCGGGCGGCAGCTGCGGGGCGCCGCGGCCTTCGCGAGGGCGGGCGCGGGCGGCGGATTCGATTGTCGATTTTACCTGTGTTGGCTGACACACGCTGCCGGACACAATGCGTAATGGGAGGCAAGGTGAGGTGAACAGGCCGGAAACGCGCATGGTGCGTGGCTCTGCTCGGACTGAACGCTGTTCATCATTACAATTAGTTATAAATATGACATTCTATAGTATTGACGATCTATAAAACGCTGCTAGAATCCGTCCACACTGGTTGCAGGGCTTGCAAATTTTAGCCATCGTCCCGGTCCTTCAGACGCAACGCGTCGCCGTTTAGCCGATTCCCTGCACGGCTTTTCACGGTTTAGATTGGTTGTCCTTGCCAGCGCGTCTGTGCGCTGGCTTTTTGCGTGAGAACTCCCGCGCCCCCTCGGCGCGCTTCGATCAGTACCGGAGGAGTTCCACCGCGGCGAACTTGCCGTTTTCCCGACGCCGCTGCCGCACCAGCCAGGGCGCGCGGTGTCTTGATCCTGCATCGGGCTGTTGGCCTCGTGCCGCTCCCCGGTCTGCCGGATCATGCATCATGGGAGATCTGTAGATGAATACCTGGTTATCGTGGTGGCGCGCCGACGAGCGTCTAGCGCTTGGTCTGCGTGCGCTGCTGCGGCGTGGCACCCGTCTGAGCCATCACCTGTTCAGCCTCGTTGGCGGTTGTGCCGTCCTGCTCGCGCTTGCCCTCTGGCTGCTGCCCACGTGGCGCGGCACGCTGGCGGCGCGTTTGATGCCCTTCGTGTCGGCGGCCGTGCAGGCCGGACCGGCGCGCCTCCTGCAAGGCAACCCGCTGCCCTCGTTCGCGCCCCCGGGTGCGGCGACCGACGACAACGGCAGCGACGGCGCCATGCTGCCCGTGGCCGTCTCGGCCGACGCCGGTGTGAATGCCGCAAACGGCGCCGCCAATGCCGCAGCCGCGGCCCAGCCGGGCTCCGGCGTCGCCACGCTCGACGCGGTGGCGCTCAACGGCCTCGATCCGCGCTCGCTGCCGAGCGTCGGCTCGCTTGCCCGCATGATTCCGTCGCAGCGCATCACGCCCGATGCCCGCGACGACCGCATTCTCGTTTCGGAGCGCGAGCAGGCGCTCGTCGCCGGCTATCTCTCGCGCCGCTATCGCGTGGCGCAGGAGCCGGTGGCCGAACTGGTCAAGGCCGCATTCGATACGGGCCGGGAAGTGGGGCTCGACCCCCTCCTGCTGCTCTCGGTGATGGCGATCGAGTCGGGCTTCAACCCGTACGCCGAAAGCGGCGTGGGCGCGCAAGGGCTGATGCAGGTGATGTCGAAGGTCCACTCCGACAAGTTCCAGTACTTCGGCGGCCAGAGCGCGGCGCTCGATCCGCTCGCGAACATCAAGGTGGGCGCGCTCGTGCTCAAGGATTGCATCGCGCGCGGCGGCTCGCTGCCGGGCGGTCTGCGCCTCTACGTGGGCTCGAGCACGCAGGACGACGGCGGTTACGGCGCGAAGGTGATGGCCGAGCGGGGGCGCCTGCGCGACGTCGCCCGCGGCCGCAACGTGCCGGTCAATGCGCCGCAGGCGCCCGTCACGACGGCGACGGGCGGCACGCCTGCGCCGCAGAAGGTGGCGAGCAACAAGCGCGTGCAGGTGACGCTGGACGGTGCGCATCCGATGATCGAGAAGACGTCGGTCACGCCGGACAAGGCCTCGGCGGATCAGGACGACGCCAGCACCACGGCGCAGAAGCACGGTTCTTCGGCCCAGCTTGGCGCGTGATGGACGCGTAAAAGGCCCTTCGTCGGGACTCGTAAAAAATGGCACCCTCGGGTGCCATTTTTTTTGCCTGCGGGGGACGGAGAAACAAACGAACCGAACGCGCTAGCGGCCGAAAAAACCGCGCAGCCGCTCGACTGCTTCCTCCAGCCGTTCGTACGCCGTGGCGTAGGACAGCCGCACGTATCGATGCGGCGCCGCGCTGCCGAAATCCATGCCCGGCACCATGACCGTCCCGGCGTCGTGCAGCATCGCGCGGGTCAGCGCGTCGCTGTCGCCGGCGCTGGGGTGCGCGACGTTCGTGCAGTCGGCGTAGACGTAGAACGCGCCGTCGGGCATGACCGGCACGCGAAAACCCAGCGATTCGAGCGCGGGGGCGATGAAGTCGCGCCGGCGCTGGAATTCGAGCCGGCGCGATTCGTAGATCGCGAGCGTGTCCGGCTCGAAGCACGCCAGCGCCGCATGCTGCGCGAGGGCCGACGCGCAGATGAAGAGGTTCTGCGCAAGCTTCTCGAACGCGCCAACGAGGCCGGGCGGCACGACCAGCCAGCCCAGACGCCAGCCCGTCATGGTGAAGTACTTCGAGAAGCTGTTGACGGTCACGACATCGTCGCCGAACGACAGCGCCGAAACGGGCCGCGCGCCGTAGCTCAGGCCCTGGTAGATTTCGTCGACGATCGTGAAGCCCCCGCGTGCCCGCACGGCCTGCACGATGCGCCCGAGCTCGTCGGGCTCGATCGAGGTGCCGGTGGGATTCGACGGCGAGGCGAGCAGCACGCCGCGCGTGCGCGGCGTCCAGAGCCGTTCGACGTCGGCGGCCGTGAGCTGGAAGCGCGCCTCGGGGCCGCTCGGCACGAGCACCGGCTTGCCTTCGGCCGCCGCCACGAAGTGGCGGTTGCAGGGATAGCACGGGTCGGGCATCAGCACTTCGTCGTCGCGATCGACGAGCGCCGTGCAGGCGAGCAGCAGCGCCGCGGAAGCGCCCGCCGTCACCACGACGCGCGCCGGATCGATGGCGAGGCCGTACGCATCGCGATAATGACCGGCGATGGCTTCGCGCAGCGCGTGAATGCCGAGCGCGTTGGTGTACTGGGTGACCCCGCGGCGCAGGGCGGCTGCGGCGGCCTCGACCACGGGTTCCGGCGCCGTGAAGTCCGGCTGGCCGATGCCCATGTGAATGATGTCGCGCCCGGCGCGTTCGAGTTTTGCCGCTTCCTTGGCCAGTTCCATGACATAGAACGGCTGGATGGCATCGACGCGCGCGGCAAGCCGCAGGAGCGGTTCGGCAACGGTGTTCATGCGGGTGATTCCGGTTCTTTCGTGCCGGGGAGGCCGGCCAGGTCCAGAGCGCCTTGGGGTGTTTCCCGGCGCGCGGACCGCGTTACGACAACAGATTCGCGCGGCGGCGGGAGGCGCGCACGCGGCGCTTCCCGGCCGCCCCGGCCATCACGACTTGCGCGCGGACTGGATTTCCGTGGCGCGCAGTTGCACCGCGAGCTTGTCCAGCACGCCGTTGACGTACTTGTAGCCGTCCGAGCCGCCGAAGGTCTTCGCCAGCTCCACCGCCTCGTTGATCACGACGCGGTAGGGGATGTCGACGTGGTGCGTGAGCTCGTAGGTCGCCACCAGCAGCACCGCGCGCTCGACGGGCGAAAGCTGCTCGATGGGCCGGTCGAGGCAGGGCGCGATGGCGGCCGAAAGCGTGTCGGCATCGCGGATCACGCCATGCAGGATGGCGTCCAGATGCTCGTGGTCGGCCTTGTCGTAGCCCTGCGAACCGCGCAGTTGCGCGTCGATTTCGCCGGCGGGCACGCCCGACAGCAGCCACTGATACAACCCCTGCGTGGCCAGTTCGCGGGAGCGGCGGCGCGCGCTCTTCATTGCTGTTCCTCTTCGTCTTCCTCGTCTTCGTCCTCGTCGTCGTCGCCGCCGTCGAGTTGCTCCAGCGCCACCGTGAGGTTGGCCATTTCGACGGCGACGCGCGCCGCGTCACGACCCTTTTCGGTCATGCGCGCGACGGCCTGCTCGTCGTTTTCCGTCGTCAGCACGGCGTTGGCGACCGGCACGCCGAAGTCGAGCGCGATGCGCGAGATGCCCGCGCCGCTTTCGTTCGAGACGAGTTCGAAGTGATAGGTCTCGCCGCGCACGACCGCGCCGAGCGCGATCAGCGCGTCGAACTGGCCGCTTTCGGCGAGCTTTTGCAGCGCGAGCGGGATTTCCAGCGCGCCCGGCACGGTGACGAGCAGCACGTCTTCGCCCGTCACGCCAAGGCGTTCGAGCTCTTCGATGCACGCGTCGGCGAGGCCGTTGCAGACCGGTTCGTTAAAGCGCGACTGGACGATGCCGATGCGCAGTCCGTCGCCGTCGAGGTTCGGTTGGTATTGTCCGATTTCCATGTGGTATCCGTTGGTTCGGTTAAGCGTTGTGACGCGTGTTGAGCGGGTGCGGCCGCGGCCGGTGAGGGCGTGGCCGCTCAGGCGCGCGTGGCGGCGCGCTCGGCGGTTTCGGGCGGGCAGGGCGCCTCGGTGCTGCTGCCCGGCATCGGCACGAAGCCGGTGACTTCGAGCCCATAGCCCGACATGCTGCCGAGGCGGCGGGGTTTCGACAACACCTGCATGCGTCCCACGCCAAGTTCGCGCAGGATCTGCGCGCCGATGCCGTAGGTCTTGAAATCGACCGGGCGGCGCGCGAGCGCCTCGGCGCGCTCCTTCTGGTCGAATGCCTTGAAGACGTCGATCAGATGTTCCTTCGTGTCGCCGCAGTTGAGCATGACGATCACGCCGAGGTCGCGCCCGGCGATTTCGCGCAGGGCGGCGTCGAGCGTCCACGAGTGCGTGGACGCGCCCGTTTCGAGCAGATCCAGCACCGAAAGCGGCTCGTGCACGCGCACCGGCGTGTCGCGCTCGGGCGTGGGCGTGCCGCGTACGAGCGCGATGTGCGGCGTGCGCGAGGGGTGATCGACGTACATGATCGCGCGGAACGTGCCGTGCGCCGTCTGCATGGTGCGCTCCGCCACGCGTTCCACGATCGACTCGGTGCGGCTGCGGTAGTGGATCAGATCGGCGATCGTGCCGATCTTCAGGTTGTGCTCCTGCGCGAACTCGATGAGGTCGGGCAGGCGCGCCATCGTGCCGTCGTCCTTGATGACCTCGCAGATCACCGCGGCCGGCGTGAGGCCCGCGAGCGCCGTGAAGTCGCAGCCCGCCTCGGTGTGGCCCGCGCGCACGAGCACCCCGCCCGGCTGCGCCATGATCGGGAACACGTGGCCCGGCTGCACGATGTGCTCGGCGCGCGCGTCGTGCGCGACGGCCGTCTGGATCGTGCGGGCGCGGTCGGCGGCGGAAATGCCGGTCGTCACGCCTTCGGCCGCCTCGATGCTCACCGTGAACGCCGTGCCGTACTGCGTGCCGTTGCGGTAGGTCATGAGCGG
The DNA here is from genome assembly GCF_000685035.1 of Paraburkholderia ferrariae NBRC 106233. Lineage (GTDB taxonomy): Bacteria > Pseudomonadota > Gammaproteobacteria > Burkholderiales > Burkholderiaceae > Paraburkholderia > Paraburkholderia ferrariae. Next base: position 298,392 of record NZ_BAYB01000011.1, read on the forward strand.
CAGGTTGAGCTGCTTGCAGCGTTCCTGGGTGAGCGTCAGGCAGATCAGGCCCCGACCGTATTTCGCCATGAAGTTGATCGCTTCGGGCGTGACGAATTCCGCCGCGATGACGAGGTCGCCCTCGTTCTCCCGGTCTTCTTCGTCGACGAGGATCACCATCCGGCCGGCCTTGAGCTCGGCGATGATCTCGGGGGTGGTGGCGAGGGTCATGTTGGGATCTTTTTGGGAAAGCGCATATTTTACGCCACGCGGGCGGCCAAGTCGCCGTCGGCGGGGCCGGGGGCTGGCGGGACCGCCTGAATAGCTTCCAAGCGTGCCCGCCAGAGCATCAGCGCAGCACGACGTCGTCCGAGAGGCCCTTCGTCAGTTCGAGCGCCTGGCGCTCGAAAAGCCGGCGATACAGCCCGTTCGGGCGGCGCACGAGGGCGTCGTGGGTGCCTTCTTCCACCACCCGGCCGCGATCGAGCACCAGCAGCCGGTCGAGCGCGCGCACCGTCGAAAGCCGGTGCGCAACGACCACCGTCGTGCGGCCCACCATCAGCCGCTCCATCGCCTCCTGGATCAGCACCTCGCTCTCGCTGTCGAGGCTCGAGGTGGCTTCGTCGAAGATCAGGATCGGCGCGTTGGCGAGGAACGCCCGGGCAATCGCGACGCGCTGGCGCTCGCCGCCCGAGAGCTTCACGCCGCGCTCGCCCACGAGCGTGTCGTAGCCGTGCGGCAGCGCGTCGATGAAATCGTGCGCACTGGCCAGCTTCGCCGCGCGCTCGATCTCGGCATGCGTCGCGCCGGGCCGCGCATAGGCGATGTTCTCCGCGAGCGAGCGGTGGAACAGCACCGGCTCCTGCTGCACGATGGCGATCTGCGAGCGCAACGAGGCCTGCTGCACGAGCGCGATGTCCTGCCCGTCGATCGTGATACGGCCGCCGGACACGTCGTACAGGCGCTGGATCAGCTTGATCAGCGTGGTCTTGCCCGAGCCCGAATGGCCGACGAGCCCCACACGCTCGCCGGGCTTGATGCGCAGCGTGAGATTCTCGTACAGCGGCCGCTCGATCGTGCCGTAGTGGAACGTCATGTTCTCGAAGCGGATGTCGCCGCGATCGACCACGATGGGCGGGGCGCCGGCCTTGTCGTCGATGCCGAGCGGCTGCGTATCGAGCATCACGAGCTCTTCCATGTCGTTGACCGAGCGCTGCAGGTTGCGCACATGCATTCCCACATCGCGCAGATAGCCTTTCAACAGGAAGAACAGCGTGAGCGCGAACGTGATGTCGCCTATGCTCGCGAGGCCGCGCGCCCAGAGGATCAGCGCCGACCCGAGGATGGCCGCCTGCATCACGACGAGCAGCACGCCCTGCACGCCGCCGTTGAACGTGCCGCGCCGCCACGTGCGCCGCGTGCGGCTGTCCCACTTCGAGACCACGCGCGCGAGCCGCGCTTCTTCGCGCGTTTCCGCGCCGAACGCCTTCACGACGGCGTTGCAGGAGATCGCGTCGGCCAGGGCGCCGCCCATCTTCGTGTCCCAGGCATTCGCGAGCCGCGCCGAAGGGGCGACATAGAAGAGCGACAGCGACACCGTGATGGCGAGATAGAGCAGCGAGCCCAGCCCGACGACGAGCCCCATCACGTGCCAGTGCAGCCCGAGCAGGACGGTGGAGCCCACCAGCATCACGAGCGACGGGAAGAGCGCGACCAGCAGCGTGTCGTTGAGCAGGTCGAGCGCCCACATGCCGCGCGTGATCTTGCGCACGGTGGAGCCCGCGAAGCTGTTGGCGTGCCAGTCGGTGGAGAAGCGCTGCACGCGATGAAACGCCTGCGTGGCGATCTCGCTCATCATCTTCAGCGTGAGCACGATGATGTTCTGGAACGCCGCCTGGCGCATGAGCGTGCCGGCGAGCCCGAGCGCGGTGAGCATCCAGAACGCCCAGACGGCTGCGTGCCAGGCGACCTCGCTGCCGCTGGCGGCGTCGCGCGCGAGCGCATCGACGAGTTCGCCGGCGTAGTGCGGCGTGAGCACGTCGGCGAGCGCGCCGAACAGCGCGGCGAGTGCGATGGCGAGTACGCGCACGGGCTGGCGCGTCCAGTGCCGCCAGGTGAAGCCGAGCACGTCGCGGAACGTACGTCCGCCGGAATCGGTGTTTGCTTTTTGGTCGGTCATGGGAGCGTGCTTCGGGCTTTGCGCCCGAAGACTTGATGAAAATTGGCAATGGAAAACGAACCCGTGCGTCGCGGCGGCAGCCGGACGCCCTAATTCGAATTCACGGAGATGCTGCGCGGCAAAAAGGAGGCCGCGCGGAGCGCGCTTGCGCTAACCTCGGCGCGGAAGTCGCGGCGAACCCGATTGCACCCGAGGCATTGGCATGCCGGCGGCGATTTGAGCGTTCTTTACCATCTCAGCCTCCTCGGAAAATCGGGTGAAGGGGAAGGGCGCCGCTCGTGTCGGCACCCGTATGAAGATTCTGCCGATTCTAGCAGCGTCCGGAGGTTCGTGCTTGCGGCGTTGGGGGATGTGACGGAAAGGAGACGGCGGGGAGGGGGCCAGGGCTGCCCGCGTCCACGCTCAGGCGCCCGCCCGCATCGGCGCTGCTGCCGAGCGGCGCGATCGAGGCGATGCGGCCCACCGCCGCGACGATTCCGGCAAACATCGTGCTGTTCCTCGTGTTCGATGGGGTTGATCGGATCGCCGCTCGCCGCGCCGGTTCAGGGCGTATCCGTTTGCGCTTCCTCCGCGCGCTCGATGCGCGCGAGGATGCGCAGGTCGTCGCCGATACGATCGACCGCGTGAAAATTCAGGCGCGTGCGCGCATCGAGCGAGGCCGGCGCGGCAATGTCGATCATGCCGAGCGCGTTGGTGCCGAGGAGCGAGGGCGCCACGTACAGCAGCAGTTCGTCCACGCAGCCTTCGCGCAGGAGCGAGCCGTTGAGCTTGTAGCCCGCTTCCACGTGCAGTTCGTTCACGCCGCGCGCGGCGAGTTCGCCGAGCATCGCGGGCAGATCGACCTTGCCCTGCGCGTTGCCGAGCGCGACAAGCTCGGCGCCGCGCGCGCGCAGGGTTTCGGCGCGCTCGGCGTTGTGTTCGTCGAGCGAAGCGCAGAACACGAGCGTCGGCGCGCCGACGAGAATCTGCGCGAGCGGCGACACGCCGAGCCGGCTGTCCACCAGCACGCGTTTGGGCTGGCGCGGCGTATCGACGGCCCGCACGGTCATGCGCGGGTCGTCTTCCTTCACGGTGCCGATGCCGGTGAGGATCGCCGAGGCGCGCGCGCGCCAGGCGTGGCCGTCCGCGCGGGCCGCTTCGCCGGTGATCCACTGGCTTTCGCCCGAGGGCAGGCCGGTGCGGCCGTCGAGCGACGCCGCGATCTTCATGCGCACCCACGGGCGCTTGCGCACCATGCGCGAGACGAAGCCGATGTTCAGTTCGCGCGCCTCGTTGGCGAGCAAGCCGCAGCGCACGTCGATGCCCGCGTCGCGCAGCATGCCGAGGCCGCGCCCCGAAACGAGCGGATTCGGGTCCTCCATTGCCGCGATCACGCGCGCGACTTTCGCTTCGATCAGCGCGTTCGCGCACGGCGGCGTGCGGCCGAAGTGGCTGCACGGTTCGAGCGTGACATAGGCCGTCGCGCCGCGCAGGTCGTTGCCGCGCGCGCGGGCGTTTTTCATCGCCTGGATTTCGGCGTGATCCTGGCCGGCCGGCTGCGTATAGCCTTCGCCGATGATCTCGCCGTCCTTCACCAGTACGCAGCCGACGCGCGGATTCGGGTCGGTCGTGTAGAGGCCGCGCGCCGCGAGGGCGAGCGCGCGTTCCATATGGAGGAAATCGGTTTGCGAGAACATCGTCGTGCTTTCTCCGCGGCGGCGGGTCGGGGGCGCCGGGCGTCGCGCGCCCGGCGAGGTCGTGGTATGCGCTTTTGCGTGGCGGGCTGTGCCGTGCTTCGCTGAGGATCAGCTCGCGAAGGCGCGGCGCGCGGCGGCGATCGTTTCGTCGATGATCGCGTCGTCGTGCGCGCTCGACACGAAGCCTGCCTCGTAAGCCGACGGCGCGAAGTACACGCCCGCATCCAGCATCTGATGGAAGAAGCGGTTAAAGCGCGCGATGTCGCTCTTCGTGACTTCGGCGAAGCTCGCGGGGATTTTATCGGCGAAGTAGAGGCCGAACATGCCGCCCACCGAATCCGCCACGAACGGCACCTGCGCTTCGCGCGCCGCGGCGCTCAGTCCTTGCGCGAGGCGCGCCGTTTGCGCCGCAAGTTTCTCGTAGAAGCCGGGCGCCTGGATCAGCTGCAGCGTCTTGAGCCCGGCCGCGACCGCTACCGGGTTGCCCGAGAGCGTGCCCGCCTGGTACACGGTGCCGTTGGGCGCGAGGTGGTCCATGATCTCGCGGCGCCCGCCGAATGCTGCCGCGGGCATGCCGCCGCCGATCACCTTGCCGAGGCACACCATGTCCGCCTCCACGCCATAGAGCGCCTGCGCGCCCTTCAGGCCCACGCGGAAGCCGCACATCACTTCGTCGAAGATCAGCACGGCGCCGTGCTTCGTGCAGAGGCTGCGCAATGCGCCGATGAATTCGGGCGAGCCCTTCACGAGGTTCATGTTGCCTGCCACCGGCTCGACGATCACGGCGCCGATCTCGTCGCCGAACGCCTTGAACGCTTCCTCGAGCGCGGCCACGTTGTTGTACTCGAGCACGGTGGTGTGTTTGGCGATATCGACGGGCACGCCCGCCGAAGTCGGATTGCCGAACGTGAGCAGGCCGGAGCCCGCCTTCACGAGCAGGCTGTCGGCGTGGCCGTGATAGCAGCCCTCGAACTTCACGATGCGGTCGCGCTTCGTGTAGCCGCGCGCGAGACGCAGCGCGCTCATGGTGGCTTCGGTGCCGCTCGACACCATGCGCACCTGCTCCATCGACGGGACGATCTTGCAGATTTCCTCGGCGATTTCGATTTCGGCCTCGGTCGGCGCGCCGAACGAGAAGCCCTTGTGCAGCACGCGCTCGACGGCTTCGAGCACTTCGGGATGGACGTGGCCGACGATCATCGGGCCCCAGGAGCCGATGTAGTCGATGTAGCGCTGGCCGTCGGCGTCCCAGAAGTACGGTCCTTGCGCGCGCTCGATGAAGCGCGGCGTGCCGCCCACGGAGCGGAACGCCCGCACGGGCGAATTCACGCCGCCGGGAATGGTGCGCTGCGCGCGTTCGAAGAGGGCCTCGTTCCGGGACGGCGTGCTGGACTGGGTGTTGGACATGGGTGCTGGACCTGCGTGAGCGCTGCGTAAAGGGTATGGGGTATGGCGCGCGGCCTGGAATGCGGGCGCGGCGTAGGGAAGATCTGCTGAAATTGTACCGGACTCGCGACGAGGGAGCCGGTCGCGCCGGCTGGGCTATACCGTACCGGTGCGGAGCGTGGCCGGCCCCGCGCGAGTCCTCTGCCGGCGGGGCTCGCGCAGTAACGGCGGCTATTTCCGGCGGCCGGCGGTGGCCTTGCCCGGCGCAGGGTCTTTCGTGCGGGGGCGCCTGCGCGGAGGGCTTGCCAGCCCGGGTGCGGCATCGGGCCGCGTTTCGGCTGCCGCCGCCGCGCTATCGGCATCCGGAGGCAGTGCCGCGAGCGGCAGGGGCAGGGGCAGGGGTACGGGTAGCGGCGGCGCCGGCCGGCGCCCGGTCAGTTCTGCCCAGCGCTTTTCCAGCGCACCTTGCGCCATCGGCTTGATGACGGTGCCCGAGCTCTGCGCATCCCATGTTTGCACCGAGAACGGATGCACGCGCAGCGCGTCGCGGCCTATCACGACCTCGCGGTTCGCATCGACGAGCCAGTCGTAGACGAAGTCGATGCACAGCCGGTAGCCGCGCTTGTAGGCGGGATCGGGCACCTCGTAGGGCGCGCGGGTCACGTAGCCCGAGCCGAACAGCCCGCGCGGTTCGGACGCGACCCGATGCACGAACACGCGGTCGCCCGGCAGGATGCCGCGGGCGAAGCCGCAGCCCCAGGTGTCGGCGACGGCAACACCCGCTTGCACGCGTTGCGCGAGCTCGGGCAGTTCGGGCCAGGGCCACTTCTTGGGGCTCCAGATGAGCAGGAAGGCGGGCATCGTTCGCGGTGGCTGAAAAGAAGGTCGGAAGGGGGCAGCGAAAAGCGGGCAGCTTACCGCGAAGCCGGCCGGTGCGGCATCGCCTGCGTCGCTTGCGACATCGTGGCGTTTTTAAGCGTCGGGTACAATTGTTAGCTTCGACGCCGCTTTGCGCCATCCGCGCGGCGCGCCTATAACCGATGCAGCCGCGGCGTACCGCCCGCGGCCCGCTCCCGCGCCTGTCCATGCCTCATTCCACCCGCCGCCGGCCCGACCTCCGGCTGATCCTGTTGCTCGGCGCACTCGCGGCCTGCGGCCCGCTCGCGACGGACATGTACTTGCCGAGCCTGCCGGGCATCGCCCAGGCGTTCGGCGTCTCCACCGCGGCCGCGGCCGCGACGCTCACGAGCTTCATGGCCGGCTTCTCGGTCGGCATGTTGTTGTACGGCCCGCTCTCCGACGCGTATGGCCGGCGCCCCGTGCTGCTCGGCGGCATTGCGCTCTTCACGGTGGCGAGCATTGCGTGCTGGCTGTCGTTCTCGGTGGGCGAACTCGTGGTCGTGCGCTTTCTGCAGGCGCTTGGCGCGGGCGCGGCTTCGGTGCTGGCGCGCGCCATTGCGCGCGACGCGCACGAGCCCTCCGACGCCGCCAAAGTGCTTTCGATGGTTGCGATCGTCACTTCGATCGGGCCGCTGCTCGCCCCGCTGATCGGCGGGCAGTTGCTGCTGATCGGCGGCTGGCGCGTGGTGTTCGTCGCGCTCACGCTCTTCGGCCTCGCCTGCGCGGTGATGGCCTGGCTGCGCGTGCCGGAGACGTGGCCGCCCGAGAAGCGCGAAAGCGCCGCCGTGCTGCGCTCGTTCGCGGCTTACGGGCGTCTGCTGCGCGACCCGCTCGTATGGGGGCACATGCTCTGCGGCGGCATGGCGTTCGCCTCGATGTTCACGTACATCTCGGCCACGCCCTTCGTCTATATCGAGTATTTCCACGTTTCGCCGCAGCACTACGGGCTCTTCTTCGGCATGAACGTCTTCGGCATCATGCTCGGCAATTTCCTGAACACGCGCTTCATCGGCCGCATGGGCACGCTGCGCATGGTGTCGATCGCCTCGAAGGTCAGCATCGTCGCTTCGTTCTTTGTCGCGCTGATGTGCGTGACGGGCTGGGGCGGGTTGTGGTCGATCGTCGCGGGGCTTTTCTTCGTGGTGAGCGTGGTGGGGCTCTTGAGCGCGAACTGCGCGACCGATCTGATGTATCGCTACCCCGTGAACGCGGGGGCGGCCGCGGCCGTGTTCGGCGCGGCCCAACTGGGCCTCGGCGCCTTTGCGAGCGCGGTGGTGGGGTGGTTTCCGGGCGTCTCGCCGCTCGGCATGGGCTGCACGATCGGCGTGTGCGGCGCGATGACGTGGGTGGGGCGCAGCGTCGTCGTGAAATGGCACGGCCGGCCCGCGCCGGGGCACAAAACGCAGCCTGCTTCGACGTAAATGCGAGTCAATGCGCGTCATCTCCGATGGCAGTGCCTCGGGCGCGCCGCAGCAACGAAAATGGGACGCCGAGGCGTCCCATTGTTTTGACTGCCGTTTTGACTGCCGGCGGCGCGTGAGCCGCTCAGTCGCGCGCCGTCGATGACGCTCCGTGGCTCAGCCAGTCGAGCACGGCGGAGGCATCGTCGTCGGCATGCTCGCGCGCGCGTTCGACGGCATCGTGCATTTCGCCCTCCGACGAAGCCCGGCGGATCGCCACGCCCACCGCGAGGATGTCGATCATCAACAGGTGCAGGATGCGCGAGATCATCGAAAGCTGCGACTCGCGCATCTCGATGTGATCCGTCTCCAGCGCCACGGTCGCGCGCCGAGCGAGCGGCGTGTTGCTCGAGGTGATCGCAATGACCTGCGCGCCGGCCTGCATGGCCACGTCCAGCACGCGCAGCAGTTCGGGCGCGCGGCCCGACTTCGACACCGCCACGATCACGTCGCCCTTGCCGAGCAGCGCGGCCGAGGCCGCCTGCATGTACAGGTCGCCGTAGGCGATGGTCGGGATGCCGAAACGGAAGAACTTGTAGTGCGCGTCCTGCGCGACGATGTGCGAGTTGCCGAGACCGTAGAACTCGATGCGGCGCGCGCCGTTGAGCAGCGAGATGGCCTGCTCGACGTGCTCGAAGTTCAGATGCTCGCGCAACTGCAGGATCGCCGAGACGGTGTTGTCGAGCACCTTCGCGCCGAAGTCCGTCGCCGTGTCGCCGAGGTGCACCTGGCTGTGGCTCACGGGAATCGTGCCCGTGAGGCCCGTGGCGAGCTTGAGCTTGAAGTCCGAGAGGCCCTGGCAGCCCAGCGAGCGGCAGAAGCGGATCACCGTGGGCTGGCTCACGTCGGCCTTGCGCGCGATATCGACGATCGGGTCGTTGATGATCGAGCGCGGATGGTTCAGGGCGAGGTCGGCCACGCGGCGCTCGGCCGGCGTGAGCGCGTCGCGCATCTGGCGAATGCGCTCGAACACGGCCGAGGAGCCGCCGCCGGCGCGGTTCGCCAGTTGCTCCGCGAGGATCGCGGAAACGCCGAGGAACGCCGGATACTCGGCGGTGATGACGTAGGTGGGAATGTTCGCGAGATAGGCGTCGAAGCGGCCCTTGGCTTCGAAGCGCTGGCGGAACGACGAGCGCGTAAAGAGTTCGCCGAGGCGCGGCACCACGCCGCCGCCGATGTAGATGCCGCCGAGCGAGCCGAGCGTCATCGCGATGTTGCCCGCGAAGCTGCCGAGGATGCCGCAGAAGCACTCGACGGTTTCGAGCGCGAGCGCGTCGCCTTCGTGCGCGCGCTGGACGACGTCGGCCGTATCGAGGTTGGCGGCCACGCGCTTCTTGTCGCGCGCGGCGAGCGCGCGGTAGATGATCTCCACGCCGGGGCCCGCGCACACGCGCTCGAACGAGACATGCGGCCACTTCTTGCGCGCGAACTGCAGCACGAGATCTTCGCGCTCGTCCTGGGGCGAGAAGCTTGCGTGGCCGCCTTCGCTGCCGAGCGCGATCCAGCGGTCGTCGGCGGGGATGAGGCCCGAGACGCCGAGGCCCGTGCCCGGGCCGAGCAGGCCGATCACGCTGTTCTGGCGGCGCTGGCCGCCGCCCACCTGGACGCGCTGGGCGTCGGTCAGGCCCGGCAGCGCCATGGCGAGCGCGGTGAAGTCGTTCACGACCAGCAGCGTATCGAAGCCGAGCGCGCGGCGCGTGGCTTCGATCGAGAAGGTCCAGTCGTGATTGGTCATGCGCACCTGGTCGCCATCGACCGGGTTCGCAATTGCGATTGCCGCGTGATTCACGCGGCCGATCTTCGTGTCCTTGAGATATTGCTGGATCACCTCCGCGACGCCGGGGTAGTCGGTGCACGGATAAACGCGCACCTGGCCGATCTCGCCCGGCCCGGTTTCGAGCGCAAAGCGCGCGTTGGTACCGCCGATATCGGCGAGCAGCCTCGGTCCGTCGGCGTGCTGGCCCGCGCCCGGGGCGGTTTTATTAGGCACACCAGTAGACATCGAGTCTCACTCCCTTGTCGTTCGCCAGCTTCGAAATGGCGTTGTTCTGTTCGGCCGCGGCGGCTTGTTGCAGGACTTCCAGCTTGCGCTGGCCGGCGATCAGCAGGAACAGGCGATCGACCTGGCGCAGCGCCTGCATCGACCACGAGACGCGCGCATGCGGCGCGGCCTGCGGATGGACGGCCACGAACGGGCGCGCCGTGGTGATCGCTTCGTGCCACTCGGGCGCGTCCGCGAAGATCGACGCCGTGTGGCCGTCCTCGCCCATGCCGAGCACGGCGACGTCGGGCAGGAGGCGCTGCGGGTCGGCGTTGAGCGCGGCCACGTGGGCGTCCAGCGTCTGGCTCACGTCCACGAGCGGCAGAAAGCGCGCCTGCGCCGCTTCGTTCTTCAGCAGCGTTTCATGCACGAGGCGCGCGTTGCTGGCCGGGTCCGTTTCCGGCACCCAGCGGTCGTCCACGAGCGTGATGTCGGTGCGGGCCCAGTCGAAGCGGTGCGTCGAAAGGGCTTCGAGGAAGGGGCGCGGGCTCGTGCCGCCGGAGACGGCGAGCGTCGCACGGCGCGCGCCGGTGCCCGGCGCGGCGGTTTGAGCGGCGAGCGACGCATGTAGCGCATCGCCCACGGCTCGCGCCAGCGCGTCGGATTGGACGCGCGGGTCGTCGAATACGTGAAGCTCGATCACTTCTCCTCCATGCAGCTTTTTTGTAGATATCGGTCGGTTTCCATCAATCAGTCGGTTCCGGCGCGCGCGCGAGGCGCGCATGCCGTTTCGCATCGTGTTCAGTTCTCTTCTTCGAGCCAGCAGGTGCCGTGCTGCGCGAGCATCGCACTCGATGCCGCGGGGCCCCACGTGCCGGCCGCATAGGGCTTCGGCGCGCGCGTGGAGGCGGCCCACTCGTTCAGGATCGGTTCGACCCATTTCCATGCCGCTTCCTGCTCGTCGCGGCGCACGAAGAGCGCGAGGCGCCCGTTGATCACGTCGAGCAGCAGGCGCTGATACGCCTCCATCTGGCCTTCGCGGAAGAACTGGTCGAACGCGAGATCCAGATGCACGCTCGCGAGGTTCATCCCTTCGCCGGGCTGCTTCGCGAGGCAGTAGAGGCGGATGTTCTCGTTCGGCTGCAGGCGGATCACGAGGCGGTTCGCGCCGGGGCGCAGCGCGGGCGCGCCGAGCGCCGAGTGCGGCACGGGGCGGAAATTCACGACGATTTCCGCCACGCGGTCCGCGAGCCGCTTGCCGGTGCGCAGGAAGAACGGCACGCCGGCCCAGCGCCAGTTTTCGATCTCGACCTTGAGGGCAACGAAGGTTTCGGTGCGGCTGTCGGGCTTCACGCCGGCTTCGGTCGCATAGGCCGGCACGGCCTGGCCGCGGATCACACCGGCATGATACTGGCCGCGCACCGCCACCTTGCTGATGTCGACGGCGTCGATGGGCTTGAGCGCGCGCAGCACGCGCAGCTTCTCGTCGCGCACCGAGTCTGAGTCCATCGAATGCGGCGGCTCCATCGCGACGATCGAGAGCAGTTGCAACAGGTGATTCTGCACCATGTCGCGCAGCGCGCCGGTATTGTCGTAAAAGTCGCCGCGCGCCTCGACGCCGAGTTCTTCCGCAATCGTGATCTGGATGCTCTCCACCCATTCGCGGCGCCACAGCGGCTCGAAGAGGGCGTTGCCGAAGCGCAGCGCGAGCAGGTTCTGCACCGGCTCCTTGCCGAGGTAGTGGTCGATCCGGTAGATCTGGCCTTCGCTGAAGATCTCGCCCACCGCGTCGTTGATCGCATTGGACGACTTCAGATCGTAGCCGAGCGGCTTTTCCAGCACGATGCGCGAGTTCTCGTTCAGGCCGACCGCGGCGAGCGCGCGGCAGATCGGCACGAACAGCGACGGACCCGTGGCGAGATAGAACACGCGGATGCCGGGCATCGTCTCGATGGCGTCGCGCAGCATCACGAAATCTTCGGCGCGCGAGAGATCGAGCTTCACATAGTCGATGCGCGCGAGAAAGCTCGCCCATGCGGCTTCGTCGATGCCGTTCTTCGCGACGTGCGGCCGCACGTGCTGATCGACCCACTGGATGTACTCGTCGCGGTTTTCCTCGTGACGCGTGACGCCCACGATCCGGCCCGACTCGGCCAGCATGCCTGAACGGTGCGCTTCATACAGGGCCGGCAGGATCTTGCGCATCGACAGGTCGCCGGTAGCGCCAAAGAGCACGAACGTGAAGCCCGAATCGGTCTGCAATTGCATAGTCTCCGTCACAAGTCCTGGGGAGGCCGCTGGTGGGGGTGTCGGGCGGCCGTAGTCCGATAAAATTTTTTTTGACACTGAATTGTAGTTTAACTACAATCCAAATCAAGAGGTAACGTTCATTCGATGAAAAAAGCGTGCTGCCCGGTGTCAAAAGGCGGATTGGCGCGATTTCGCGAGCGGACGGAACACCCCTCATGTTAAAGGACATTGAAATTGTCGATGCGCGAGCCGGACGGCCGTCTCGCCCGCATGAGGGGTAGCCGCGTGACGCAGGCGGCACCTCGACCTGCCGCGGGAAAAGACCAACGCGAACTTGCCCGCCGGCCGGTGAAAATCAAAAGAGGAGACAGTCACTTGCATTCCGTACCACTCATCTCTTGAGCGTCCAGCGGCCGGACACCGGCTCGCGGTTCGCGCGCGTTTCATGAAAACACGCGTGCGGCACTCCGGCGCCCGACCGTCCAGTGTTTTGCCTGTTTTTTGTGCCTGTTTTAACCACACTGCACCCTGGCGACATCAGGGGCCATCTGTTTTTACTGTTCAGGTGTCTGGAGGAGATAAGCAATGAAATTCCGAGCGATCATGGGCGCCCTGTGCGCCGCAGGTCTGATGGGCGGCGTCGTAACGGCGCAGGCAGCCGAGTCCCTCGAAGTGCTGCACTGGTGGACTTCGGGCGGCGAATCGAAGGCCGTCGGCGTGCTCAAGGACGACATGCAGAAGCAGGGCTATGTGTGGAAGGACTTCGCGGTCGCCGGTGGTGCGGGCGCGGCGGCCATGACCGCACTGAAGACCCAGGTGATTTCGGGCAACGCGCCGAGCGCCGCCCAGATCAAGGGTCCGCTGATCCAGGAATGGGCCGAGCAGGGCGTGCTGGTGCCGATCGATGCGGCCGCCACCGACTGGAAGGCCAACCTGCCGCCGCAAATCGACAAGATCATGCACGCGGACGGCCACTACGTTGCCGCGCCGTTCTCGGTGCACCGCGTGAACTGGCTGTGGATCAACAAGGCCGCGCTCGACAAGGTGGGCGGCAAGGCGCCGACCACGTGGCCGGAATTCTTCGCGCTGGCCGACAAGCTGAAGGCCGCGGGCTACCAGCCGGTCGCCGCCGGCGGCCAGCCGTGGCAGGACCTGACGCTGTGGGAAGACGTGGTCCTCTCGCAAGGCGCGGACTTCTACAAGAAGGCGCTGGTCGATCTGGACCAGAAGACCCTCACGTCGCAGCAGATGGTCGGCGTGTTCGACACGGTCCGCAAGATCGAGTCGTACATGGATAACGGCCGCACGGGCCGCGACTGGAACCTCGCCACGGCCATGGTCATCAACGGCAAGGCCGGCATGCAGTTCATGGGCGACTGGGCGAAGGGCGAGTTCGCGAACGCGAACAAGCAGCCGGGCAAGGACTATGTCTGCGCACCGGTGCCGGGCACCGCGAAGTCGTACACCTTCAACGTGGACTCGTTCGTGTTCTTCCAGCAGAAGGACCAGAAGGCGGCCACGCCTGGCCAGCTCGCGCTCGCGAAGACCATCATGAGCCCGTCGTTCCAGGAGCAGTTCAGCCTGTACAAGGGTTCGATCCCGGTCCGTCTGGGTGTGGACATGAGCAAGTTCGACGCGTGCGGCAAGCAGTCGTATGCGGATGAGCAGACCGCGATCAAGTCGGGCGGCTATGTGCCCTCGCTCGCTCACGGCATGGCTCAGCCGGATGCCACGGCAGGTGCGATCACCGACGTCGTGACGAAGTTCATGAACTCGGATCAGGACTCGAAGAGCGCAGTCGAAGCGCTCGCCAAGGCAGCAAAGACGAAGTAAGCAGGGTGAGCTCCGCGCGCGGTGCGACCGGTATTGCCGGCGCGCCGCGCGCGGCGCCCTGGGCATGACGGTTCACCCCGAACCTTTTCCCGTGCGAAACGGGCCGCCGCGGCGCTTCTCAAAGACAGCCACGGCCGGCGCCGTAACGTACCGTACCAGGAGTTGCGCAGTGACTGCTTCTCTTAGCGGCAACGGCAAGGCGGCCACGCCTGCTACGCGCCGCACGTCGCCGATGGCGGCGCTCGCAGACCGCTGGATTCCGAAGCTGGTGCTTTCGCCCAGCATTCTGATCAGCCTCGTGTTCGTCTACGGCTTCATTGCCGTCACCGGCTATATTTCGCTGTCCGATTCGCGATTGATGCCGCGCTACGATTTCGCAGGCTTCGAGCGCTACAGCGAGCTGTTCTCGAACGACGTCTGGTGGACGTCGGCGCAGAACCTCGGCTGGTTCGGCATTCCCTTTATTGCCATCTGCGTGTTTCTCGGCCTCTTTCTCGCGATCCTGCTCGATCAGCAGATTCGCCAGGAAGGCGCGCTGCGCGCGGTGTTCCTCTACCCGATGGCGCTCTCGTACATCGTGACGGGCACGGCCTGGCAGTGGATCTTCAATCCCGACCTGGGCATTCAGCAGGTGCTGCACGACTGGGGCTGGACGAGCTTCCAGCTCGGCTGGCTCAACGACCCAAACAAGGCCATCTTCTGTATCGTGGTGGCGGCTGCCTGGCAGTCCACCGGCTTTTGCATGGCGCTCTTTCTCGCCGGCCTGCGCGGCGTGGACGGCGAAATCTTCAAGGCCGCCCAGGTGGACGGTGCGACGCTGCCCACGATCTACCGCAAGATCGTGATTCCGGGCATGCGCCCCGTGTTCTTCTCGGTGCTGCTGATCCTGTGCCACATCACGATCAAGACGTTCGACCTCGTCGTCGCGCTGACGGCGGGTGGCCCGGGAACGTCGTCGTCGCTGCCGGCCATCTTCATGTACACGTTTTCGTTCAATCGCGGGCAGCTCGGAGTGGGCGCCGCCTCGTCGATGATGATGCTCGCAACCGTCGTGGCCGTGCTCGTGCCGCTGATGTACCTGGAATCGAGGAGCACGCGCAATGCAGCCTAAGATGAAGGTAAGCCGCGTGTTCATCTACGCGGTGCTGATCCTGTTCGCGTTGTACTTCCTGTTTCCGCTCTACGTGATGCTCTCGACGTCGTTCAAGACGCTCGACGAACTGCACCAGGGCAACATGCTGACGCTGCCCGCCCATCCGAGCTTCGCGCCGTGGGTGAAGGCGTGGGCGCACGCCTGTACCGGGGTTCGCTGCGACGGCATGCAGCCGTTCTTCATGAACTCGGTGAAGATGGTGATTCCCGCGGTGCTGATCTCGTCGATCATCGGCGCGTTCAACGGCTACGTGCTCACGCACTGGCGTTTTCGCGGCGCCGACGCGCTCTTCACGATGCTGCTGGTGGGCTGCTTCATCCCGTTCCAGGCGATCCTGCTGCCGATGGCGCGTCTTGAAGGTTTCTTCGGCCTCTCGAACACGATCGGCGGGCTGGTGCTCGTGCACGTGGTGTACGGCATCGCCTTCACCACCATGTTCTTCCGCAACTTCTACGTGAGCGTGCCGGCCGAACTGGTGAAGGCCGCGCGCATCGACGGCGCCGGGTTCTTCATGATCTTCACGCGCATCATGCTGCCGATCTCGCTGCCCATTTTCATGGTGTGCCTGATCTGGCAATTCACGCAGATCTGGAATGACTTCCTGTTCGGTATCGTGTTCTCGGGCGTCGATTCGATGCCGATCACGGTGGCGCTGAACAATCTCGTGAACACGTCCACGGGCGTGAAGGAATACAACGTCGATATGGCCGGCGCGATCATTGCCGCGCTGCCCACGCTGCTCGTCTACGTAATCGCCGGCCGCTACTTCGTGCGCGGTCTCACGGCTGGCGCGGTGAAGGGCTAACTTCGAAAGTTTGAGAAAAGGATTTACGGTATGGCAAGCCTTTCCATTCGCGACGTCTACAAGACTTACCCCAACGGGGTGCCGGTCCTGAAGGGCGTCAACATCGACATCGAAGATGGCCAGTTCCTGATTCTCGTCGGTGGCTCGGGCTGCGGGAAATCGACGCTGCTGAACATGATCGCCGGCCTCGAAACGGTCACCAAGGGCGAGATCTGCATGGACGGCAAGGTCGTCAACAATCTCTCGCCGAAGGACCGCGACATTGCGATGGTGTTCCAGTCGTACGCGCTCTATCCGTCGATGACGGTGCGCGAGAACATCTCGTTCGGCCTGAACATCCGCAAGGTGCCGAAGACCGAGCAGGCGCAGATCGTCGATCGCGTGTCGAGCATGCTGCAGATCCAGCACCTGCTCGACCGCAAGCCGGGCCAGCTTTCGGGCGGCCAGCGCCAGCGCGTCGCGATGGGCCGCGCGCTCGCGCGCGATCCGATCATGTTCCTGTTCGACGAGCCGCTCTCGAACCTCGACGCGAAGCTGCGCATCGAGATGCGCTCCGAAATCAAGCTGCTGCATCAGCGTGTGGGCAAGACGATCGTCTATGTGACGCATGACCAGATCGAGGCCATGACGCTCGGCGACCGCATCGCCGTGATGAAGGACGGCATCGTCCAGCAGTTCGGCGCGCCGCAGGACATCTACGATTCGCCGTCGAACCTGTTCGTGGCGGGCTTCATCGGCGCGCCGCCGATGAACTTCATCAACGGCAAGCTGGTGGAGCAGGGCTCGGGCGTGGGTCTCGAACTCGACACGGGCGTGGCGCGCAACGTGCTGAACCTGCCGTTCGACGCGAACAAGCTGCGCGGCCATATCGGCCAGGAAGTGGTGCTGGGCCTGCGCCCGGAGCGCATCACCGACGCGCGCAGCTCGCACGACGGCCATGGCCACGAACTGCAGCGCCACACGGTGAAGGTGGACGTGATCGAGCCGACCGGTCCGGACACGCTCGTGTTCGCGCAGGTCAATGGCAAGCGCGTGGTGAGCCGCGTGCACCCGGGCGCGAACCCGCAGCCGCTGAACAACATGGAACTGCTGTTCGACGTGTCGAAGGCCGTGCTGTTCGATCCGAAGACGGAAGCACGGATTGCCTGAGCGGGCCGAACGGCCTGAATGACGCAGCGCCGTATCGAACGAAAAGCCTCACGTGCGGGAAGCACGCGAGGCTTTTTTGTTGCGCGCGGTGAAGCGGGGAGGGCGCACGCATGTTGGCCCCGGCAAGGTTGTCAGCGTTGAAGAAGCCGCCGACCCTTACCGGGCGTCCCTAGCGCTCCACGTGCGGATGATGCTGATGGTGCCCGGGCGCATGCGGCTGCAGCAGCACGAGCACCGCACCCGCGCCGCCGTCGTGCGCCCGCGCCTGGCAAAACGCGATGACCTCTTCCTTCTGCACGAGCCACGCGCGCACCTTGCCCTTCAAGACCGGCTCCTTGCCAACCGAGCCGAGCCCCTTGCCGTGTATCACGCGCACGCAGCGCAGGCCGCGCTTGCCGGCTTCGCGGATAAACGCCTGCAGCGCCTCGCGCGCTTCTTCCCGGCGCATGCCGTGCAGGTCGAGCTGCGCCTGGACGATCCACATGCCGCGCCGCAGCTTCTTCACGACCTCGGCGCTGACGCCGGGGCGGTGGAAGTAGAGCGAGTCGTCGGTGTCGAGGAGCGTTTCCGGATCGAAGTCGTCGGAGATCGCTTCGTGCAGCACGGCCTGTTCGTCGCGCTGGGTCTGAAGCGGCAGCGGCACGGGCGGCGAGCGGCGCGCCGGCGTGCGCGGCGGTGCGCTCAACGGGGAAACGGCGCCAATCTCGCGGCGAAAGAGGTCGCTGTCGGCGGCGGCTTCCACGCGGGCGGCCTGGACGACCGCGCGTTCGCGTTCGCGCTGGCGTGTCTGCGCCTTGAGGGCGTCGCGCAGGCTCCCCAGTCCGGCGAAGCCTTCCTGGAGCTGGGCCTTGCCGCTGGTTTGGGCCGCGGAGGCGGGCGCGGCCTGGGGCGCGGGCTCCGCCTCACGCGCAGGCTTGGCGCGCCTGGGTTCGCCGGGATGAGGCACGTTCTTCGGCATGACGGAAGGCGCTGAATGGTTAAAGCGGATGAAATCGGGCAGCGCGAACGCCTGGGCCGCGCAAGCAAGCGCGTAAAAAACACAGGCGAAGCAAGAGACGCAAAAGAAAAAGGCCGCAGGCCAGTTGGCCGCGGCCCTCGTTCCGGGCTGCCCGCCGGCTGCAGTTCGCTATCTATTCTAGTCTAGCGGCCTGCAGCCCGGTCCAGCCAGGCCAAGCCTGGCCCGGCAGCGAGCCCAGGGCGGCCCGGCGGTCGATTAGCGCTCGGCTTCGGCACTCATGACGTGCGGATGGCCGATCTCGTTGATGGTCTCGAGATAGCGCTGCGCGTCGAGCGCGGCCATGCAGCCCGTGCCGGCGCTCGTAATCGCCTGGCGATAGACGTGGTCCTGCACGTCGCCCGCCGCGAACACGCCCGGCACGCTCGTGCCCGTGGCGTTGCCGCTCAGGCCGCCGTTCGTGATGATGTAGCCGTTCTTCATTTCGAGCTGGCCTTCGAAGATGTCCGTGTTCGGCTTGTGGCCGATCGCGACGAAGAGGCCCTGCAGGTCGATGTCGGCGATGGCGCCCGTCTTCACGTTCTTGATGCGGATGCCGTTCACGCCGCCTTCGTTGCCCTTGACCTCCTCCAGCACGTGATCCCACTTGATCTCGACCACGCCTTCCTTTTCCTTCTCCAGCAGGCGGTCGATCAGGATCGGCTCGGCGCGGAACTTGTCGCGGCGGTGGATCACCGTCACCTTCTTTGCGATGCCGGAAAGGTAGAGCGCCTCTTCCACGGCCGTATTGCCGCCGCCCACCACGGCGACGTGCTGGTTGCGGTAGAAGAAGCCGTCGCAGGTCGCGCACGCCGAGACGCCGCGGCCCATGTACAGCTCTTCGCTCGGCAGGCCGAGGTACTGCGCCGACGCGCCGGTGGCGATGATGAGCGAGTCGCAGGTGTATTCGGCCGAGTCGCCGATCAGGCGGATCGGCTTTTCGTCGAGCTTCGCCGTATGGATGTGATCGAACACGATTTCCGTGTTGAAGCGCTCGGCGTGCTCGAGAAAGCGCTGCATGAGCTCGGGGCCTTGCACGCCGTTCGGGTCCGCGGGCCAGTTTTCCACGTCGGTCGTGGTCATGAGCTGGCCGCCCTGGGCCAGGCCGGTGACGAGGAGCGGCGAGAGGTTCGCGCGTGCCGCATAGACGGCGGCCGTATAGCCGGCGGGGCCGGAACCGAGAATCAGGACTTTGGCGTGTTTGGTTGCAGACATGGTCGAAATCCGTGGAAAGACGCTGCGAATGACGCGTTGAAGCGGGGCCGCCCTGCGGTGCGCAGGGGCACACGCACGTAATTGGGCATCAGCGCGTAATTATAAAGGCCGGGGGCTTTTGGCGCCTCATGAAGCTTCCTCATCGCGCCGATAGCCCGGGCAGCGGCGCCGCGGTGGCGGGCGCGACGCCGGAGCGCCACTGTTGCCCGTTACCGTCATTTACATCCGGGGTCCAAACAACGCGTTTACAATAGGCCGGATCGGACGACGGCGGCCGCGCCAGCGCGCGGGCCGCGTATGCATCAAGGATCAGCACCAGGATTCAATGGCCAAAGCTACCTATTCCGCGCAGGCGCAGGCATTGCCTCACCGCATGTCGCGCCTTTTCACCGAAATCCGCTGGCTGCTGCAAGTGGCGCTGGGCGTATTCCTGCTGATGTCGCTCATCAGCTATAGCCGCCACGACCCGAGCTGGACCCACGCCGCCCAGGTGGATCACATCGCCAACTGGGCGGGCCGCGTCGGCGCGTGGACCTCGGACATCCTGCTGCTGCTGTTCGGCCTTTCGGCCTACTGGTGGGTGGTGCTGCTCGCGCGCAGCATCTCGGCGAACTACCGGCGCATCACGCGCCACGAGGCGATCGGCGACGAAGACGAGGACAAGCCGCGCGACCACGGCTGGATTGCCGAAGGCTTTGCGTTCGTGCTCGTCCTGCTCGCCTGCGACGGCATCGAGGCGCTGCGCATGTGGTCGCTCAAGCTGCAGTTGCCGCGCGCGCCGGGCGGCGTGGTGGGCGAAGCCGTGGCGCGCGGCGTCTCGCACGCGCTCGGCTTCACGGGCGGCACGCTCGCGCTCCTGCTCGCGCTCGCCATCGGCCTGTCGCTCTATTTCCGCTTTTCCTGGCTTTCCGTGGCCGAAAAGGTGGGCGAGGGCATCATCAACGCCGTGACGTTTGCCAGGCTGCGCCGCGAGGAAGGCCGCGACCGCAAGCTGGGCGAGGCCGCCGCGGTCAAGCGCGAAGGCAAGGTGGAACGCGGCCGCGTGAAGATCGAAGAGCACGAGCCGGTTACGATCGTGCCGCCCGTGGTGACGCCGCAGCGCTCGGAGCGGGTGGAGAAGGAGCGCCAGGTGCCGCTCTTCACCGATCTGCCGGGCGATTCCACGCTGCCCCCCATTGCGCTGCTCGACCCGGCCTCCACCACCCAGGAAACGATCTCCGACGAGACGCTCGAGTTCACCTCGCGCCTCATCGAGAAGAAGCTCAAGGACTTCGGCGTCGATGTGGCCGTGGCGGCCGCCTATCCAGGCCCGGTCGTCACGCGCTATGAAATCGAGCCCGCCACCGGCGTGAAGGGCAGCCAGATCGTCAACCTCGCCAAGGATCTTGCGCGTTCGCTCTCGCTCGTCTCGATCCGCGTGGTGGAAACGATTCCGGGCAAGAACTGCATGGCGCTCGAATTGCCGAACCAGCGCCGCCAGACCGTGCGGCTCTCCGAAATTCTCGGCTCGGCCGTCTATGCCGACGCGCCTTCGGCGCTCACCATGGGCCTCGGCAAGGACATCAGCGGCAAGCCGGTCTGCGCCGACCTCGCCAAGATGCCCCACCTGCTCGTGGCCGGCACGACCGGCTCGGGCAAGTCGGTGGGGATCAACGCGATGATCCTCTCGCTGCTCTACAAGGCGAGCGCCGAGCAGGTCCGCATGATCCTGATCGACCCGAAGATGCTCGAAATGAGCGTCTACGAGGGCATCCCGCATCTGCTGTGCCCCGTCGTCACCGACATGCGCCAGGCCGGCAACGCCCTGAACTGGACCGTTGCCGAAATGGAGCGCCGCTACAAGCTCATGAGCAAGCTGGGCGTGCGCAATCTCGCGGGCTACAACAACAAGATCGAGGAAGCGAACAAGCGCGAGGAGAAGATCCCGAATCCGTTCAGCCTCACGCCGGACGATCCGGAGCCATGCCAGAAGCTGCCGCATATCGTCGTGGTGATCGACGAACTGGCCGACCTCATGATGGTGGTGGGCAAGAAGGTGGAAGAGCTGATCGCGCGCATCGCCCAGAAGGCGCGCGCGGCCGGCATTCACCTGATTCTCGCCACGCAGCGCCCCTCGGTGGATGTCATCACGGGCCTCATCAAGGCGAACGTGCCGACCCGCATTGCGTTCCAGGTGTCCTCGAAGATCGACTCGCGCACGATTCTCGACCAGATGGGCGCCGAATCGCTGCTCGGCATGGGCGACATGCTCTACCTGCCGCCGGGCAGCGGCCTGCCCGTGCGGGTGCACGGCGCGTTCGTGGCCGACGACGAAGTGCACCGCGTGGTCGAAAAGCTCAAGGAGCAGGGCGAGCCGAACTATATCGAGGGCATTCTCGAAGGCGGCACGGCGGGCGAGGGCGACGAGGGCTCGGCGGGCGCGGGAACCAGCGGCACCGGCGACGAGTCCGATCCCCTGTACGACCAGGCGGTCGAAGTGGTCATCAAGAACCGCCGCGCGTCGATTTCGCTGGTGCAGCGGCACCTGCGCATCGGCTACAACCGGGCGGCGCGACTGCTCGAACAGATGGAGCAGTCGGGGCTCGTTTCCGCGATGTCCTCGAACGGCAACCGCGAGATTCTCGCGCCGTCGCGCGACGCGGATTGAGGCCGCTCCCACTTTTTCTCTTGGAGAACCCCTAGATGCAGTTTTTCGCAGGACAACAAGGCCGATTCGCCCCACTTGCTCAACTGGGTGCGCGGGGTGCGCGCGCATGCGTCGTGGCGCTCGGCGCTTCGCTGCTGATGGCCTCGCACGCGTTCGCGAGCGGCACCGACCAGCTCAAGCAGTTCGTCGCGCAGGTGCATTCCGCGCGCGGCGACTTCGTGCAGCGCGAGCTGAAGGTCCCCTCGGGTGCGAAGAACGCGAGCGACGCGATCGCCTCGGCCCTGTCGACATCGAAGACCTCGAGCGGCACCTTCGTGTTCGCGCGGCCCGGCAAGTTCATCTGGCAATACGAGAAGCCCTATCAGCAGTTGCTGCAGGCCGATGGCGACAACCTCTATGTCTACGACAAGGACCTGAACCAGGTCACGGAGCGCAAGCTCGGCGGCGCGCTCGGCGCGAGCCCGGCGGCGATCCTCTTCGGCAGCAACGACCTCGAGAAGAACTTCACGCTGCGCGACGCGGGCGTGAAGAACGGCATCGACTGGCTCGAACTGATTCCGAAGTCGAAGGACACGCAGTTCCAGAGCGTGGGCATCGGCTTTCGCGACGGCAACCTCGAAGCGATGGAACTGCACGACGTGTTCGGCAACGTGACGCTGCTCACGTTCTCGAACATTCAGACGAATCCGTCGCTGCCGGCTTCGACGTTCAAGTTCGTGAGGCCGGCGGGCGCCGATCTCGTGACGGGCGGCGCGGACTGAGGCGGCGGTTTGCCTCGGCGCTGCGAGGCATAAAAAACGGGCGGCTCGATACGGGCCGCCCGTTTGCTTTTCAGCCGCTGAAGCGCCTGGCCGCGCTCACGTCGCGGCAAAGCGGATCACGCCGTCCGCACCGGTCTCGCGCTTGAGCTTGCCCGCGAGCCACAGCAGGTGCAGGTGCGCCAGCGCTTCGCCCATCGCGAAGGTCAACTGGTGGATGTCGAGCTGGCGCTTGAACATCAGCGGGACGATGTCGGCCGCGCTCTGCGGGGCCTTCGTGCAGGCTTCCACGACCTCGGCGAGGCGCGCGTCGTGGTGGGCGCGCAGTTGCGCGATGCGCGTGCGCACGCCGCGGAACGGCTTGCCGTGCGAGGGCAGCACGAGCGTGTCTTCGGGCATCGTCTCGTAGCGGCCGAGCGATTCGAGGTACAGCCCGAGCGGGTTGCCCTCCGGCTCGATTTCGAACACCGAGACGTTGGTCGAGATGCGCGGCAGCACCATGTCGCCGGAAATCAGCACGCGTGTCTCTTCGCAAAGGAGGGCGCAGTGCTCCGGCGAGTGGCCGTAGCCCGTCACGACGCGCCAGTCGCGCCCGCCGATCGTCACCGTGTCGGCTTCGCGCAGGCGGCGGTATTGCGTGGGCAGCGCCGGCACGAGGGTCGTGTAGTAGCCGCGGCGGTTGCGCAGCTTGTCGAGCGATTCCGGGTCCGTGAGGCCGTGGCGGCCGAAGTGGCGCGCCGCGCCTTCGCCGCCCGCGTTCGAGCCGTCGCCCGAGGACATCACGCGTGCGCTCGTGTATTCGCCGAGCGTGGCCCACAGGCGCACGTCCCAGCGCTGTTTGTCGCCGCCCGCGCAGATCCAGTGCGCAAGGCCGATATGGTCGGGGTGGCAGTGCGTGACGAGCACGCGCAGCACCGGCAGCCCTTCCAGCACGGTATCGAACACCTGCTCCCAGTGCGCCTTGATCGTGTCGCTGGCGATGCCGCAGTCCACCACGGTCCAGCCTGGCTGGCCGTCGATCTCGTCGCGCAGCAGCCACAGGTTGATGTGGTCGAGCGCGAACGGCAGCGGCATGCGCAGCCATTTGACGCCGGGCGCGACGTCGAAGGCATGGCCGGGCTCCGGCAGGGTATCGGCGTAGGGGTAGTCGAGCTGGTGTTCGAGGGCGTTCATTGCGGGTGTCTTCTCCTGTCGTGGCCGGGCTGGCTGCCGCCGGCTCCCCGACATTGTCGCTGCATTGCGTCAATTCTGCAGGCCGGTCCACAGCGTATCCGGTTGCGCAAGCGTCAGGTTGACGATAACGTAAACGTACATTGTATCGGCCAACGTGGCCCAACGTCGCCCTGGGTTGTCCTTGGCGGCGCTGGCGCCCAAGGGCCCGCCGCCCATTGCACACCATGAACCAGTACACGATTACCGAACTCGCCCGGGAATTCGACGTGACGCCGCGCGCGATCCGCTTCTACGAAGACCAGGGCCTGCTCGCGCCGAGCCGGGAGGGCGCGGGCGGACTCAAGCGCGTGTTTTCGGGGCGCGATCGCACGCGGCTGCGGCTCACGCTGCGCGGCAAGCGGCTCGGCTTCACGCTCTCCGAAATCCGCACGCTGCTCGACCTGTACGAATCGCCGACCGACACGCTGCCGCAGCTTCAGGCGTTTCTCGACACGGTGGTGCGACATCGCGAGATCCTGGAGCGTCAGCGCGCCGATCTCGACGCGACGCTCGAAGACCTCGCGCAGTACGAGGCCCAGGCGCGCGAACTGCTCGTGAAGGCAACCCCGGCCGCCCATGTGGAGACTGCCGCCGTGGAAACGGCCGCCGTGGAGACAGCGGTGGAGGGCGCGAAGAAGTAGGCGCGGCCGCGATGAAACACTTTCCGAAACTGCTCTCCTCGCAGATAGGCTTCGACGTCGCGCAGACGATGCTCGAGGGCTTCAATCGTCACTACCGCAATTTCAGCGCGGCGGCGGTGCAGGCAAAGGGCCTTTTCGAATCGGCGGACTGGCACGGCCTGCAGCGGCTCGCGCGCGAGCGCATCACGTCCTATGACGAGCGCGTCGAAGAATGCGTGGTGACGCTCGAAGACGAATACGAGGCGGAAAGCATCGACGACGAGGTCTGGCAGCAGATCAAGCTGCACTACATCGGCCTCCTCACCACGCACCGGCAGCCCGAGTGCGCGGAGACTTTCTTCAATTCGGTGTGCTGCAAGATCCTGCACCGCTCGTACTTCAACAACGATTTCATTTTCGTGCGGCCCGCGATCTCGACGGAATACATCGAGAACGACGAACCCGCGGCCAAGCCCACCTACCGCGCGTACTATCCGGGCAAGGACGGGCTGGCCGCGACGCTCGAGCGCATCGTCACGAACTTCCAGCTGGAAACGCCGTTCGAAGACCTCACGCGCGACGTGGGCTGCGTGATGCAGGCGATGCTCGACACGTTCGGCGAAGTGGAGCCCAAGGCGAACTTCCAGATCCACGTGCTCTCGTCGCTGTTCTTTCGCAACCAGTCGGCCTACATCGTCGGGCGCATCATCAACGGCGACCTGCTCGTGCCGTTCGTCGTGCCGATCCGCCATGTCGCGCACGCAGGCGGGCGCTTCGCGCTCGATACCGTGCTGCTGCGCCCCGAGCAGTTGCTCGTCATGTTCAGCTTCTCGCACTCGTACTTCCTGGTGGACATGGAAGTGCCGTCCGCCTATGTCGAGTTCCTGCGCACCGTCATGCCGCGCAAGGCGCGCGGCGAGATCTACACGTCGCTCGGTTTGCAGAAGCAGGGCAAGAACCTGTTCTACCGCGATCTGCTGCACCACCTTTCGCATTCGTCGGACCAGTTCATCGTCGCGCCCGGCATTCGCGGCATGGTGATGATCGTCTTCACGCTGCCTTCGTTTCCGTATGTGTTCAAGGTCATCAAGGACAGCTTTCCCGCGCCGAAGGAAACCACGCGCGAGCAGGTGGAGGCGAAGTACCAGCTCGTGAAGCGCCATGACCGTCTGGGGCGGCTTGCCGACACGCTCGAATATTCGAGCGTCGCGCTGCCCGTCGCGCGCCTCGACGATGCGCTGGTGCGCGAGCTCGAAACGCTCGCGCCTTCGGTGATCGAATACGAGGGCGACAATCTCGTGCTGCGCCATCTGTACATCGAGCGCCGCATGGTGCCGCTCAATCTCTGGCTGCAGAACGGCAGCGAGGCGGAGGTTGCGCACGGCATCCGCGAGTACGGCAATGCGGTGAAGGACCTGATGCGCGCGAACATCTTCCCGGGCGACATGCTGTACAAGAATTTCGGCGTGACGCGCCACGGCCGCGTGGTGTTCTACGACTACGACGAGATCGAGTACCTCACCGACTGCAACGTGCGCGCCGTACCGCCGCCGCGTAATGAGGAGGACGAACTATCCGGCGAGCCGTGGTATCCCGTCGGACCGCGCGACATTTTCCCGGAGACCTACGGCACGTTCTTGCTGGGCGATCCGCGCGTGCGCCGCTATTTCCTCGAATATCACCCCGACTTCTTCGACCCGGCGCTCTGGCAGGCGAGCAAGGCGCGCCTGCTGGCGGGCGAGGTGCCGGACTGCTTCCCCTACGATCCGTCGATCCGCTTTTGCGTGCGCTATCCGGAACGCTACGCGGGCGAGGCGCCGCCTGCTGCGGCACGGGCGGCCTGATGGGAGCGATGGGTGGGGAGAAGCGGACAAACATATCGACGCTGCGTGGCCGGTATTTGCGCGCAGCACGCCCATGAGGCGGACAACGACGTCGCCGCGACCGACGCGGCGATGTCCCGACGGCCGGGCGGCCGTCATCGCAGGTGTCATCAAGGAGCTGAAACATGAGTGAGACAAACCAGGATCCCATCGTCATCGTCTCGGCGGCGCGCACGCCGATGGCGGGTTTTCAGGGCGATTTCGCCTCGCTCGCCGCGCCGCAGCTCGGCGCCGCGGCGATTGCGGCGGCGGTCGAGCGCGCGGGCCTGAAGCCCGAACAGATCGAGGAAGTGGTGATGGGCTGCGTGCTGCCCGCGGGGCAGGGGCAGGCGCCGGCGCGCCAGGCGGCGCTCGGCGCGGGGCTGCCGCTCTCGGCGGGCGCGACCACGGTGAACAAGATGTGCGGCTCGGGTATGCGTGCGGCGATGTTCGCGCACGACATGCTGCTGGCGGGCTCCGCGGAGGTGATCGTGGCAGGCGGCATGGAAAGCATGACGAATGCGCCGTACCTGCTGCCGAAGGCGCGCGCGGGCTTGCGCATGGGCCACGGCCAGGTGCTCGACCACATGTTCCTCGACGGCCTCGAAGACGCCTACGACAAGGGCCGCCTGATGGGCACCTTCGCCGAAGAGTGCGCGGGCGAATACGACTTCACGCGCGAGCGCCAGGACGCGTTCGCCATCGAGTCGCTCAAGCGCGCGAAGCGGGCCAACGAAGATGGCTCGTTTGCGTGGGAAATCGCGCCGGTGAAGGTGGCCTCGCGCGCGGGCGAGACGCTCATCGGGCGCGACGAGCAGCCGTTCAAGGCCAATCTCGACAAGATTCCCACCCTCAAGCCCGCGTTCAGCAAGACGGGCACGGTGACGGCGGCCAATTCGTCGTCGATCTCGGACGGCGCGGCGGCGCTCGTGATGATGCGCGAATCGACGGCAAAACGCCTCGGCGTCACGCCGCTTGCGCGGGTGGTGGGTCATTCGACCTTCGCGCAACAGCCCGCGAAGTTCACGACCGCGCCGGTGGGCGCGCTCGCGAAGCTCTACGGGAAGACCGGCTGGCGCGTCCAGGACGTCGATCTCTACGAGATCAACGAAGCATTCGCCGTGGTCGCGATGGCTGCGATGAAGGAGCACGATCTGCCGCACGAGAAGGTCAACGTGAACGGCGGCGCGTGTGCGCTGGGGCATCCCATCGGCGCCTCGGGCGCGCGCATTCTCGTGACGCTGATCGGCGCACTGCGTGCTCGCGGCGGCAAGCGCGGCGTCGCGAGTCTGTGCATCGGCGGCGGCGAGGCGACGGCGATGGGCGTCGAACTGCTCTGATCCGCGCGACTGCGGTACGCTAGCGCGAAGTGCTTCGCGCCGCAGGGAGGGCGAAGCACGGCGCGCGGCGGCACGAAGTGTGCAAGAGGTGTGCACGACGGCGCCGCGCCTGAAGACAAAAGCCAGGGTGTCCCTATGAAAACAGTGTTGATCGTGGGCGCGTCGCGCGGCATTGGCCGCGAGTTTGCGCGCCAGTATGCGAAGGCGGGCTGGCGCGTACTCGCCACCGCGCGCGGTGGCGAAGGGCTCGACGGATTGCGCGAGCTCGGCGCCCAGCCGTTTCAGCTCGACATCGGGCAACCCGACGAGATCGCGGCGCTCGGCTGGAAGCTCGACGGCGAAAAGCTCGATGTCGCGCTGATCGTGGCCGGCGTGTACGGCCCGCGCACCGAGGGTGTCGAAACCGTCACGGCCGAAGACTTCGAGCTCGTGATGAACAGCAACGTACGCGGCCCGATGCAGTTGATCCCCATTCTGCTGCCGCTCGTCGATGCGGCCAACGGCGTGCTCGGCGTGCTGTCGAGCCGCATGGGCAGCATCACGCAGACCACCGGCACGACGGGCTGGCTTTATCGCGCGAGCAAGGCGGCGCTCAACGACGTGCTGAAGATCACCTCGCTGCAAACGCGCCGCGCCACCTGCATCGCACTGCATCCCGGCTGGGTGCGCACCGACATGGGCGGCTCGCACGCGGCAATCGACGTGGCGCACAGCGTGACCGGCATGCGCGAGGTGATCGCGGAAGCCGCGGCCGCGCGCGACGTATTCAATGGCCGCTTCTTCCAGTACGACGGCACCGAACTCGACTGGTGAGCGCCTGCGAAACATGAATGTGGTTACTGCCCGCGGCGCCAGGCCCGCCGACTGTCCCTGCGGCGGCGCCGCGCCCCATCTCAAGGCCGGCGCGAAACCGCCGCGCTATGCCGCCTGTTGCGGCCGCTTTATCGACGCGGGCGAGGTGCCCGCGACGGCGCTCGAACTCATGCGCTCGCGCTACACGGCCTACGTGCTCGGCGAGACGCCGTACCTGCGCGCGACCTGGGCGCAGGAGACTTGTCCCCCCGACCTCGATGCCGATCCGGCCGATCCGGCCGCGCCGCGCTGGCTGGGCCTCGCGGTAAAGCGCCATGAACAGCCCGACGCCACCCACGCGATCGTGGAATTCGTCGCGCGCTACAAGACGGGTGGACGCGCCTGGCGGCTGCACGAAACGAGCCGCTTCACGCGCGCCGAGGACGGCCGCTGGCGCTACGTGGACGGCGACGTCGCGCCGGCGTGAACGCGGGTCTCGATCACGCCGCCATTTCTTACATAAGTAATTAATTCTTCGACGTTATTTTGATCCGCTGTGGGGCGTGCGCGACGTTTTTTCGGGGCCGCACCGGCCCGATAGCGGCGCACCGCCTGCCGCGCGGGGCCTGTGCCGCGCTGGCACGCGTTATGCCGGGTAAGCCCTGAATTGCGCAACAATATTTTGTCGTGCGAGGATGCAATCACGGTGTCCGGCTCAAGCGGACTCGCGCGAAAGCGGACACCGGTGGCAAGCTTCCCAGCAACGCCACAGCGGTGTTCCGATCGGCTTTTCCCCGTGACGGGCCTCACCGGCGCATGTCTTCGCGACACGCGCGAGGGCTCTCGTTGTGCCGGGAAACGGGCTGGCCGGAGTAAGACGGATTCAGGCAGGTTTCTCGCAGGCGGGTTTGCGAATGGCGTACAGGTTGCTTCTTGGCGGGTGGGCGTTGGCGGGCACGGCGTGTCTGCTTGCGGTCGCACATTCGGCCGCCTGGGCCGCACCGCTTGCCGATGCGCCCGCAGCGCAGGTTTCCGCTCCCGCCACGCCCACTACGGGTCCGCTCGGCAGTGCCAACGCTTCCCCGCTCGCCCTCGACGACGCCTGGCTGCCGGCCGTGCGCGCCGATCTCAACGAGCAGGTGATCCGCATTCCGGTGGACGGCGATGGCTCCGTCACCCTCGAAACCACGATTTATCGTCCGGACGGCCCCGGCCCGTTTCCGATGATCGTGTTCAATCACGGCAAGATTCCCGGCGACCCGCGCTACCAGTCGCGCAGCGACCCGGTATCGTTCGCGCGCGAGTTCGTGCGCCGCGGCTACGTGGTTGTCGCGCCGAACCGCCGCGGCTTCGCGGGCTCCGGCGGCACGTACGAGCAGGATGGCTGCGACGTGGCGAGCAACGGCCTCGGCCAGGCTGCCGACGTTGCCGCGACCATCGACTACATGGCCAAACAGCCCTACGTCGATGCGAACCATATCGCCGTGGCCGGCACCTCGCACGGCGGTCTCGCGACCATCGCCTACGGCACGGAAGCCGCGAAGGGCGTGCGCGCGCTCATCAACTTCTCGGGCGGCCTGCGCCAGGACGCCTGCACGGGCTGGCAGGACAACCTCACCCAGGCCTTCGGCGGCTACGGCGGCAAGGCCCGCGTGGCTTCGCTCTGGCTTTACGGCGACAACGATTCGGTGTGGACGCCGGACCTCGTCACGAAGATGTTCGCGGCGTATCACGCCGCCGACGCCGCCGGCCCGGCAAGCGCGAAGCTCGTGGATTTCGGCTCGTACAAGAACGACGCGCACCGCCTCGTGGGCGACCGTGACGGCGTACAGGTCTGGTGGCCGATGGTGGAAGCGTTCCTCGCCCGCGAGGGCATGCCCACGAGCGTGCAGTATCGCGTGAGCGCGCCCACCGCGCCGGGCGGCACCGGCTACGCCGCCGTCGATTCCGTGGGGGCCGTGCCGTACGTCGATCAGGCCGGCCGCGACGGCTACCGCAACTTCCTCAAGCAGTATCCGAGCCGCGCGTTCGCGGTCTCCGACTCGGGCGCGTGGTCGTGGGCCGAGGGCGGCGACAACCCGATGGCCGTTGCGATCGCCAACTGCGAAAAGCACAGCAGCGATGCCTGCCACCTGTACGCCGTGAACAGCACGGTGGTCTGGTCCAACGATGCCGCCGTCACGGCGCAGAACGACGCGAGCGCCGGCGTCGTGCCGGCCGTTGCCGACGCCGCCAACAACAACGGTCACGCACTCGCGAGCCGGTAAGGTTTTCCTCTGGCGGCGCGCGCTGCGTGCTGCCGCATCGTTCCGTTTCCCTTCGATTTCGTCTGACTACGCAGCGTGGTCGCGCGCTTTGTGTGCGGCTTTGTGTGCGCTATGCGAGCGCGCTCGCACGTTTGCAACGTGCGTTGCCCACCTCCCGGATTGCCCATTTCGTCCCAAGTTTCGTCCTGCGGTTTCGCATCGATTTTTCCGGCCTGCACCGCAACGCCCCCCAATTCTCGCCCGCGCCTCGCAGATTTTTTGCACAAGCGCGGTTTACTTTTTCGTCGCTAACTGCGCGCATTTCGGGTCTTCTCGGGCAATCGGTTCCGTGCTGTTCACAACCGCGCCAAACGTCGCGCCCGCCTGCCGCGCAGCGCCGTTTCGGGGGTAGTGCATTGCGCAGGCGTTCGCGCTAATCTCGGTCCCGCTGTCGTATCGGGAGTCGTACTTGAATCCGCAATCCAATCTCGCCACCGATCGCTGGATCGAGCGCAGCCTGCGCGCCGTGTGGCATCCGTGTACCCAGATGAAGCACTACGAGCGCCTGCCGCTCATCGCGGTGGCGCGCGGCGAAGGCCCGTGGCTGTATGACCGTGACGGGCGCCGCTATCTGGACGCCATCAGTTCGTGGTGGGTCAACCTGTTCGGCCACGCGAATCCGGCGATCAATGCCGCGCTCAAGGCGCAGCTCGACACGCTCGAGCACGTCATGCTCGCGGGCTGCACGCACGAGCCCGCCGTGGAACTCGCCGAGCGGCTCTCGGCACGCACGGGCCACGTGCTCGGCCATGCGTTCTTTGCGTCCGATGGCGCCTCGGCCGTCGAGATCGCGCTGAAGATGAGCTTTCACGCCTGGCGCAATCGCGGCGAAAGCGACAAGCGCGAGTTCGTTTGCCTCGCCAACAGCTATCACGGCGAGACGATCGGCGCGCTCGGCGTGACCGACGTGAAACTCTTCAGGGATGCTTACGATCCGCTGCTGCATCACGCCCACGTGGTCGCCTCTCCCGACGCTCGTGCGGCGCTGGCGGGCGAGACGGCTGCCGATGTGGCGCAGCGAGCGCTCGCTGACGTCGAGCGGCTTTTTCAGGCGCGCGGCGAGCACATTGCGGCGCTGATCGTCGAGCCGCTGGTGCAGTGCGCGGCAGGTATGGCGATGCACGACCCCATGTACCTCAAGGGATTACGCGCGTTGTGCGACCGCTACCGCGTGCACCTGATCGCCGACGAAATCGCGGTGGGGTGCGGGCGAACCGGCACGTTCTTCGCCTGCGAGCAGGCCGGCATCTGGCCCGATCTGCTGACGCTTTCGAAGGGCATCAGCGGAGGCTATCTGCCGCTTTCCATCGTGCTCTCGCGCGACGCGATCTTCGAAGCGTTCTACGACGACGACACCGCGCGCGGCTTCCTGCATTCGCATTCCTACACGGGCAACCCGCTCGCGTGCCGCGCCGCGCTGGCAACGCTCGATCTGATCGAAGAGGGTGACGTGATCGCCGCGAACGCGCGCAAATCGGCACAGTTGCGCGAGGCGTTCGCGCCGCTCGCGTCGCATCCGCTCGTGCGCAACCTGCGCCAGTGCGGCACGATACTCGCCTTCGACGCGGTGCTCGAAGACCCGGCGCGCGCGGCCACGTTCTCGCGCCGCTTCTTCGAGCATGCGCTCGCGCGCGAGTTGCTGCTGCGTCCCATCGGCACGACGGTGTACGTCATGCCGCCGTACATTCTCGATGCTTCTACTCAGGCGCTGCTCGCGGAGCGCACGCGCGAGACCTTCGAAGCGACCGTTGCGGAGGACTGCTGATGCAACTCATCGATACCCTCGAACAAGGCTTGCGGGAACTCGACGCCCTCGGTCTGCGCCGCCGCCGCCGCACCATCGACACGCCGTGCGACGCGCACATGCAGGTGGACGGGCGCGAAACGATCGGCTTCGCAAGCAACGACTACCTGGGTCTTGCTGCGCATCCGCAACTGGTCGCCGCGCTGGCGGACGGGGCGCAGCGCTATGGCGCGGGCAGTGGCGGCTCGCATCTGCTGGGCGGCCATTCGCGCGCGCACGCGCAGCTCGAAGAGGATCTCGCCGAATTCGCGGGCGGCTTCGTCGATAACGCACGGGCGCTGTACTTCAGCACCGGCTACATGGCGAATCTGGCTGTGGTGACGGCGCTCGCCGGGCGCGGCACGACGCTCTTCTGCGATGCGCTGAACCACGCTTCGCTGATCGACGGCGCCCGGCTCTCGCGCGCGGACGTGCAGATCTATCCGCATGCCGATATGGAGGCGCTGAGCGCGATGCTCGAAGCCTCCGGCCCGGGGCCGAAGGCCATCGTTACCGACACCGTGTTCAGCATGGACGGCGACGTGGCGCCGCTCGGGCGTCTCGTCGAACTCGCGGAGCGACACGAGGCCTGGCTCATCGTCGACGACGCGCATGGCTTCGGCGTGCTCGGACCGCAAGGGCGGGGCGCCGTGGCCGAGGCCGCGCTGCGCTCGCCGTATCTGGTGATGGTCGGCACGCTCGGCAAGGCGGCAGGCGTGGCCGGGGCCTTCGTTGTCGCGCACACCACGGTGATCGAGTGGCTCGTGCAGCGCGCGCGGCCGTACATCTTCACGACGGCCTCGGCGCCAGCGGTGGCGCATGCGGTATCCGCGAGCCTGCGCCTGATCGCGGGCGACGAAGGCGATGCGCGGCGTGCGCATTTGCACCGGCTGATCAAGCGTACGCGCGCGATGCTCAAGGAAACCTGCTGGCTGCCCGTCGATTCGCAGACTGCCGTGCAGCCGCTCGTGGTGGGCGCGAACGATGCGACGCTCGCCCTCCAGGCCGCGCTCGAACGCGACGGCCTGTGGGTGCCCGCGATCCGGCCGCCTACGGTGCCCGAGGGCACGTCGCGCCTGCGCATTTCGCTTTCGGCAGCGCATTCGCAGGCGGACCTCGATCGCCTGGGCGCTGCGCTACAGCGCGCGAGTGCCGAAGTCCAGGAGGGCGCACGATGACGCTCTCGCTTTTCGTCACCGGTACCGACACGGAAATCGGCAAGACCTTCGTGAGCGCGGCGCTGCTGCGCGGCCTCGCGCACGCGGGCTTGCGCGCGACGGCACTCAAGCCCATCGCGGCCGGCGCGTACGAACGCGACGGCGTGTGGCGCAACGAGGATGCCGACCAGCTCGACGCCGCCGCGAGCGTGCTGCTGCCGCCCGACATGCGCACGCCTTTCCTGCTCAAGGAGCCCGCCGCGCCGCATATTGCCGCTGCGCTCGAAGGCGTGACGCTCGATATGCAACGCATCGTCGAATGCCATCGGCAGGCGTGCGAACGTGCCGACGCGGTGGTGGTGGAGGGGGTGGGCGGCTTTTGCGTGCCGCTCACGGCGGAGCACGACACGGCCGACCTTGCCGTGGCGCTCGACTTGCCGGTGGTGCTCGTGGTCGGCATGCGCCTTGGCTGCATCAGCCATGCGCTGCTTACTGCGCAAGCCATCGCGGCGCGCGGCCTCGCGCTCGCGGGCTGGGTGGCGAACCGCATCGACCCCGCCATGACTTTCCCCGAAGAGAACATCGACGCGTTGCGCGAGCGCCTCGCCGCCCGGTACGGTGCGCCGCTCATCGGCGTCGTGCCGCATCTGCGCGGCGGCAGCGCCGACCATGCGGCAGAACACCTGAACATCGAAATGTTGCTCGCGCGGCTCGGCGCCGGTATGGCCGCGCCGGTCCCACGTTGAGAATTGCTTCGAACTCCTGATAGATAACGTCGAGAAGGATCCCCACATCATGACGCAAACCCACATCGATATCACCGGGCTCACCCGCGCCAAACCGCAGGCCGTTGCCGAAGAGTCCAGCACGGCGCGCTGGCGCGTGGCCGACGTCGTTGCGCTCTACGACCTGCCGTTCAACGACCTGATGTTCCGCGCGCAGCAGGTGCACCGCGAGCATTTCGATGCGAACGCCGTGCAGCTTTCCACGCTCCTGTCGATCAAGACGGGCGGCTGCGAGGAAGACTGTGCCTACTGCCCGCAATCGTCGCATCACGACACGGGCCTCGAAGCCGACAAGCTGATGGCCGTCGACGAGGTGCTGAAGGCGGCAAGCGTCGCGAAGGAAAACGGCGCGACGCGCTTCTGCATGGGCGCGGCGTGGCGCAATCCGAAGGACCGGCATCTGGAGCCGATCAAGGACATGATCCGCGGCGTGAAGGCGATGGGCCTTGAAACCTGCGTGACGCTCGGCATGCTGGAAGATCACCAGGCCAGGGCGCTCGCCGATGCGGGCCTCGACTACTACAACCATAACCTCGACACGTCGCCCGAGTTCTACGGCCAGATCATCTCGACGCGTACGTACCAGGACCGGCTCGACACGCTCGAACGCGTGCGCGACGCGGGCATCAACGTGTGCTGCGGCGGTATCGTGGGCATGGGCGAATCGCGCCGCGAACGCGCGGGGTTGATCGCGCAGCTTGCGAACATGGAGCCGTATCCGGAATCGGTGCCGATCAACAACCTCGTGCAGGTGCACGGCACGCCGCTCGAAGGCACCGAGCCGATCGACCCGTTCGAGTTCGTGCGCACGATTGCGGTAGCGCGCATCACGATGCCCAGGGCGATGGTGCGCCTTTCGGCGGGCCGCGAGCAGATGGACGAGGCGCTGCAGGCCCTGTGCTTCATGGCCGGCGCGAATTCGATCTTCTACGGCGATCAGTTGCTCACGACGAGCAACCCGCAGGCCGAGGCGGACCGCAAGCTGCTCGCGCGGCTTGGCATTCGCGCAGAGGCGGCGCAGCAGTTGAGCGAGACGGAAACGGCGCAGCATGGCGGCTGCGGCCATTGCGAGTGATCCGCGAGTAACACGCGCCTGATCCGGCGCGTGAAGCGATATACAGGACGGCGCGCCACCTAACAGGGCGCGCCGTTTTTTATCAGGCGTAAGCCGCGCGGCGGCGAGCCGTGAAGAGGAAGTAGCAGAGCGCGCCGATCACGAGGGAGGGCAGCGTCGCGCCCAGATTC
Source organism: Paraburkholderia ferrariae NBRC 106233 (assembly GCF_000685035.1). Classification (GTDB taxonomy): domain Bacteria; phylum Pseudomonadota; class Gammaproteobacteria; order Burkholderiales; family Burkholderiaceae; genus Paraburkholderia; species Paraburkholderia ferrariae. Next base: position 333,859 of record NZ_BAYB01000011.1, read on the forward strand.
GGCATCCACGTGTTGAGCGCCTGATAGGCGCCGAAGCCCACCGCCCATGCGACGAACGCGCTCATGTGCCAGCCGCCCGTGTAGCCGTAGACGCCGTTGAGGTCGGCCAGCGCCTGCACCTCGATGCGCCGGCGGCGCACGATGAAGTGATCGGCGAGCACGACGCCGAAGAGCGGCGCGAACACCGAGCCGATGAAGAGCAGGAAGTTTTCGTAGCGCGCCATCGGCACGACGATACCGATGGCGGTGCACAGCGCGCCGAAGGCGGCCGAGAGCCAGGGCACGCTGGCGCGCGTCCAGAAGGTGCCGGTCGAAACGGCGGCGGAGTGGATGTCGGCGAAGGCGTTGTCCACTTCGTCGATCAGCACCAGCAGCAGCGCGAGGCCGCCGCCCGCCTGCGCGAGCGCGGTGGTGAGGAGCGCGTCGCCGCCGCCGGCTGCCAGGCCGTAGATCGCGCCGAGCGCGTAGAACCAGAGGTTCGCGATGCCGTAGCCGACCAGCGTGCCGCGGAAGGTTTCGCCGGCGCGTTTGCCGAAGCGCGTGTAATCCGCGATCAGCGGCAGCCACGAGAGCGGCATCGCCACCACGAGGTCGATTGCGCTGCCGAAGGTCATGTCGCCCGTGCCGGGGCGGCGCATCAGCGCGCCGAGATCGTGCCGCGCAAGCAGGTTCCACGTGAGCCACGCGGCGCCCGCGAGCAGCAGCCAGATGCCCCACGTGCGCAGGAAGCGGCGCACGAACGACAGCGGGCCGCTCACGGCGAGCAGCGTGGCGAGGAGGCCGGCCAGCAGCGTCCAGACGAAGGGCACCGAGAAGCCGAAGGCTTGCTTCGCGAGCGCGTCGGCGGAATCGCGCATCACGATGATCTCGAACGAGCCCCAGCCCACGAGCTGGATCATGTTGATGACCGCCGGCACCGAGGCGCCGCGCACGCCGAGCGTGGGACGCAGCGACGACATGGCCGCGAGGCCCGTGTCCGTGCCGATCACGCCCGCGAGCGCGAGCAGCACCACGCCGATGACGCTGCCGACGGCAATGGCGCCAAGCGCCGCCGGCAGCGAGAGGCCCGGCACGAGCAGTGCGCCCGCTTGCGCGACGAGCAGGCCAATGCCGAGCGAGAACCACAGCGCGAAGGCGTCGCCGGTGCGGAACTGGCGGCGCGCGTCCGGCACCGGCTGCAGCGGGGCGTAGGTCGAGCCGGCGGCGCCGGCCTGGGAATCCTGGGTCATCTGGAGAACTGTCCTCTGGTATGGTCGAATCGTCGAATCGCCGCTGGGCTGACCCGGGCCGATCCGGTATTGGTATTTGGGGCGCGATTGACTCGCGGCGCCGTGTGTTCAAGAACGCACGGAAGCGGCCAATGGCTGACAGAACGCCCGCGCGCGCCGCTTTCGACCCGACTCGCCGGGCTGACCGCCTGCTTGTCTGCGCCACGCTGTCATAATGCACGATTGCATCCGGCGCGGCCTTGCGGCTCCGTGATGGGCCGCTGCGGCATCCGCGCCCGCTGCCGCGCCGGAAAGCCGACATTATCGCGAAAACGTCATGTTCGAAGAAACCCGTGCCAACGTCCCGCTCGCGGAGCGGCTGCGACCGCGCTCCATCGACGAAGTCATCGGCCAGAAGCATCTGCTTGGGCCCAACAAGCCGCTGCGCGTCGCATTCGAGTCCGGCGAGGCGCATTCGATGATCCTCTGGGGGCCGCCGGGCGTGGGCAAGACCACGCTCGCGCGCCTCATGGCCGACGCCTTCCACGCCGAATTCATCGCGCTTTCGGCGGTGCTCTCGGGCGTGAAGGACATCCGCGAGGCGGTGGAGACCGCCCAGATCCACCGGGCGCACGGCAAGCAGACGCTCGTGTTCGTCGATGAGGTCCACCGGTTCAACAAGAGCCAGCAGGACGCCTTCTTGCCGCACGTCGAATCGGGCCTGTTCGTGTTCATCGGCGCGACGACCGAAAATCCCTCGTTCGAAGTGAACAGCGCGCTGCTCTCGCGGGCGGCGGTGTACGTGCTCAAGAGCCTCGATGAAGCAGAGCAGGGCGAACTGCTCGCGCGCGCGGCCCGCGAACTGGGCGGTCTCACGTTCACGGAGGAGGCGCAGAAGGCGCTGATCGGCTCGGCCGACGGCGACGGCCGCAAGCTGCTGAACAATCTGGAGATCGTGGCGCGCGCCGCCGCGCAGCAGAAGTCCACGGAAGTCGACGCGGCTCTGCTCGGCAGCGCGCTGGCCGAAAATCTGCGGCGCTTCGACAAGGGCGGCGACGCGTTCTACGACCAGATCAGCGCGCTGCACAAGTCGGTGCGCGGCAGCAATCCGGACGGCGCGCTCTACTGGTTCTGCCGCATGCTCGACGGCGGCGCCGATCCGCGCTACCTCGCGCGGCGCATCGTGCGCATGGCGTGGGAGGACATTGGACTCGCCGATCCGCGCGCGGCGCGCATGACGCTCGACGCCGCCGAGACCTACGAGCGTCTGGGCTCCCCCGAGGGCGAACTGGCGCTGGCCCAGGCGGTGATCTACCTGGCCGTCGCGCCGAAGTCGAACGCAGGCTACAACGCCTACAACGAGGCGCGGCGCTTCGTGAGCAAGGATCAGTCGCGCGCCGTGCCGATCCACCTGCGCAACGCTCCGACGAAGCTGATGAAGGAACTGGGCTACGGCCACGAATACCGCTACGCGCATGACGAACCGGACGCTTACGCGGCGGGCGAAACCTATCTGCCGGACGGCATGCGCGAGCCGCACTGGTACCAGCCCACGCCGCGCGGGCTCGAAGGCAAGATCGGCGAGAAGCTGGCGCGCCTCGCCGAACTCGACGCGCAATGGCGCGAGGAACACCAGGACGAGATCCGCGAGAGAAAGCGCAAAGGCTGAGGCGGCCGCGGGGCGCGTTGCCCAAGGCAACGGCGGCCCGCAGCCGCCGATGATCGCCTGGCGCGGAGCCCGCGCGCCGGTGCGCTAAAATCGACACTTCATACAACGAAACTGCGTCTCACAATCCCATGCTCGACATCCAGCTGCTGCGCAAAGACCTCGAAGGCGTCGCGAAGCGCCTCGCCGACCGCGGCTACACCCTCGACGTCGCGGCCTTTTCCGCGCTCGAAGCGGAACGCCGCGCCATCCAGACCCGTACCGAAGAACTGCAGGCGCGCCGCAACAGCCTGTCGAAGCAGATCGGCGCGATGAAGGGCCGGGGCGAGGACACGTCGGCGGTGATGGCCGAAGTGGGCGGTATCGGCGACGAAATGAAGGCGTCGGCGGCGAAGCTCGAAGAGGTCCAGTCGGGTCTGTCGGACCTGCTGCTCGGCGTGCCCAACCTGCCGCACGAGAGCGTGCCGGTGGGCAAGGACGAGCACGGCAACGTGGAAGCGCGCCGCTGGGGCACGCCGCGCCAGTTCGAGTTCGAGGTGAAGGACCACGTGGACGTGGGCACGCCGCTCGGCCTCGACTTCGAGACCGGGGCGAAGCTCTCGGGCGCGCGCTTCACGATGCTGCGCGGCCAGATTGCGCGCCTGCACCGCGCGCTCGCGCAGTTCATGATCGACACGCATACGCAGCAGCACGGCTACTCGGAAACCTACACGCCGTACATCGTCAACCCGGAAATCCTGTACGGCACGGGCCAGCTGCCCAAGTTCGCCGACGACATGTTCCGCGTGGAGAAGGGCGGCGCCGAGAACACGGTGACGCAGTACCTGATCTCCACCTCGGAGATTTCGCTGACGAACACGGTGCGCGACAGCATCGTCGAGGCGAGCGCGCTACCGATCAAGCTCACGGCGCATTCGCCGTGCTTCCGCTCGGAAGCGGGCTCGTACGGCCGCGACACGCGCGGCATGATCCGCCAGCATCAGTTCGACAAGGTCGAGATGGTGCAGATCGTCGCGCCCGAAACGTCGTACGACGCGCTGGAGCAGATGGTGGTTCACGCCGAAACGATCCTGCAGAAGCTCGGCCTGCCGTACCGCGTGATGACGCTGTGCACGGGCGACATGGGGTTCTCGGCGACCAAGACGTACGACCTCGAAGTGTGGCTGCCTGCGCAGAACACCTATCGCGAAATTTCGAGCTGCTCGAATACGGAAGCGTTCCAGGCGCGCCGCATGCAGGCGCGCTACCGCAACGCCCAAGGCAAGCCGGAACTCGTGCATACGCTCAACGGCTCGGGCCTCGCGGTTGGCCGCACGCTTGTGGCGGTGCTGGAGAACTATCAGGAAGCGGACGGTTCGGTGACGGTGCCCGAGGTGCTGCGTCCGTACATGGGTGGGGTGGCGCGCCTTTCGGCGAACGCCTGACGCACGCTGGGAGACGACGTTTTCCTTGCTCTCCAGTTTTTTTGCAAGAGGACTTGGAAAGTGCTGCGAGGTGTTCTATAATCTTCGCTTCGCCAGTCAACGACCTGACTGATGAAACCGAGGTGGCGGTGCGATGCTGGTTACGCAGCCAGCTGCCGAGGTGGCAGTCCCCCGGAGAGGTGGCAGAGTGGTCGATTGTACCTGACTCGAAATCAGGCGTACGGTAACCCCGTACCGTGGGTTCGAATCCCACCCTCTCCGCCAGATTAAAAGGCAAAACCCCGCAAGCTTGATGGCTTGCGGGGTTTTTGTTTTTTCTGGCCCATCAATTAGCCCATCACCGAGTACAAACTCGCGTCGAATCTGCGCTTTGCAGTTCTTCGCGTTCTCTTGCCTCACTACCTTGGCGCACCGTTAGAATCCGCCTAAGTCCGGTACGCGCGAGCTTGCCTGCTGCCGCAACATCTTCGGCGTTACCGGAAGACTTCGGGAGGCAACGTGAACGATCCGTATGCGTACAAGGAAATCAATCCTTTGTGGAGCTTGGTCGATCCTGTCAGTGTCGAGGATGCGGCGGCGTTAGTTGCCGGGGTTGACCCACACTCCATTGACGAGTCCCGAAAGTTCTTCAGGGACCCGGAAAGCAATATGACCGACAGTGGCGGCATCACATGGGTGCAGACGGCTCAAACCGCGCTGGAAAATGCCGTCATGGCCGGGCACCTGAAAGCCACGATACGGCGGGCGGCGTTTGAGCGCGTCTGCCGCGAGATCGAAACCGGCGTCGCGCATTGGGTCGCGCGCCAGGTCGATCCTGGCCCGTATCGCTTGCGGGCGAACCGCCAGCCAAGAACCGACGACGACTTCGAAGACGACGAATATCCCGACGTTGCGTCCGTCTAAAGTAGAGGCGGATAGAGGGGGGCGGACTATGGCAGTCGGGCACAAAACGGGCGGACGCCAGAGAGGCACGCCGAACAAGACGACGGTGAAGATGCGCGAACTTGCCGGGCGGCACGCACCCGCCGCCGTACGCGTGTTGGTCGAACTCATGCAGCACGCCAACGAAGGCGTTCGGCTGAGCGCTGCTTGCGCAATTTTGGATCGCTCTTTTGGTCGCCCGTCGGTTTGCACCGAGACCGACAGCGACGACGACATTCTTTTCGCCCACCTTTTTGAAAATGGCCACGACGAATCGGACGAAACCGGAAACGCCTGAGCGAATCTTCCGACCGAAAAATCGCGACAAGAATGACATCGAGTCAAGCGTGCGAAGCCGTGATTTTCTTTTGACAATCATTTGCATATTTTCAGCATTTGTCTGATTGACGCTGCATGCGGTGCGCCATAGCGTGGTGCGACCCTATCCACACAGGACCGCACCGAACCCATGAC
>NZ_BAYB01000010.1 GCF_000685035.1 Paraburkholderia ferrariae NBRC 106233
CCCGGTTGCGGATCTGCACGCCCACGAAGATGTGCGCGCGCTCCGCGTCGTCGATGCGGTAGTTGAACTCCGTCACGCTGCGCGTGCCCACCAGTTCGCAGAAGCGTTTGAAGCTGCCGCGCTCCTCGGGGATCGTCACCGCGAACACCGCCTCGCGCGCCTCGCCCACCTCCGCGCGCTCGGCCACGAAGCGCATGCGGTCGAAGTTCATGTTCGCCCCCGAGGTCACCGCCACCAGCGTCTGCCCCCGGATGCCCTCGCGCTCCGCGTAGCGCTTGAGCGCCGCCACGGCCAGCGCCCCCGCCGGCTCCAGCACGCTGCGCGTGTCCTGGAACACGTCCTTGATCGCCGCGCACAGCGCGTCGGTGTCCACCGTGATCACCTCGTCCAGATACG
>NZ_BAYB01000009.1 GCF_000685035.1 Paraburkholderia ferrariae NBRC 106233
AACAGCGCCTCGCCGCCTTTCTGCTCGATCTGGCTGCCCGTTTCAAGGCGCGCGGCTACTCCGGCACGCAGTTCAACCTGAAGATGAGCCGCGAGGAGATTGGGTGCTTTCTCGGCATGAAGCTCGAAACGGTGAGCCGCATGTTCTCGCGCTTTCATCGCGAGGGTCTGGTGGAGCCGAGCGGCAAGCAGATCCGCATCGTCGATGCGGCGGGTCTCGAGTGCGTGTGAAGCGCAGGTGAAGCACGCCTCGCCAGAACGGGATTTTTAACGGTGTTGGCAGTGCGGGCCCGCTTGTTCGGGGCACGTGTGTTTTGCGGCGCTCGCGCTTTCTGCGGGCGCTTTTTTTCAGCGTAGGCGTCGCTCGGCATGCGTCTTTCCCGCGCACCTGTCCCTCTCGTGTACTGGTTGACTCACGTCAACGGGGCCATGCACGCCGGTGAGAGCATGACATGACTGAAGACCGATTCAGCCTTCGAGGAGAGGATTCATGCCCCGCCGACGCATCGCCGCCGTTTTCGTCCGCCCGCGCTTGCCGGGAGGCTTTTTGCCCGCACGGACCACCTCCCTGAGAACGGTCGCGGCGTTGCTGTTCGCTGTCCAGGCCACCGGCGTCCTGGCCCAGCTTCCGGAACCGACGGAACTGGTCGATCAGCAGCACTGCATGTTCTGCCACACCCTGGACGCGCCATTTCTCGCGCCGTCGTTCCACCAGATTGCCGATCGCTATCGCACCGTGCCCAACGCGAGCGCGATGCTCGAAGAGAAACTCGTCCACGGCGGCAAGGCACACTGGGGCGACATGGCCATGCCGCTGCCGGAAGACCGGGGCGGCCCGCTCTCGCCCAAAGATGCCCAGACGCTCGTTCAGTGGGTGTTAAGCCAGTAGATCCCGTAGATCCTCAACCTCAGCCACGGAGCTTCATCATGCGCGTCACAGTTCATCTCGACGGTTTCGAGCAGATCGCGCCCTGCTCTTATGCGATCGTCTGGATCGACAAGGAATCCGGGACGTGGTCGCGCGAAGGCCACGCCGGTGTCCGGCTGCCGCAGTGGGGACGCTGCCGCAGCATACAAGGTGCTGCTTTGCTCGTCTCGGAGCCGGAAGGGACGGCGATCTGCCAGCTCGACGGGCTCGACCTCACCTCCGACGTGGGGCCCTTCGAAGGCGAACACGGCGAAGCGCGCTGGCCATGCACCGGGCCGGTGCCGATCGCCGGACACTGGCACGTGCAATGCATCGACCCGAGCACCGCAGTGGCCGAAGATAGTCTCTTTGCGGATGACGACGCGTCGAGCCAGTTGGAGCGGCCGGGCGTCGCCTGACCCATTCAATGCCATTCAATGGTCGCGCCGGACGCGGCCGTCCATGCATCGGGTGCCCGGAGCCTCTGCCATCTGCAGTTCATGCTCCGCGGCATCGAATGCCTCGCGCATGGCGACCAGCGGATCGTCGCTCGTGCGATGCTCGACCGCCTTGAGTTCGCTCGATCCGGAGAACAGGTCCAGCCGCACGTCGTAAGCCTCGCTGCGGCGCCCGTCGTGCAATCGCTCGATGGCGAGATGGCAGCCCTTCAGCAGCCCGGCGAACCGCTCCAGTCGCAACAGTTGAATGCAGGCCTCCGCTTCGATGGCGCGCGAACCCGCGAACCCCAGATAGACAATCTGCATGCCAAGTCCCATCGCCGCTGCTCCCCTGCGGGTTCGTCCGCCTCGCCGGCGTGTTCTGATCCGGATGCCCGCGCTACACCTGAAAAACGTGGTCGTTCTTCAGTTCGATCCATTTCATGCCTGCACGCAAGCCATCCAGTATCGCCTCCGCTTCGGTTTCGAAGGTGCGATAGTGGACAAAGGAGTGGCCGAACTCCTGCTCCGGCGCGCTCTGCGCAATGCTGATCTGGCAGAGGTACCCGCCATGCGGTGCCGGCGACGTCATCGCCTCTACAGTCCATGTGCCGGAATCGACAGTACCCCTAAGTGTCATGATGCGGATCTCCCTCTGCTGCGTGGTACCAACGGCTCACTTGCCGTAAATGCGGAATACGCCGCTATGCAGCAAGACCGGTGCGCCCCGGGTCGCTTCGATCAGTGCGGCCGCGGTCTCCTCGATAACGCTGCGGTGGGCACAGAACGCTTCGACGAGATCCGCTTCGCGGATCGACGGGGCACCGAAGTGGTCTTCGAGCGCCTCGGCGGTAATGCCGCACTGCATGGCCTTGCCGTTCACGTGGGCGGGGAAGAGCAGCGTATAGCGTTCCGAGTCGAACTCGGGCGCCACGCGAGGAAACGCTATGTCCATGATCTCTGCCCCTGCCCATTCGGCGCCATGCGGTGTCGTTGGCCCGTCGATTCAGAATAAGGTTCGTCAGGGGCCAGCCGTTGACGCATATCAACTCAATGCACGCCCCCCGGCGCGGCGTAGCCCGGCCACGGCGAGTTTCGTGGCACGAGCAGCAGCGGCAGCGCCGTGCGGCGCGCCACGTCGGCGACGAGGCGGCCCTCGTGCTGTGGCGCACCGAGGCGCTCTCCATACGTTCCCAGGACCACGAGGTCGGGACGCCAGCGCTGCGTTGCTGCGGCAATGGCATGCGAGGCGTCCTCGTCGGCGCTTTGCGTCTGGAGGACCACCGCGCTGAAGTCCACGGGATGCCGTGCCGCCGCCGGGTCGCATGCCAGATACCCCACCCGGACTTGCGCCCCCGGCGCGGCGGCAATCCGCGCGGCCTCGCGAACCGCGTAGGCGGACATCGCGCTGCCGTCGCTCGCGACAAAGACGCGCCGCGGCGGTACGCGGCAGCGGCGCCCCAACGGCAAGGGAAACACAAGGAGGGGACAATCCACGGTGACGGCAAACGCCGCCGGGCCGGAAATCGCGCCGATCACCAGTTCGGCCAGCGCGGCGCGCGCGGCGCGGGCGAGCGCGTCGGTCGGTCCCGTGAGCGCATCCGTTTCGACCATCTCCTTGTTCACCTCGAATCCGTGCCTTTCGAGCGTCTCGCAGGCGGCATCGACGGTTGCAATCATCGCGATCCGCTGCAGCAGCGACGGCGCCCGCACCAGGGCCGCCTCGTCGGTCGACGGCACGCGAATCAGCCCGGCAACATGAATGCGCGCAGCCGGCCGCGCCCAGCCGGCCACATAGCCGAGCAGCGAAGCGACAGATTCGCTCCCGGTCAAAAAAACAAAAATGCGCGAGTACGGTGCGACGACTGGCGTATATGTGGATTGATCAGGCCAACGCCCCATTTTCGACTCCCCGGTGCGGCATCCCGTGGCTTGCCGCGCGCCCCTGGATCGCCCTCCGTTCCATGCAAAAAGGCGCAGGGCATGAGCCCTGCGCCATACGGGCGACACCCGTGCAGCCCCGTACGGGACGATACGCCCGCCTCCCTTTCACGTGCTTCGGCACCTATTCGATCTGCAGCCGCTTTTGTTCTGCCGGCGCCTTCTTCGGCAGCGTCAGGGAAAGCACGCCGTCCTGGTACTGGGCGCTCGCGCCGGCTTCGTCGATGTCGCTCGCCAGCGAGAAGGTGCGCGCAAAGGTCCCGCTGTAGCGTTCCCGGCGCACGATTCGCTCACCTTCCTTCAACTCGGTGTTGCGCTCGACCTTCGCATTGATCGACACCACATTGCCGTCGATCTTGACGTCGATGTCCTTCTTGTCCACGCCCGGCAGTTCGGCCTTCACCGCGTAGGCCCGGTCGCTTTCGGTCACGTCCAGCTTCATCGGCAACAGGTCACTGTCTTTGGCCGCGAGCAGACTGCGGATCGGCAGAACCAGACCCTGAAACAGATCGGAAACCGGTTCGACGGAAAACGGATCGTAACGCGTCAGATTGCTCATCTTGATTCCTCCTCGGAGCTTTGGCGGCCCCGCGATTGCCATTCGAACCGCACTGCCGCCCCGGGCACCTGCCCGTACATTGCGCGTCCGGCATGGCGGTGCGCGCTGTTTCCAATTTAAAAAGCCGCGCCGTTTCCCGATTGATCTGCCTCAATCCCTCCGCTTGCCCGATGCGGATCGTCGTTTTCGTGGCCCCGTGCAGAAGCTTGATTCAAATCAAGAGTGCAAGGACACGCATTCGTAGACTCGAATCACTTCGTCGCCCGGGCCCGGTTGGGCCGCGATCGCCCCGAATCCTCCCGCAGGAGATCCGTCGTGACGTACAAGACCTTGATGGTTCATCTGGACCCGAGCGCTCGCGCGAACGCGCGGTTTTCGCTCGCCCTGAAGCTGGCCCGTACTTACGGTGCGTATCTGGACGGAGTGTTCGGCGCCTTCGAGCCGCGCGCAGGCGACTTCTACGTCATGGCGGGCACGTCCGAATACTACGAAGCCCATACCCAACTCCGCGCCGAACAGCGCGGCGCCATGGAAAGGCTGTTTCACGCCGAACTCGCGCGCGCACAGGTCAAGGGGCACTGGCACGCCGCCGGCGCGAATCCGGTCGCAGCGTTGATGCAGCGCAGCCGCACCGCCGACCTGACGATAGTCGGGCAAGCCGACCTGGACGATCCCGAAGCCCACGTTGCCGACAATTTCCCCGAGACGCTCGTGCTCGGCGCCGGCGGCCCGGTGCTCGTGGTGCCGTACGCCGGCCAGTTCGATTCGGTCGGCACGCGCGTGCTGATCGCCTGGAACGGCAGCCGCGAGGCGGCGCGCGCGGTTCACGATGCGATGCCGTTCATCACGCGTGCCTCGCGCGTCTCGATCGCAGCCGCATCGACCACCTTTACGCCCTCGTCCTCGCAGGCTTCGTGCGACGACCTGGCTGCCATGCTTGGGCGCCATGGCGCGCCGGAGGTGGACATCGTCCGCTTCGACCGCAGTGCCTCCGAGAGCACCGGCGAGGCCCTGCTCAGCTACGCTGCGGACGGCGGATTCGACCTGCTCGTCATGGGGGCGTACGGCCACGCGCGCGTGCAGGAACTGGTGCTGGGCGGGGCAACGCACACGGTTCTCGGCAGCATGACGCTGCCGGTGCTGATGTCGCATTGAGCCGCGGTACAGGGCACAGGTACAGGGCACAGGTACAGGGCACAGGTACAGGGCACAGGTACAGGGCACAGGCACGTGGCACACTAACCGCTTTGGCACAACGATTACGGAGACCCACCATGTTTTCCCGCATTCTCGTCGCACTCGACGGCAGCAAAACCGCCTCCCTGGCGCTCGACGCCGCAATCCGGCTCGCACTCGACAATAACGCGGAGCTGCAGCCCCTCTACGTGATCGACGTGCCGGTGATGGCTTATGACGTGCCGGGCTTCGATCCGTCGATCGTGCGCGATGCGTATGTGGACGAGAGCCGCATCATTTGCGCCGATGCCGAGGCCCGCATGAAGCGGGAGGGCGTGAAGGGCGCGCCCCGCTCGGTCGAAGTCGAACTGGGCACGAACGACGTCGCGCAGTGCATCGAGCAGGCCGCCGCCGCGTGGCATGCCGACCTGATCGTCATGGGCACGCATGGACGCCGCGGGGTGCGGCGCATGGTCCTCGGCAGCGTGGCGGAGCATGTGCTGCGCAGCGCGTGCCGTCCCGTGCTTCTGGTTCCCGCCCGGGCTGGCGGGGCGGAAGCCGGAACACCGTCGACGCATTCCGCGAGCGTTTCCGCCTGAGGCCGGCCAGTCCCGTCGCACACCAACGTATCGCCGTTGTGCCGCCCCCGGGCGCGCAATGCACCGGATACGCAGGGGTACGCCGTGCAGCATCGCGACTGCGCGAACAGAACGGCAAACCGCCCACCGGCCATGGCGAGCACCTCTGCCTGCGGTGCATGGCAGGACAAGCCAGAAACGGCCAGGTCGAAGCGTGCATGCGCAATCCCGGTCGTGCCGCACGCGTGCTGTTCGTGTTGTGCGTCTGCAGACTCGTTCGCGAACTCCAGCGCCTCAGGCTCCGATGAATGCCGGCCCCCCGCCCTCTCGCCCGCCGCCCGACAGCGGGCCGCCTGCACGGCAAGCCACTGCGAGCCCAACCCCGGCGCCCCTCGCGCAACGTGCCGTGCGCGCGTTTTCGCAGGGGCTCGCCCCCGGGCGCCGGTGGCGCGGCCCACTGTCCTGGGCAATCGGTCTTGTTTTCCTGCTTGCGCTGATTTTCGTGGTCGTGCGCGCCAGTTCGCTGGAGCGCAGCCTCGCACTTGCGCGCGCCGCACGCCCCGGCTGGCTGCTGATCGCACTCGGCGCGCAGATGGCCACCTACGTGAGCGCGGCGCTCGTCTGGCGCGAGGCGCTGCAGGATTCGGGCTATCCGCTGCCCATGCGCGTGCTCGTACGACTTGGCATCGTGAAGGTCTTCACCGACCAGGCCTTGCCGAGCGGTGGACTGGGCGGCAGCCTCATGGCGATTCGCGGGCTTTTGCGCCGCGGCGTCCCCCGCTCGATTGCGCTGACGGCGCTGCTATCGAGCCTGCTTTCGCGCGACATCGCCTTTCTGATCGCGGTGCTCGCAAGCGCAGCGATACTGTGGCTGCATCACGCCGCGGGAACCACGCTATTCGTTAGCGTCGCGGTGTTCCTGGTGGTGCTCCTGTTCGTCCCCGCCCTGCTCGTCATGCTGCGCCGCTGGAATCGGGACCCGCGCGTCGCCGCACTCGGCAAATGGCTGCATCTCTCGCGCCTGATCGAATCGTTCAACGACATCCCGCTCGATCTGCTGCTGAACCGCCGCCTGCTCGCGAGAACGGTCGCGCTGCAGCTCGCCATCTTTCTTCTCGATGCCGGCACCCTGTGGCTTTCGCTCGGTGCCGTCGGCGCGCCCGCGCATTACTGGGCGGCCTTCGCGAGCTTCGCCGTAGCGTCGATGGTGGCGACCATCGGCCCCGTTCCGCTCGGCCTCGGTACGTTCGAAGCCACTTCGGTGGGCATGCTGCGCCTGCTCGGCGTGCCGATCGAAGCGGCCCTCGCAGCCACGCTGTTGTTGCGCGCGTTCACGTTCTGGCTGCCCATGCTGCCCGGCGTCTGGCTGGCCCGCATCGAGCTGCGCGCCGGCCGGCGCAAGGGGCGAGCGACAGGCGAAGCCGGCTGTGCAGCCGCGCCCGGGCGCGACGACCCGACCGACGAGGGCCCCTTGCCACGCGCCTGACACCGATCGCCGGCGTTTCCGGTCGCCGGGCAAAGATTGATATGCATCAACCACCATCGTCCGTCTTCCCGGACCATGAACCGTCGTGACTTTCGGGGGGCATCGTGGAGCACCATGCCGAGATACTGGGCGGCGGCAAATGGCGCCCGCGCCTGCCGGGCTGGCGCGACCTCGCAGCCGTTCTGCTCGTGCTGGGCCTTCTGCTCCTGCTCGGCACGGGCGCGCGGCAGATGAGCGGCCCGCTCGTGATCGCCCGTCAAGCGGAGATTTCATTGTCTCCGTGGGCGTTGCCGGCCTATACGCTGCGCACGGTCATGCGCATGCTTGCCGCGCTTGCCGCCTCTCTCGTTTTCACGCTGACTTATGCCACGCTTGCCGCCAGGAGCCGGCGCGCGGAGACGGTGCTCATCCCGTTGCTCGACGTACTCCAGTCGGTGCCGATTCTCGGATACCTCTCCTTCACGGTCGCGTTCTTTCTCTCGCTGTTTCCGGGGAATATCTTCGGCGCGGAGCTGGCCGCGATCTTTGCCATCTTCACGAGTCAGGCCTGGAACATGGCGTTCAGCTTCTATCAGGCGCTGCGCACCGTACCGCTCGATCTGGATGAAGCGAGCCGCAGTTTCCGTCTCTCGGGATGGCAGCGGTTCTGGCGGCTCGAAGTGCCGTTCGCCATGCCGGGGCTCGTCTGGAACACCATGATGTCGATGTCGGGCGGCTGGTTCTTCGTGGTGGCTTCGGAAGCGATCTCGGTGGGCCATCTGCAGGTCGCGCTGCCCGGCGTGGGTTCGTACGTCGCGCGCGCCATCGGGCAGCGCGACCTGGCCGCCGTGGGCTGGGCGATTCTCGCCATGACCGTGGCGATCGTCCTTTACGACCAGCTTCTGTTCCGGCCCATCGTTGCCTGGGCCGACCGTTTCCGCTTCGAGCAGACAGCCGTGCAGATCGCGCCGCATAGCTGGGTGCTCGATCTCGTGCATCGCTCCGCGTGGATGCAAAGCTCGGCAAGACCCATCGGCACCGCACTGCACCGCGCCGCGCGTGCGCGCGTCTCCATCGCCGGGGGGTGGCGCCGGCCGCGCCTCGGCATCGGGCAGCGGACCGGCGACGTGTTGTGGTTCGCGCTGTGGGCAGCGGTTGCGATCTATGCGGCGTGGGCGCTCGTGCACGTTGCGAGGAACACCCTGTCATGGACAGACGTGACGCGCGTGGCGAGCAACGGTTTGCTCACGCTGCTCCGCGTGATGGTGCTGATCGCGCTGGCGTCCCTCGTCTGGGTGCCGGTAGGCGTGTGGGTCGGGCTGCGCCCCGGGCTCACCCAGTTCGTACAGCCGATCGCGCAGTTTCTCGCGGCCTTCCCGGCCAACCTCCTGTTTCCGGTCGCGGTGTTTCTGGTCGTCCACAATAGACTCGCACCGGGGGTCTGGTTGAGCCCGCTGATGATACTCGGCACGCAGTGGTACATCCTCTTCAACGTCATCGCCGGCGCCATGGCGTTTCCGGGCGATCTGCGCGAAGCCGCCACGAGCTTCAGAGTCCGGCGGGCCTCGTGGTGGCGCAAGGTCATGCTCCCCGGCATCTTTCCGTACTACGTGACGGGCGCGATCACGGCGTCGGGGGGTGCGTGGAATGCGAGCATCGTTTCCGAAGCCGTGAGCTGGGGGCCGACCCATCTGAGCGCAGGCGGCCTGGGTGCCTATATCGCGCAGATGACCGATGCGGGCGACTATCCGCGCATTGCGCTCGGCATCGCCGCGATGTCCGTGATGGTGATCGCAATGAACCGGCTGCTGTGGCGGCCCCTCTATGCGTTTGCCGAGCGGCGCACGCGGCTGGACTGAAACGCACGCACCCGGGAGAACCTCATGTCGAGCCTCGCGCACACCGAAACGCAAGCCGGTGCCCCGCCCGTCGAGCAGATGGCGCCCCCCGTCACGTCGCTCGAAGGCGTGGGCATGTCGTTCGCCAAACCTTCCGGCGAACCGATGCCCGTGCTCGACCATATCGATCTGGAGGTGCGCGAAGGCGAGATCCTGGGCCTGCTGGGGCGCTCCGGCTCCGGCAAATCCACGCTGCTGCGCATTGCCGCCGGACTCGTCAAGCCGTCTGCGGGGCGCGTGCTCTACCGCGGCCAGCCGCTGCGCGGCCCCGAGGAGGGGATCGCGGTGGTCTTCCAGACCTTCGCGCTTTACCCATGGCTGAGCGTGCTCGAAAATGTCGAACTCGGTCTGGACGCCCTGCACGTGGCGACGGACGAGGCACGCAAGCGCGCGATGGCGGCCATCGACCTGATCGGTCTGGACGGCTTCGAATCGGCCTTTCCCCGCGAGCTTTCCGGCGGCATGCGCCAGCGGGTGGGATTTGCGCGCGCGCTCGTGAGCGAGCCCACCCTGCTGCTGATGGACGAGCCGTTCTCCGCACTCGACGTGCTGACGGCCGAAACGCTGCGCACCGACTTCCTCGATCTCTGGATCGAGCGACAGTTGCCGATCAAGGCCATGCTGCTCGTCACGCACAACATCGAGGAAGCGGTGCTGATGTGCGATCGTGTCCACGTGCTGGGCGGCAGCCCCGCGCGCGTCGTGGCGAGCATGAACGTGCCGCTGCCGCATCCGCGCAGCCGGCTTTCCCCCGCGTTTCGCTCGATCGTCAACGAGATCTATGCGGCGCTCACGGCGCGCCTCGTCGAATCGACCGACGCGTCCGGCAACGCCTCGCGCGGCCTCGCGCTGCGGTTGCCGAACGTTTCGAGCCATCGTCTGGACGGGTTCGTCGAGCCCCTCGCTGCGGTGCTGCATGGCGGCAACGTGGAGCTCGCAAAGCTCACGGAAATGCGCATGCTGAAAGGCGACGAGCTGTTTCCCGTCGCCAGTGCCCTGCATATCCTCGAATTCGCCGAACTGCGCGACGGCACGATACGGCTGACCGCGGCCGGACGCGCATTCGCGCAGGCGAGCGACGAGGAGCGCCAGCGTCTCTTTCGCGAGCACCTCCTGCAGTTCGTGCCGCTCGCGGCGCACATTCGCGAGGTGCTCGACGAGCGTGATGGACACCGGGCGCCGCGCGAGCGCTTCGAACTGGAGCTACAGGACCATTTGAATCAGGGCGACGCCGATAGCACCTTGCGTACCGTGATCGATTGGGGACGCTACGCGGGGCTGTTCGGCTACGACGACGATACGCGGACGTTCGGGGATTGAAGTGGCGTCCGCGTGACAGCCTTGCCCGCCGCGATTTTTGTTCAGTCACCTCGTGGCGGCGGCATTAGGCGGGGCTCGAATCCTTTGGGACTCTCGCAATTACGGGATCGGACATGGAATACGAGCGTCCCGCCATGCCAGTCAGGTCGTGGTCTGAGACTCCCGCGTCGCGAAAGGCAGTCCAACCCCCACTGCAATCCCGGCAGCGACCTGGACAGATGCCACCAGATACAGTCCCCATGTCATGTCGCCGGTCGCGTGCATCAGCACTCCGAGAATCCATGACGACAGGAGACCGGAGATCTGTCCGAGGCTACTGATGACGGCAATCCCCATTGCCGCGCTGCTACGTGGCAGGAACCCCGGTGGAATGCTCCAGAACACCGCAAAGGCACCCGACTGGCCTGCGCAAATAACCGACAGCAGCAATACCGAGGCGGCCCAGCCAGGATGACATGCCGCTAACAGCACCGAGCCGAAAGCGACGACGCCAACGCAGACTAAAAAGTGCAGACGTCTTTCCCGACGCCGATCCGAATGCCACCCGACGCAGAGCATGGAAATAGCACCGGCAATCCCGGGCAATGCGCCCAGCAAACCGATGAGACGGATGTCGGTGAGATTGCCCGCCTGCTTGATGATCGTGGGTCCCCAGAAGTTGAGTACGCTGAGCGCCCAGGGATTGAACGAGTAGCCAATTGACGCCAGATAGATCCTCGGATCGCGCAACACACGCCAGATCAGCTTGCGATGCTCGTGAGTCCCGGCACCCCTTGCGCGGTGGTCCTCTTCGAGTTTAGCCAGAACGATGGCCTTTTCCCGGGCCGAAAGCCACGTGACGGACGACGGCTCGTCGTCGAGGAAATAGAACGTTGCGATGCCGATCAGGACAGCGGGCAGACCTTCGAGCAGGAACATCCATTGCCACGATCTGAAACCGGCCACACCTTCCATCGAATGAAGAATCATGCCGGTCAGCGGACCGCCGACCACGCCGGCGATGCATAGCGAGACCATCAGCAACGACGTGACGCGGGCCCGCCGCGCCTCCGGGAACCAGTAGGTGAGGTACAACACGAGACCCGGGAAAAAGCCAGCCTCCGCAATCCCGAGCAAGGTACGTACGACATAGAACTGCATCGGGGATCTGACAAACGCGGTGGCGGTTGATACTACGCCCCAGAGAACCATGATCCTCAACAGCGTCTTTCGCGCACCGATTTTCTCCATCAGGAGATTGCTCGGTACTTCGAACAGAATATAGCCCACGAAAAATATGCCGGCACCGAACCCGTAGGTGGCGTCGGTCAAGCCCACGTCGTTCTTGAATCGCAGATAGGCATAGCTGACGTTCGAGCGGTCGATATAGCACAGAACGTAGGCGATGAAGAGAAGCGGAATCAGGTGCCACGCTATTTTCCGGTAGATTCGCGCCTCCTCCAATACGCCTCGGCTACCGTCGCCGTCGGCGACCAGCGGAATCGCGCGGCTTTCGGAAAAGTTATTCATGTTCGTCTCTTCGAATCGCGATGATGAACGTGGCGCAGGCGGCCACGCTAACGGGGACACGGGTAAGGCGTTGCCTGCCGGGGATGCGGGACCGCGCCACGGGCGGGCGACAGAGCAGGCAAGGCCGAAAAACAGATATCGCCGAGCGCTTACTGGCCGCCGGTTCGCAGGAATTGCTGGAGGCGTCTCATTCCGGCCTCAAGCTGTAGCGGCTGCCGCGCGATATTGATCCGGATGTAGGGCGACGCGCCACAATCCGCTCCCGGCAACACCAGCACGCCGGTTTCGTTGAGCAACGCATCGGCGAAGCCGCGATCGTCCTCTGAAAATCCGGAAACGTCGACAAACAGGTAGATGCCACCGGCACCGGCTGCTATCCGGAGCCCATCCATCGTGCCAATCATATCGATGGCCATCTGCCGGTTCTGGGCCACGCGTTGGACAAGCGCGTCCCGTGCCGGCGCACCCTCGACGAGCGCGGCAAGCGCTGCTGCCTGCCCAATGCTGGAAGGCGACGACGTGATCTGCGATTGAACCTTGGACATTTCGGCAATCAGCTCCGGTGCGCCGATGCCCCAGCCGATACGCCAGCCCATCATCGCGTAAGACTTGGAAACGCCGCCGACGGTTAGCACCCGGTCCTTGAGCGCCGGGGCAACTGCCGGCAACCCCGGATGTGAGCCGCCGTTGCAGACGAAAGCCTCGTAAAGCTCATCCCACATGATCAATACGTGGGGATGTCTGATCAGTACTCCGGCTAGCGCAAGTAGATCATCGGCACCGTACACCGCACCCACGGGACTGGATGGGCTATTCAGGATGAGCCAGCGCGTACGGGGCGAAATGGCGGATTCGAGAGCATCCGCGGTGAGCTTGTAGCCGCTGGCGGCGTCACACGAAACGATGACCGGAGTGCAACCCGCCATGACCGCCATGTCGATATACGACGACCAATAAGGCGCGGGGATAATGACTTCGTCCTCGGGTTCGGTGGTAACGAAGAGCCCGTTGTAAAGCGCCTGCTTTGATCCCGTCGAAACGATGATATTGCTGTCGTGAACCGGTACTCCGTGTGCCGTGCAGAATGCGTTGGCGATTGCCGCTTTGAGCTGCCCTTCACCATCAACGTTGGTGTAGCCAACGGTCCCCGAGCGCGCCGCCTTCAGTGCCGCCTCGATGGCGACTTCGGGGGTGGGAAAATCGATGTCGCCCGATGCAAAATTGATCACATTTTTGCCTTGCGCGCTCAACGCGCGAGCTTTCTTCGAAAGCATCGTGGCGGGGCTTTCTTTTACCTTCAACATCCGTGATGAAAGATGCACGCGTGTCTCCTCATGAAATAGGCATTGCTGCGCCCGTGTCCGTTCAACAGGTGGCGGACGCCGGCGCGGCTCGCTGGCCGCTGCCATCGAGAGCGAACCTCGCGCTGATTTCCACCGCTGCGCCTTTGGGCAATTGCGCGACACCCACGGCCGTTCTTGCGTGCCGCCCCGCGCTTCCGAAAGCCTTCTCCATCACATCGGATGCGGCATCCGCCACGCTGCTGTGGTCGGTGAAAGCTGCCCCGCTGTTCACGTAGACAGTGAGTTCGATAACCTGCTCCACGGCATCAAGCGAGCCGGCCGCCATCCTGACGATGGAAAGTATTCGCAGCGCACATATCGTTGCGGCATATCTTGCCCTCTCGATGCTGACGTCGTCGCCGACCTTGCCGACGACTGCGACGGCCCCGTCTGCGCGAGGCAACTGGCCGCTGATACAAAGCAGCTTGCCGGAACGCACGAACGGAACATATTGGGCGACCGCTTCCACTGTCTCCGGCAGAACCAGACCAGCGGCATGTAAATCGAGTTCACGTTTCGAGGTCATCGCCCAATGCACTCCATGAACGTATTCCGGTCGACATTGCCACCTGAAAGAATCGCCAGAACGCCTGAAGGTCGATGCCTGAACTTACGGGTGAGGAGCGCCGCCAGCGCCGCTGCGCCACCTGGTTCGAGTACCAGTTTTAGATGCTCGAAGGCAAAGCGCATGGCGCCCCTGATGTCGTCATCCGACACGCTCACGCCCTCGACACCGCAGCGGCGCATGACGTCAAACGTCATCGCTCCCGGCGTCTGTACGATGAGCGCGTCGCAGATTGTCCCGGACTTCTTCGCGTTGGACACGCGCACGCCCTGTTCGAGCGAGCGTGCGGTGTCATCGAAACCCTCGGGCTCCACGGCATATATCCGGCTTTCCGGGATGAGCGAGCGGACCGTCGTCGCCCAGCCCGAGGTCAGTCCGCCGCCGCTGCAGCACACCATTGCGGTGTCAATCCAGCCGTAATCGCCGATCTGTTCGAACGCTTCGAGCGCACCGGTGCCAGCGCCTGCCATTACGTCGTAGTCGTCGTATGGCGGAACGAGCGTCAGGCCTCGTTCCTTGATCAACGCCGTGCAGATCTGCTCGCGATCGTCTTTTTCGCGGTCATACAGCACGACCTCGGCACCGTTCGCTTTGGCACCTTGTATCTTGATGTTCGGGGCATCCCGCGGCATCAGTACCACCGCATGAATCGAGAACTGTCTGGCCGCGACCGCCACAGCCAGTGCATGATTGCCCGACGAATACGCGATCACGCCAGCATTCCGTTGTTCGGCGCCCAGCGTCAGGATCTTGTTTGCGGCGCCGCGAAACTTGAACGCCCCGGCTTTCTGCAGGTTCTCTGCTTTCAGGAGTACTTTGGTGCCGGCGATACGATCGAGTTCGGCTGACTCGATGAGCGGCGTGGCGAGCGCGATGCCACGGATTCTTGCAGCCGCTTCGCGCACACTCTGCATCGTGATCGACATGCTCAGCCCTCCTCGTTCGCCGGGACCGGCCCCAGCACCTGGGCTGCGCGCATCAGTGCAGTTTCGTAGCGCGCCTGCTCCTCGGCAATTTCCGCTTCGGTCCAACTGCGCATGCCGTGTCTGGTCTTCATGCCGAGGTGGCCCCGAGCGACCAGTTCGGCTAGTGTCCGGCTCGGCGCGGTATCGTTGCACAGGGACGGATAGATCACCGTCGCTGCGGCATGCTGGGTATCGAAGCCGGCGAACTCCTTGAGCAAGATCGGGCCGGCAGCCGCGTACCGGAAGCCAAAGCCGAACTGCACCGCAATATCGACATCGCCGGCACTCGCGAGTCCGCTGTCGATCACCGAAAAAACCTCGCGCATCAGCGCGTGCTGGATCCGGTTCGCGAGGAAGCCCGGCACATCCTTGTTGACGCGCACGGGCGCGCGGCCCAGTTCGCGGAAAATGGCATACAGCGCATCGATGGTTGCCCCCGCTGTTTTTTCCCCTTTGGCGATTTCGACGAGCGGGACCAGATGGGCTGGTTGAAAGAAATGCGTGTTGGCCATACGAAACGCGGTTTCGCAGCGCTGTGCAACGTCGCTGATTCGCATGCTCGAACTGTTGGACCCGATGGGAACACCGGGCGGAACCAGATGATCCAGTGACTCGAAGAGCGCGCGCTTCGCATCCAGATTCTCGACGATGGCTTCCAGAACGACGTCTGTATCTGCCCAGTCCACTTTGCCGAGCTCCGTTCTGAAAACCAGCCTGTCGCGCTCGAACGATGCGCCCAACTGCCGTACCGCCGTCTCAATCAGCCGTGCGGCTTCCGCCCATTTCGCCTCATTGGACTCAACGACCTGCACGGTCCAGCTTCCGGCCAGAAAAATCGCTGCGATGTCGCGGCCCATGATCCCGCAGCCAATAATTACACTCCGTCTCTCTTGCATACACCCGCCTTTGTTGACTATAAAATTGCATACACCAATCGCCGAACAATCCCTTGAGCGCAAACTCATTCGTCGTTCAATGATGGGAAGCGTAGTGGTCGAAAACTGCCGCCACAAGGAGCTGTATGGAGAACCATGTTGCAGTGTACGTAGCCAACCACATGAAGACTGGCTATGGAGCGGCCTACATTCGCATCGTCAAAGCACTGGCTAGTGGCATTGAGTCAGGGGAATTAAGGACCGGTCTGCCGATGCCGTCCCAGCGGGAACTCGCTCGCCACCTGGGCCTGCATTTCACGACCGTGACCCGGGCGTGGACCGAAGCGCGTAAAAGAGGATTGATCAGCACACAACCCGGGCTCGGCACTGTGATCGCCGCAAGCGGGCTACGGCCAGACCCTCGCAGAGATAGCCCGGATGAAGGCTCGGGGGTCATCGATCTCTCCTCGGTATGGTCACCGGTGCTGAAGATTCCCTTCGATCTGTCGAGCGCGCTGGTCGCGCTGGGCGGCGATCAAGGCATCGCCCTGTTCTCCGCGCGCACGGGACGCAAGAATAATCGCGTGCCGCTTGCGGCTATCGAATGGCTGCAGCCTCGATTCTCGAAAGCGATCGAAGCACGCGTGGTGGCCAGTGCTGGCGCACGGGCAGCATTGATCG
Source organism: Paraburkholderia ferrariae NBRC 106233 (assembly GCF_000685035.1). Lineage (GTDB taxonomy): Bacteria > Pseudomonadota > Gammaproteobacteria > Burkholderiales > Burkholderiaceae > Paraburkholderia > Paraburkholderia ferrariae. Next base: position 16,219 of record NZ_BAYB01000009.1, read on the forward strand.
CCATGATGCGACTCGTAGTTGGCAATGGCGGGACGCTTCTGACCGAGTCGATGACCTGGCCGACGATACGGAGTATGGCCGGCATGCTCAATATCCGGTTGTCCGGTGTGACCATGGACAATGAGGGACTCGTTCCTGCCGCCCTCGAGCAAGCGGCGCGCGAAACAGGAGCGCGGGCCTTATATTGCGTACCGACCTCCCAGAATCCTACGAACGCGGTGATGTCAATCGGCCGCCGAAAAGCACTTGCGGAGGTCGCTATCCGACTCGGCCTCACCCTATTCGAGGACGACGCCTATGGCCAACTGGTCGAACATCCGTTGCCACCGCTCGCCGAGTTTGCACCAGCGTCCACGTACTATATCGCTGGCCTCACCAAATGTTTGTCGCCGAGCATGCGTGTAGCGTATGTCGTCGCACCGAGCGTGCGGGCAGCCTCCCAACTCGACGATTTACTCCGTACCACCATGCTGTGTCCCGCGCCAATCGAAGAGGCGCTGGTGAACCAGACAATGGCCGATCACTCCGCCTTGCGGCATATCACCAAAGTACGCGCAGAAGCGCGTCTTCGGATGTCGATTTCCGAGTCGGCTTTCGCCGAGTTCCGCGATCTCGCGCACGTCGGGCCGCTCTTTATCTGGTTGAAGCTGCCGGCTTACTGGCATCGCGCTCAATTCGTTGAGGCTGCCAGAACTCGGGGCGTCATCGTTTCGCCAGCGGATATATTCGCTGTCGATGGCGAACGCAGTGAGAACGCTATACGGATCGCGACAGGGTCCGCGCCGAATCAGTCGCGATTGTTTGACGCGCTTCAGATTATTGCCGATATTGTTTCTGCGCCTGGGGCGCTTTCCGCTTGTAGCAGTTGAGCCGACGGGTTTGCATCTGCGCGGTGGCCAGGCCGTTTGAAGCGTCCGCTCTGAGATAGCATTGCTACGCGTAGCACCGGAGCTGGACAGACTCGAGGTCATTCAAGCCGTGACTGAGGCGCAGCGGGTGCTGGCATTGTCGAGACCGGAGAATCGGTGCTCGCCGAGAACTTCCAAAGTACTCCTAACGCCTCACCTCAACCGCCCCCTTGCGATGGCGCCCCTCCCGCACATCCCCCGTCAGCTTGCTGCGTGCCGCAAAACCCAGCACCGTCTCGCGAAACCGCTCCACAGCAGGAGCCTGCGCATCGTGCTTCGTCACCAGATGCAGCGGCGCGCGAAACGCCTCGTCGCCGGCAACCCGGCAATAATGCACGCTTTCCTGCTGGTAGCGCCGCATCGAGGCCGGCACGAGTGTCATACCGCCGCCCGCCGCCACGAGGTTGATGGCGGTGACCATGCGCGGCACCTCGTCCACCACGCGCAACTCCACGCCCCGCGCTTCGCAGGCACGGATGAAGTCCGCATACATGCCCGGCGCCCCGGGACGGCGCACGAACACGAACGGTTCGCCCGCAAGGCGCTCCAGCCCGACCCTGCGGGCGCCGGCGAGCCGGTGCCCAGCCGGCACCACGAGCAGCATCGGTTCGTCGGCAATCTGCTCGAAGCGCAGTTCGGCCGGCATCTCGATGGGTTTGCGCAGCATGGCGACGTCCACCTGATCGCGCAGCATCATTTCGATGATTTCGGCCGCGTTGATTTCGCTAAGCTCGATGGCGATATCGGGGTTGTTTTCGCGAAACGCGCGAATCGCCGTGGGCGCAAGCGGATGAAACGCCGCCGAACTCGTGAGCGCCACGCGCACCTTGCCCACCTGCCCCTGCGCCACGCGGCGCGCCTGGGTCACACCCTGTTCCAGCGTGCGCATCACGGCGCGCGCGCACGCCGCGAACGCCTCGCCTGCCGCGGTCGGTTCCACCCCTCGAGGCTGGCGCCTGAACAGGGCAAAACCCAGTTCATGTTCGAGTTCCTGGATCTGCTGCGAAAGCGGCGGCTGCTGCATGTGCAGCCGCACCGCCGCACGCGTGAACTGCCGCTCTTCGCAAACCGCGAGGAAATACCGCAGGTGACGCAATTCCATCGTCCACTCCGCCATATGCAATGGATATGGGAACCAATCCCGATATGTATTTTACATTTGACGGCACACTTTGTACGCTGTGAAAAAACAGCACAAAGGCTCATGGAGACATATGGATTCGATCCTTGAAAGCGACGCCGGCGTGCGCGACGCACAACACCTGCCCGCCGCGCAGGTCCGCCGCGCGGTCCTCGCCTCGGTGATCGGGAACGGGCTCGAGTGGTTCGACTTCCTGATCTACGGCTACTTCGCCAATACGATCGCCAAGGTTTTCTTCCCGGTCGCGAGCGGCGCGCTCTCGATTACGCTCACGCTCGCCACGTTCGCCATCGGCTTCGTCGTGCGGCCGCTCGGCGGCATCGTGATTGGCGCGTGCGCGGACCGCTACGGGCGGCGCAGGACCCTCGCTGCGCTGATTCTGTTGATGGCGGCGAGCACGCTGCTCATGGGTCTCACGCCGGGCTACGCGTCCATCGGCATTGCGGCGCCGCTGCTCGTGTTGCTCGCCCGCGTGCTGCAAGGGCTTTCGGTGGGCGGAGAATTCGCCACGGCCGCTTCGATGCTGACCGAGTACGCGCCGCCCGGGCGCAAGATGTTCTACGGCAGCTTCCAGATGACCTCGCAGGCCGTCGCCCTACTGCTCTCCTCGGTTTGCAGCTACCTGCTCTCCACGCGGCTCGCGCCCGCGTCGCTGGTCGCGTGGGGCTGGCGCGTGCCCTTCCTGCTCGGCGCGCTGGTCGGCCCCGTGGGCTTCTATATTCGCCACAAGGTCGCCGAATCGCCGGAGTTCGTGCAATTGCGCAAACGGCTCGGGCACGCGCCGCGCCAGTCGCTGCGCACGTTCCTGCGCGAGCGCGGCGACGCTGCGCTCTGCGCCATCGGCGTGATCGCCATTGGTGCCGCGACCAACTATCTCTGGCATTCGTACATGCCGCTCTATGTCGAGCGGCAACTGCATCTGCCGCTCAAGAGCGCGCTGCTGGGCACAGCCGCGTCAGGGCTGATCGGCATTGTCGGCTATCCGCTCGCGGGCCGGCTTGCTGACCGGTTCGGCGCCTATCGGCTGTTCATTCCCGTCTCGCTCGTCTGGATCCTCGCCGCATGGCCGCTGTTCGCGTGGGTGCTTGCAGCGCCTACGCCCGAGCGCGTCTTCGTCGCGCAAATGGTCGCGACCGTGGTGCTGAGCCTGATGTCGGGCGCGCACCCCGGCATGCTCACGCAACTCTTTCCGACTTCGACGCGCTCCACAGGCGTCGCGCTCTCCTACAACATCGCCGTTACGCTGTTCGGCGGCATGGCCCCGCTGACCGTCTCCACGCTGATCGACCTCACCGGCTCGCGCATCGTGCCCGCCTGGTATCTGATCGTGGCCGGCGTGATCTCGTTGCTGCTGGTAGGCTTTTCGGCCTCGGGGCGGCGCCTGCTGCGCGAGCCCGATACGTGGCCAATCGAATCGGAGTCCGTATGAATGGAGCGCACGCAGAGACACGGCCAGCAGCGCCGGCCGCCCGCCCGCGCAACGAAACTCCCGTGGCCGAGATCGGTAAGGCCCTGTTGCGCGTCGAAACCGCGGACGGCAGCGGCAACCTGCCTCTCTACACAGGTGGATGCACCGATCCCGCTGCGACATCGCGGGCGGTCATCATGTTGCACGGACGCCTGCGCGACGCATACGCCTATCTGCACACGACACTGCATGCGCGCGCCGTTTCGTCCGCGCACGAGGACGGCACGCTGATCGTGGTGCCGCAATTCCTCGCAAGCGCCGACGTGGAGCATCACCGGGCCGATGCCGACTGCCTGCACTGGGAGTGGACTGCATGGATGGCGGGACTCGATGCGCGCGGGCCTGCACCGCTCAGTTCCTTCGACGCACTCGATGCGCTGGTCGAGCAGCTTGCCCGCGGCACGCGTTACCCGGCAATCGAAGAGATCGTCATTGCGGGCCACTCGGGCGGCGCACAGGTGGCACAACGCTATGCCATCCTGAGCAGTGCGCCCGAGCGGTGCGCAGCGCACGGCATTGCAATGCGCTTCGTCATTGCCAACCCTTCGTCGTACGCCTGGTTCGACGGTCTTCGTCCCCGCGCGGACGGCAGTCTGCATCTCGCGGATCGCGAGGCGTGCCCTGGCCTCGACGAATGGAAGTACGGCATGCACGGTCTCCCGCGCTACGCTGTCCTCCGTGACGCCGCCGCGCTTGAGCACCGCTACGTCGAGCGCGATGTGGCGTATCTGGCGGGCGAACTCGACTGCGATCCGGCGCACCCGGCACTGGACCGCTCATGCGCCGCCAACGCGCAGGGGCCGCATCGACTCGCGCGCGCGCGAGCCTACTACGCGTACCTGCGCGGACGGCATGCCGCGTTGCGCCACACCTGGCACGAAGTGCCCGGCGCGGGCCATAGCGCCGAAGCCATGTTTACGTCGATACAGGGCATACGCGCGCTGTTCGGCGACGACGCCTCGATCGCTTCGCAAAGGCCGTTCGTGGCCGCCGCGGGTGGGGCGAGCGAGTAGGCAGCCGACACCTCGGTGCGGTCAGTGAGTGCCCCTGGGTTTGCCGTGAATCGCATCGAGCGGCTTATGCTGCTCGTCGCCGAGCCCGGGAAAGAACGCGTTCCACACTGCACGTACGCCCACCGCTGCCGTCGCCGCGGCGTCAATCGTTTCGGCGTCGGCGGATTTTGCGGGATCCGAACTCAGGCCGCGCCAGTGGGAAAAGACGAGCGGCGGCTTTTCGGTCCACTCGCCTGAGGCAAAGTTCGCAAATGCCGTGTCCCCGCTCACCAGCCGGACCTCATACCAGCCCTCGCGCACGGGGTCATACCGCTTCACCGGAAACCACTTGGTCGATTGAACTCCCATGATGCCCTCCCAGATCCGGTAGATCGCCGGGAATCGACGCGCATTCGCCGTGCCCGAATCAGGCGTCGCCGGCTTCCCGAAGGTGAGAGGAAGCAAAGAACGAATACAACACGGGGCACAGCCCTTCAAGCCCGCTCCAGCGCCGCCATCGCCCGCACGATCACCAGCAGCACCGCAAGACTCACGCCGCTGGTCGCGCGCAATTCCGCAAGCAGATGCCCGTATCGTTCGAGCGCGGCTTCGTGCTGCGCGCACCACGCATCCACCAGCATCCGTGCGTCGGCGGTGTCGCTCGCTTCAGCGAGCGCGTTCGTCGTCAGCGCGCGCTTGAGGCGCGCCACTTCCGCAAGCGCCGCCGCGCGCGCCATCGTGTCCCAGTGCGTGGGCGTCGGCAGCGCCGCGGCTCGCTCGCCGATCCAGCCGAAATTCAGCCGCGTGTCCAGCGCGAAATACGCCGCCGCCACGTCTTCGAGCGGCCGGCCGCTGGCCGCGGCGACATCTGCAATGTCGAGCAACGCGATGGAGAGATCGCCGCTTGCCACGCGCACCGCCAGGGCACTTTCGACACCGGCGTTCACCAGCGCCGCCTGGCGCGCGGACAGCGCTTCGAGGTCGGCCGTCGGCAGCAGTGCCGGCAGTTGCGGGGCCAGCCGCTGCGCCGCATCGCGGCAACGTGCGAGCAGCGTGCCGCCGCCATCCACGGCGCCCGCCTGCAGGTGTCTCAGGAACCATAGCGCGGCCCGTTCGAGCAGCCGCGCAACATCGACGAACATGCGCGCCTGCACGTCGTCGGGCACGCGGTTGTCGAGCGCGTCGATATCGCGCCAGACGGCGTCCAGATCGAACACGTCACGCGCCATGATGCACGCGCGCACGATTTCGTCGGGTTGCGCGTCGGCTTCTTCCATCAGCAGGTGCACGAACGCGCAGCCCACCCGGTTCACGAGTGCGTTCGTCAGATGCGTCGCCAGAATCTCGCGGCGCAGCGGATGCCGTTGCATCGGTTCGAGAAAACGCTCCTGCAAAGGCTTCGGGAAATAGTCGATCAACATGCCGGTGACGAGCGGATCTTCCGGCACCGCCGATTCCAGCAGCGCGTCGTAGAGCCACATCTTGCTGTACGCAAGAAGCACGGCACGCTCGGGCGACGTGAGGCCGGTCTTTCTCGACGCGCGCCCGGTGATTTCCTCGTCGGTGGGCAGGAATTCGATGGCGCGGTTCAGGCGTCCGGCGCGTTCGAGCGAGCGCATGAGACGTGTCTCCGCCTCCAGCAGTTCCGCGCTGTAGCGGCCCGCGATCGAGAGCGCCTGCGTCTGGTAATAGTTGTCGCGCAGCACGAGCAGCCCCACTTCGTCCGTCATTTCCGCGAGCAGCGTGTTGCGCTGTTTCGTTGTCATCTCGCCGTCCGCCACCACGATGCCCAGCAGAATCTTGATGTTCACTTCGTGATCCGAACAATCCACCCCGGCGGAATTGTCGATGGCGTCGGTGTTGATGCGCCCGCCGTGTTGCGCGAACTCGATGCGGCCGAACTGCGTGACGCCGAGGTTCCCGCCCTCGCCCACCACTTTGCAGCGTAACTCGGCGCCGTTCACGCGTACGGCGTCGTTCGCCTTGTCGCCGACCTGCGCATGGGTCTCGTGCGACGCCTTCACATAGGTGCCGATGCCGCCGTTGTAAAGCAGATCCACGGGCGCGAGCAAAATCGCGCGAACGAGTTCAGCCGGCGTGAGCGCGGCCGAGTCGATGCCGAGCGCCCGCTGCACGGCGCCCGAGAGCGGAATCGTCTTCACGGTGCGGGGGAATACGCCGCCTCCCGCAGAAATCGCCGCGGGATCGTAGTCGGCCCAACTCGAGCGTTCGAGCGCGAAGAGCCGGCTGCGCTCCGCAAAGCTCGCGGCCGGATCGGGATCGGGGTCGAGAAAGATATGCCGGTGATCGAAGGCGGCCACCAGCTTGATATGCGGCGAGAGCAGCATGCCGTTGCCGAACACGTCGCCCGACATGTCGCCGATGCCCACCACGGTAAAGTCGGTCGCCTGCGTATCGACACCCATCTCGCGGAAATGCCGCTTGACCGACTCCCATGCGCCGCGCGCCGTGATGGCCATTTTCTTGTGGTCGTAGCCAACCGAGCCGCCGGACGCGAACGCGTCGTCGAGCCAGAAGCCGTACTCCTGCGAGATCGCGTTCGCGTAGTCCGAGAAGGTGGCGGTGCCCTTGTCCGCCGCGACCACGAGGTAAGGATCGTCGGGGTCGTGGCGCACCACGTCCGGCGGCGGCACGACGGCGTTGCTCACGAGGTTGTCGGTGAGGTCGAGCAGGCCGCGCAAAAAGGTCTGGTAGCACGCCACGCCTTCGCGCATCCATGCTTCGCGATCGGTGGGAGGCGGCGGATTTTTCACCACGAAGCCGCCCTTCGATCCCACCGGCACGATCACCACGTTCTTCACCATCTGCGCTTTCATGAGCCCCAGCACTTCGGTGCGGAAGTCCTCGCGCCGGTCCGACCAGCGCAAGCCGCCGCGCGCGACCCGCCCGCCGCGCAGGTGCACGCCCTCCACGCGCGGCGAATAGACCCAGATCTCGAACATCGGTTTGGGTTCGGGCAGCCCCGGCACTTTCGCCGGGTTGAACTTGAACGAGAGCGATGGCAGCAGCCCCCCGTCCGCGGCACGCCGAAAGTAGTTGGTGCGCTGCGTCGCCATGATGACGCCGAGGAACTGCCTGAGAATGCGGTCTTCGTCGAGATTGGGCACCTGGTCGAGCGCGGCTTCCACGGCCATCAGGGTGCGCGCTTCGCGCTCTTCTCTGCCCTCGCCGAGTTCGCCCGTCGCGGGATCGAAACGAATCAGGAAGAGTTCGACCAGTTGGCGCGCGATGGCCGGATTGCCGGTCACGGCGCGCTCGATATAGGCGTCGCTGAAGGTCGATCCGACCTGGCGCAGGTACTTCGCATACGCTCGCAGGATCGTCACCTCGCGCGCGCTCAGGTAGGCGCGCAGCACGAGGCGGTTGAAGTTGTCGTTTTCGATGCGCGCGCGCCATACGCCCTCGAACGCGTCTTCGAAGAGATCTTTCACGCGTTCGATATCGAATTCCGCGTCGTCGGCAAGCTCGAGCCCGAAGTCGTGCACCCAGGCAGGCTCGCAACCGGCCGTCTGGATCACGTAGGGCCGCTCTTCGTCCACCCGTACGCCGAGATGCTCCAGCATCGGCAGGCTGCGCGAAAGCGCGATGGCTTCGCCCGTGCAATACACCTTGAAGCGAAACGTGCGCGGCCCCGCTTCGATAGGCCGGTAAAGATTCATCGCGATGCGCCGCGTGCCCTGCACCCGCTCGATCAGTTCGATGTCGCGTACCGCCGTGCGCGCCGGATAGTCGTCCCGATAAGCCGCGGGGAATGACTCGGCATAGCGATGCAGAAGCCGTGTGCCCTGCTCTTCGCCGAATGCGTCGAGCAGCGCGTCGGCGAGATCGTCCTGCCAGCGACGCGTGACCTGCACGAGCCGTTCTTCCAGCTCGCGGGTATCGACGTCCGGCATCTCGCCGGATTTAGCATGGACAACGAAATGAATGCGCGCGATGGTGGACTCGGAAAGCAGCGGCGTGAATTCCACCGATGCCCCGTTGAACGCCTCCGTTAGCAGATTCGCGATCCGGCGGCGCAGATCGGTGTTGTACTTGTCGCGCGACACGTAAACGAGGCACGAGACGAAGCGCCCAAAGCGGTCGCGCCGCACGAAGAGCCGCGTGCGCTGATGTTCCTGCAACCGCAGCACGCCCATCGCGAAATCGAAGAGTTCGTCTTCGCCGGCCTGAAACAGTTCGTCGCGCGGCCAGGTTTCGAGCACCGTGACGAGCGATTTGCCGAGATGGCCTTTCGGCAGGAAGCCCGCTCGCCGCACGATGTTGGCGCACTTGCGGCGCACGATGGGGATTTCCGCGCTCGACACCCTGTAGGCCGTCGACGTGTACAGCCCGACGAAGCGCCGCTCGCCCGCAATCTGGCCGTCCGGCCCGACGAGCTTGACGCCCGCATAATCGAGGTAACCGGGGCGATGCACGGTCGCGCGCGAGTTCGCCTTGGTCAGGAAGATGGGCCATGCGCCGCCGATGATCTCGCCCGCTGCCGCCGGCAAGGGCGTGACCTCGGGCGTGCCGGATGCGCGCAGCGACTCGCGCAGGATGCCGAGGCCCGTGCCCTCCACGCCGCGCAGGCCAAAGCCGCCGTCGTGGGGCACGAGTGCATAGTCTCGCTGGCCGAGAAAGGTGAAGTGATCGGCCAGCATCCATTCGAGGAAAGCGCGCGATTCGACGTCTTCGGCACTGCTTTCGCGCGCCTTCATCGCCTTGACCGTGGCGCGCGCCACGTCGAGCATCTTGGGCCAGTCTTCCACCGAGGCGCGCACGTCGCCGAGCACCCTGGCGATCTCGCTGCGCAATGCTTCGAGCTTTGCTGCGTCGCCGCAGCGATCGACTTCGAAGTGAATGAACGAGGCGAGCTGCGACTGGCCGTCGTCGCTCCCCGCCTCGCCCACGTCCACGCGCGCAATCGCGCCGTCCTGGCCGCGCCAGATGCGAAAGACCGGGTGAATGACCGAGTGCAGCGCGAGCCCCAGCTTGTTCACGGCCATGGAAACGGAATCGACGAGGAACGGCATGTCGTCGTTCACGATCTCGATGGCGGTGTGGTCCGAATGCCAGCCGTGCTGCTCGAGAATCGGGTTGTAGACGCGCATGCGCTCGGCGCCCGGCACGAAGCGCTGCGCCGTTTGCCAGTGCGCCATGGCGGCGCCGTAGAGATCGGGAATGCTGCGGCTGCGCAGGTCCTCGGCGTCGACGAAATCGTAGTAGCGCCGCAAAAACGGCTCGACGATCTGGAAGGTGGGCTCGGGTAAACGTGTGCGCGCGAATGCCACGACATCGGAGAGCAGATGGGCAGCGTACTCTTCGTTCCTCACTTGCATGGCGAACTCCTGGAAGGATGGCCATCGAGTGCGTCGGCGGGCGTTCATTATGCACCGGCATGGTGACGGGACGGTGGCTGCGTGCGCGCCTCGGCGGCGTGGCCCGGTCTGCACTGCAACATGCGCCGTGCCGTCGATTTGCGGTGCGAAATGACTTTATCTCCGGCGATGGATCTGGTCATTGGCGTCGTAAAGTCGGGACCACTGGGGGCGCGTGGAAAGTGCGCCCGGGTTTCGGGAGCCAGAGGGTGGATTCGGTGAAGAAGACGATGAATCGGGCAGCGCCCCGGCGCGTACACGCAGCGCTACTGTGCGCCGCGCTGCTGGGCACCCCGTTCGCGCAGGCGCAGCAAGCCCCCGCCCCGGCCAGTGTGCCGGCCAGCATGTTCTTCAACGAAGCCAGCCTCGCCGCCCGGGCCGCCCCCGGTGTTGCGGGCAACGTCAGGACTGGCCGCAATTTCCTCCCGGCTCTTGCACCCGGCTCCGCCGACACCGTGTCGCCGCCCCGCGTAGTGCCTTTCTTTGAGGGCAGCTACGGACACCATCCGGCTGTCGGCGTCAATTTCCTGTTCGATCTCGGGTGACGGGCGAACCCTGCGCACGGCACACGATTTCAACCGCCGCGCCGACCAGGCAATCGCGAAGAGACGGCGGTCCGCATGGCATCGCAAGTCCGCCACGGCGCCCATTTCATCGAAAAGCAGAGTCACCCGAACGGGACGGCCCTCTATGCTATTGATTTCCCTGAATTTTAATTTCCAACTCTTATATAAGATATAAGACATTTGACAATACAGGCCGCTGGAACTAGAATCGCGTCCAAAGCCGCGCCCGGGACATCGCCGTCCCGGCGTGCGGGGAACGCCCCTCAAACCCATTTCCAGCAGGTCCCCCCATGCTTGAAAACTTTCGTGCTCACGTTGCTGCCCGTGCCGCGCTCGGCATTCCTCCCCTCCCGCTGACCGCCCAGCAGACCGCCGAACTGGTGGAGTTGCTGACGAATCCGCCCGCGGGCGAAGAGCAAGCGCTGCTCGACCTGATCACCCACCGCGTGCCCGCCGGCGTGGACGAAGCCGCTCGCGTGAAGGCCGGCTTCCTCGCCGCCGTGGCCAAGGGCGAAACGCCCTGCGCGCTGATCTCGCGTGCGCGCGCCACCGAACTGCTGGGCACGATGCTGGGCGGCTACAACATCGCCCCGTTGATCGAACTGCTCTCCGACGCCGAAGTGGGCACCGTGGCCGCCGACGCGCTGAAGAACACCCTTCTGATGTTCGACCAGTTCCACGACGTCAAGGAACTGGCCGACAAGGGCAACGCCAACGCGCGCGCCGTGCTGCAAAGCTGGGCCGACGCCGAGTGGTTCACGAGCCGTCCGGAAGTGCCGCAGAGCCTGACCATCACCGTCTTCAAGGTGACGGGCGAAACCAACACCGACGACCTCTCGCCGGCCCCGGACGCCACCACGCGCCCGGACATCCCGCTGCACGCACTGGCGATGCTGAAGAACGCCCGCCCCGGCATCACGCCGGAAGAAGACGGCAAGCGCGGCCCGGTCAAGTTCATCGAGTCGCTGAAGGAAAAGGGCCATCTGGTGGCCTACGTGGGCGACGTGGTCGGCACCGGCTCTTCGCGCAAGTCGGCAACCAACTCGGTGCTGTGGTTCACGGGTGAAGACATCCCCTTCATTCCGAACAAGCGCTTCGGCGGCGTGTGCCTCGGCAGCAAGATCGCCCCGATCTTCTACAACACGATGGAAGACGCAGGCGCGCTGCCGATCGAACTCGACGTGTCGAAAATGGAAATGGGCGACGTGGTCGAACTGCGCCCATACGACGGCAAGGCGCTCAAGAACGGCGAAGTCATCGCCGAGTTCAAGGTCAAGTCCGACGTGCTGTTCGACGAAGTGCGCGCCGGCGGCCGTATTCCCCTCATCATCGGCCGCGGCCTGACCGCCAAGGCGCGTGAAGCGCTGGGCCTCGCGCCTTCGACGCTGTTCCGCCTGCCGCAGCAGCCGGCCGACAGCGGCAAGGGCTTCTCGCTCGCCCAGAAGATGGTCGGCCGCGCGTGCGGCCTGCCGGAAGGCCAGGGCGTGCGCCCTGGTACGTACTGCGAACCGAAAATGACTTCGGTGGGCTCGCAGGACACCACGGGCCCGATGACGCGCGACGAGCTGAAGGATCTGGCCTGCCTCGGCTTCTCGGCCGATCTCGTCATGCAGTCGTTCTGCCACACCGCCGCTTATCCGAAGCCGGTGGACGTGAAGACGCACCAGACGCTGCCGAACTTCATCAGCACGCGCGGCGGTATCGCGCTGCGCCCGGGCGACGGCGTGATCCACTCGTGGCTGAACCGCATGCTGCTGCCCGACACCGTGGGCACCGGCGGCGACTCGCATACGCGCTTCCCCATCGGCATCAGTTTCCCGGCCGGTTCGGGTCTCGTGGCCTTCGCGGCCGCCACCGGCACGATGCCGCTGGACATGCCGGAATCGGTGCTGGTGCGCTTCAAGGGCAAGATGCAGCCTGGCGTCACGCTGCGCGATCTCGTCAACGCGATCCCGCTCTACGCCATCAAGCAAGGCATGCTGACCGTGGCCAAGCAAGGCAAGAAGAACATCTTCTCGGGCCGCATTCTCGAAATCGAAGGTCTGCCCGACCTGAAGGTCGAGCAGGCGTTCGAACTCTCGGATGCTTCGGCCGAGCGCTCGGCCGCCGGTTGCACGGTGCACCTGAACAAGGAACCGATCATCGAATACCTCAACAGCAACGTCACGCTGCTGAAGTGGATGATCGCCCAGGGCTACCAGGACCCGCGCAGCCTGCAGCGCCGCATCAAGGCCATGGAAGCGTGGCTGGCCGATCCGCAACTGCTGCAGCCGGATGCGGACGCCGATTACGCCGCCGTGATCGAAATCGATCTGGCCGACATCCACGAACCGATCGTGGCCTGCCCGAACGATCCGGACGACGTGAAGACGCTGTCCGACGTGGCCGGTGCGAAAATCGACGAAGTGTTCATCGGCTCGTGCATGACCAACATCGGTCACTTCCGTGCGGCGTCGAAGCTGCTGGAAGGCAAGCGCGACATCCCCGTGAAGCTGTGGGTTGCGCCGCCGACCAAGATGGACCAGAAGCAACTGACCGAAGAAGGTCACTATGGCGTGTTCGGCACGGCCGGTGCCCGCACCGAAATGCCGGGCTGCTCGCTGTGCATGGGCAACCAGGCACAGGTGCGTGAAGGCGCAACGGTCATGTCGACTTCGACCCGCAACTTCCCGAACCGTCTGGGCAAGAACACGAACGTGTATCTCGGCTCGGCGGAACTGGCGGCGATCTGCTCGCGTCTGGGCAAGATCCCGAGCAAGGAAGAGTACATGGCCGACATGGGCGTGCTCAACGCCAACGGCGACAAGATCTATCAGTACATGAACTTCGACCAGATCGAGGACTTCAAGGAAGTGGCCGACACCGTGACGGTGTAAGCGTGGTGTCGGGCTACGGCGCGACGTTTTTGCTGCTGTAGATTCGCGTCGTAGCACTATGGAATGGCGCCGCAGGCTGAATGCCTGCGGCGCCATTTTTTTTCGCGGCAACGAATACGCCGGCAGCCGTTCGGTTCCGGTTCATCAGCGGCCGGACTCCCGCCCTGGACCCTATACAGGCCATACATCAGCAGGCCATACATCAGCGCCCGGCTTGCGGCGGAAAGCAATTAACATTTCATGTCTTACAACCATCAGGTTTTCCCTTATAGAAGCAGACCGCAACAGCGGCTCATTTTTGCCCCCGAATGTCTTTTATCCTTTGTGGGCGGGCTTCTCCGGGAAGGCGGCGCCATCGCGCGCGTCAAATTTATTGTTTTACCTGTCAGTATGTTGTTTGACAAAAATTTTGAGGGAATCCTATGATTTGCAACCGAAGGTCGGTGTTGGGCACGCAATGCCAGGGGTACGGCCGTGACGTTCATAGAAAGATTTCAATTGGAGATGGGGATGATAGGGGTCCGTCATAAACTTTGTGCAGCCGGCCTCATGGCCCTGCTGCTTGCCGCGTGCAGCGGCGGAGGGTCGAATTCAGCGGGCGGCTCGACTGCCACGGCTGGTGGGTCGACTGCCGGCTATCAGGTCGGTCTGAATCCGGCCGATCCGAATCTGCCCGCGGCACCGGTTGCGCCGAGCGGGGCAACTGCGGTGAGCGCGTACGGTGCGGCGACCTATGGCATGGCTACGGCGTATAGCGGTCCCGCAGGCACGACGACAACGCAGAATCCGCCGGTGACGACATGCAAGATTCCCGCGAACTACTTCTCGTCCGGTTCCCCGGCGATTCCGACGCTGACCGCTAACGGGACCGAGAACGTCGATCAGGCGCTGGCGGCGAACTGGACGGGCCCGTCACCGATCGTCCCGGGCATGTCGTCGAAGGTCAATATGAACGGGAACGGCCTCAACGTACCGGACGGTTATCCGACGGCACCCGACACGAACCGCATTCAGGCCGCGCTGTTCGCCTGCGCAAACGCGAACAGCGCCTACGACTCGAACAACGATATCGCGAGCAACGGCGTGGTCGAACTCACGGCGGGCACGGGTGGGCAAACGGCATTCGTGTCCGGTCCGCTGTCGATGCCGGGCGGCGTGACGCTGTTGATCGACAAGGGCATAACGCTTTTTGCTTCGCGTGACCCGGTGCTATATGAATCGGCCACGACGGGCGCGCCGACCGGCACCTACTATGGCACACCGACCACGGCATCCACCGGTGCAATGCTGAGCACGGCCCCGAATCCGTCGACTGTGGCCACGGGTACTTACTACTGCGGCCAGATCTCGCCGAACGACGACGGCTGTAATCCGCTGATCAGCAACCTCGTTTATACCGGAACGTCACTGAAGCCCTCGACGATCCAGACCAGCAACAACGCGGTGATGGGACCGGGCACGATCGACGGCCAGGGCGGGCAGCCGCTCTATTCGCTGATGGCCGGCAAGGCCATGGCGGTCGGTTCGGGCAGTTCCGCGACCACGTGGACGCCCCCGTCGCTGATCATGCGTCCGACGGGTAACGTGGCGATGAGTTGGTGGGATCTCGGCTGGGAGGGCAACGAAGCGCTCTCGGGCGAAGACCAGAACAATCCGCGTCTGATCTACCCGCAGTACGGCTACAACTTCACGCTGTTCAACCTCACGCTGCAGAACGCACCGAAGATTCACGTCTCGCCGGCGGCCATTCCCGGTTTCACGGCCTGGAGCCTGCGTATCTTCACGCCGACCAAGGCGTACCAGAGCATGACGAACTACTGGGGCGCGAATTATGACTACGGCTCGGTGAAGAACACGGACGGCTTCGACCCGGAACTCAAGGGTTCGAAGAGCAGCCTGACGACGCCCGTAGCACCCGCGTTCGTTCCCGCTGCGGGCGCACCCTACCCGTCGTCGCCCTACATCGGTGACATGAGCAACATCGTGCTTGCGTACTCGTACATCAGTGACAGCGACGACAACATCGCGGTGAAGGGCGAGAGCGGCAATCCCACCTCGATCGCCAATGATGGTGCGCTGTACAACATGACCGTGGCGCACGATCACTTCTTCTACGGTCACGGCATGTCGATCGGCAGCCAGACCTCGGGCGGCACGGCAGTCGGCAAAAATAGCGCAGGAGTGCTTGCCAACACGACGCCGCTCTACTACACCGCGACCAACACGTCGGGCAATGCACTGCTGTATCCGGCCGTGTCCAACATCAACGTCTATGACCTGGTGCTGGACTACACGGACAACGGCGTGCGTATCAAGACAAACTGGAGCGAAGGCGGTCTCGTGTCGAACATCAACTACACGAACATCTGCCTGCAGGCCAACCCGTCGCCGAGCCCGGAAGATACGGCACCGCAGTCGCCGATCTATATCTACCCGTACTATTCGGCCACTAGCGACACCGGCCTGTATCCGAGCTACCAGAACATCACGGTCAACGGCATGCACGACGTCGGTTATCCAGGCGGCGGCACGGGTCCGGGCAATGGGCCCCTGACCTTCTACTTCGAAGGCTTCAATTCGGGCAGCTCACAGATGTCGGGTTCGGGCTGGGGCTCGCCGCTCGCTGCAAACGTGGTGAACCCGCTCGGTCTGACGCTGAACAACGTGGTCTCGGATACGCCGGGGACGGTAAGCGCGAGCGTCGCGAACATCGCACTGGGCTCAAATGTGAGCCTGAATAGCACTGCGCCGCTAGCGTCGTCGACGGCCAACAGCGTGACGGTCACGCAGAACGCGCCGGCCGTGGGGACTGCAACCGTCGATTGCAGCCAGGCGTTTGCGAATATTCCGGGCAACACGGACGCCAACGGCACCGCGATCAACTCGCCGTTCCCGGGTCAGCAGTTCCCCTGACGAGCAAGGCACTCGCTGCACCGGCGGCAAGCACCACTGCGGATGCAGTGGTGCTTGCCGACCCGAGACGGAACACCACATGCCGAACCTGGACCATTGAAAAATTCCACCATGAAATCGATAAAAAACCCGCGTGGGTTTGCTCGCCTTCTCGCGAGCAGCATGCTGTCGGTTGGCCTGGCTGCTTGCGGCGGCAGTAGCACGACTCCGTCGGGCGCCCCCCAAGCCGCAGCGCTCAATGTCAACGAAACCGTCTCCACCTCCGCCGTGACGGTCGGCAGTCCTGTGACCTGGACGGTGGCGATGAGCAACAGCGGCAATGCCGCGACGACCAGCGCGGCAACGCTGCTCATCAACGTGCCGACGGCCCTGTCCGGTTTGTCGGTCGTGCCGGCTGGCGCGAGTTGCAACGCCGCCGGCGGTACGATGACCTGTACGATCCCGGCCGGCTTCGCGGCAGGCGCGTCAGCGAGCGTAACGTTCTCGGGCACGACGACCGCCACCGGGACGCTGACCAGTTCGGTGCAGCCCTCGGGTGATGCTGCGGCGGCCTGCGACTCGACGGCCGACTGCAGTACGACGACCACTGTCAACGCGCTGCCGAACGTGACCATCAACTCTGCCGTCAATTCAACTAACGTACTCGTCGGCACGCCCGTCAACTGGACAATCACTGCGACGAACTCCGGCGGCCCGACGACCTCGCCGATCACGGTGACCGACACCTGGCCCGCGAGTGGTATCGGCATCGTCACGGTCACGCCGGCTGGTGCGAGTTGCGCCCCCATCGTCAATGGCAACACGCTGAATTGCACCATTTCACCCGGTCTGACTTCGACGAACGGCCCGGCGACGATTGCAATCGCGACGACGGCAAGTAGCGCCGGAAGCCTGGTCAACACGGTCAGCCCGGGCACCGGCGCAACCTGCTCGTCTGGAGCAGCATGCACGACAACCACCTCGGCCTCCGTCCCGGTGGCGCCCAATGTCACGGTTAGCAGTAGCGTCAACGAAACAAGCGGCCTCGTCGGCAGCGCGATCGCATGGACTCTGACGGCGACGAACTCGGGCGCCGGCGCTTCGACCGCGCCGATCACGCTGACCGACATCTTGCCCGCCGCGGACATTGGCAGCATCACGGTTACGCCGGCGGGTGCGACCTGTACCTCGATCACCGGCAACACGCTGACCTGCACGATCCCGGCCGGCCTTGCGGCCAACGGCGGTACGGCCAGCGTGGTCGTCGCGACGACGGCGACCGCTGTGGGTACGCTCGTCAATACGGTTGCGCCCGGTTCCGGCGCAAGCTGCACTAGCACCGCGAACTGCACGTCGACGACGACCATCAGTTCGGGCAGCCAGATCGCAGGGAGTTGTGGCCTGATGACCAACGCCACCACGCTAAACAACGACTTCGGCGGTTCGACGGGTGCGATGGTGGGCCTGACTGGCCTTGGCACGACTTCGTCTGCTGGTCCCGACAGCAGTAACTATCTGGTCGGCATGGGAACGTCGGGCGACCCGGTCACGATCGAAAGCTGGCCCGGTACGTATAACGGCCCCGCCAGCGGCACGATGGTCGTGGCACAAAGCGGGCAGTTCATTTGCGCAAGCCAGAACGCCACTAGCGCGTCGTTGACCGGAGCGAGCTCGACGGTCAAGTACACATCGGACCTGACGAACCCAACGTCCGGCTCGCCGACCAGCCTTGCCGGCAATATCCAGATATCCAAGGCTCAAAATAACCCTGGTTTTGTGATGTTCAATCTTCCCAGTCTGAGCAACTTCAGCTTCGAGTTCTTCCGCGCGGGATCGAACGGCTATCGGCTCGACTACTCGACCGACGGTACGACGTGGAACAACATCGTAACAACCTCGACTTCGCGCGCGGCGTGCACGAGCGATGTCTGCGATGAGACCGATCTCTTGACGACTTCACCATCAGGCGCGACGTCGTTTACGGCGACTACGCCAATTACAGTACCGGTGCTGTTGCGCCTCGAGAATATCAACACAAGCGGCACGATGGTCATCCAGAAACTCATGATCCAGCCGTAAGATGCCTTGGGGGCGATTGCCCCTTTCCCGGCCCCCTCTCGCTACCGACCCGCATGCCGGGCGATGTGGAAAGGGGGCAGTCTGATTACTGGAGTGCACCCCTCATCCAATACAAGTCTGAGTACTAGTTCGGAAGCAGTCCGGAGTCGATATGCAAGCCGACGATCTGCCACTTCCCGCGGTAACGCATCACGATTTCAACTTGCGCTGGACCGCCTGTTGCGAATTGCGCGTTGAATACGTAGCGCTGAATCATCCCGTCATGGGGTTCAGGCACCGTAACCGGAGCGGGATTCGCCATCGGGTTCTTGCCTGGGAGCGGCGGCCCATTGTCGCTGACCGGTGCGCTCAGCGTCTTGAGCTTGCCGAGCTTCGCATTAAGGCGCGCATAGCTGTTCGGCAATTCCTGGCGCACGAACGGCGTCAGGATTTCAGGCGCCGCCCGCTTCATCATCTCGCGCGCGTCCCACGTTCCGGCGATGGCGCGCACGCTGGCGGCGGCAAAGGCCGGTGCATTTTGATCGAGCGTGGCTTCCTTGTCCGAGACAGGCGTTTGCGTCAACGCTTCGGCAGTTGCGGGAACAACGACGGCTAGCGTCAGGGCCAGCAATGCGCCCGGAGCGGAGAGAAAAAACTGCTTCATGAAGGCATGCCCTGGAGTCGGGGTATCGGTTTGAACAAGCCTTTATTTTCCAATAAGCAGCGCTGCGTGGCGAGTGTTTCCGCGTTTCGAACGACAAGGCAAACCGATGCCGGAAACGGTCAGAACACAAGGCGGAGCAAAGCCGCGCTACTGTTCTGCAAAACTCGCTGCAACTCTATCTACATAGCCAGGCGCATGTATAAGGAGCGACACTGATTTTTTCGCTATTGCCGCTGACACTTTGCGCGAAAGCCCCCCCGGAGGGCTCGTAGTTCGGCCAGACTGAACATCCTGACGTGCGTGCAGCAGACGAAGTTTTGAGTACCCACTGGCGAGCAACGCACTGGCTATGGCCGCGCAACTTCCGGATCGTCACTCCGGGACGGCGAAGCCCGCCCCTTCCTGCTCGCGAACGCATCGTCGCAACAAGCCCTTCCCGCAGATCGCCTGACCGATCCCATCAGCGCCGGTGGTAACCACGGCCGTGCCGCTCTCCACCTGATCGCTCACTGCTCCCACGTACACCCGGCGCACCGCGATGCAAACGGTCGTTTAAATCTTGTTATAATTGGTAATAAGTTCCAGAGCAAAAGTTTGACTAATGATCAAACCGGCGGTCGAACACGCGGCGTAACGGCTTGCGCCTTCAGATATCGGAAGCTAAAGCTTTCGTTTTCCTTGCCGTTAGCTGTATGTAGGATTTCGAGCGCACCCTTTTTGATAAGCGGAGCACCCGCCCGTCCCGGTGCGAACCAGATCGCGTTCAGACAGGCCAACCATTACGCGGAGTTTTCATGGCAACCATCGGTGGAACCTCTTCCGTCACCAGCGGCTTGACCGCCCAGCAGGCGGCCGATCAGGCGAAGGCGGCAGCACAGAGCGCACTTCAACAGGCGGCGCAGTCCATCATCGGCGGATCGACGGGCAATAGCTCGATGAACGTGCAGGCGCTGGTCTCCGCGCTCGTGACCGCCAAGGTTGCCGGCCAGACAGCCACGCTGACCGCGAGAACCACCGCTGCCAACGCGCAGATTTCCGCCTTCGGCCAGTTGTCCGCTTCGCTTTCGGGCTTGCAGGTCGCGCTCGCCCCGCTCTTCAACGGTTCGATGCTCACGTCGTTTACGGCCACCACGAGCGGCACCGGCATCACGGCCAGCGCCGGCAACGGCGCCGTGGCCGGCACCTACGCGCTCGACGTGACGCAGATCGCGAGCGCGCACAGCCTCACGTCGAGCGCGTTCGACGCGAAGAGCGCCGCTTCGCTGGGAACGGGGGCGCTCACGATCCAGGTGGGTTCGCAGTCCATGACGATCAACGTCAACGCATCGAACAACAGCCTGAGCGGGATCGCTTCGGCCATCAATTCGGCGAACGACAACCCCGGGCTCAAGGCATCGGTCATCAACGGCTCGAACGGCCAGCACCTCGTGCTGACCGCCACGGCCACGGGCGCGGCCAACACGATCAGCGTCACGCCGAACGACACGTCGAGCGATGCGCTCAAGAGCCTCGCCGTCAAGACGACACCGGCGAGCAACACGACGCCCGACAGCAAGTCGACGCTCACGCAGCCCGGCTCCCTGTGGAGCCAGACGTCCTATGCGCTCGACGCGCAATTCACGGTGAACGGCGCCGCGGCAACGAGTGCCAGCAACAACGTGACGGGTGTCATCAATGGCCTGACGTTGAGCCTGACCTCGGCGGCGGTGGATACGAGCGGCAAGGGCACAAGCGCGCAGACGATCACGGTTGCAGCCGACACGGCGACGCAAGTCTCGAACATCAGCAGCTTCGTCACCGCCTACAACTCGCTGGTGGGCACCGTGAGCACGCTGACCGCATTCAACAAGGGCGCGGCGGCCGGCCAGCAGGGTTCCACGTTGCTGGGCGACCCGCTTGTGAACAACCTGCGGGAGGCGCTGGGCAATATCGTCGGCGGCTCGGTGGCCAGTTCCGGTGTGCGCAGCACGCTGGGCGCGCTCGGCATTACGCTGGGAGACAACGGCAAGCTATCGCTCGATTCGGCCAAGCTCACGAGTGCGGTGCAGAACAATCCGTCGCAGGTGGGCGCGGTATTCAACCTGACGAACGGCATCGGCAAGCAGCTCAATTCGGCCATCAAGCCGTATACGCAAACGGGCGGCCTGATCGATTCCCGCACTAACGCGGCGACGGCGAACCTGAACGACGTCACGAGCCAGAGCAAGGCGTTGACCACCTACAGCAACCAGTTGACCGCGCGTTATAACGCCGAATTTACGGCCTTGAACACGCTGATGTCGACGACGAACAACAACACCCAGTACCTGACGGCATTGTTTGGCGGTGCGAATAATTCCGGCACGTTCAACAAGTCCAGGTAACCTGTTCAGCCAGGTTCGCTCAGGCTTGCGGACGCATGCCCACGCGGGCCATCAGCGTCGGATTGCCGCCCATACGCGGGACATTTCCGCCATCGGCACGAGCGGTGCGAGCGCATAGTGGTGGTAGTGCAGCGCACACTGCCCCGCGCCATTTCCATCGGCAGACTGCCGTCGTCCCGAATGTCGTTCACGCCTTTCTGGTAGAGGGTCTGCGCGGCTTCGAGCAGCGCGTCCTCGTCGATCACGGAATGCGCCGGGTCGGGCCGCTTCAGCCTCCCGCTCAAAGCCCCCATCCCCGCCTCGATTTTTGTATCCCAACGTATCGGCGAGGGACTACGATACAAGCGGACTCGCCGGCGCCCTTTCCTGACAAATGCCGAATACTTCGCGGCGTTCAAATACGGCTGACGCTCACTCACGGAGGTATCGCCATGTTGAACCGACTCAGGATTGCAACCGTCACCGCAAGCGCAGCGGCAGCCGCCTTGCTGGCCGCCCTCGCTTTCGCCGGTGTTTCATCACAGGAAACTCAGGATAGCCAGGAAAGCGCGGCGCTCTCGCTCGGCGCGCCCGCCCCGGAGTTCAGAGGCATCGATCACTGGCTCAACGGCGCGCCGCTGAGCCTTGCGCAACTGCGCGGCAAAGTCGTGCTGGTGGACTTCTGGACCTTCGACTGCATCAACTGTGCGCATACGCTGCCGCACGTGCAGGGCTGGTACGACAAATACCGCGACAAGGGCCTGGTGGTGATCGGTGTCCATACGCCCGAATACGCGTCCGAGCGCGATACGGGCAACGTGGCGCAGGCCATCAAGCGCGACGGCATTACTTACCCCGTCGCGCAGGACAACCAGTACGCCACATGGAACGCCTACGGCAACCAGTACTGGCCCGCCTTCTATCTGCTCGACCAGAAGGGCAACCTCGTCTATACGCACTTTGGCGAGGGAAGCTATGCGCAGACGGAGCAACGCATCCGTGCCCTGCTCGGACTGTCGTGATCAACGCATGGAAACCGCCGCGGGCGCATGCCCGCGGCGCGTCGAAACCTCATGGGCTTGCGTAGTGTTCCCGCGCAGCACGTTCGCGCTTCGGCTCGGCTCCCTTGAGCGTCAGCACGGCCTCCAGCCCCCCGCCGCTGCGATTGCGCAGAACGAGCGTGGCATCCATCGAAAGCGCGAGTTGCCGGCAGATCGCGAGCCCGAGGCCCGTGCCGCCGCTGCTGCGGTTGCGCGACGTTTCGAGGCGGTAGAACGGTTCGAACACGGCTTCGAGCGACGCCTCGGGAATACCGGGGCCACGGTCGCCCACGCAGATGATCGCGCCGCCATCCGCGGCCAGCGTCACGCCCAGTGTTGCGGAGCCGCCGAATTTCAGCGCATTGTCCACGAGGTTGCCGATCACGCGGCGCAGCGCCCGCGGCCGGGCGACAACGGCCACGGCCACGCGCTCCGTCCACGCGACGTCCTTGCCCGCGTCCAGGTAGTCGTACACGAGGCTGTCGAGCAACGCATCGAGATCGATCCGGCAAGCCGGTTCGTTGGCGCCGTGCAGGGTCCGCGCATACGTCACGCCTTCCTTCACGAGGTTTTCCATCTCCAGCAGGTCCTGGCGCAGTTTCGCGCTTTGCTCGTTGTCGTCCATGACGTCCACCCGCAACCGCATGCGCGTAATCGGCGTTTGCAGATCGTGTGAAATGGCCGCAAGTATCTGCACGCGCTCGGCCGTGTAGGCCGCAATGCGGTCCTGCATGGCGTTGAACGCGCGCGCCGCGAGCGTCACTTCGGAAGGGCCGGTTTCGGGCAGACGCGTGCCCTTGAGATCGGGGCCGAGCGTGTCGGCCGCACGCGCGAGCTGCGCCAGCGGCCGGGTTGCCAGACGCACCACCAGCCAGCAGCAGCCGATCATCACCGCAAGCTGCACCACCAGCACGATCGGCAGCCAGCGCGAAAGCGGGACGCTCGACATCGGATGAAAATCGATGGTGAGCGGCGTGCCGTCCGTAAGTTTAAGGTGCGCCTGGAAGTGTTCGCTGCTGTCCGGAATCGCGTTGGTCGCGACCGTGTAGGTGCGTCCGATGCCATCGGTGATCGAACGCGCGAAGCGTTGGGAAAGCGCTTCGTCCACCGGGCGGCCGGGCTCGCCGGGGCCGAGTATGAACGTGTAGCTGCGGCGTGAGAGCCGCGGCAGCCAGCGCTCGCGTTCTGCGGGAGAAAGACGGTCGAGCAGCGCCACCGAACTGGCAACCTCGCGCTCCACGTAGCCTGTCATGACGTTGACCGTCGCCTCGTCGCGCTCGGTCATCGTGATCCAGAACGACATCAGTTGCGCGAGCGCGAGGCCCACGCAAAAAATCACGGCAAGGCGCACGAACAGGCTGCGCGGCCAGTGCCAGCCCGAAGGCGCCCTCATTGCGGCACCTCGACAACGGTGACGGCCGAAGAGAACACATAGCCTTCGTTGCGCAGCGTCTTGATGTAGCGCGGCTCGCGCGCCACGTCCTGCAGGCGCTGCCGCAGCCGGCTCACGAGCAGATCGATCGAGCGGTCGAAGACATCGGCCTGGCGGCCCTGGGTGAGGTTGAGCAACTGATCGCGCGTCAGCACGCGCTGCGGATGATCGAGAAACACGCGCAGCAAGCGGTATTCGGCACCGCTCAGCGCGACCATCGTGCCTTCGGCGTCCAGCAGATGGCGCGCGGTCGTGTCGAGCCGCCAGTCGCCGAAAGCCAGCATCTGCGCCACTTCCGTGACCTGCATGCCCGGCGGCAGCATGCGCGCGCGGCGCAGCACCGAACGGATGCGCGCGAACAGCTCGCGCACGGCGAAAGGCTTGGGGATGTAGTCGTCCGCACCCATCTCGAGGCCGACGATCCGGTCGGTTTCGTCGCCGCGCGCGGTCAGCATGACGACCGGCACCGTGCGGAACTTGCCGGCGCGCAGCTCGCGGCAGAGCACGAGCCCGTCGTCGCCCGGCATCATCAGGTCGAGCACGATCAGGTCCGGCGCGCCGAATTCCAGCGCGGCCCGCATCTCGCGGCCATTGGCGGCCAGCGTGACGCGCATGCCGTTCTTCTCCAGCCAGGCGCCCACGAGTTCCCGGATACCGCGATCGTCATCGACAATCAATATGTGGTCGGTCTTCCCGGTCATGGACGTCTACCCTCCCGGCGTTTGCCCGCTAATCCGCTCGACGCGATCAACGAGCAATAAGCGGGATGCGCGATCTCCGCCATGAGGCCCCCGGCGGCAAGGGCGAGTATGGCGATCAGGCGCCTCATGCGTCCTCGACGACCGAAAGACTTTGCCCGTCCGATACCGAAAATTCGAGTGCATACGGATCGACGCCTTCGAGGCAGCCGATATTCGCACGCCAGAGCCCGGGGTCCTTGCGGGTCTGATGGAAGGGATAAATTCCGCAGTGCTTGCAGAAAAAATGCTTCGCCACGCCGGTATTGAACTGATAAAGCGTGAGCGCCTCCTTGCCCGAGACGATGGTCAGATCGTCGGCGGCAAAAGCGGCGGTCATGAGCGCCCCTTTGCGGCGGCACAGACTGCAGTTGCAGCGAGTCGCGGGCAGCAGCGGCGTGCGGATTTCGAACTTCACGGCCCCGCAATGGCAAGAGCCTTTCAATAAACCGGCGTTCATCGGATTTCCTCAATCGAAACAGGCGATAACCGGTTTATATCCCAAAGCGCTGCCCCCTATGTATCCCAATGTATCTGGGCGCAGGGCCGACAAGAAACATTGCAAATGCCGCTAGAAGCGGCGATCCGGCATGCGATTACGTAGGGGTAGTGGACACGCCGCCATCGAGCAACGAAGCCGCTCAACCAGCCCATGCTCGTGCCGGCGGGGCAAAAGGCGTCCGGAGCGTTTCTGATCGAGCAGGCACGGCTGATCGACACCGATGTGCGGGGCGTCATCGTCAAAGGCTCGGGACACGGGTTGATGCCGGAAGCGCCTGGGCAGACTATTCCGGCAATCGTCAACTTCATCGATAGCGTGGGGGGAACGTCGAGAGAAGCGAATGCCGCGCCCCGGATACGGACGGCGCGGCATCTCGCACTGCCCTTACTTCGCCACCGGCATCGTGAACTCGGCACCCTTCTCGGTGCTTTCCGGCCAGCGCTGCATGATCGACTTCTGCTTCGTATAGAAGCGCACGCCCTCTTCGCCATATGCGTGCATGTCGCCAAAGAGGCTGCGCTTCCAGCCGCCGAAGCCGTGCCAGGCCATCGGCACCGGAATCGGCACGTTGATGCCCACCATGCCCACTTCGATCTGGCGGCCGAACTCGCGGGCCACGTTGCCGTCGCGCGTGAAGCAGGCCACGCCGTTGCCGAATTCGTGGTCGTTGATCAGTTGCACGGCTTCCGAAAAATCCTTCACGCGCACGCAGGCCAGCACCGGCCCGAAGATTTCCTCGCGATAGATGCGCATGTCGGGCGTGACGTTGTCGAAGAGCGTGCCGCCGGTAAAGAAGCCTTCTTCATGCCCGGGGACCTTGAGGCCGCGTCCGTCCACCACCAGCGTCGCGCCTTCTTCCACGCCATTGGCGATGTAGCCCTCGATGCGCTCCAGCGCCTGGCGCGTGACGATCGGGCCCATTTCGGCATCCGCTTCCATGCCGTTCTTCACGATCAGGTTCTTCGCACGCTCGGCGAGGCGCGGCACGATCTTGTCCGCCACGTCGCCCACCAGCACCGCAACCGAGATCGCCATGCAGCGCTCGCCCGCCGAACCGTAACCGGCGCCGATCAGCGCATCCACGGCCTGGTCGAGGTCGGCGTCGGGCATGACGACCATATGGTTCTTGGCGCCGCCCAGCGCCTGCACGCGCTTGCCGTGCTTCGCACCCGTTTCGTAGATGTAGTTGGCGATGGGCGTGGAGCCCACGAAGCTCACGGCCTTCACGTCGCGGTGCGCGAGCAGCGCATCGACCACGGTCTTGTCGCCCTG
Source organism: Paraburkholderia ferrariae NBRC 106233 (assembly GCF_000685035.1). Lineage (GTDB taxonomy): Bacteria > Pseudomonadota > Gammaproteobacteria > Burkholderiales > Burkholderiaceae > Paraburkholderia > Paraburkholderia ferrariae. Next base: position 42,487 of record NZ_BAYB01000009.1, read on the forward strand.
CACGACGTTGAACACGCCGTCCGGCAGGCCGGCTTCCTTGAGCAGACGGGCCATGAACAGCGCCGCCGAAGGATCGCGCTCGCTCGGCTTGAGCACGAACGTGCAGCCCGCCGCGAGCGCCACCGGGAACATCCAGCACGGCACCATGCACGGGAAGTTGAACGGCGTGATGCCCGCGACCACGCCCAGCGGCTGGCGCACGGTCCAGTTGTCCATACCCGTGGACACCTGCTCCGTATAGTCGCCCTTGAGCAGTTGCGGGATGCCACAGGCGAATTCGATCACGTCGATGCCGCGCGCGACTTCGCCCTGGGCGTCGGCGAACACCTTGCCGTGCTCCGCGGTGATGATCGCCGCGAGTTCGTCCTTGTGGCGGTTCATCAGTTCCAGGAAGCGCAGCATGACGCGCGCCCGGCGGATGGGCGGCGTGTCGCGCCAGGCCGGGAACGCGGCTTTCGCGGCCGCCACGGCTGCATCCACGTCTGCGGCCTCGCCCAGCACGAGACGGCGCGCCACGGCGCCCGTCGCCGGGTTGTAGACCGCCTGGGTACGGTCGCCCGTGCCCCGTTCGGCGTTGCCGCCAATGAAATGAACCACGTCCGCGGAATCGGTGTAAGCCTGCATGTCATCTCCTTGCCACTTGGTTTGATGACGACAGTGTAAGGAGGCCTTTCGGGCCTGCAAAGACGCTGCGGCTGAATTGATTGTTTTCCATGGCAAACAATCAAGGTAACTCACGATGAAAGATGCGGGAGCGCGGTGCTATCATCGGACTCATGGATACGCAGAAAGTCGAAGCGCTCTGGAGCCATCTGCACTGGCTCAACGTGCTCGCGGAGCAAGGCAGCTACACCGCCGCGGCCACGCGCCTCGGCGTGAGCAAGGCGGCCATGAGCCAGCGCATTGCCGAACTGGAACGGGTAGCCGGCGTCGCGCTGGTGCAGCGCACCACGCGCAGCGTGCGCTTTACCGAGGCGGGGCGGCAGCTCGTGGAAGAAACGCGCGCGCAATTCGAGCACATCGCGGCGAGCTTCGCGAGCGTGCGCGAGATGGCCGAGGTCGTGCGCGGCACGGTGCGGGTGACGGCGCCCGTGGCGTTCGCGCGCCAGCAGCTCGTCCCGCGGCTCGGGCAGTTCGCGCGCGCGAATCCGGAGGTGCGCGTGCAGCTCGATCTGTCCGACCGCCTCACTTCGATTGCGAGCGAAGGTTTTGATCTCGCCATCCGCCATAGCGTGCAGGTGCCCGAAACGCACGTGGCGTGGAAGCTGTGCGACACGCGCTCCGTGATCGCCGCCACGCCCGCCTACCTCAAACGGCGCGGCACGCCGCAGGCGCCTGCCGATCTCGCGGCCCACGACTGTCTGTTCTATCCGCGCATGCCGGGCTCGGCGGTCTGGTCGTTCGAAAAAGCAGCGCGCCGCGCGGACCCCGCCCGCGCGAACGTGAGCGTGAACGGCCCGGTCTCGGCCAACAACAGCGAGGCGCTGCGCGACGCCGCACTGGAGCATCTGGGCATTGCGCTCTTGCCCGACTTCAGCGCCCAGACCGCGCTACAGGCCGGCAAGCTGGTTCTGTTGCTCCCGGCCTGGCGCCCCGTAGGCGCGTTTGCCCCGGAACTGCACGTGCTGCGCCCCTATGGCGCCCATGTGCCGCGGGCCGTCACGCGCTTCACCGAATTCCTTCGGGAGTCCTTTGCAGGTGGCTTTCCCCTCGAATGAGGGCGAACGCAAAGCTATTCGCCTGCCCCTCCGCGTGAATGCGGTGTCGCTGGGGTACGTCGCTGGGGTACATCGATACGCCGCTGCTCGACACGTTTTTCGGCGACGGCAAGCATGACACGCTCGCCGCCCCTGTCCACCGGACGCATCGGCCAGCCCGGGATGTCGCGCAGGCCGTACGCCTGTTGCTCACGGGCGGCTTCATTGCTGCGGGCGAAGTGCTGCATCGCCACGGCGGCGCGCGCTGGGCCTAGTCAGCCGCGAGCCGGGTCGCAAGCCGAGTCGCAAACCGGCTTTCACCCCTGCCCCTCGGCATTGAGCAGGTCCTGCACAAGCTGGTTCGACACATAGTGCGGGCCGTCGAAAATCCAGGTCTTGTAGTTGCGGTAAGCCAGCAATTGCGGCAGCAACTCGGCCGCCGTGGCCGGGCGAAAGCCGCTGCCGCTCTGAGCCGGCCGGAAGGCTTCGGCGATGATCCGCACGCGGTTGCCGCCCAGCCGGGCCGCGAGCGCATCGGCATAACCGCGCGCCGCGTCCGGGGCGCGCGCCGAGGCGCCGCAGCCGTCCTGGAAGAACACGCCCACGTCGCGCGGCAGGCAGCCATCGAGGAACGCGGCGAGCGCCGGGCCGCCTACGTTCGAGTTGTCATACGCGCTCACCCAGAGCGGTCGCGGCAGTTCGTCGAGCAGCGGTGCAAGCGCCGAGACACCCTGCCACGTGGGATCGATTTCGACGGGAAAGTAGTAGCCGGCGACATGCACCGGCGGCTGCGCCGCGACCAGTTGAAGCGACCACTCCGCCAGTTGCGCCAGATTCGTGCGCGCCGCGGTCTCGTCGAAATAGCCGGCCAGCCCGACGATCACGTTGCGCGCCCACGGCGCCTGCGCAATGCCGGTCCAGTCCGGCAGCGGGCTGGACGGTTGCAGGCCGCTCGCGGTGTCGGCGACCGGCAGGAACGACGTACCGTCCACGGCGGTCCATTGCACCAGCAAGTCCGTCACGCCAAGGCGGTCCCAGTCGCCCTGCGGGTTCAGATGGTCCGCATCGGGTTGCCAGACGATGCCTTGCGCGAGGCTTTGCGGACTGTCCGAGCCGGGTGCCGAGCACGCGCCGGCAAGGAGCGCGCCCACGCCCGCCGCCAACAGGGCGCGGCGGCGCGGCGATTGCAGCGTGCGCGCAGCCGGGATCGGCCGCTTCGCATTGCGAGGATCGACTGGCTCAGGCATCGGTCCGACGTTCTGTACGGGCATGAAATTCACGGTAGTCGTTGGCAAGCTGCGCGCGGTCGATCTTCGAGTTGACGGTGAGCGGCAAGGAGCGGCAGGTCAGCAGTTCGGATGGAATCATGTAGGGCGGCAGGTGTTGGCCCAATTGCGATTTCCAGTTGGGCGAAGCATCGGGTAGGTGTTCGTTATCGTCCTGGTCACGGGCGCTGTCCCCGGTCGCGACATACGCCACGATCCGCACCACCGAACCGTCCGCACGACGCAGCGGCACCGCCGCCCCGCCCTCCACGCCGGGCAGCGTCCGCAGGGCTGCGTCGATCTCCGCCAGTTCGATCCGGTAACCGCCCAGCTTGATCTGTTCGTCGATCCGGCCGTGGCAAAAGAGAAGCCCGTCGCCTTCCACCGAACCGAGATCGCCCGTCCGGAAAGCGCGCTGCCCGCTATGCGTGAACATGCGCGAAGCGTTCAGGTCGTCGCGATTCAGGTAGCCGCGCATCACGTGCGCGCCCGCAATGCACAGCTCGCCGTTCTCCACGAAGACTTCCGCATCGCGCTTCGCGTAGCCGATGGGCAGACGCGCGTGCTGCGCGAGCACCGCGTCGTCCACCACGATCCAGGTGGTGGCCACCGTCGCTTCGGTCGGTCCATAGGTGTTGATGATGCGCGCGTTCGGGAAGCGTCGCCGCAGTTGCCGCGCAAGCGGCACCGGCAGCACTTCACCGCAGAACAGAAACGTCCTGAGCGACGGCAACCCCGCCGCGGAGAACTGCGCGCTCAGCAATTGCTGCTGGGCGAAAGACGGCGTGGATACCCACGTGGTCAGGCCGTTGCGCGCGAGGATGGCGCGAAAGAGGTTGCCCTGGGCGGTCAGCGAGCGCGAGGCAAGCACGATGGTGCCGCCCATGGCCAGCGTGCCGAATACTTCGTACATCGAAAGATCGAAGCTGAACGGCGCCTGGCTCAGGAACACCGGCGCCTCGCCGAGTGCGAAATCTTCCATCCAGGCGGCCAGCGCCGCCACGCTCTCGCGGCCGATCTGCACGCCCTTGGGTTCGCCCGTCGTGCCGGACGTGAAAAGTACGTAGGCAAGACCGGACTCGCGCAACGGCGGCGGTGCCGATGCCGGGTCAGCCACGGCAAGCCCCTCGCTTTCGAGTGCGGCGAAGCAGCCCGCGCTCGCGTCGAAGCAGGTCGTCGCGCCAAGCACCGCGGCAATGCGCTGCATGCGCTCCTCGGGATAGATCGTATCGACGGGCACGAACGGCGCGCGCAGCAGCAGCGCCCCCGCCATCGCCACGAAAAACGCCGCTTCCTTGTGGCCACGCACGATCACGGGCACGTCCGCCCCGAAGCCGTACTCCTGCGCCTCGGCGGCCCACGCCTGCGCTTCGGCGGCCAGTTCGCGCCAACGCAAGCTGCGATCGGCGCCGATGACGGCCCATGCGTCGGCGCGCACGTCGTCATCGACAAAGCGGTTTTCAGTCAGGTCGAAGCGCATCTCATTGCCCGCGCCGGGCGGCCACGTACGCGCTCAGCGCATCGACGGAGGCCAGATGCTCGGCGATCTCGGTGGGCGGTATCTGCACGCCGAACTGCGCTTCCACGCCCATCACGATCTCGACGGCCAGCACCGAATCGACCAGGCCGCTTTCCAGCAGCGCTTCGTCGTGGCTCACGGGGCGCACCACGACGGATTCCACGAGACTCGCCACTTCGGCACTCAGTTTTTCGTTTTGATTCATGGTGATCGTCCTCACAAAGAGCGTTCCGGGTGTCAGAACTGGAAATAGAGAAAGCGCACTTCGCCGTGCAACTGCGCGACGCAGAAGGCCAGCACCCCCACCATCGCAGCGGTCCAGCCGAGCGACGGGCGCCAGCGCGTCAGCTTCGGGCCACCTTCGGCCGGCCGCTCCAGCGCCGGCGAAAAGCGGCCCATTAACTGATGTGAATTGGGCAGGCACCACGCGATCGCGAGGAGCACGGCAATACGCAGCGCCAGCATCGAGCGGCCCGTCACCAGATGGAGCCAGCTTCCGGCGTCCAGATTCGCGGCATGCCAGGCCGGCCAGCCGAGCGGCTCGATGCCGCGCAGGCCCGCCATGCCTTCGAGAAGCGCCAGCGCATCGCCCACGCCGTGCGCACGAAAGAACGCGAAGGCGACGAGTGCTGCCACAAAAGTCAGGAGTACGTTGCAGATATGGCGGATGCGTGCGCGCCAGCCGGTGGCGGCAGCAGCAGCCGCGGCCCCGGGCCGCAGCCGCCAGGCATGATTCACAGTCAGATAGCCGGCATGCAGCAGGCCGTAGATCAGATACTGCAAACCCGCGCCGTGCCAGATGCCGGCCAGCGCCATCGTATAGAGCGTGGGCGTGGCCACGGTGGCGACGAAGCCGCCTGTCGAGCGCTGCGCAAGACGCCCGATGGGCAGGCCACGCCGGGCCCGCTGCCGGTTGATGCGCATCGCCAGCGGGTAATACAGGTACGCGGTCAGATAGCGCGTGAGCGTCATGTGCCAGCGCTGCCAGAAGTCGATGATGCTGGCGGCCTTGAACGGCGAGTTGAAGTTCAGCGGGAAGCGCACGCCGAACATCTTCGCGAGGCCCATGGCCATGTCCGAGTAGCCGGAAAAGTCGAAATACAGTTGCAGCGCGTATGCGAGACAGGTGCCCCACGCGGCCAGCCACTGCAAATCGTGCGGCGCGGCAAAGCCCGCATCGGCATACGGCGCAATCGTATCGGCAAGCAGCACCTTTTTCGCGAGCCCGATCGTGAACACAAAGGCGCCAATCGAGAGATTCTCGGCGCGCAGCCGGTAGGTGCCCGGCTGCGCGAACTGCGTCATCATCTCCTTGTGATGCAGGATCGGACCCGCGATCAGATGCGGAAAGAAGGTGACGAACTGCACGTAGCCCAGCACGTCGCGCTCCTTCACGATGCCTGCGTTGCAGTCGAGCAGATAGCCGATCTGCGTGAAGGTGAAGAACGACACGCCCAGCGGCAGGATCACTTCGTGCATGCCCTGCGCGAGCCAGCCGGCCGGCGCCACACCGCTTGCGTGCACGAGCGCGGTGAGCAGCGTTGCCAGATATTTGTAGCGCACGAGCACGGCGAGATCGGCCGCAATCGCAAGCCCGAGCAGCCAGCGGCGGCACCGCGACTGCGCCGGCGCGGCGACGATGGCGCAACTCATCGCGTAGTTGAAGGCAATCGAGATCGTCAGTAATGCTACGAAAGCGGGATTCCACCAGCCGTAGAACACGACCGACGCGCCACACAGCCATGCCGCCGCCGCGCGCGGCAGACGCGCGCCGAGCAGGTAGTAACCCGCCAGCGCGAGCGGCAGAAACAGTGTGAGGAAAATGAACGAGTTGAATAGCATCGACGTCAGTCCTGGCGGGCGGCGGGCATTTCGTGCGCAGCACCGGCAACGGGAAGATTCGCGCCTGCCTGTGGCGCAACCCTGGGCTGCCCGGCGGCAACGGGCAAAGAAAGCGCGTCCTCCGACATTTCCCAGATCACCACGCGCACGCTCGCGGGCCACGAGGCACGCTTCGTCCACATGGCCTGCAGGGCGCGGTCGAACTGGCCGTCGTCGAGGCTCACGTTCCAGACCTCGCGCCCGAGGCGCTCGCCCAGACGGTCGGCAAACGCGCTGCGGCGCGAGAACGAGCTGCCGGCCAGCATGACTTCTGCGCTCGGGCCCGCGTCGAGGAGGCCGCCCGCGCGCACGGGCGTCAGCGTTTCCCCGGCCTCGACGTCGGGCGCGGGGCGCCAGCCATCCGGCACATCGGCGAGACCTGCGAGCTGAAGCAGATCGCCCACGCGCGGCGCAACCGGCGCCTGCGCATGCACGAAGCGCGTATCGCCGCGCGTGCCGAGAAACGGCAGCACGGCGTTCGCCACGACCTGAGCCGCCGCTTCGGCGCCGCGCGCGTTCCAATGCACGTCGGTGCGATAGAACGATGGCCGCGCCTGCTGCAAAGCAGGCAGCAGATCGACATGGGCAACGCCCGCTTCCTGGAGCGCATGCTGCCAGCGCGCGAGGCGTCGCGTCATGACGGGGGCCTGTTCGAGGCCGCATAGCGCATCGTTCTCCACGCGCGCCTTGTCCGGCACCGTGGCCACCACGAGTGCGATACCCGAGGCACGCAGCGCGCTCGCGTAGGTGTTGAGCGTCGCGATGCGCGCATCGATCAAGGCATCGGTCGCGCTCTTGCCGCCATCGTCGCCAACGGGCTTCAGGCCATCCCGGTAGAACAGCCAGCCGGGGCATCCTTCGCTGACCTGCGGACCCAGATCGCCGAACAGGCGGTAACGCACGGCGGCCTCCCAGCCATGCAGACCGCGCGCGTAAGGCACGTCGATCGCACGGTCGATCTGGCGGCCCAGCGTGCCGTCACGCCAGCCTTGCAGATCGAACGTCGCGCCATCGTTGCGCGCGGCCACGAGAGCGACCAGCGCGCCCGCGAAACCGAGCGCGAGCAGCCCCGCCACGAGCCAGGCCGCCGGCGCGTGGTTCGCGGGCGGACCCGCTGGCGCCCCGGCCGCTGCCCGCTTCGCGCCATGGGCGGCCTCCGGCTTTGGCGGGGCGACCTGCGATCCGGCAGCCTCGCCGGTCTCCTGCGCGCTCATGCGCCCGCCGATCCCACAGCCTTTTCCACGCGCGCGAGCCAGGCGTCTTCGGCCATGACCGAAGACGCATCCCACTGCCCGGCCGCCGCGGGTCCGTTCATCATCTGGCCTTCGTTGAACTGCCAGACAATGGCGTAAGGCGGATTGGACTTGAAGGCCGGCCCTTCGAGGTAGTTGAGCAGCGTCTTCCACGGCCCCGTGTCGCCGAAGGTCCAGGTGAGACCCACGGGCCGGTCGAGCGCATTCGAGAGCTTCTGCGTGAAGCCCAGATACGGCTGCACCATGCTGTTGCCCACCACCTGCACCACGTCCGGTGCGTTGTCGAGCAGCGCGCTCTGTTGCGCCACCATCCGCACGATGAAGTGGTCCTTGCCGATCTCCTTCTTCTGCTGCGGAGCAAGCAGTTCGGCCAGATCGCCATAGTGGACCTCTTCCGTCCACGCACCCAGCTTCGCGCCCGTGCCTGCCGTGCCGGGCAGCGGCCCCGCCTCGGCAATCCGCGTGGCCGCGCGCGCGGCCACGGCTTCGGCGCCATGGCCGCTCCAGTGGTAATCGGCGCGCACGAAGCTGTCCACGTCCGGCGCGAGCGTGGCGAAAGCCGCCTCCGAATCGACGATGGGCAGACCAATCGCGTTGCCGTGCGCGTGCATGGCCGCGAAGCGCTTTTGCATGGGCGCCGGGAGCGTCACGCCGGCAGGCAGGTTCGCGGCGCACGCCCGCGCCTTGAGCGGCGCAATGGCGACCACGCAAAGGATCTTGCGCGCGGCAAGCTTCTGCGCGGCGCTGTGGATGAGATCGACGTTCTTCAGGCACGCGTCGGTGGCGTCGTCCGTGAGGCTTTCCCAGCCGGGGTAAAGCCAGCCGTCGCGCCCCTCGATGACGGTCCCGCCCGTCGCGGCGCGCGCGCTGCGCGGCAGCGCAAGCAACGTGCCGAACCCCGCGGCAAGCGGAATCGCACCGAGCGCGGCCAGCATGCGCCGGCGCCGCAGATCGATCGCGTGGATCGGCGCGTGGCTTTTGCCCGAGGGAGTGCCGGGCGTGCGGTTGAAATCGGTCATGGACTGATACCTTTTTTCTTTATCGTGGTTGTCGTTCGAACTGGCCCGCGGGGCGCATGGTCTCGTCGCGCCTGCGTCTTGCTGCACGCCGATGCCTTCTACGGATTCGCCTGGCGCGCGCCGGGCGGCCAGGCCAGCGCGTCGCGCGCGCCGGCGAGCATGGGGTTCGCCGCATCCCCGAGCACGAACAGGCTGTAGCCCTCTCCCGCGGCAAGCTGCGGGAGCGCCACGGCGGCCGAGGTCGCGCTGCCGCACTGGCCGACCAGGCTGGCCGTCACCGGGTTGATTGCGCGGGCTGCCGTGTTGCCTTCGGCGAGATTGCCGAACACGGTGGTCCCCGCCCCCGCAATGCCGATGTTCGCGCCGCAGTTCGCGGCGAAGTTATAGGCGTGCAGCGTGGCCTTCAGGCCGTCGATGCGGTCCCCGCGCGCCGCGATGGCGCTGGCATGCCAGCCGTGGGCGTCATGCAGCACGGCCACGGTGACGTAATCGCCCGCTACGGCCTTCGCGCTGCCGCTATCGCTGCGCGGCAGAGAATGGCCGTCGAGGTTCACCGAGAGCGGTTCGCCAGGACGCAGCACCGCATAGCGCGTGACCGCGCGCGGCGCGAGCGTTTGCACAGGGCCACCGCCGGTGTAGACCACCTTGACCGGCTGCGTGGAAGCGTTGAGCACGCGCAGGTAAGCCGCGTCGGCGGGCGGTTGCGGACCGTAGAGGCTCGCGACGTCCGCGGCCGCCTGCGCCATGGCGGCCGGCCCAACACCCGCGAGCGCCACGCCTGCCATCACCGAGGCCAAGGTTGTGCGCAAAGATCGGTTCTTCATTTCGTTGCTCCAGAATCAATACGAAAACACCGTGCCGAAGAAAACGCCGCGCGCGCGCGAGTCCCCCGCGAGACGCCAGCGGTACTGCACGGAGACATCGACATACGAGCGCGGCGCGTCGTACTTGCTGTCGCGGAACCAGTAGCGGGTGGAGATGCCCACGCCCGCTCCGGTCGGGATGCTGTGGTCGATGCTCGAGTCGTAATCGGCGCCGGCCACCAGATACGGAAACACCGTCCAGCGCGGGCTGATGCGATCCATGCGGTAGGTCCGGCCCGCTTCGATCCAGGTCGTGCCGTAGGTCTCGCCGCTATTGAGGTAGCGTCCGGTTTCGGCGTAGATCTGCGTGGTCCACCACGACGGCACGTCGATGCGCCGCCCGGTGCCGAAGCCGCCCGAGTACGCGAGACGCGCGAGCCAGTCGGGATTGGCCGAGGCGCCGATGGGAATGATGCGTTCGAAGGCGAAGATCGCATCGATCTGCGAGAACGGCTTGACGCGCGCGCCCAGCGAAAGCTGGAGCGTGCTGGCCCCGGTCGGGCCACCGCCCTGCACGCCGAAGTTTTCGTAGCCGCGCGCATAGACTTCGAACATGCGGTCGCCGAGGCTGCCGAAAGGCCGCCAGTACGCTTCCACGCCGGCCTGCCAGTTGTTCGAGATGCCGGGCGTGGGCACCGTGGCGAAGCCCGGTTGCAGGCCCGCGCCGCGATAGTTGAGCGAGGCGTCGAAGCCCCAGTTGCGCGTGACGTCGGCGTGGGCGTTGCGCATGTCGTAGACCTGCTGCGCCGTGGGCACCGGGTCGTCGCCCGCGGGGCCGGTGGCGGCGTCGATGGCGCGCTCGAAATACGCGGCCGCCTCGGCATTGCGATGCGCCTGCTCGGCGGCGAAGGCGGCGTCGGCCGTTGCGTTAGGCGAGAGCTTGCGGGACTGATCGGCTGCCTTGAAGTAGTCGGACGCCAGCCGGCTCTCTCCGGCGTGCTGGGCCACGTAGGCAGCCGTCAACGGCGGCATGGCCGGAAGCAGGCCGTCGTCGATCGCCTTGCGCGCCTCGCGCGTGGCGCCGCGCTCGTCGCCGGCATTGGTGAGCGCGTCGATCAGTTCGACGCGGTGCTGCGCCATCTGCGGCGCCGCTTCGACGGCCTTGCGGGCAGCCGCGACGGCTGCGGCATTGTCGGCCTTGGCGGCTTTCTTCGCTTCGTCGGCCTTCGCGGCGTTTTGGGCGTTCTGGTTGTTTGCGGCCGCAACGGTCTTGCTGCCCTTGCCGGTCTTTTCGGCGGCGAGTGCCTTGACGGTCTTGTCGTCGTCATCGGACTTTTCGGCCGCGCTCGCGTACTCACGCGCGGCGGCGAAGCCGGCGTCCGCCGCATAGACGTAGCAGGTCGCGCCGAACTGATCGCTGGTGCAGTCGAAGATCGGGCGGTTCGCGGGGTCGAGCGCCGTGGGGGCGGCAGCGCGCTTACCCTGCGCGGCCTGCGCAAGCTGCTGGTGCGCCGTGTAGCGGCGCTGCGCGATGGGCGGATCGGTGTCGTCGCCGCGCATGCGCAGCGGCGCGAGCATGTCGAGCGCGCGTTGCGCCTCGCCGTCTGCGATCCAGACATCGGCGATGATCACGCGCGCCACGCGCTGATTGCGCTCGGTCGCGTCTTTCGCCTTGAGCGCGCGTGCGAAGTCCGCGTCTGCTGCGTCCCGCTTCCCTTGCGCCGCGAGCACGTAGCCGCGCAGGACGAGCGGCATGATTTCGGTGTCGTCGTTCGCAATCGCCGCGCCCGCCGCCGCTTCCACCGCGCCCAGATCGCCGGTGGCGAAGAGCGTGGAGATCAACTGGATGCGATAGTCCACCTGATCCGGCGCGTACTGCACGGTCTGCTGCGCGAGCGCCACAGCCGTATCCAGATCGCCGCGCCGGAAGGCGGCAAACGACGCGGCAGACGACTTCGGCGCCAGCCGGTTGCCGATGAAGGTGCGGCGCAGGCGCAGGTCGTCGTTGTCGCCGAAACGCTTCACCGCGTCGAGATCGGCCTGCCAGGCGTCCTCGTCCAGCCCGGCCGCGCTCGCCGCGTCGATGTAGAGGAGCCGCAGGCGCAGCAGGTCCGGACGCAGCGCGATGGTCTGGCGCGCGTAGTCCGCGCTCGCCTTGAAGTCCTTGCTCGCGTAGGCCGCGTACGCCTCTTTGCCGAGCGTGAGCGCGTCCCCCGTCAACGTATCCGGGTCGGCCGGGCGGGCGCGTTCCGCCTGCACCTTGCGAAGCGCCGCGCGCAGCGTGTCGATCTGGCGGCGGCGCGTCACGAGCGAGGGCTCGGGGCCGAGCTGCGCAATGGCCTCCGAAAGCGCCTGGCTTGCGGGACCGAGGCGCCGCTCGGCCGCGAGCGAATTGGCGAGCAGAAGGCGCAGCGAGACCACGTCGGGGCGCTGCCGGATCGCTTCGCGCGCCTGTGCAGCGGCGGCTTCGTAATCGCCGCGGCCATAGTCCGCGTAGGCTTGCTGCGCAACGCGGTAGGCCGCGCCGCTGAGAGGGAGGTCGATGCGGGTCATGGTGGGGGAGCCTGGCGTGCCAGGGGTGACGGCGGGTAACGCCTGGGCGCGGGCAGCGCCGGGGGCGCCGAGCGCGAACACAAGAAGCGTTGCCGCGCACGAGGCTTTTAGCGAGGTTCGAAGCGAGCGGCCCGCGGCGCGCGTGGAGGAGAAATAGGTCATCGTGAGGCTGGCAACTCGCCGCGCAGGCGCTGCTGTTGCTCAATAACGGTCTCTAACGCCGCGCGCGAGATCACCTCGCGCGCCACCATGAAGTCGCCGATGCGGCCGTCCCGGTCGGGACGGTATTGCTGCAGGGCCGCTTCGAAAGCCTCGCGGCGCACGAAGCCCTGCTCGATCAGCAGATCGCCGATGAGCGGCACGCTGCGCGCGTGCTCCGCGCCGGCCCCATGCCCCGCCTCCCCGTTCCCGGCCAGCGCGACTTCCACGCCGCGCAGCACGCGCAAGCCCGTGACGATCTCGCCTTCGCGCACGATCTCCTGCACCACCGGCCCCGCGATGAGCGCGCTCAACTCCGCGAGTGCCGGTGCGGCAAGCAGGCTCGCGGTGAGCAGCACGGTGCGCCCGTGTTCGGGATCGGCCTGCGGCAGCACGCGGTGGCGCACGATGGCGTCGAGCGGCAGCAGCGCCGCATCCGCGCGCAGCCTCTGCGCGTGCAGGCTGCCGCGTGGCAGATCGGCCTGGAAGGCGAGCGCTTCGGCCAGCGTCTCCTCGTCGAGCCAGCCCTTGGCCATCAGCACGTGGCCCAGCGGAATTTCGCCATCCTGACTTTCTCCGAGTGCCGCTTCGAGCTTGCCCGCGTCGATGGCCTGCCAGGACAGCAGCAACTCGCCCAGACGCTGGCGCCGGTCCTTGAGCCCGTCCGCCGAGGGGAAGTCGTGCATGGTCTTGTCCCAGGCAAGGCGCTTGCCCGTGACCACGTGCATGAGAAACATCTTCCAGGCGCGCGCCACGGCCATGAAATTGATGAAGTTCCCCACGACCATGCGCGGCACCGAAAGCACGCCATGCTCCCACCCGTACAGACGGGTGACGAAGTACACGCGCTGCACGATCCGCAGCAGGAACGCGCAGCCGTTGGCCCACAACACGGCACGCAGCCAGAACGAATCGGCGAACGGCGAGGCGATCAGCGTCGGCATCGCGCCCAGCAAACCCGCGAGCGCAAACAGCAGGAACTGGATCACGAGTACGTAGGCGAGAATGCCCACGAAGGCCGTGACGATGCCCTTGCGGTCGCGGAGCAACAGATAGCGGTTGGCGAGCGACCCGGTCCAGCCGGTCTGCCTCCAGCCCTGCAGGCCGATGCCGAGCGTCCAGCGCGCGCGCTGGCGGTAAGCGGTGCGAAAGGTGTCCGGGAAAAACTCGCGCACGCACAGCGGCATGGTGACGGTCAGCTCGCGCTCCTTGCCGAAACCGAACCAGGCCTTGCGGCGCGTGGAGAACTGCACGGGAAAACGGGCGAAGATCGAGCGCATGCCCATCTTGCCGAGCCGCGCGCCCACGTCGTAGTCCTCGGTCAGGCTCTCGGTGTTGAACGGCTGATTGTCGGTTTCGGCGCTGAGCGCCAGCAGCGCGCGGCGCGAGAAACACGTGCCCACGCCCGCCGAGGGCACCGCGTTCACGAGGCTCTCGCGCACCACGAGGTCTTTCGCGTGCCATTCCGCGAACTCGTCCATATAGGTGCCGGCCACGAGTTCGAACCAGTTGCGCTCGAGCGACGCCACCGGCAACTGGATCATGTCCTTGCGCGGCAGCAAATAGTTGAAGAAACGCAGTTCGACCGGATGCAGCACGTCTTCGCTGTCGTGCAGCACCACGCCGGCGAACTCGATTCCTGCCGTGTGCTCGTGCTTGAAGATTGCGGCAATCACCCAGTTCAGGCAGTCGGCCTTGCAGGTGGGGCCATCGTGGGGCACCTCCACGCGGCGCAACTGCTTGTAGCGGCGGCGCATGCGCTCCACTTCGGCAATCGTCTGCGGATCGTTCGGATAGGTGCCCACGAAGATCACGTAGTTGCGGTAGTCCAGCACGCGCACCATGTCCTCGATCATCGCCGCGACGACGTCGTACTCGTGCCAGGCGGGCACCATGATCGCGATGGGCTGCTCGTCGCGCTCGTAGAGCTGGGCGCGCGTGAGCGGCCGGTAGCGGCGCTGCACCGTGAAGCGCCGGTAGAGCGTGCGGCTCCAGTACCAGATGTCGATGAACAGGTCGTCGAGGCTCGATAGCAGGATGACGATTGCGATCGGCGCCGCCGCATATTCGAGCCACTGGTAGTAGTGGGCTACGGCGTAGCCCACGTACCACTTGATCGAAGCGGAGATCACGGCTGGTCCCGGTTCCGGCGGCGCACCGCGTTGGCGACCAGCACGAGCACGACCAGGAAGCAGACGATACCCGCCGGTATGCCCCACCACACCCAGCTGCGCGTGCTCCACGGACTGTCGCTTTCTTCGGTATTGTCGGCATCGACCACCTGCCCCGGATGACGCGTGTCGAACTGGCGCAGCACGCCGCTGCCGTCGACGATCGCCACGTCGCCGCGCGTGAGTTGCAGCGTAGCGGGCAGGATCGCCGGCGTATCGCCGACCGTGGTATAGGCAATGCCCGGCACGCTGCCCGACTTGACCGCTTCGATCACGCTGGTGCGGTTCAGCCCCGAGATGTCGGCGAGCATCGTGCCCGACGAATCGGTGAGCGAGAGCCGGTCCTTCGAAAGATGCACGACGCTCTTCTCGTCCGCGAGCGGCACGTCCACGGCAAGGAACGCGCCCTTCGGGCTTGCCGACGTGCCGGCCGGCACGACGCTCAGGTCGGCGCGCAGCGGCGCGATGCCGCTCGCGTTGGCGAGGCGCGCCACGCGCGGCAGGGTCGCGACGGCGTTCTGCAGGTAGGCGGCCGGCACAATCAGGTTCGCGTTTGTGGCGAAGCGCGCCACCATGCCCGTGAAGTCGTCGTCGACTTTAGCGTCGGTCAGCGTGAGATGGCTGCCCGGCAGCACCGCAATGGGATGCCCGAGGCCGCGCGACTGGCAGCCGCCTTCGGGCTGACGCTCGAACACCACGCGCAGCAGGTTGACGGGCGCCAGCGCATAGCGCGGCACGCGCGCCGTGATGCGCTGCGGCTTGCCATTTGCATTGAGCAGTTGCGAGCCGATCAGCACGTCGTTGAAGTAGATCGAGGCGCTTTGCGCCGCGTTGTTCGCGGCCGGTGCGGCGGCCACGTCCAGCACCACGGCGCCCGGCAGCTTGCCGTCGCCGGACGCGGCGCCGAGATCGAAGCTGGCGTCCCACGTCGCACGGCCCTGCACGTCGAGCGTGCGCGGCTCGCCGCCCAGCAGTGACAGCGCGATCTCATCGCCTTTGGTATTCGGCGCGTTGTCGATCTCGTGTACCACGAGGCGGTTCGTCACGCCAATCGGGCGCCACGCGCGCGCGAGCACCGACACGCCGGAGGTGTCGCCCACCACGATCACGGCCTGGCCGCCGGGATGCGCGAGGCGCACCTCGCCGGGCTCGAGCGGCGCGGCGAGAGGACCGGTCACGCTGTTGCGCCAGGCGTCGAAGACCTCGCCCGCGTTCGGCGCGACGCTCGCCACCTGGGCGCGCAGCGCATCGAGCGAAGTCTTGAGCGCGGCGCGCAGCGTGTCGTCGGCGACGATCACATCGGGCGCGAATGCCGTGCGCGGCGCGAGCGCAATCAGCGCCCCCACTTCGGCCGGATTCGCGAGTGTGTGCGAGCCGCCCGCGGCAAGCGCCGCAAAAGCGGGAATGGCGCGCAGCGGCGCGGGCACGTCCACCTGGCCCAGATCCACCGTCTCGCCCACCGCCGGCAACGCGTGCGTGACCGGCACGCGGCCGTCGCGCTGCAGCAGCGCCTCGGTGCGCCACGCCGCATCGAATGCGGGCGTGCCCAGCGTGCGCGAGCCGAGCATCACCACGGGATGATCGGGCAACGCACTCCAGGCGCCGCGCAGATCGACGATGGCATTCGGGTCGAAACGATACGTGAGGCGCGAGGTGGGCGCGATACGCCAGACATTGCCGATCGCCGTCTGGTCGGCGCAAAGGTTGTCGCTCAGCACCGAGGACCAGTCGAGACCCACGCGCACGAAGCCCGTCTTGCGCGGTGCACCGTCCACGCCGACCGCCGCCGAGGCGTCGCCGCGATCCTGGGTGGGCGTGTTCGCAAGCACCGGCGAGCCGTCGATCGACACCAGCAGGGTCACGCGGCCGCCGTTGGCGCGCAGATAGGTGCCGTCGATCTGCAATGCGGCGTCGGTGAGCGGCACGCCGGCGGGCACCGGCAGATACAGTTCCTGGCGAGCGTCCGGCGCATGCAGCACGATAGGTTCGCGAATGCCGAGCTCGGCGAGCGATACCGTACGTGTGGCGAGGCGATTGCTGCCGAGCTGGGCGAAACCGCCGGCGAGATCGACGGGCTGCTGTGCGTGAGCACTCGCGCAAATCAGGAACAGCGCGGGCAGCACCGGCAGACGGGCGCGCACAATCGCGCGCCAGGGCGTGAGGGGATTCATGATGTGTTTATTCTCCAGGTGCGCACCTGGCACGGCCAGGCCGGCGCGCATCGTTTGTCGGGTGAAGCCGGGCTGGCGTGTCGCCGGGCTCTGTCTCTCGTTCCTTGCGGTTCTATGGGTATCGGCGTGCGATACCTGCTGCGCTGCCGACCGTACTAATAAACGGCAGCGGCAAGCGATGCGCGGGCGGCAGCAGGCGCCACACCGGTCTCGCCTGCGTGGAAGGGTTCGAATGCGCGTCCGGTAAGCGCCGCGACGATGCGCTGCGACGCGTAGCCGTCACCGTAGGGATTGATGCGGCGGGCGAACTCGGCGCGGGCCCCCGCGTCGCCCAGCAAGCCCGTCACCGCGCTCACGATCGATGCGCGTTCCGTGCCGACGAGGCGCACCGTGCCGGCCACTACCGCTTCCGGGCGTTCGGTCACGTCGCGCATCACGAGCACGGGCTTGCCGAGCGCGGGCGCCTCCTCCTGCACGCCGCCCGAATCGGTGAGAATGATCGACGCCCGCTGCATCAGCCGCACGAAACCGAGGTAGTCCATCGGCTCGACGAGGTGGACGTTGCGCGCCCCGCTCAGGGTTTCCTGCACCGGGCCGCGCACATTCGGGTTCAGATGCACCGGGTAGACGATCTGCACGGCGTTGGTACTCGCAAGATCGGCGAGCGCGCCACAGATGTTCGCGAAGCCCGCGCCGAAGCTCTCGCGCCGATGCCCCGTGACGAGCAGCAGCGGCAGCGCGTTGTCGAGAAACGGCAGGCGCGCGTCGAGTTCGGCGCGCAGGGCCGGCGTGTTGTCGATGCGTGCCGTGGTGAGGTTCAGCGCGTCGATCACCGTGTTGCCGGTCACGACAATGCGGCCTTGCAGCGACTCGCGTTCGAGGTTTGCCTTCGAGCTCGCGGTGGGCGCGAACAGAAGGTCGCTCACCACATCCACGGCGCGGCGGTTCATCTCTTCGGGCCACGGCTGTTGCAGGTTGCCGGTGCGCAGCCCCGCCTCCACGTGCCCCACCGGAATGCCGCGGTGAAACGACGCGATGGCCGCGGCGAACGCCGTGGTCGTGTCGCCGTGCACCAGCACACGGTCGGGCCGCACGGTGGCGAGCACGTCGTCGAGCGCCGCGATGAGCTTCGCGGCCAGGCCGTTGAGCGTCTGGTTGCCCGTCATCAGGGCGAGGTTGACGTCCGGTGCGATCTCGAACAGGTCGAGCACCTGCTTGAGCATCTCCTGATGCTGCCCCGTTACGCACACTACGGACTCGACGTGGGCACTGGCCTGCAGCTGCATGACTAGCGGCGCCATTTTGATGGCTTCTGGCCGCGTGCCGAAAATCGACAAAATCTTCGTTCGCATGGTCTCTCTAGCTCTTTTCAATTGGGGCGGCCAGGCTGACGCCTCTCCGTCCACGTGCGGAACCGCCCACCCGGCTCTGCGGCCCGGAAAGCGCTTCCCCGTTGCGAGCGCCTGTCTGGTGAAGTTCCGATTTACCCGCAAGACTTACATACCGCTCACGGAGAATATTTTCTTCTAGCGGAAAAAATGTTTACTCCAGGGATTCGCCACCTGCAATCTGTCAATTCTTGACAATTTTCACCCCCGAGTAATCCCGGATCGGCTCGGAAAATAGCGAAAGCGAACGATCATTCGCTATTTTTTGAAATCGTCGATTTATGTGTGCATTCGAATCGCCCCTGGCAACCGGATATCGTCGCCCTGACGAATGCAGGCGGTAGTATAACAACCTGATTCATCAGCGAGAACTCGGCAATACAAACCCGAATCGGAAATGAGACAAAGCGTCACACGTCATTTCAGGGAATCATTCCATTGACGTACCCAGGGTAAATCCTGAAACCGCGTTGCGCCCCACCGTTACGAGCGACACATCAATCCACCTCGTCCGACACCCGCAAAGCACCGCCGGCATTCGGCCTCAAGGTCTTTTTGTATGTGACGGCGTATGCAGGCGAGCCCCGTGATAGTGCTTGAAGTACTTTGCGCCGTTAATTGACTGCCGCCCCCTGAACCTGAACACTGAATACCCTATCGGCACTCACTATTCCCGGATGCAAACGTTTTACGCGCGGAAATAATCCGGTAACTTCGGACAACTCCAAAAATTTACAATATTGAAATATCTACCCGGTAAGGATGGAAACTGGCTACCCGCCATTCTTCTCGACTCGCTTTATTCCCTGCCGTCCACTTCGAGATCGTTTGATGCTGCAATGCAGTTTGATGCATAATCGTGTAGCGCGATTTTGACGTACCCAGCGGAAACGACTGGCATTGCCGCCATCAACCGTGATTTTCTCTTTGCTCCCTTCGGCACAAAACCCGTGCCGAGTGCATGACGAAATGCGCTTAGCAGCGCACGCAGACATTTTCATTTCCCCATTACCGGCGATACACCCAGCAACCGCGATCGGGAAAAATTCCGGCTTTTCGAACCGGGCGAAGTTTCAGAAGCGCCTGTCGCGCGTTTCGGCACGACACCGAAAGAAGCGCGCCGGCAACGCCGTACTGTGGTGCCGGCAACAGACGGCGCCACGCATTTTATCGAATCATCTTGCGGCATTCGGCGCGACGCACAACGACGGCCGCCGCCACCGCGTGACGCGTCCACGCGAGCAATTCATACCGACAAAGACCGTCATGAGCTTCCAATGCCAACAGCGCCAACAGCGACCGGCTTTCGGGCCAGGAGTCGAGGGGCATGCCACATCGTTCAGCCCACCGAGATTGACAGCATTGCACCATGTTCGAGGACAAGCACATACTCCTGGTCGATAGCCAACCCGACGACCTGTACCTGCTCATCGCCGCGCTGCGCAATACGCGCTGCCGCATCAGCATCGTGTTCGACGGCGAACAGGCCTACCACCGCGCGCAGGCCCAAAAGCCGGATCTGATCGTGATGGACGTGAAGATGCCGCGCATGGACGGGCTCTCCGCCTGCCGTCTGCTCGCGGCCACCCCGGCCACGCGGGGCATTCCCGTGATCCTGCTGACGGGCGCCGACGATCTCGCCACACGTCTGGACGGATTCGACAGCGGCGCGGTGGACTTCGTGACCAAGCCCTACGAGCCCGCGGAGATGATCGCGCGTATCCGCGTGCACCTGAGACGTTCCGCCCATGCCGATGCCCACGCATTGCCGGATCTCGGCCATTCGGCGGACGCCTCGCTCGTGCGCGCGGCGCTTCAGTATCTGGCGGCCAATCTGAGCGATCCGCCTTCGCTCGACAACCTGGCCCGGCGTCTCGGGACGCACGAGAAGCGGCTGTCGCGCGCTTTTCGTGAACATCTGGGCCAGAGCGTGTTCGAGCACCTGCGCGAGAAGCGGCTTGATCAATCGCAATACCTGCTCACTTATACGTCGCTCAGCATTGCCGCTATTGCCGACGAAACCGGTTTTTCGAGCGCGGCGAATTTCGCCACTGCATTCCGGCGGCGATTCCTCAAAACGCCTTCCGAGTACCGGCGGGAAATGCAGCAGAATGGAGCCGGTCAGTCGGAGTCGTTCGAAGCGATAGAAAAATGATGCGTGGCCGCCCGGCGCATTGAATGCGCATTCATTCTTGATTGCACAAAAAAAAAGGACACCCCTGAAGGTGTCCTGAAAGAGGGCTCTACATTTACCTGGCCACAGGCTTGGTCAGCCCCTACCCAGGCCCGGCAAGTGTGCCGTTCAACCCCGACCCGGTCAATCGATTTCCGCGAATGAAAAGAAACGTCTGCGCAATCAAACGCGGCAATTCCGTCAGCTTTCGCTGTGTCATTTTTTAAGGGGATTTAATTCCCTCTTTCGGTTGCCAGTCGAAACATTTTCTATTGGATTTATCACAGCCTACCCGTAGGGAGGGTTCAGTCTTTAATGGGTTGTCATGTCAATGCGCCCGCAACGACCCCGCAAAGAAATGCCCTCTATCCCGGCACCCTCTCACGCCTCGTTGACCATATGGCTCGTCACTTCGCGCCGCTCCAGCAGCGGCACAATGGATTGGAGGCCAAGGCGCTGGAAATGCGCCGTCTCGCGATGCCCGGCAAGTCCGCTCGCGTCGCTGTACTGCTCGAGTATCACGAAGTGGTCGGGAATGGCCGGCGAGCGGAAATAGTCGTAGTAGAGATTCTTCGGCTCGCCGCGCGTGGCCACGGCCAGTTCTCCCAGCAGGGCCGCGACACTCTCGCCATGGCCCGGCTTGACGTGGTAATGCGCGATCACCTGCAAATAGGTCTTCGCCATGAGTCGCTCCTGAAATCGTGCTGTTCAACGTTCGAGTTTCATGTTCCACATCGCGCTCTCGCTCGTCGAAACGGCAATCGCGCCGCCCTTGAGCGCTTCGAGCGCATCCGCCTCGTTGCAGACGAACCCCGAGGCCACGATGGGCGGCAGCGCGCTGCGGTCCTGCTGGGAGAGGCGCGCGAGCATGGGAGCCGGCATCAACTGCACGATGTTCGGATCGCTCTGCTCGAGCGCCTTCACGCTGCGCGGCCAGGTGGAGCGGTCCGTCACGAACACCTTCTGGATCGTGACGAGGCCCGCACGGTTGCCGCGCTGGATCGTGGCCACCCGGGTGGAAACGAGGCTCGTCACGCCGATATCGGCCAGGTACTCCACGCCGCCCTTGTCCTGCGAAAGGCCGTCGCAACTGTCGATATTGACGATCACGTATTTGGCCGCCTTCGCG
The DNA here is from genome assembly GCF_000685035.1 of Paraburkholderia ferrariae NBRC 106233. Taxonomy (GTDB): domain Bacteria; phylum Pseudomonadota; class Gammaproteobacteria; order Burkholderiales; family Burkholderiaceae; genus Paraburkholderia; species Paraburkholderia ferrariae. Next base: position 63,707 of record NZ_BAYB01000009.1, read on the forward strand.
AGCGCCGCGACCACCCGGTGCAGCTTGCGCAGATCGACGTTCGCGACGATGGCCACCTCCGCCGCGCTCGTCACGAAATCGTCGAACTGCTCTACGCCGTAGAGCGTCGCGATGACCGGATGGCGGGCGAGTCGCGCCCCGAGTGACATATCCATGTAGATCGGTTACTTCGCTTCGTGTTCGAGCGTATCGGTCAGGCCGAGCTTGCCCGGGTTGAGAATGTTCTTCGGGTCCAGCGTGCGCTTGATCGCCTCCAGCAGCGGGAAGGCGCTGCCGAGCGAATCGCGCATGTAGGGCGCGCGCAGCAGACCTACGCCGTGGTGGTGGCTCAGCGTCGCATTGTATTGGATGATCACGCGGTTCGCGGCATCCCACGCGGTGCGATACCAGTGCGCGCGGTCGGCCACCTCTACGTCGCCGCGCAGCGAGAAGTACAGGCAGGCGCCATCGACATAGGCATGCGACTGGTGCGCGGACCCGGCGAGCGTGCCCGGCACCGCGTTGATGGCCTTCACCACGTCGTCGTAGATCCCCGCGAGATCCTTCCAGGGGCCGATCATTTCGAGCGTATCCGCCACGAGGCCGGGACTGCGTTTGAAGCCCTCCGCGCTCTTGCCGGTGAGGTAGCGCGTGTCGAGCCACTTCTCGAAGATCGCGCCTTCGTCGAGTTTTTCGCCGAGCGTTTTGCACACGCGCTCGCTGATCGCGAGTACGGCATCCACCCTCTCGCGCGGGCCTTCGTCCGCCACGAGCAGCACGTTCGTCTCGGGCAGCCCGAACTGCAAGCCGCTTTCGAGTTCGTCGTAGAGCCGCAGCGCCGCCGGATTGGCGCCGCCTTGCAGAATTTCGCGGCACGCTTCCAGGCCCTTCGCAAACGAGCTGAAACCGTAGGCGATCGCACGCCCATAGTCGGGCAGACGGTGCAGCTTCAGGCGCACGCGCACGATCACGCCCAGGGTGCCTTCGGAGCCGATGAAGAGCTGCTGGAGGTCCGGCCCCACCGCCGCGCGCGAGTAACCGCCGAGCGTGACGAGGCGCCCATCCGCGAGCACCACGTCCATGCCGAACACCATGTCTTCGATTTTGCCGTAGCGCGTGGAAAGCTGCCCCGCGCCACGACATGCCACCCAGCCGCCCACGGTGCTGATCGCATAAGAGGACGGCCAGTGGCCGAGGGTCATGCGATACTCGCGCTGGATCGTCTCTTCGAAGATGTCGCCGAACATGCCGGCTTCGACTTCCACGATCTGGCTCTCGCGGTCGAAGCCCAGTAGCCGCTTCAGTCCGCACACGTCCAGCACGATACCGCCGCGCACCGGGAGCGCTGCGCCCGTCACGTTGCTGCGGCCCGCCGATGGCGTGACCGGAATCGCCGCTTCGTGCGCAAAGCGCATCACCGCCTGCACCTGCTCCACGCTCGAAACGCGCACCACGACCGCATGCGGCGTCGCCGGCTTGCCGCCCGTTTCGGCGATCATCGTGCGCGCCCACCAGTCGCGCGTGCAGGCCACCACGTCCGGCGTCGCCACGAGCACTTCGTCCGCGAGCGTGCCGAGCCTATCGATCTGTTGCGCGGTGAGCCGCACCGGGTCGCGCTGGAGACCGGCTTCGGTGCCGGTTTCCTTGAGCGAGGCCGACCATGCGGGCGGTGTAGGCGCACCGACGATATAGTTGCCACGGTTATAGCCACGCTTGATTGCTTCCTTGCTGATCATTCGCTGTCTCCCATCAGAACGGATTTTTCGTGCTCGACCGAAGCGACGTAGTCGCGCACCTGGCTTGCGACTGTGTCGGCGGACAGGCCGAGTTCGGATTGCAGAATTTCACCTACGCGCGCCGCGGCTTGCGCCGACGCGTCGCGTGCCATGAGACGCGCGCGCATGCGGCGCGAGAGCACGTCGTCCACGCTGCCCGCCAGTTCGTGGCGCACGGCATAGAGCACTTCGGCTTCGGTATAGGGCAGCCCTTCGACCACGGGCTTGACGAGGCGCGGGTCGGCCTGAAGCAGATCGCTCACGAAGCGCGCTTCGGTGCCGTAGCGCTCGCCCAGATGCGCGCCCAGGCCGCCCGAGGCGACGATAGCCTGCGCGTCGTAGCCCGCCGCGCCGAGCAGGTAAGCCGAGCGCGTCGAACAGCGGCGATGCTGGCCGATCACCTTCTGTGCCGCGTCGATGGTCTGCTCGGCCATATGGCGCGAGGTCGTGAGCTTGCCGCCCACAATCGTGACGAGACCATCCGGCGCGGTATGTATCTCGTGATTGCGCTTCATCTCCAGCGTCTTGCCGCCCGGCGGCCCCACGAGGGGGCGGCAGCCGGCAATGCTGCCCACCACGTCCTCGGCGCACAGATCGGTCTTGAGCGCGGAGCGCGCGCCCTCCAGCAGGAAATCGAGTTCCTGGCGCGTGCAGTACACGTCGTCGAGATTGCCGTCGTAGTCTTCGTCAGTTGTCCCAAGGTACGAGACGTTGCCCCAACGCGTGATGGTGGCGCGGCGGCTGCGGCCCGGCACGGGTATCGTCACCGTGCAGTCGTTGCGGATCTTCAGCCAGGGAATCGCCACGTGCACGCCCTTCGCGGGCCGGATCTGCAGCGCTGCGGTGTCGCCCTTCCTGGCCCCGCTCCAGTCGCGCAGCCACACGCCCGTGGCCATGATCACCACGCCCGCCCGCACACGCCGCTCGCGGCCGTCCGCCTGCACGATCGCACCGTCCACCTTGCCCTGCCCGTTGCGCGTGAGCTCCACCACCTTCGCGTGATTGACGACCGCCGCGCCGTGGAACGCCGCCGTGCGCGCCAGCGTGAGCGTGAGCCGCGCGTCGTCCACGCGGGCGTCGAAGTACAGGAAACCGCCCTTGAGATGAGCTTCGTTGAAGGTCGGGCAATGCGAAAGCACCTCGGCCTTCGTGAGCTTCTGGTGCAGAATGCCTTCGCGCCAGCCGCCGGCAATGTCGTAGGTCCACAGCAGGCTTTCGAATGCTTTCGCGAGGCGCGGATCGAATACGCCATCCTTCTCCAGCACCGGAAAAAGAAACGGCAGGCGCTGCACGAGATGGCGCGCATTTCTGCGCAAGCGCTGGCGCTCCAGCAGCGAATGACGCACGAGGCCCAGATTGCCCTGCTCGATATAGCGCAGGCCCCCATGCACCATTTTCGACGACTTCGACGAGGTGCCCGAGGCGAAGTCGCTCTTTTCGATCAGCGCCACGCGATAGCCGCGCAGGCTCGCATCGAGCGCCGCGTACGCCCCCGTCACCCCGCCGCCCACGATAACGATGTCGAATGCTTCGCTTTGCAGCCGGTCAAGCTGTTCCGCACGCACGAGCCGAAGCGGCTCGGTTGCGGTCAGCTTCGCGCGTTCGCGATTGGCATTTCTGGATGGCATCCACAGCATGTAGTTCGTTCTCCTGCTCAAGCTTGGTCGAATTGCGCCGCGTGCGCGAGCTCCGCCTCCACGCGGGCGCGCCAGGTTGCGCGGCGGTGCGTGCGGGTTTCCGGCGAGGCATTGGGTTCGAACACCGCATCGGTGGCGAGCGTCGCGCGCGCCTCGTCCAGCGAGTCCCACAGCAGCCCCGAGGCGCCCGCCAGAAAGGCCGCGCCGCGCAGGCTCGCGCGGTCGCTTTCCGCCATGCGGCGCACCGGCACGCCGCACAGATCGGCCTGCATCTGCAGCAGCGTATCGCTACCCGAAAGGCCGCCGCCGACGATGAGTTCCCCCGTCGCGACATCCGCCACTGCCTCGTTGGCCTCCACGCAGAGCGCGACCGACTGCGCGATGCCTTCGAGAATCGCGTAGGCAATCTCGGCCTGCGTGGTGGCAATGGAGATGCCGCAGAGCGACGCGCGTGCCGCGGGTTCGAGCTTCGGCACGCGCAGGCCCGTGAGCGCGGGCAGGAACGCAACGCCGCGTGACGACGCGACCGTGGCGGCCTGGGCGGCAATCGCCTTCGGGTCGTCGAACCAGCGCAGCTTCTCGCAGATCCAGTTCAGCGCGGAACCCGTGGTCGGCACGAACGTTTCGAGCGAGAAGTGCGAGACGCCGCCGTGGCGGCGCGCGGTCATCACGAGCGTGCCGTCGTGGCCCGCCGTTGCGGGCGGCAGCGCCGTGCCGATCAGGAGATCGACGAAGCTGCCGGTGCCGTGCACGCACATCGACTGCCCGCGGTCGAGACAGCCGAGCCCGACGCCGCCCGCAAGCTGATCGCCGGCACACGCGAGAATCGGCACGTCGATGCCGAGCAGGTCCGCGCGCGTGCGGCCGAACGTATCGGCATCCTCGCGCAGCGCCGGCAGCAGGTCCGCGGGAAAGCCCAGCGCGTCGAGCCACGCGCGGTAGTAGCAGTGCCCGGCGAGCACGTAGGCGCTCGCCGAAGTCGCGTTGGTGGGCGTCGTCACGCACGCGCCCTCGTTCGAGAGATGCCAGAGCAGCCACGTATCCATCGTGCCGAACGCAAGGCGCCGCTGGCGCTGCGCCTCTCTCACTGCGGCGGTTTCGCGCAGATGCCCCGCGGCCCACAGATACGGCGAGCGCACGCCAGCGGGCCGCCCCACGCGCTCGATCAGCGTCCGGTCCCAGTCGGGCGCGAGTTGTGCGAGCGCGTCCCGGTGGCGCGTGTCCTGCCACACCATCGCGGGCACGAGCGCCCGTCCGGTGCGCGTGTCCCACAGCACGGCCGTGGCGCGCTGCGTCGCGATGGCCAGCGCGATCACCTCCAGCCCTTCCTGTGCTGCCTGCGCGAGCGTGGCGCGGCACACTTCCAGCGTTTTTTCGAGCGTGACGTTCGCGTCCTGCTCGACCACGCCGGGCTGCGGGCTCTCCACCCGCAACGAACGGTACGCGAGGCACGACACGCGGCCCTTCGCATCGACCACTGCGGCGCGAGTGCCCGACGTTCCTTCATCGATGGCGAGTATGACTCGCTGCTGCTGGCTCATCGCCGGGAATCCTCCATGACCGGGTTGAGGAAGGCGTCGGCTTGACGGTCGTCGCCTTCGAATTGCGGCGCATCGGGCTCGTTATCGGGCGTGACGGTGCTGCGCGTGGGATCCCAGCGGATCGCGAAGCAGATCACGCTCGCGACGCACGGCACGACCGCGAGAATGAGAAACGTGTGTTCGAGCCCATAGCGCTCGCGGAACAACGGAAAGACGAGCAGCCCGAGCGCGGCGCCGATCGAGCCCAGCGCGCCGACCACACCGTTCGCGCCCGCGCGCAATTCGCTGCGAAACGAGAGCGAAGAAAGGCTCTTGCCGTTGGCACCGGGCCCCACCGAGTGAAACAAGATGAAGAGCGACGGCACGACCACGGACATCCACATCGGCAGCTTCGCTCCATAGAGTCCGAGCACGAGCAGCATGGCGAACACGGCGGCAAAGCCGATAGCCGAGGCGCGCCGCAACCCGATCCAGCGGCCCACGAGCGGCGACATGAAACCGCCCGCGATGCCGAACACGTTGAAGAGCAGCGCGCCGAGCGTCGCATAAACGAAGTCCTTGCCGAAGAGCGCCGCGCTGATGAGCGGCAGATACCAGCCAATCGCAAAGTATTCGAGCGACTGGCCGATCTGCACGGTGGCGGCAAGCAAGGTGCGCGGAAGATAGATGCCGCGAAAGATCAGTGCGACGTTCGCGAGGCCGCGCCGTGCCTGGTTCAGCACCGGCACGCGCTCCTCAACCGGAGCGGCGACGAAGCTGCGCCCATAGATGCGGGTCATGGCCGCGGCCGCATCCACGACCCGTTCCTTGCGCGCGAGCCAGGTGGGGCTCTCCACGAGCAAGAGCACCTGGAGCACGAGAATCGCCACGCTGAATACGGCGGTGGCCGCAATCGAATAGCGCCAGATGGCATCGCCCACCTGCCACGAGTGAAACAGCAGCGCGAGCACGAGGTTCAGGCAGACGGCCGTGTACCACATGCCCTGCCACGCATTGAGGCGGCTTTTCAGGTGCGCCGGCGTGAATTCGGCGAGCATCGCCATGGCGATGGCGAAGTCGATGCCATAAGCCATGCCGACAAAGAAACGGCCGGCGAGCACGACTTCGAAGCCCGGCGCGAACATGACGAGCAACGCGCCTGCGAGCGCCAATACCTTCGCGAGCACGAGGGGCCTGACGCGCCCCCAACGGTCGGCCATCCACCCGCCGATGGGATTGAATGCAATGGCCACCCACGAAGCGAACGACGTCATGAGCGCGACTTCGGCCGCGTCGAGACGCAGGTCGCGCGTCATCGGCGCGAGGCCGGCGCTCAAGGCGGAATTGGAGAATGCGTCGAGAAACAGGCCACCCAGTGCGAGCCACCAGATGATGCCGGCGCGGCCGGCTATGCCCGAACAGGAATCGATAAAGGCTATGACGTCGTCGACGCCACGAATTTTGACCGCGATTGTTTGCACAAGCCGTCTCCTGGTTATTTCTGCAAGAGGGCCCATGCAATTGCTTCGCGCATAAGAGACCATCTTACAGATAGTCTCTTATCTAGATCTGCCGACGTAGATTACGGTGTGCGCTGACAGTGTGTCAAGGAATTATTCGGGCGCGGGGCCTGGGGTTTTTATCGAGGCGACCCGGTCTTGACCGTGCGCGGCACCAAGGCTCTCGCATCGCCATGATCGACCCCGGGCAACCTGAGAAATTACTTCGGAGTCCCGTATTTCTTGCCAAAAAAGAAGAATCCGCCTTGCGGCGGACTCTTCCTTGGGTTCTACCTCAAAGCGGACCAATCGCCGTAAATGGCCCCGCCTGCCCCAGCGCGGTTTGCCCCTCGTTGAGCACCGCAATCGATCGCCCAAAGAAGAACGGCAGCCCGAAATCGATGGCGCCCGTATAGCCCGTGCCGGCGATGTTGTTGAACGCCACGTCGCTCGGGTAGCTATTGAAGAGCGTCTGCGCGTTGGCAATCGAAAAGCTCTCGCTGAGCGCCGCCCCGGTAGCCGATGCCATGGAAACGGTCCGGTACAGGGTACCCGACGGGCAATAGAAGTCGTTCGACGACGAGCAGCGCGGAATCGTTACGTCGTTCAGGAAGAAGAAGTTCGAGCCGCTGTCGATGAAGCTGTCCGGATAGAGCGCGCCCTCGTACGTCACCACGTTGTTGAACGTGTTCGGGTCGGTTTGGAGCACCGTGGCGCCGGTCATGGCGTTATTGGTCTGCGTCGCCACGCCGAAATAGAGCGTGCCGGACACGGAAGCCGCCCCCGTGGCGCCAATGGCGGGCAAGCTCAGCACCACGCCGTTATTGTCCTGCGCGAAACCGGCCGCGAGATTCTGCGCCTGCTGCGCCAGCGGTACGGTCGTGCTCTGGCACGTGCCGCCCGCACACGCGTAGTAGGACGACGAAAGCGCTTGCTGAACGCAAGCCGTGCCGCAATCCTGCAAGGCCGCCGACACGCCGATCACACCGTTTTCGCCGAACTCGGCCGGGGTGTTTTCGGATGTGAGCGTGCCGTTGTCGCTGCAATCGTTCGGCACGTAGCCAATCGAGGTATCACCGAAAATCTGCAGCGGCTGCGACGAAGCCGACTTCGGCCCGAGCGTCACGTCGGCCACGCGCATCGATCCCCACGTATAGCCGTCGAGGAACTGTTCGCAGGAGCCGAGCGCCGAGCCGCTCACCGTTTCCTGCGGCAGGGCCGCAAGCAGTTGCGGGCTCAACGCCGCGCTCGCAATGCGCACGCCGGTCGAGCCCGTGTCGATCAGCACGTGGTCGATGGTCTGACACACGTTCGTGCCGGGCGCGCAGATCTGCACGCTGACTTCGGGCTGGTTCGCGCCGTCGCCGGCTACGCCCTTGCCCACCGCGAGCGCCATCGAATTGCCCTCGACCGGGCCGTTCGCGCCGCCTGCCGATGCATTCCCGTTCCCCGATCCGGAGGACGACGCGCCGCTGCCCGACGACGACGAACTGCCGGTGCTGCCCGACGACGACGCACCATTCGCACTACTGGCGCCGCTCGCCGAACCCGCGGCGTTGTCGGTGGCGGAACTCGATCCACCGCCGCCGCAGGCGCTCAACACCATCGCGGCAGCCACGCAGACCGCGGCGAAGTATCCGCGCCCGCCGCCGATCCTGGCCCAGCCGCGCTTCATAGAATTCCAATCCGTTGCGCCCGCACCGATCTCGGCGCACTGCCCCGTTTGCTGTGCCATGTTCGCTTTTTTGTTTTCCGGGCACCACGCCCGTTGAAGATTCAGGTACCCGAAACAATACCCAGTGCATCGGGCTTCACGCCCGCGGGCAGCTTTTGCGGCAGCCACGCAATGCCTGCCGAATAGCGCTGGCGCACGATGGCGCGTGCGGCGAAGGTCCCGCCAGCCAGCGACGTCACGCTATGCGAGCCCAGACCCGCCTTGCGCATCAGCCGGGCGCTCTGCGCCATCTGCGTCGCGTAGCCGGCGCCGAGCAGCGTCGAGAGCTCCGGGCGGCGCGGGCCGCGCCACGCAACGGCGAACACGAGGCCATCCGCGCCCACGTACTCGCGCTCGACCGTGCCGTTGGCGAGCGTCGTCTCGCGCGAGCTCCATGCAAAAGCGCTGCTCGTGGCTGCCCCCGCCGTGCTATCCGTGGCGTGCGCAACTTCCTTCGCCCGGGAGGCCGCCGGCGCCGACGTTTGCGGAGCCGCACCGCCAAGCGTGGGCATACCGCCGAGTTCGGCAAAGGCCGCCGGCGTCACTCCGGTGAACGCGAAAAGCACGAGCGCAGCGACAAACGGCAGACGGCCTCGGGCGGCGCCTATGCGTCGTACCTTTCGCTCGCATTTCATGAAAGATTCTCCAGACAAAAGTCGTCGGATTTTAACCAGATATCCGGGAAACGTGTATCTGGCCTTTTACGGTAGATGGGGAAAACCCGCGCGCGCCGGCAGGCACGGCCTTTTGGGCGCCTGGCGAAACATGGCGCCCGATAATCGGAAGTCAACTCCATGTTGCGGCAGGACGACACCCGAACGATTTAATAACAACACTTAATTTAATGGAAATATCATCCCGTCCGTTCGGTCGCCGGAAATTGCCGGCGTATTCGATTCAATTGCAATGCTGGCGATTGCGTACGCGCAACGCCGGCGAACAACGTCGGGGACACACATGAAGAAAACAGCAGTTGCGGTCGGCGCCGCCCTCCTTGCCCTCTCGGCTCAGTCCGCCTTTGCGCAAAGCTCGGTGACGCTGTACGGCCTCGTCGATACGACGGTGCGCTACCTCACCAACGCCAATTCGAACAACGACGGCCAGGTCGCCATGGGCGAAGGCGTCGAAACGCCGAGCCGCTTCGGTTTGAAGGGCACGGAAGATCTCGGCGGCGGCACGTCGGCGATCTTCAAGTTGGAAAACCAGTTCCAGCTCTGGTCGGGCAAACTCGACAACAGCAGCAACCAGCTGTTCCAGCGCAATGCTTACGTCGGCCTTTCGAACACGCAGTACGGTACCCTGACGCTCGGTCGCCAGCAAACGCCCTTCTTCGAGATGATGGGCAACATCTACGATCCGCTGACCGTTGCCGACTTCTGGCAGGACAGCTGGGCGTATAACCCGGTCGGTCCGTTCCTGTTCACCAACAGCTCGATCAAGTACCAGAACGACTTCGCCGGCCTGCACGTGGAAGGCATGTACGGCTTCGGCGGCGTGCCGGGCAGCACGGGCGAAAACAGCATGTACGGCCTGACCGCTTCGTACACGCTGGGTCCGGTCCAGGCCATGGCGGGCTGGCAGCAGAACGACGTCTCGGGCAAGAAGTTCAACATCGGCAACCTGGGCCTCGTCTATACCGTCACGCCGGACATCAAGCTGCTGGCAGGCTGGCTGCACTCGCAGGATCAGACGGGCACGGTCGATCTGGCTGAACAGCAATCGGGCGCGCCGTCGCTCGCGCACGTGAGCCCGAACCGTATCGACGACAACTTCTACGTGGGCACCACGTGGCAGGTGACGGCACCGCTGGCGCTCACGGCAGCGGGCTACTACGGCCACGCACGCAACGCGGAGACGCTCGACGGAACGCTTGGCGTCGGTATCAACTATTCGGCAACGCTGCTGGCCGAGTACTCGCTCTCGAAGCGCACGGAAGTCTACGGCACGGTGGACTTCACGCGCGGCACGGGCGCTTACCTCGCGGACTACCCGGGCCGCAACAACCAGACCGGCGTCGCTGTCGGCCTGCGCAACATCTTCTGATCGCGCGTCCGGCCAGGCGCCGGACCTGTGGTGACAGAGGCGAACCGCACACGCTTTTTCGGCGTGTGCGGTTTTTTATTTCCGATCCGAAAACACGCAGCCGTTCAGCCGCGTATCCGACCTGTACCCGGGACCTGCACCCGAGATCTATACCGCGGCAAACGCGATATCCGAAGGACTGCCCACCGCGACATACGTGCCGGTGAAGCGCAGCTTGCCGCTTGCCTTGTCGGCCGCGAAGATGGCGATGTGATCGCTGCGCTGGTTCAGGGCGTAAAGGAAACGCCCGGTGGGATCGAAGCGGATCACACGCGGATAGTCGCCGCCGGTGTGGATTTCGCCGATCCAGTGAACGCGGCCGTCCGCCCCGATGCCGAACTGCGCGATCGTATCGTGCAGCCGGTTGGCCACGTAGATGAAGCGCGCATCGTGCGAAAGCATGATTTCCGATGCGAAACTCGTGCCTTCGTAGCCCGCGGGCAAGGTCGAAACCGACTGGAGTTGCGCCAGCGTGCCGCGCGCGGCGTCGTAGCCGTAAGTCACGAGTGTCGAGGCCTCCTCGGTCACTTCGTACAGGTAGCGGCCGTTCGGATGGAAGGCAACGTGGCGCGGCCCCGCCCCCGCCGACGCCGCGACGAAAGGCGGATCGTTCGGCGCGAGAGCGCCGCTCGTCTCGTCGAACTTCCACATATAGGTTCGATCGACGCCCAGGTCCGTCGAGATCGCAAAGCGGCCGTCCGGCGACGGCACGATCGTATGCGCGTGCGGACCGTCGTGGTCGCTGATCGCGAAGCTGCCCGGCACGCCTTCGGCCGCATGCTGCGCGCCCGCGGGAGCCTGCGGGGCCTGCACGGAAACCGCTTCGCCCAGCGTGCCGTCACCGCCCACCGGCAGCACCGCGACGCTGCCGCTCACGTAGTTCGCAACCAGCAGGAAACGGCCGTTGGGATGCAGGCTCAGATACACCGGCCCCGCACCCTGCGAATTGACCGTGCTGAGCTGGCGCAACGCACCCGTGCCCGGTTCGATTGCGTACGAACTCACCGAACCGTTCGTCGTGCCGTTGTAGTTCTTCACCTCGCTCACACTGAAGAGAAAACGCTGTTGCGCGTCGATGGCAAGCGCACTCGGATTCTCGATGCCCTGCACCGGCTCCAGCGCGTCGAGCTTGCCCGTTGCGCGATCCACGCGAAAGCGGTGGATACCGAGCCCATGCGGTGTGTAGGTGCCGACAAAGGCCATGAGTGCCTTGCCGTCCTGCGCCGCTTTCATGGGCGCCGCGGACTTGCTCGCTGCCGCCGCGCGCGCAGGCGGTGCGCCGGCGAGCGTGCCCATGGCCGAAACTGCCGCCATGGCACTCACGCTCTTCAACCACACGCGCCGCGCCGACGAACCGGGAAAACCAGGAATCTCGAGTTGCCGAACCTTGCTCATCGTTTGCTTCCTCCTAAATGACGACCGAAAGACCCAGCGTGAACGCCAGCGCCACGACGGAAATGATCGTTTCGCAGACGGTCCACGTCTTGAAGGTCTGGGCCACGGTCATGTTGAAGTATTCCTTCACCAGCCAGAAACCGCCATCGTTCACGTGCGAGAGGATCAGCGAGCCCGCACCCGTTGCCAGCACAAGCAGTTCGGGCCGCACCGCCGAAGCCGTGCCGGCAGCCGCCGCCGCGATAGGCGCGAGGATACCCGCGGCAGTCGCCATGGCCACGGTGGCCGAACCCGTGGCCACGCGAATCAGCGCCGCCACGAGCCACGCGAGCAGCAGGAGCGGCACGTGAGCGCCCAGCGCGACATCGACGATAGCCTTCGAAGTGCCGCTGTCGATCAGGATACGACCGAAGCCGGCCCCCGCGCCCACAACGAGCGTAATGCTCGCGGTGGGCGCGAGGCACTCGTTGGTGAACTTCAGGATCGCGTCGCGCCCGAAGCCGCGCGCCGTGCCGAACGTATAGAAGCTCAGCAGCACGGCGAGCAGCAGCGCCATGTCGGGATGGCCGATCAGGTGCAGGAAGTCGTTCGCCTTCGTCTTCGGCGCGACCAGCAGGTCGGCCCAGCTGCCGAGCAGCATCAGCACCACGGGCAGCAGCACCGTGAGCAGCGTGATGCCGAAACCCGGCAGGGCCTGCTTCATGCGCGCCTGCCCCTCTTCGACGAACTGTTGTGCGAGCGGGTTCGGGCCTTCGAGCACGACCATGCGGTTGGCGAACCCCGAGAACAGCGGCCCCGCGAGCACGGCGGTGGGGATGCCGACAATCAGCGCATAGAAAATGGTCCGGCCGATATCCGCGTGATAGGCGGTCACGGCCAGCAGCGCGGCCGGGTGCGGCGGAATCAGTCCATGCACGACCGAAAGCCCGGCGACCATCGGAATGCCCACGCGGATCATGGAGGTGCCGGTGCGCTGCGCGACGTTGAACGCAATCGGAATCAGCAGCACGAAGCCCACTTCGAAGAACACCGGCAGGCCGACCAGAAACGCAATGCACATCATCGCCCAGTGCACGTTCTTCGGCCCGAACCGTTCGATCATCGTGCGCGCGATGCGCTCCGCGCCGCCCGATTCGGCCATCATCTTGCCGAGCATCGTGCCAAGACCCACCACGATCGCGATGTGGCCGAGCGTGCCGCCCACGCCGGTTTCGAACGACTTGAGTATCGACGCCATCGGCATGCCCACCGCGAGCGCAAGCACGACGGACACGCCCATCAGCGTGATGAACGGATTGAGCCTGAAGCGCGCGATCAGCACGACGAGTACGACGATCGCCACCAGCGCATAGACGAGGAGCAGGCTGCCCTGAACAGTCGCCATAGGGATTCCTGAAGAAAAGTAGGGAAAACCGCCGCGCGCGGCGCATGCCGCACGCGGTGGCGCACGATCAGAACTTGTGGCGAATGCCTGCCACGGCGGCGATCTGGTTGCCGCTGCTCGACGCCTTGCCGATGCCTTCGATCCAGGCGTTCATGCCATTGGCGCGCTGGTAGATGCCGTTCAGGTAGAGGTCGGTCGACTTCGAAAGGAAGTACTCGCCGCCCAGTGCGATCTGGTTGTAGTGCGCATCGGGCGCGCTCGCCGCGCTGCTGTTCTGGCTCGTGTAGATGTAGCCGAGCGAGACCAGGGTGGCCGGCGTGAACTGGTAGCGCAGGCTCGCCTCGTAGTTCGCGAAGCGCAGCGTGCCGCCCGAAATAATCTGGAACTGCGAGTTCGTGTACAGCAAGGCGAGCGTGGCCGGGCCAAACGTGTAGGCGCCGCCCGCGCCCCACACCTGATTGCGCTTCACGTTGCTGATGATCGAAGAGCCGGTGCCGTAGTAGTTGTCCGAAGGCGCTGCCCCGGCGGTGTTCGAGGCCGGGTTGTTCGTGAGCGAGTACGCAGCGTCGAGGCGCAGCGGTCCCGACACATAATCGGCGCCCACGCTCCACGCGCGGTTATTGGCGAACTCGCCCGGCGTGTTCGAGAACGCGTACATCGCGTTGGCCGTGAGGCCGGCAACGGTCGGCGTGGTGTACTTCACCGCGTTATCGGTACGGTACGTGTTGTTCAGGTCGTCGTTGTCGTACACCGCGTTGGCGTACTGGCTCAACGCGCCCACGCCGTTGATCTGCAGGTTCGAGAGGTAGTCCTGCACACTGTTGTACTGGCGCCCGAGCGTGAGCGTGCCGAAGCGGTCGTTGGCGATGCCCACCCATGCGCTGCGGCCGAACATGCGGCCGCCCTGCCCCAGTGCGCCGGTTTCCGCGCTGAAGCCGTTTTCGAGCCGGAACAGCGCCTTCGTGCCGCCGCCCAGGTCTTCGGTGCCGAGCAGGCCCCAGCGCGAGCCCTGCACGTTGCCCTGGGTCGCCTGCCAGGCACTGTGGCCAGCCTGATTGCTGGTGTAGGTGATGCCCGCATCGACGATGCCGTACAGCGTGACGCTGCTCTGCGCCCACGCGCTGCTCGCGCCGAGGGCGGCACCCGCGCCGGCGATACCGACTGCACCGGTCACAAGCGCTGTACGAACGAATTGTTTTTGCATGATGGTTTCCTCAAGCCGTAGAAAGACCTCGCGATGAAGGCTGCATCGCGATATAGGTAGTAGTACTAATTTGAAACGACGAACGTGAAGCGCCCAGCCCGATGCCGGGCCGCGGTGCTTCCCGCCTTACCGCCCGGTTACCACTCAGTCAGGCCAGCGCAGGCGCGCGGCTTGACGTCTTGCATCACGCTGATGGAACGGCGTGACGACAGGCTCGCTCGCGCGCTGCGCATGGCCGATTTCCTCGACGAGCCGCTCGGCAACGAGCTGCGCTTCGCCCGGATGCAGATTGCACGGATCGAGAAAGAAGTAGTTGAGCTCGGCCTCGTGGTCGCGGGCGATCACGGGCCGCGCATCGCCGCGCGGCCGCGCCAGCGCATCGACGAGATCCCAGGCGCTGATGCGCGCGAGCTTCGTATCGACCGACACGCGCAGGCGTTCGAGCGGATTGCCGGTGGGATCGGGATCGAGGGTGGCCGTGAAACCCGGCAGGCCGTTGAGCGCATCGCGCCACAACTGGAGATAGCCACGCTCGCGTTCGCGCACGGCCGCGTGATCGCGCGTGCGCCAGGCTTCGAGTGCCGCGATCGCGCCGGCAATCCCTTCCTTGCCCACCTTCATGCCGCGGCCAATGCCGCCGTTCTGGAAATACGCGGCCCGCACGAGCGCCTTGCGCCCCGCGACGATGCCGGCAGTTGGGCCGCCCAGGAACTTGTGCGCCGAGTACAGCACGATGTCCGCGCCCGCCGCAATGAAACGCCGCAGGTCGTATTCGGAAGCGGCATCGACGATCACGGGCACGCCCTTGCCGTGCGCGACGGCAATGAATTCTTCCAGGTGGATCAGGCCGTAGCCGACGGTATGATGCGAGACGACGAAGAGCGCCGCGGTGGTGCGTTCGCCGATGGCCGAGGCGAGCTGGTAGCCGTGCGCCTCGGTGGCGGCGCCCACCGGCACGACGCGCGCGCCCGCAAGACGGATGGCCTGGTCGATCGGCGCGCCGTAGTTGACGAGATGCCCGGTCTGCACGACGACTTCGTTAGCGAGGCCCGCGGTGTCGGGCAGCCGCTCGATGAGGCCGGGGTCGTCGCCCGTCATGGTGGCGGCGATGGAGAGCGTGATGGCGGCCGAACAGGAGGCGGTCACGTAGCCGCTTTCGGCGCCGCAGGCGGCGGCGATGGCAGCCGACGCCCTGCGCTGGAGATCGTCGATCTCGACGAACTGCGACAGGACGCCGGCAACGGTTTCGATCACCTGCGGGCCGACGATCGAAGCCCCCAGGCTCGTCATCGTGCCGGACACGTTGATCACCGGGCGCAAGCCGAAACGCGAGCGGATATCCAGTGTCATCACCATCGCCTCCGAGTTTTATTCCGTAATTACGAAATATATGCTTTAATTACGGATCAGTCTAACATAGAACAAACGCGGGTCAACTGGTCAAAATTGACCCGCCCAGCATCAGAGGAAACCGATGACACGCTCGTCCCCGTCGCCGCGAGCCGGCCGCCCCGCGGCCGCGGCTCATCAGAAGACCGAACCGCACGCCGCCTCCAACGCCGGAGAAAACGGCAGCGCGGAGAGCCCCCAGGCCCCGGCCAGCGCGCCGCGCACCCGCACGAACGCCATCGAGCGCGTGGTGCAGATCCTGGATGCGCTGCAGGAAGCCGAACGCCCCGCCACGGCATACGAAATCGCGCGCACGGTCGGCGCTCCGCTCTCCACGGTCTACACGATCATCAACGACCTCGTGGAGCGAAACCTGCTCTCGCGCGCGGCGGACGGCACGCTGTGGCTCGGCTCGCGCCTGTACGGCTATGGCCTCAGCTACGCGCGCTCGCTCGACTACATGACGGTGGCCACCGAGGAGATGCAGCGGCTCTCGGCCGAGGCCGAGGAAACCGTGCAGATCTGCGGGCTCGTGGAAGGGATGATGGTCGTGCTGCAGATGGCCGAGGGGCCCGGCCACTTCCGCGTGACTTCGCGCGTGGGCAGCCGCGTGCCGCCGAACTGGACCGCGTCGGGGCGTCTGCTCGTCGGCCATCTGCCCGACGACGAGCGCCTTGCCTTCTTCAGCCGCTACACCCGGCCTTCGCCCACGGGACGCGCCGAAACGCGCATCGAAGTACTCGCGAAGAACGCGCGCGACGCGCTCGATGCGCGGCTCTCGATCCAGATCGGCGAGTCCGACGCGTCGGTGGCCTGCCTCGCCGCACCCGTGATCGACAACGCGGGCGTGTGCGTCTTCACGATTTCCATCGTGATGCCCGAGGTCAAGGCCGCCAAGGGGGCCGAGCCTTACGCCCAGGCCGTGCGCGAGGCCGCCGCGCGCATCGAAACGCGTCTTGGCTGGCAGTACCGCCGGCACGAATCCCAGGAGCCGTCCGCCTGAACCGCGGCCGCCGTCCCTTCACTGACTCTTAAATCGCACTCCTGAACTTCTTCATGGCATCCGATCCGACGACCTGCTACGACCGTCTGCTTCACCGCGGCCTCGCGCTGCCTCAGGTGCCCGCGCCGATCGGCAACTTCGTGCACTGCGTACGGGAAGGCGATCTGCTGTTTCTCTCCGGGCAAGGCCCCGTCAATGCCTGCGGCGAGCTCATGACCGGCAAGGTGGGGGCGACCGTGAGCGCCGAGCAGGCGTATGACCACGCGAAGCTCGTGGGCCTCAACCTGCTTTCGGTGCTGCATCAGGAACTGGGGGATCTGGGGCGCGTGCGGCGCATCGTCAAGCTGCTCGGCATGGTGAACGCCACGCCCGATTTCGCGGAACATCCGCGCGTGATCAACGGCTGCTCCGATCTTTTCGTCGATATTCTCGGCGACGCCGGACGTCACTCGCGCTCGGCCGTGGGCGTGGGGTCGCTGCCGGGCAACATCACGGTGGAGATCGAAGCCGTGGTGGCCGTGCAGGACTGAAGCGCGCACCGCCGCCGGCGGCTTCAGCTACGGCGGCTCAACCGCCGGTCGATCCCCTCGCGGCCAACGCCCTGCCGGTTCGACGCCTGCCCCATGCGCCGCCGGGCGACTTCGAGAATGCAATCGACGAAGTATTCAGCGGGACGCGTGAGTTGCGCCTCGGGCGGCGAGTACAGGTAAAGATGCAGCGGCGGCGGCGGCTCCGGGAGATGGAGTTCGACAAACGAACTACCGAGCTGCGTTTCTTCGAGCGAATGGCGAGTCCACGCGAACACCGCGTCGGTGCTCAGCGTCAAGGCGTAGAAGAGCGCGTACGAGGTGCAGCGCGTCACGCGACGCGGCGGCTCGAGCTGCGCACGCTCGTACATCGCGCGAATGTAGAGCGGGTAGTTGTCGGTCACGTCGGTGTGGATCCACTCGGCTTCCTGCAACGCTTCCAGGCTCGCCGCGCGGGCAAACGTGCCCGTCGCGCGCGTCACGAACACCGATTCGAACGAGAACAGCGCCTGCACGGACCCGGCGCCGTCGTCGGGGCGAACCGGAAAGGCAGCAAACGCAAGATCGAGGGTCCGGTTGCGCAACTGCTCGCCAAGCTGATGAAAGCCTAGCTCGCGAAACTCGATCGAGACGAGCGGCCAGCGCCGCCGGAACTCGGTGAAGGCGTCGGTGAGCCCGGAGGTGCCCGCAATAGGCGTCACCCCCACCAGAAGCTTGCCGTCGCGCTGCCCCTTCAGATGCGCGAGATCCTCCTCCGCGCGCTCCATTTCGCGCACCACCGTATGCGCCCGTTGCAAAAGCGCCGCGCCCTCGGCCGTGGGTACGACGCCCCAGGGGTTGCGCTCCAGCAGCCGCACGCCGAACTCGTCCTCCAGCTCGCGTATGGCCTTGGTCACGGCCGGCTGGGTAACGTGCAGCCGGCGCGCGGCGCCGTTGAGGCTGCCGGTAGCCGCAATTTCGACGAGCGCGCGCAACTGGTGAATTTTCATAATGCGGGTGATATTACCATTGGTTATCGGCATTCGAATTTTTGCTTTTTTATTTCGACCGATCGTCCTTACGCTTGGTCTCCAGAAGCCGTCACCGCCCACGGCCATGGAGACCCCAGCACATGACGCAGGACTACGCCCCGCTGCTCGCCGCCCTTCGCGAGTCGGAACACCGGTTCATCTCGATCCGCCACGATATCCACGCCCACCCCGAACTCGGCTTTGGCGAAACGCGCACCGCGCAGATCGTTGCCGAACAGCTTGCCCAATGGGGGTATGACGTCACGACCGGCATCGGCGGCACCGGTGTGGTCGGGCAACTGAAGCGCGGCGGTTCGTCCCGCGCGATCGGCCTGCGCGCCGACATGGATGCGCTGCCCATTCAGGAGGCCACGGGCCTGCCCTATGCCAGCACCGTCGCCCAGACCATGCACGCGTGCGGCCACGACGGCCATACCGCCACGCTGCTCGCCGCCGCGCATCACCTCGCCACCCAGGCGCAGTTCGACGGCACGCTCAACGTGATCTTCCAGCCGGCCGAGGAGGGCCTGGGCGGCGCGGCGCGCATGATCGCCGAGGGCCTGTTCGAGCGCTTCCCGTGCGACCGCGTGTACGCGCTGCACAACGCGCCGGGACTGCCGGTGGGCCACTTCGCGGTGCGCCACGGCTGCATGCTGGCCTCCTCCGACACGGCGACCATCACGATCACGGGCCGCGGCGGCCACGGCGCCATGCCGCATCTCGCCTGCGACCCGGTAGTGGCCGCAGCGAGCATCGTGATGGCGCTGCAAACGATCGTCTCGCGCAACATCGAGGCCACGCGCGCGGCGGTGGTAACGGTCGGCTCGATCCACGCGGGCACGGCCGGCAACGTGATCCCCGCGAGCGCCACACTCCAGCTCTCCGTTCGGGCGCTCGACAGCGAAACCCGCAACACGCTCGAAGCCCGCATTCGCAGCATTGCGGAATTGCAGGCGCAAAGCTACGGCGCCACGGCCGCGGTGGACTATCGCGCGATCTCGCGCCCGCTCGTGAACGAGCGCGAATCGACCGAACTCGCCATCGAAGCCATCGAGGCCGTGGCCGGCAAAGCCGCGCTTTCGATGATGCCCGAAGCGGTGATGGGCAGCGAAGACTTCTCGTGGATGACCGAGAAGCTTCCCGGTTGCTACGTACTGCTAGGCAATGGCGTGGGCCAGGTGGGCGGCTGTGCCGTCCACAACCCGGCCTACGACTTCAACGATGCGGCGCTCGCCTGGGGCGCGGCATGGTTCGTCGCGCTCACGGAACGCTATCTGAATCTGAAGCGCGATTGACAGGGTGTTATCCGGCGGCGGCGCGCATCCACTTCTCGCCCCCTGCGCGACGCCGCTCATTTCCCGCAGTGTCTGACCAACCTAAAGAAAAGAGCCCATCAATGTCAGCAAGCAGCATCCTGCCGTCTCCATCCGCCCGATCCGGATTGCCGCGCATGCGGCTTGCCCGCACTGCACGGGGTTTTGCCCGCGGCGCGCGGGGTCTTGCGTATGCGAGCGCGCTCGCCGCCGCCAGCCAGGGCGCGCGCGCCGATTCGCCCGCTCTCTTTCTCACCGACTACTTCCAGGGCGTGCCCTACGCCACGAGCGCGGCGTACACGCCCGGCGTCACGCTCTATGGCGCTGTAGACCAGTCGGTGGGCTTCACCAAGGGCGCGCAAACCGCCTTCGTGCAGCAAAGCGGCGGCGAATGGACCTCGAAGATCGGCCTGTACGGTGTGGAAGATCTGGGCGGCGGCTACCGCGTGCGCTTCGCCCTCGAAAACGGCTTCAATGCGGCCGACGGCCAGCTCGGCACCGCGAACACGATGTTCAATCGCGAGGCGTGGATCGGCATCGGCTCTTCGAAGACGGGCGAACTCAAGCTCGGCCTGCAGGACGACGTGGGCGTGCCGCTCTTCATCGATGTGTTCGGTCAGGTGGGCACGGTTTCTTCCGTCGCGTATCTCACCGCGTGGACGTATGACCTGGGGCCCGGCG
This sequence comes from Paraburkholderia ferrariae NBRC 106233, assembly GCF_000685035.1. Taxonomy (GTDB): domain Bacteria; phylum Pseudomonadota; class Gammaproteobacteria; order Burkholderiales; family Burkholderiaceae; genus Paraburkholderia; species Paraburkholderia ferrariae. Next base: position 83,819 of record NZ_BAYB01000009.1, read on the forward strand.
CGAGTTACGAAGCCGCGCGCCTGCAGAACGCGATCAGCTATTCGTCGCCGTGGTTCGGGCCGTTCAATGCGCAGGTGGCGCTCTCGCTGCACGACGCAGGCTCGAACGCACCCACCATCACCACGCGCGCGGTCGCGTTCAACTACTACGACGGCCACCTGTTCGGCACGCTGAGCTATCTGGGCAATTACGGCCTGAATGCGCTCACCACTTCGCAGTACGTACGAACCGACAACTTCGCCGCAGGCCTGCTGTACGACGGCGGCCACTACGTACTCTCGGCCGGCTACAGCTTTCTCGCGCCGCGGCTCGAAGGCGACCGCGTGGCCTCGCTCTATACGCTCGGCGCGCTGTACCGCTACCAGAAGCGCAACGACTTCCGCGTCGAACTCGCGTATCGCACGGTCGGCGGCTGGGCCGACCACTCGTACGGCCTCACGCTCGGCTACGACTACAACCTCTCGCAACGCACGGCGTTCTACGTGCGCGGCGCGCTGATCCGCAACACGGGCTCGGCGCCGACCTACGGGCGCTACCCGTCCGAGCAGCCCACGGTCGACAACATCACCACCAACTACACCGGCGCGAACGGCGAGACGCAGTTCTATCAGGCGCCGCATCTGGTGCTCGTCGGCATGTACCACAAGTTCTGATATTCGAGAGAGGAGATTCGACATGACCTTACGACCTGCCCATCGCCCCCAGCGCGCGCTGGCCTGGCTGGCCGCCCTGCTGCTCGCGACCTCGGGCCTCGCCGCGCATGCCCAGGGCGGCAGCGAAGCGAGTGCCGCAACCGGCGCGTCGTCGTCGCCCGCGCCCGCCGCTTCCGCGCCCACGGACCGCCAGCTTGCCGCCTCGGTGCGCCATGCGCTGCGCGCCGCGCGCAAGCAGGGGCTCAAATCGACCTATATCCGCGTGCGCGCCCGCAACGGCGCCATCACGCTCACCGGTATCGTGGCGAGCCAGGATCAGATTGCGATTGCCGCCTCGGTCGCGCAGGGCGTGAGCGGCGTGCGCTCGGTCACGAGCCGCATCGAAGTGCGCGACGGCGAAGGACTCAAAGGCAGCCAGTGATGCACACCGCCTCTCACCACGCCGCTGCGACGCGCAGCACGCCCGGCCGCCGCACGACGGTCCTTGCCGCCGCGCTCGGCAACGGGCTCGAGTTCTTCGACTTCACGGTCTACAGCTTCTTCGCCTCGATCATCGGCAAGCTGTTCTTCCCCGCCGGCGACGAACTCGCCTCGCTGATGATGTCGCTCGCCACCTTCGGCGTGGGCTTCGTCATGCGGCCGCTCGGAGGCGTGGCGATCGGCGCCTATGCGGACCGCGCGGGCCGCAAGCCCGCGCTGCTGCTCACCGTTTCGCTGATGGCGCTCGGCACCGGGTTGATTGGTCTCGCGCCCTCGTATGCGCAGATCGGCATGGCGGCGCCTGCGCTGATCGTGTTCGGGCGGCTTTTGCAGGGCTTTTCGGCGGGCGGCGAAGTAGGCGCGGCCACGACGCTGCTGATGGAAGCCGGCAGCGTGGGGCGGCGCGGCCTGCTCGTGAGCTGGCAGATGGCGAGCCAGGGCGGCGCGGCGCTGGCGGGCGCGCTGATCGCCGTGCTGCTCTCGAAATCGCTCACGCACGAGCAACTGCTCGCATGGGGCTGGCGCGTGCCGTTCCTGATCGGGCTCGCCATCGGCCCGCTCGGGTTCTATCTGCGCAGACGCCTCGACGAGTCGCTGCCCGCGGCCCACGCCGCGGCCAATGCCCAGCCGGCGCCGCGCACGCGCCTGCCCCTTCGGCAGATCGCCGCGGGCACGCTGCTCGTCATAGGCGGCACGGCCACGATGTACACCATCGTGTTCTTCCTGCCCGCGTTTCTCTCGCTCACGCTCGGCATGCCGACGGCCACCGCTTCGCTGAGCGGCTGCGCAGCCGGCATCGTCTTGCTGATCGGCTCGCCGTTCGCCGGCAAACTCGCCGACCGCATCCCGCGCCGCAAGCCGCTGATCGGCGTGGCGTCCTGCGTCTCGCTCGCGCTGGTGTTTCCGGCTTTTCGCGCCATCGCAGCCTGGCCCGCCGTCGGGACGGTTCTGCTCGCCGTGATCGTGCTGATCGGCTTCATGACGCTCACGAGCCCGGCCGGCTTCCTCATGATTCTCGAAGCGCTGCACCCGCAAGTGCGCGCCACGTCGCTCGGCATCATCTACGCCCTTGGCGTGACGCTCTTCGGCGGCTTCGCGCAACTCGCCGTGGGCGCCCTGTGGCGCGCCACCGGCAGCTTTTATGCGCCGGCGTGGTACGTGTCCGGCTGCGGGCTCGTGAGCCTCGTGGGGCTCGCGCTATTCAAGGAAGGCGCGGTCGAAACCGCGCGGTGAGCGGGCTCAGGGCTTTTTGGTGTCGGCCTCGCCTGCCGCCTCGTGCGGGTCGCGCTGCGAGTCCGGCGCCCCGTGCTGCTGCGCCCTGTGCGCGAGATCGCGCGTATGAAACGAAGGCAGCCGCCAGCCGTAGTACAGCGACGAGAGCCGTAGCAACACGCACGCGAGGGTGCCCACCCAGGGCGTCCAGAACGAAGACCAGCCGAGATACGTGAGCCCCATCTGCAAGCCCGCGCCCAGCAGCGCCGCCGAGGCATAGATCTCGCGCTCCAGGATGGCGGGCACGCGCGAAAGCAGGATATCGCGCAGCACGCCGCCGCCCACGGCGCTCACCATGCCGAGCACCACGGCCGTTTCCGCGCTGTTCGTCCAGATCCACGCTTTCTGCGCGCCGGCCACGGCGAAGAGCCCGAGGCCGATCGCATCGAAAAACAGCACGGGATGACGCAGGCGCCGCACCTGCGGATAGGCGACGATGGTGAGCAGCGCCGCGACGAGCGATACGGCCAGATAGGCCCAGTTCGAGAGCCCGGCGGGCGGAATGGCGCCGATGCAGACATCGCGCAGGATGCCGCCGCCGCATGCCACCATGAAGGTCACGACGATGATGCCGAAGAGATCGAGCCGCCGCTGCCGCGCGGCCACCGCGCCGGAAATCGCGAAGGCGAACGTGCCGATCAGGTCGAGCGCCGTGTAGGCCGTGTGAGCGTTCATATGCGCACTCACGTGCGTGCCCAGATCGACGTTCATGTGCCCTCGCGCAAGACCGCGCTTCCGTTGCAAAGCCGGCGGGGGCCGGCGACGCATCGGAGTATATCCAGACGCCCGGAAATTTCAACGGCCGGCGCCGGCGAGTCAGCCGTTGTCGCCGCCGGCCACCGGCAATACGGCGCCCGTGATGTAGCTGGCCTCGTCCGAGGCGAGAAAGAGGATGGGCGCCACCTGTTCGTCAAGCGTGCCGTAGCGCTTGACGAAGGTCGATTCCGTGACCTGCTGCACGGCTTCGTTCATCCAGGCCTTTTCCTGTTCGCTATCGCCCGCGGCATTGCGGGGGACGCGCCGCGGCGGCGCGCTGGTGCCGCCCGGTGCGCTGGCCACCACGCGAATATTGTGCTGTGCGTATTCCATCGCGAGCGACTGGGTCAAGGAATTGACGCCGCCCTTGGCCGCCGAATACGGCACGCGCCGAATACCGCGCGTGGCATTCGACGATAGATTGACGATCGTGCCGCCCCCGCGCCGGAGCATATGCGGCAGCACAGCGTGACAGGTATAGAGCGTGGGCATCAACGAGCGGCGAATCTCCGCGTCGATCTGTGCCGGCTCGAATTCGGCGAACGGGCGCATGCGGATGGCGCCGCCCACGCCGTTGATCAGGATGTCGATGCCGCCGAACCGCTCGACCGCAAACGCCATGGCCGCCTGCGCGCCTTCGTACGTCTCCAGGTCGGCGACGAATCCGGCCGTGGCCGCACCCTGCGCTTCGGCGGCCACCTCGGCCACGAAATCCGCCCTGTCGACGAGGACGACCTGGCCGCCCTCGGCTGCCGCCCGCAGCGCTACGCCACGGCCGATACCCTGCGCGGCGCCCGTGACCACGATGACCTTGCCCGCGAATCGTTGCGGGAATCGTTGCATAAGTCGTTGCATGATCATGCCGCCCTGGCGACGACGTTCGGGGTGAACTTCTCGTAATGGAAGCTGTTCGGCTGCATGCCTTCGTCGTCGAAGTACTTCCGTACGGCATCGACCATCGGCGGCGGACCGCAGAGGTAGACATCGACGTCGCCATCGTTCAGGGCATCGGCGGGGATGTGCTGCGTGACCCAGCCCTTGCGCGGATGCGTCGAGTCCTCGTGCGCCACGACGGTAGCAAAGCTGAAGTTCGGCAGCTTCGCCGTGTAGGCCTCGATCGCCTCGACCTGCACGAGATCGAGATCCCGCGTGACGCCGTAGATCAGATGCACCTTCTGTTGCGGCGCCGTGCGCGCCAGCACCTTGAGCATCGAAAGGAACGGTGCGAGCCCCGTGCCGCCGGCGAGGAACAGGAGCGGCCGCTGCGCGTCGCGCAGGTAGAAGCTGCCAAGCGGCCCGTGCAGGTCCAGCTTGTCGCCGGGCCGGGCCGCTTCCAGCCAGTGGCTCATCACGCCGCCCGGAATCTTCTTGATCAGAAAGCTGATCTTCGTTTCGCCGGGCGCCGACGAAAACGAATACGAACGGTGCTGGCCACTGCCCGGCACGTCGATATTCACGTACTGACCAGGCAGGAAGACCGGGGCCGTTGCGTCCACATCGAGTTCGAGCACCACGGCCGCGTCGTTGTGCGGCTCGACTTTCGCCACGGTGGCAACGAAGCGGCTCTGCTCCGTCTTGCACGCGGTGGACGAGGTGGGAACCGCGATCACGCAATCGCTTTGCGGCACCATCTGGCAGGTCAGCACGAGCCCACCCGCTTTCTCGTCCTCGCTCAGGGCGTCTTCGATGTAATCGTCGCCCAGATCGTAGCGCCCGCTTTCGGCGCGGCACTTGCAGGTGCCGCACACGCCATCGGAACAATCCACGGGAAGGTTGATCCTCGCCCGAAACGCGGCATCGAGCACCTTCTCCCCCGCCTTGCAGTCGATGAAGCGGGTGACGCCGTCCTCGAAATTCAACGCAACCTTGAAACTGGACATGGAAATCTCCTCCCCTGCTTTTAATACGGAATGCAGAACATCAAACGTGATAGACGTCGAGAACCTGGCGGATATAGTCGTTCTTCAAAACGATCTTCTTGTATGAGATCAGCAGGTCTTCGCCCGCCCGGCGCAGCGTCACGAACATCGTGCCGAAGAAGTGATCGGTCACGCGGTAACGGTGATTGAGCGTGTGGAAGTTGTAGCGTACGTCCACTTCGTCGCCGCGCTCCGCCAGCACTTCCACGTTCGTGACGTTGTGGCTGGTGCGCGGCTCGGGCGTCGAAGCCCCGCTGCGCTCGGTCTTGATGCGGAACACGCGATCTTCCAGGCCGCCGCGGTCCGGGTAGTACATCAGCGAGATCTGGCTGTCGTGGTCATGGGTGATCTGGTCGTCGTCGTCCCATGCCGGCATCCAGTAGGTGACGTCTTCCGCATAGCACGCAAGCCACGCGTCCCACTGGCGGTCGTCGAGCAGGCGTGCCTCTCGATACAGCGCGGCACAGACACGCGTATAGTCGAAGCTCATGCCCGTGCCTCCCCGCTTTCCTTCTTGAGCGCATCGCGCATCACGCGCACCCAGTATTCGTGCTGGCACACGAACAGCCCTTCGTCTTCGCTGCGCTCGCCCGAAATGAGCGGCTTCAGCCCCATCTTCTGCGCGTTCTCATCCGGGCCTTCGATCCACAGGGGCGCGCCGCGCGAGAGGTCGTTCCACATCGCCGTGATGCCCGCGTAGCCCGACTGGCAGGCGCGGAACTCTTCGAGGTCGTCCGCCGTGCCCATGCCGGTGACGTTGAAGAAGTCCTCGTATTGGCGAATGCGCGTGGTGCGATCCGCGGCGCTCTCGCCCTTCGGCGCGAAGCAGAAAATGGAAACTTCGGTCTTGTCCACGCTGATCGGCCGCACCACGCGAATCTGCGTGCTGAACTGGTCCATCAGGAACACGTTCGGATACAGGCAGAGGTTGCGCGTCTGGTTCACGATGAAGCCGGCCTTCGCCTCGCCCACGCGTGCCGTGATTTCGTCGCGATGGCGGTAGACCGGCCGCACGTCGGGATTCATCGTGTTGGTCCACAGGAGAATGTGGCCGTGCTCGAAGCCATAGACGCCCGCCACGGACTTGCTCCAGCTATTGGCGTCCACTGCCTGGGTGCCGTCTTCCTTGCGCCGCCCCATCGTCGCGGCGTAGTTCCAGTGCACGGTGCTGACGTGATAGCCGTCGCAGCCGTTCTCCATCTGCATCTTCCAGTTGCCTTCGTAGACATAGGAAGAGTTGCCGCGCACCACCTCCAGCCCCTCGGGCGCCTGATCGACGATCTGGTCGATGATCACCCGCGCTTCGCCCAGGTAGTCTTCCAGCGGCATGACATCGGCATTGAGACTCCCGAACAGGAAGCCGCGATAGTTCTGGAATCGCGCGACTTTCTTCAGGTCGTGCGATCCGTGGGTGTTGAACTGCACCGGATATTCAGTGGTTTTCTCGTCCTTCACCTTCAGCAGCTTGCCGGTATTGGAGAAGGTCCAGCCGTGGAAGGGACACGTGAAGCTGCCCTTGTTGCCGTGCTTGCGCCGGCACAGCATCGCGCCCTTGTGCGCGCAGGCGTTGATGACGGCATGCAGTTCGCCGGTCTTGTCGCGCGTGATGACCACCGGCTGGCGGCCGATCCACGTGGTGTAGTAGTCGTTGTTCTCGCTGACCTGGCTCTCGTGCGCCAGGTACACCCAGTTGCTCTCGAAGATGTGCTTCATTTCGAGGTCGAACAGGCTGGCGTTCGTGAAGATGTCGCGGCGGCAACGGTACACACCCGCTTGCCTGTCGTCCTGCACGGCGGTGGCCAGCAGGTGTTCCAGTTCGTTGCTTTGGTCGATGATGGCGGACATGTTTGCTCTCCCCAGGCGCGAACCGGGCCCTGCCCGGAAGTCGCGCACCGGTATCGAATGATGCTTCAGGCCGCGGCGCGGACGCGCCCGACTTCGGCGGCCGGCGCGGTGTCGCGCTCGGCGTTGAGGCGGAAATCGAAATCGATCGAGGCGAACGGCTTGTCCACGCCGCGCTGCTTCAACAGATCGGCCGATGCGACGTGCTCGATGGGCGGCACGAGCCCTTCGCGGCTCGCGAATGCGAAGTCGTCCCAGAGGTAGGCATCGCCGTCGATGTTGATCTGCGTGGTCAGCTTGCGGTGGCCCGGCGCCGAAACGAAGAAGTGGATATGCGCGGGGCGCTGGCCGTGGCGGCCGAGCTTGTCGAGCAGGCGCTGCGTCGTGCCCTCGGGCGGGCAGCCGTAGCCCACCGGCACGATGCTGCGGAACTGGTAGCGGCCGTCCTGATCGGTCACGATCGTGCGGCGCAGATTGAAGTGCGGCTGCGTCTTGTCGAAGAACGAGTAGTTGCCGAGCGTGTTGGCGTGCCAGACCTCCACCTGCGCGCCGGACAGCGGCTTGCCGTGGCCGTCGTACACCGTGCCCTGCATGAAGAGCAATTCGCCCTTGCCGTCTTCGCTGCCGTCGTCGAGACGCGCATAGCCCACGCTCTTCGGCGCACCCGCCACATAGAGCGGGCCCTCGATCGTGCGCGGCGTGCCGCCCGTCAAGCCGGCCTTCGCTTCGGCTTCGTCCATGCGGATGTCGAGGAAGCGTTCGAGTCCGAGGCCCGCGGCCAGCAGGCCGAGTTCCTGGGTGGCACCCGCTTCGGAGAGGTACTCGATGCCCTTCCACACTTCGGTAGGCGTGAGATCGAGGTCTTCGATGGCCTTGAAGAGGTCGGTGGCGAGACGTACGACCACCTGCTGAACGCGGGGATCGATTTCGCCTTTGGCGGTATCGACGACGAACCCTTTTACGAGGGTTTCGATTTCTGCGTGCTTCATTGTCTGCTCCTATGCTCTGATCACGGAACCTCGCGCGCACTGGGGGACGAGCGTGGGATAAGCGCGCTGTTTCCCAGGTGCCGCCGCCGCGTGAACGGCTCCTTGCCTGCTTGGGGCGAGGGGCTTTCTTTCATGCCCAGAAGGTATAATGAGATGCGGCTGAGGACGTGGCTGAAGCATAGTTGGCGCCGAATCGGCGCGTCCAACACTGATTTAGTATCGAGACAATATCTCCAGGGTATGAACATCGAACTTCGACATTTGCGCTACTTCGTGGCCGTGGCCGAAGAACGCAACTTCACGCGCGCCGCCCAGCGGCTGCATATCGCGCAGCCGCCGCTCTCCCGCCAGATCCAGCAACTCGAAGAGGCGCTGGGCGTGCAGTTGTTCGAGCGCAACTCCCGGCCGCTCAAGCTCACCGACACCGGCCGTTTCTTCTATTCGCACGCGGTGCAACTGCTCGCGCAGACCGCCGAACTCGAATCGATGACGCGGCGCGTGGGCAAGATCGAGCGCAGCCTTTCGGTGGGGTTCGTGGGCTCGACGCTGTATGGCCTGCTGCCGAAGATCATTCGCCGCTTTCGTCAGGAGAATGGCGCCGTCGAACTGAGCCTGCACGAGATGTCCACGATGGACCAGATCCAGGCGCTCAAGGAGGGGCGCATCGACGTGGGCTTCGGACGCATCCGGCTGGAAGACCCGAGCATCCGGCGCGTGGTGCTGCGCGAGGAGCGCATGATCGTGGCGCTGCCGATCGGCCATCCGCTCATCGACGCCAAACCCGTGCTCGCGCTTACCGACCTCGTGAGCGAAACCCTCATCATCTTCCCGAAGGCGCCGCGCCCGAGCTACGCGGACCAGGTGCTGGCAGCCTTCCACGACCGTTCGCTCAAGCCGGCGCACCTCTACGAAACGCGTGAGCTGCAGATTGCGCTCGGGCTCGTCGCGGCGGGCGAAGGCATCTCGATCGTGCCGAGCAGCGTGCACGGGCTGCGGCGCAGCGATGTCATCTACAAGGACCTGGACGACCCGCGGCTCGTTTCGCCGATCATCATGAGCATGCGCATGCTCGACGAGTCGGAGGATCTCACGCGCATGCTCGAACTGATCTACCGGCTTTACACCGAGGAACAGATGGAGTTCATTGCGCCGGCGGCGCCGTGAGGGATGCGTTGAAGAGGATCGGCTCAATACTCTCAAGGTATTGAATCAGACATTATCGGTGTTGGACATCGCCCGCTGAGGCCACGCATACTGCGTTCACATCATCCAACGGTATCTTCCGGGTATGAACGCAACCGTCAGCTCCATTGAGGCGATCCTCGTCGATCTGCCGACCATCCGCCCCCACCAGCTCGCGATGGCGACCATGCAGCAGCAAACGCTCGTGGTCGTCAAACTCCTGTCCAGCGACGGCGTGGTGGGTATCGGCGAAGCCACCACCATCGGCGGCCTTGCCTACGGCGACGAGAGTCCCGAGGGCATCAAGCTCACCATCGACACCTATCTGGCCCCCGCCCTCGTGGGCACGGACGCGACCAACGTGCACGCCGCCATGGCGAAGCTGAACAAGGTGGCGCGCGGCAACCGCTTTGCGAAGTGCGCGCTCGAAACGGCGCTGCTCGATGCGCAGGGCAAGCGCCTGAACGTGCCGCTCGCCACGCTGCTGGGCGGCGCGGTGCGCACTGCGCTGCCTGCGCTGTGGACGCTTGCGAGCGGCGACACCGGCCGCGACATCGACGAAGCCGAGCGCCTGCTGGCCGAACGCCGCCACGACACCTTCAAGCTCAAGATCGGCCGGCGCAGCGTGCGCGACGACGTGGCCCACGTCGCGGCAATCAAGCGCGCGCTCGGCGAACGCGCGCGCGTGACCGTGGACGTGAACCAGGCCTGGAACGAAGCCGAGGCGGCAACCGGCATCGCCCTGCTGGAAGATGCGGGGATCGACCTCGTCGAGCAGCCTGTGCCGCGCGAGCAACGCGCGGCGCTCGCGCGGCTCGCGGCACGTTTCGTAGTCCCGATCATGGCCGACGAAACGCTGATGGGCCCCGAGGACGCAATCGATCTCGTGCGCGGCGCCTGTGCCGATGTGTTCGCGCTGAAGATCATGAAATCGGGCGGCCTGTACGGCACCCTGCGCACGGCCGCCGTGGGCGACGCGGCGGGCATGGCGCTCTACGGCGGCACGATGCTCGAAGGCAGCGTGGGCACGCTGGCGGCCGCGCATGTTTTCGCCACGCTGCCGCAACTCGCATGGGGCACCGAACTGTTCGGGCCGCTGCTGGTGAAGGACGACATCGTGACCGAACGGCCCGTGTACCGCGACTTCTGCCTGCACCTGCCCACTGGCCCGGGCCTCGGCATCGCGATCGACGAGGACAAGCTCGCGCACTATCGCCGCGATGCCTCGCGCAAGTCCGTGGCGCTCGCCTGAGTTTTCCCAACCTTCTTTGCCGGAACTCCACCACCCATGCTCTTTCTCGTCAGAATGGACGTGCATCTGCCCGCGGACCTGCCCGCGGCGCAGGCCGATGAAATCAAGGCGCGCGAAAAGGTCTACTCGCAGGAACTGCAGCGCTCGGGCAAGTGGCAGGCGCTCTACCGGATCGTGGGCGAATACGCGAACTACAGCGTGTTCGACGTCGAATCGAACGACGAACTGCACATGCTGCTCTCGGCGCTGCCGCTCTTCCCCTATATGAAGCTGCACGTCACGCCGCTCGCGAAACATCCTTCGTCGATTCGCTGATCGCGCCCCGCTGCCAGGCGGACACAAAGCGGGAAAAATGCGGGGACCAATGTGGGCACACGCGCGGAACAAGCGCGGACACAAACGCGCGCACAAAACAGGGGCCCAAAACGGGGCCGCATTGACCTCCCACGGCCCCGTTTTGCGGCTCAACCGCCTTCCAGGCCCCAGCCCGCCGGAAAATCTGCACCAAACCTCAAAAAAGACCGAAAATACGCAGGCAGCCGCAATCAACAACCGCGAGACACCGAAACATGAGCACTAGCAGTCGCCTGGCATTCTCCGTCGAACAGCACCCCAACCCCACGCCTGCCGCCCAGATCGCCGAGCGCCTCGAAAGCCCGGTCTTCGGCCGCGTGTTTACCGACCACATGGTCACGATCCGCTGGAGCGAAGGGCGCGGCTGGCACGACGCCAAGGTCGAGGCACGCCGTCCGTTCCAGATCGACCCGGCCTGCGCGGTCCTCCACTACGCCCAGGAAATTTTCGAAGGCATGAAGGCGTATCGCCGCGAAGACGGCTCGATCGCCCTGTTCCGCCCGCAGGAAAACGCGAAGCGTTTTCGCGCCTCGGCGGCACGCATGTCGATGGCGGATCTGCCCGAAGAACTCTTCATGCAGGCGATCGAAGCGCTTGTCGACACCGACCAGGCGTGGGTTCCCGGCGGCGACGGCAGCCTCTACATTCGCCCGTTCATGTTCGCGACCGAGAGCTTCCTCGGCGTGCGCGCCTCGTCGGAGTACGTGTTCTGCGTGATCGCTTGCCCGGTCGGCCCGTACTTCAAGCCGGGCAAGTCGGCAGTGACGGTGTGGGTGTCGGACCAGTACACGCGCGCGGCGCCCGGCGGCACGGGCGCGGCCAAGTGCGGCGGCAACTACGCGGCCAGCCTGATCGCGCAAACCGAAGCTTCGAGCAAGGGCTGCGACCAGGTGGTCTTCCTCGACGCGGCCCAGCACCGCTGGATCGAGGAACTGGGCGGCATGAACGTGTTCTTCGTGATGGACGACGGCTCGCTCGTCACGCCGCCGCTCTCGGGCACGATCCTGCCCGGCATCACGCGCGCGTCGATCATCGAACTGGCGCGCAAGGAAGGCATCGAGGTCAAGGAAGCGCCCGTTGCCTTCGACGCGTGGCGCGACGACGCCGCCAGCGGCCGTGTGAAGGAAAGCTTCGCGTGCGGCACGGCGGCCGTGGTCACGGCCATCGGCCAGGTGCGTCACGCGGACGGCGAATTCACCATTGGTGACGGTGGCGAAGGCGAAGTCACGCGCCGCATCCGCACCCTGCTCACCGGCATTCAGCGCGGCAAGGTGGCCGATCCGTCGAACTGGGTCTGGAAGGTGGAATCGGGCAAGAAGGCGTAAGCGCCGGTCCGGTTTTGTCCAAGAGCGGGGCGCACTCAGGTGCGCCCCGTTTTTTTTGCCGCGTTTTTATCACGCCCCTGCCGCAAGCCGCTCCGCCGACACTCGCAGCCCCTCGAAAAGGCGCGCGGCGACCCGCTCCGGAAAACCGGCGGGCAACGCCTTGCCCACCGCTTCGATCACGGCGGGCGTGCGCTCGATGAAACGCATGACGAGCGGCCCGGCGTCGTCGCCGTAATGGCACAGCCGCGCGGTGGCGTCGAAGTGGGTGCGCTTCACGTCCCGCATGCGGTAATGGCGGCCCCGGCCCCACACCGCCATGACGAGCGTCGCCTTGTGCCAGGACCACTGGTTGCCGCCGTCGCCCTCCACGGGCCAGATGGACATCACGTCGTAGAGCGGCGCGAGCTGGAAGCGGCCGCCCGGCAGCAGGCGCAGGCTGAAGTTTTTTGCGTGGCCATCGGGCGCGGCCAGCATCCAGAAAGCGATCTGCGCGCCGAGAAAGGTTTCGATGTCTTGCAGGGGCCGCTGCGATTGCCGCAGAATGCCCGCGATTTCGCGCATGCCCGGGCCGCCCTGCGACTCGTATTTGCGATGCGGCGGCACGCCCAGGGCCTGGCAAAAATCCTCCTGGGGCAGACGCAATAGCGCGCCGCGCGTGGACCATGCGCGGTCGAAACGCTCGACGCTCAGCACTTTCTGCGCGCCGAACGTTTCGATGCGGGCTTCGGAAACCGGCAGCCCGTAGGCGCGCAGCACCGCGAGGCAAAGCCATTCGTTTTCGACCGAGGTCTGGAAATCGACCTTGCGGTGGCCGATCAGGCCAAGCGGCAGCTTGAGGATGTGCGTGGTCGGCGTGGCGCCGTGCGGCAGGTGCCACTGGCCTTCGTGGTACAGCAGCGCGGTCTTTTCCTGCGCGCCCGCAAGCGAAATGCGCAGTTCGCCGGCCTCGTCGTCCCCGGCTTCGCCGCCCGGCAGCGTGCCGGCGGTTTCGAGCAGCAGGCGTTCGATCGCGGCCTCGGAGAGCGGCGTGCCGTCGATGGCCTCGACGTTTGCCGGCACCTCGTCCTCATCGAGCAGTTGCACGGCGCCTACGCAATCGCGCCCGATTGCCTTGAGCAGGTCGAACGCTTCCACGGTCTCGGTGCGAAAGCGCGTTGCAATGCGCCGGCGGATCTGCGGGCTGTCGGGCAACAGGTTGTCGAAGTAGTTGTGCACGCGCTCGCCGCGCAGCGGCCGCGCGCCGATGCCGAACGGCAGCGAGAGCGACAAGGGCCGCCCCACGGCCGATTGCTTCCAGCCGGCGTCGTAATGCAGTTCCATGTCGCCGCCGGCCGGCAGGACCCAGGCGCCCACCCGTTCGCCGTTGGCCCAGACGGAAAGTGCGCGCGAATGCGATCGACGGCCCATGCGCTACCACTCCTGGATTTCGATGCCGGGGCTGTTTTCCGCCCCCGTGCCGCGCGGCTGGACACACAATTCAAGGCCGTAGAGCGCAAAAAGCGCGAGCATCTGATCGAATGAAAGGCTGGCGGTGCCGACAGTCTCGAGCGCGGAGAGCCGCGGCTGGCCAATGCCGATGCGTGCCGCCGCCTGGGCCTGGGTCATCCCCTGAGCCTTTCTGGCCGACTGCAGGATCTCGCCAAGCGCTGCCGGCGTATGGACGATGATTTTCATGAAATATTCCCGTGACGCATAAACCCAGTTTATGCCTGTTGACGATAATTTGTCAATATCGCTCACAAGCATAAAACATGAATATCGGCGAGAGGAATATCCAGTGGTGCGGCAGCGTGCACGCCCACCCGCCTTCGCCGCCCCTCTCACGTTGCAATGCACAAATTCCCGCATTAGTCGAGTGTCTAAAATGGAATGTTTTTTTGGCGCCACGCCTGCGCCAATTTCAACGCGATTTTTATTTTCTACACAATAAGATTCCCTCATCGCAATTCGCCGCATTGCACACGATCTGTCCCACGCGGCTCAGTCGCGATCCCCTTTGCCCAAGAGCAGTGGGGATCTGCGGGTATTGCGTCGCGAGCAATAATGGCCGGGAATTAATTCCATTTCCGAATGCCGAATAAATTTCTTTCGAATAAATTACACCCGCCTTTATTGCCGGTGAATAGCGAAATAAATCAACAGATCACCGCCCATACCCGGAGTTTAAAAAGCATGAAAAAAAGCCTGATCGCCCTCGCACTCGGTAGCGTTTTCGCGGTTTCCGCGCATGCGCAAAGCAGCGTCACCCTCTACGGCCTCATCGATACGGGCCTCGTCTACACGAACAACCAGCAGGGTCACTCCAACATCCAGATGAACACCAGCTCCACGCAGAACACGGTGTTCGGCCTGAAGGGCACGGAAGATCTCGGCGGCGGCCTGAAGACGGTCTTCAAGCTGGAGCAAGGTTTCCTGCTCAACAACGGCCAGCAAGCGTTCTCGGGCGACGGCTTCGGCTCGCAAGCCTGGGTCGGCCTGCAAAGCGATCCGTACGGCACGCTCACGTTCGGCCGCCAGTTCGACGTGATGAACGACCTCGTCGGCCCGCTCACGGCCGGCTCGAACACGTGGGGCGGCAACATGGCTGCGCACCCGTTCGAGAACGACAACCTCGCGGCCAACTCGGTGGTGGTCAACGACACCGTCAAGTACACGAGCCCGGTGTGGTATGGCGTGACGGTCGAAACGATGTACGCGTTCAGCAACAAGGCCGGCGACTTCGCGAACAACCGCTCGTACGGCTTCGCGCTCGGCTACTCGCAAGGCCCGATCAACCTCGCCGCCGGCTACCTGCAGTTCAACAACGCCGGCAGCGGCGGCGGCGCGATCACCACGGGCGACACGAGCGCGAACTTCCTCGCGCAGCGCCAGCGCATCTGGTCGCTCGGCGGCAACTACACGTACGGCCCGGCCACGGTCGGCCTCGTGTGGAGCCATACGCAGCTCGACAACGTGGGCGGCGTGTACTCGTTCGGCACCGGCACCTATCTCGGCGCAGCCGATCCTTCGTCGGGCTCGCTCGACGGCTCGCTGCGCCTCGACAACTTCGAGGTCAACGCCAAGTACGCGATCACCCAGGCGTGGAGCGTTTCGGGTGCCTACACGTACACGCACGGTGCGTACAACGGTGCGTCGCCGGGCTGGAACACGGCGATGCTGCAAACGGACTACGCCCTCAGCAAGCGCACCGACTTCTACCTCGAAGGCGTGTACGAGAACGTGCACGGCGCGCCGGCCGACTCGGTGCTCTCGCATGCGATGATCAACACGCTCTCGCCGTCCGCCACCAACACCCAGGTCGCCGTGACGGTGGGCATGCGCCACGCGTTCTGAGCGCAGGCGGCCACGCCTTGCACCTGTGCGGCATCGCGCACGCCCGAAGACCGGGCGCGGCGCGATGCCGTTTTCCATTTCTGCCGACGTTTGTGCGCAATCGGGCCGCCGTAGGTATATAGTCGCCATTCCGGTCGCCCCCGCGACGCATGGCGCCCAGGCGCCGAGACAATCCGTATGAAAATCCTCACCCGGCTCTGGAAAGAAAACAAAGGCCTCGTTGCATTTCTGCTGCTCATGACGGTGTTTCGCAGCGCCGTCGCCGACTGGAACGTCGTGCCGAGCGGCTCGATGCTGCCCACCATCCGCCTGGGCGACCGCATCTTCGTGGACAAGATGGCCTACGACCTGCGCGTGCCGCTCACGCATATCCGCATTGCGCATCTGGGCGACCCGCAGCGCGGCGATATCGTGACCATCGATTCGTCCGCTGCCCACGAACTGCTCGTCAAGCGCGTGATCGGCGTGCCGGGCGACCGGGTCGCGCTGCGCGACAACGTGCTTTACGTGAACGGCGTGCCCGCGAACTACCGGCCCGAAGGCACCAACCTGCTCGCGAGCGACGCCAGTTCGACCGGCGAATACTTCGCCGAACGCTTCGACGGCGTGACGCATACCGTGCGGCTCTCGCCCGACGCACCCAGCCCGCGCAGCTCGTTCGGCCCCGTTGTCGTGCCCGCGGGACAGTATCTGATGCTCGGCGACAATCGCGACAACAGCGCGGATTCGCGCTACTTCGGCTTCTTCCCGCGCAACGAGATCATGGGCCGCACGCGCAGCGTGGCCTTCTCGCTCGACCCCGCCCGCCACTACGCGCCGCGTTTCGACCGTTTCGGCAAGCCGCTCGACGCCCCGTTCGGTTGAGCGTTTCGCCAACCTCCATGAACGACCCCGACCAGCAAGCCCAACTCGTCGCACGCCTGCGCGAGCGCGGCGTCGATCTGACCGGCGCGCCTGTGCGCATGACCGGGTTCGGCGACTCGGCCGAACTCTCCGCCTCGCTCATCGCGCTCATCCAGGCCGGCGCCAAGCGCGCGACCTGCAGCCTGCAGGACTCCTGGACGTTCGACGGCGAACGGCTTCCCGTTGCGGGCGACTTCGAGATCGTGATGGATTTCGGCGGACGGCCCGTGCTGGTGCTGCGCACGACCGAGGTCCGCATTACGGCCTTCCAGGACGTACCGGCCGCGTTCGCCATTGCGGAGGGCGAAGGCGATCTCTCGCTCGACTCCTGGCGCCGCGAGCATTGGCGCTTCTTTCTGCACGAATGCGCGCGCGTCGGCCGCACGGCGACGCAGGACATGCCGCTCGTGTGCGAGTGGTTCGAAGTCGTGGCCGTGCTGAATCCGGACGACGACGGGTCCGCGATCCTCGCCCAGCCGTAGCGGCGCCGCCCCACCGATGTCGCCCCTACCTTCGGAGCGCCCCATGTCATCGACTCCCGCGAACCCGGCCACCGCGCTGCACGAAGCCTGGCTGATCCGCCACGGCGAAACCGAATGGAGCCTCTCGGGCCAGCACACCGGCAGCACGGACATTGCGCTCACGGAGCACGGCCGCGCCCAGGCGCGCGCGCTCGCGCCGCGCCTGGCCACGCAGCCGTTCGACGCGGTCTGGTCGAGCCCGATGGTCCGCGCGATCGAAACGTGCGAACTCGCGGGCCTCGGCAGCCAGCGCGTAACGCTGCCCGATCTGCGCGAATGGAACTACGGGATCTACGAGGGGCGCACCACGCGCGAGATTCGCGCGAGCGTGCCCGACTGGAGCGTCTGGCACTCGCCGGTGCCGCAAGGCGAAAGCCTGCTCGACGTCGAAGCGCGCGCCGAAGCAGTGGTGGCGCGCCTGCTCGCCGCCAGCGGACGCGTCGCCATCTTCTCGCACGCGCATTTCCTGCGCGCGCTCGCGGGCTGCTGGATGGGCGACGCAGCGGCCCTCGGCGCTCACCTCTATCTCGACACAGCCTCGATCAGCGTCCTCGGCTTCGACCACGAAGCTCGCGCGATCCGGCGCTGGAACAGCTAGGTCCGCTCCTGGACAACGGGGACTTCCGCCGCCTGCCGGAACGATGCGCCCGCGTGACGCGAAGGCAGCGTGTCGCCTTCGCCGAAGAGCTTCTGCCGGAGCGTGCCGGGCGCGTAGGCGGTCTTGTAGAGACCGCGATCCTGCAACTCCGGCACGATCAGATCGACGAAGTCTTCATAGCTCTCGGGCACCACGGTGCGGCTGAGATTGAAGCCGTCCACATCGGCTTCGTCGATCCAGGCCTGCAGTTCGTCGGCCACCTGCGCCGCGCTGCCGACGATCGCCGGATAGCGCCCACCCAGTTCGAACATTTCCAGCAGTGTGCGGCGCGTCCAGCCATGCTGCTTCGCCGTGCGCGTGGCCGATTCGATCGCATTGCCGGGGGTGTAATCGACGGGCGCATCGAGATCGTATTGCGCGTAGTCGATGCCGGTGCTCGCCGCGAAATGCGCAAGGCCCGCTTCGCGGCTCGCGTACTGGCGATAGTCGGCATATTTCTCGCGCGCCTCGTGTTCGGTTGCACCCGCAACGACTGCGGCACCCACGAACACCTTCACGTCGTCCGGACGGCGTCCCGCGCGCACGAGTTGCTCGCGCAGTGCGCGTACCGTCTCGCGGCCCACCTGGCGATTCGGCGGGGAGATGAACACGCATTCCGCATGGCGCGCCGCGAAGCGTTGCCCGCGCCCCGAACTGCCGGCCTGGAACAGCACCGGCGTGCGCTGCGGCGAAGGCTCGGCAAGGTGATAGCCGTCTACGTCGTAGTAGCGCCCCGCGTGCCGCACGCGATGCAGCTTCGCCGGGTCCGCGAAAACACGCGCGGCCTTGTCGCGCAGCACCGCGCCCTCTTCCCAGCTCCCTTCCCACAGCTTGTAGAGCACGTCGAGGTATTCGTCGGCGCGGTCGTAGCGCTCGTCGTGCGGCAACTGCTCCGAAAGCCCCATCGCACGCGCGGCGCTGTCCAGATAGCCCGTGACGATGTTCCAGCCAATGCGCCCGTCGGTCAGATGATCGAGCGTCGAGAAGCGGCGCGCGAGCAGATACGGCTGCTCGTAGGTCAGATTGACCGTCACGCCGAAGCCCAGATGCTGGGTGACCGCGGCCATGGCGGGCACGAGCAGCGTGGGATCGTTGACGGGCAACTGGATCGACTCGCGCAGCGTCACGTCCACGTCGCGCCGGTACACGTCGTACACGCCGACGATATCCGCGAGAAACAGCCCGTCGAACAGGCCGCGTTCCAGCGTGCGCGCGAGATCGGTCCAGTAGGCGAGCTTGCGGTAGTCGGTCGAGCGGTCGCGCGGATGCGTCCAGAGACCGTGATTGATGTGCCCCACGCAATTCATGTTGAATGCGTTGAGCAGAACGGACTTCTTCGTCTTCGTCATCAGAGCGCTCCGTGCCGCGGCGGCAGCGTGTCGTTCAGCCAGAAATTGCCGACTGCGTGGTACTTCCAGCGCACCGGGTCGTGCAGCGTGTGCGTGCGGGCATTGCGCCAGAAACGGTCGAGCCCGAGGCCATCGAGCGTCGCGGCCGTGCCGGCGAGTTCGAAAAGGCGCGTGCCGGCGTCGAGCGAGATCGTGGTGGTAAGCGCGCGCGCCTCCGCAACGGCAATCGACGCCTCGGCTACCGAGCGCTCATTGGGCGCGGCCTGCACCGCATCGACGTAGCGGCCCGCGCGGCGCACCAGCGCTTCGGCGGCGCGCAGCCGCACCGCGAGGTCGCCGAATTGCGCGAGCGTGAGCGGATCGTCGGCGGCGCGCTCGACCTTCGCGTCGATCCACGGACGCGAGCGCTCCCGCACGAACTGCAAGGCGGCCTGAAACGCGCCGCGCGCGATCCCCAGATCGATTGCCGCGTGAATGATCTGCGCGAGCGGTCCGATGGTGGTGGGCTTTTCGAACGATGCGAGAAACGGCACCACCCATTCGGGTTCGACCCGCACGCCATCGAACGCGACCGAGCCGCTGCCTGTCACGCGCTGGCCAAAGCCGTCCCAATCGTCGGTGATGGTCACGCCCGACGCGTGGCGCGGCACGAACGCGAGGTACGTGACGTCGCGCCCCGCCTCCTCCGCCACGACGAGCGTGGGAATCCAGTGCGCGTACAGCGCCCCCGTGCAGTAGAACTTGCGGCCGTCGATGCGCAGGCCCAGTGCGTCGCGTGTGAGCCGCGTGCGGCGCTTGAAGTCCTTGTGGCCGATTTCGGCGAGCGCGTTGCCGAAGCGCTCGCCCGCCAGCACGCGGTCGTAGAAGAAACGCTGCTGCTCGACGCTGCCGCCCACGCGCAGCACTTCGAGCGCATAGAAGTGATTTTGCGGAATCTGGCCGAGCGAGCCGTCGGCGGCCGAGATAATCGCCGTGACTTCGGCAAGCGTCGCGCTCGAAACGCCGGGGCCGCCGAACGCGCGCGGTACCGTGATCGCCCACAGGCCGCTCGCGACGAAGGCGTCGAGTTCGGCCCACGGCAGCCGCCGTTCGCGGTCGCGCAGCGCGGCGTCGCGGGCGAAGTCGGCGGCAACGCGCCGCGCGGTCTCGATGGCCGCGGCGTCGTCGGCAAGGCGAGCGGGTGCGCTGGGCGGCGCCGCGGCCGACACGTGCGTCACCGCATCGCGCGCCGCCAGAGAAAGTTCGTCGCTCATCGTTCAGTTCCAGGAGTGCCGTGCCGGCAAGACATGATTCAGGTGATAGTTGCCGAGCAGATGCAGCTTCCAGCGCACGGGGTCGTGCAGCGTATGCGTGCGGGCATTGCGCCAGTGCCGGTCGAGGTTGTGCGCGGCGCGCGTGGAAGCCGAGCCCGCGAGTTCGAAGAGCTTTTCGCTCGCTTCGAGGGCAATCCGAGTCGTGAGGATCTTCGCTTGCGCCACGGCGACCGAGGCGCACGCACTGGCTTCGGCATCCAGGGGGGCCGCCGCCAGCGCGTCGAGCGTATGGCCCGCTTCGAGCAGGACTTCGTGCGCGGCGTGCAGATCGATATGCAGGCGCCCCACGTCGGCAATGATGTACGGGTCGTCGGCCGCCCGCGCGACGCCGGAGTCGATCCAGGGACGCGCATGCTCACGCACGAAGCGCACGGCCTCGGCCACCGCCGCTTCGGCAATGCCCTGATCGATTGCGGCCTGGATCAGCTGCGAGGTCGGGCCGTACAGGCCGGGATTCCCGGCGAGCTGCCAGATCGGCAGCACGTCTTCCGGATCGACCGCCACGTTATCGAAGCGGACCGTGCCGCTTGCTGTCGTTCGTTGTCCGAATGAAGACCAGTCGTCGATAACGGTCAGGCCTGGCGCATCGCGCGGCACCCATACCTGGACGGCACGGCCCTCGTCGTCCACGGCGCGCGACGGCACACGGTGAGCGAACAGCGCGCCCGTGGAATAGAAACGCTCGCCGTTCAGGCGCAGGCCGTCCGCGGTGGCCGCGAGCCGCGTGGTGCCCTGCAGGATCGTGGCCGAGGTTGCCGAGCGGCGTTCGGGCCCGGCGTTGCCGAGCCGCTGCCCGGCCAGCACTTCGCCGTAGAAGCGTTGCTTCTGTGCGGGACTGCCGATCTCGCGCAACACGCCCAGCACGCCAAAATGGTTTTGCGGAATCTGGCCGAATGCCGGATCGGCAGCACAGAGGATGGCGAACACTTCGGCGAGCGTAGCGTACGACACATCGGCGCCACCGTATTCGCGCGGCACCGTGATGGCGCCGAGGCCGCTTTCCGACCACAGGTCGAGGGCGTCCCACGGGAGGATGCGTTCGCGGTCCCGCCGGGATGCGCCGGGCGCGACGGCGTCGGCCAGGACGCGCGCCGCGGCGAGGGCTTCGGCGTCGTTGCCGATGCGCTTCACGCGCGCGGGATCGGGAGGTTGCGGCAGGCGAGCTGCCGCATGAGGCGTTTCGGAAGTCTGCATTACGATTCGAACAGGCCGGTTTGCTTCCCGTTCGTTCGTCGTCGCGGGGCCACCGGCCGTCATCGTGTGACAACCGGCGCCGCTGCGCCGAACGGGTCCAGTCGCCCATTGAAACAGCGCAGACAGCGAATCCCTACCAGTAAATATGCCTTTGCATATGAGCTTTATTGCTATGCAGCGTGTGCCGGCGCATTACCGCGCAGGAAAGAACCGGTTCGCGGGCCGCGGCAGCCCCAGATGCTCGCGCAAGGTCGAACCCGTGTATTCGCGGCGGAAGATGCCGCGCCGCTGCAGTTCCGGCACCACCTTCGCGGTGAAGTCGTCGAGCCCCTGCGGCAGGAACGGGAACATGATATTGAAGCCGTCGCTGCCCTCTTCCACGAGCCACTGCTCCATTTCGTCGGCAATCGACTTCGCCGTGCCCACCATCTGCAATCCCGAGTAGCCGCCTACCCGCTGCGCCAGTTGCCGGACCGTCAGCCCTTCCTCGCGCGCCCAATCGACAATACGCTGGCGCGCCGACTGGCTGGCGTTGGACTCGGGAATCTCCGGCAGCGGCCCATCGGGGTCGAAGCCCGACGCGTCGTGACCGAGGGCGATGGAAAGCGAAGCGATGCCGCTGTCGTAGTGAACGAAGGTATCCAGCAGCGCCCGCTTTTCGCGCGCCTCGTCGAGCGAATCGCCCACCACCACGAAAGCGCCCGGCAGGATCTTCAGGTGATCGCGCGCGCGGCCGAGCGGCTCGAGCTGCGCTTTCACGTCTGCGTAGAAGCGCTTGCCCGCCTCGAGGTTAGGCTGCGCCGTGAACACGGCCTCGGCGGTTTGCGCCGCCAGTTGCCGCCCGGCCTCCGACGACCCGGCCTGCACGACCACCGGCCAGCCCTGCGGCGGCCGTGCGATGTTCAGCGGCCCGCGCACCGAGAGATGCTCGCCGCGATGCGCCAGCACGTGCAGCTTCGCCGGATCGAAATAGTCGCCGCTCTCCACGTCGCGAACGAATGCGTCGTCGTCCCAGCTATCCCAAAGGCCCGTTACCACGTCGAAGAATTCGCGAGCGCGCCGGTAGCGGTCGTCGTGCTCCATATGCTCTTCGAGGCCGAAATTCAAGGCCGCATCCGGGTTCGAAGTCGTCACGAGATTCCAGCCGGCGCGCCCGCCGCTCAGGTGGTCGAGCGACGCGAAGCGGCGTGCCACGTGGTACGGCGCGTCGAAGGTGGTCGAGGCGGTGGCGACGAGGCCGATCTTCTCCGTCACCGCGGCGAGCGCCGAGAGCAGCGTGAAGGGCTCGAACGACGTGGCCGTATGGCTGCGGCGCAGCGCCTGCACCGGCATGTTCAGCACCGCCAGATGGTCGGCCATGAAGAAGGCGTCGAAGCGGGCCGCTTCGAGCGTCTGCGCAAGACGCTTGATGTGCGCGAAATTGAAGTTTGCGTCGGGCCACGCGCCGGGAAAGCGCCAAGCGCCGGTGTGCAGGCTGACGGGGCGCATGAACGCGCCAAGATGCAATTGACGGGTGCGGGTCATGGTTCGGGCAGTGGAAAAACGGAGCCCCTACCATACGCCGGTTCTTCGATCGGCGCAGAATCCCAACGCATTGTGTGCCTATGCACAGGTTCCGGCCTTTTCACCCGTTGGAATAAGCATTTCACCCAGCGCCGTTCGCGCTCTGTCGTTCACAAAAGCAGTGCATATCACCGTGCCGCGCATAACCATAGCGCCCGAAATTGGTTGTCGCGACAGCGGGCCATTCCCTAGCATCGGCACATCTTCAACCCGTGGAATGGTGTATCGAATGAACCAGAACAAAAGAAAATGGCTTGCAACGCTGCTGGCTTCGGGGGTCCTTGCCGCAGGGTTCGGCAGCGCGCAGCGGGCGGTTGCCGCGGAGCAGACAGTACGTGTGGGCATCATGTCGGGCGAAGACGAGGACGTGTGGCGCGTGGTGGCCGCGAATGCCGCGAAGCACGGCCTCACCGTGAAAGTGACGACGTTCTCCGACTACACGCAGCCCAACGAAGCGCTCTCCGAACACGATCTGGACGCCAACTCGTTCCAGCACAAGCCCTATCTCGATGCACAGATCAAGGCGCGCAACTATGCGATCGTGCCGGTGGGCTACACCTATGTCCAGCCTATCGGGCTTTATTCGGTCAAGGTGAAGTCGGTGGCCGACCTGCCGCACGGGGCGATCATCGGCGTGCCGAACGATCCTAGCAACGAAGGCCGCGCGCTTCTGCTGCTGCAGGCACAGGGTCTCATCACCTTGCGCAGCGACGTGGGGCTGCTGCCCACCGCGCGCGACATCGCGAAGAATCCCAAGGACATCAAGATCAAGGAACTCGACGCGGGCATTGTCGGCCGTGCGATCGGCGACCTCGACGCCGCCGTGGTCAACACCGACTGGGCCATCAAGGCCGGCATCCGCATTCCGGATCAGCGCATCGCGCAAGAGGCCGTGGGCAGCAATCCGTACCGCAACTTCATCGCGGTCAACGCGAAGGACGAAACAGCCCCGTGGGTGAAAGCGCTGGTGCAAAGCTATCAGCAACCCAACGTAGCCGCGGAAATCCTCACCGTTTATCACGGCGCCACGCTGCCGGCCTGGCAGGGCGCGCGACAGCAGTAAGCTCGACGGGGGCATGACCAATCGCCGCGATTGATCTGCTCAATTGACCGATCAATTCGTGGCAATCGCGCGTCGATTGTCAGTTTCATCCGAATACTGATGTCGAAGCGCGCCTCTTTATCGAGCGCGCGCCGCTTTCTAGACTTGGCTCACGCTGCGAACGAAATCGTTCGCCCTTCTACCGAAATACGTGAGTCCATCATGAAATCGATCATCAAGCTTGCTCTTGCCACGGCCGCTGCCGTTACTTTGGCCGCACCGCTTGCCGCCACCGCGCAGGAAAACCAGCCGCTCACGCGCGCCCAGGTGCGCGCGCAACTCGTCGAACTCGAACAGGCCGGCTACCGGCCTTCGCTCGGCTTCGACCCCTACTATCCCGACGACATCCAGGCCGCCGAGCGCAAGGTCGCGGCACAACACGCAGCGCAAGCCCAGCAAGGAGGCTTCGGCGGCGTGGCCAACGGCACGTCGCAGGCTGGCGCGCGCGGCGACACGGCGGTGAGCTCGTATTCGCCGCCGATCAGCGTGGCACGCTAAAAACCGGGGAACCGGGACACCTGCCGCTCAAGCGGAAGGCTGCGCTACTTCATCGAGCCGCGACAGAAAGAGCTGCAACGTAGGCGAGGTATTCGCGCGGTTGTATCCGACCACGAGGTCGATGGTGGGTGCCTCGCCTTCCAGCGGGCGGCTGACGACCGACCACGGCAGCAGGTTGTTTGCATACTCCGGCATAAGTGCCAGCCCGCGCGTGGAAGCGACGAGCGACATGGCCATGGCGAGATTGTCCACGCCATGTTCGGGGGTAACCGCCACGTTGTTGGCCTCCAGGTAGGCGGCGATCACGTCGTGCAGCACGCGCGCCTTGTTCGACGCCATGACGAACGGCTCGCCGGCAAAGTCCCCGGGGCCGATGGCGGCCCGCGCAGTGAGCCGGTGGTCGCTCGGCATCAGGACGACGAGTTTCTCGCGGTACACCACCCGGTATTCGAGGTCGTAGCCCGGTTCGGCGCGCAGGAAACCCAGGTCGAGCTTGCCGCGGGCGAGCGCATCGGCCAGGTCGGGCGAGTAGTAGCTCGACACCGTCACGTCGATGTTCGGCAGTTCGTCGCGCAGAACCTGCATCGCACGCGGAAGCCACGTCATTTCCTGCCCGGTGAGGAAGCCGAGCGCGAACACCTTGCGTTCGGGCAGCGCCGCGCGGCGCGCCGCCTCGGCGGCCGCATCGACCTGCGCGAGCGCGAGCCGGGCATGGTCGAGAAAGGCCTTGCCGGCGGCAGTCAGTTCGACACCGCGCGCGCTGCGGCTGAACAGCTCCACGCCCACTTGATCCTCCAGGTCGCGAATCTGGCGGCTCAAGGAAGGCTGCGACGTATAGAGCCGCTGCTCCGCCGCGACGGTCAGGCTGCCCGTTTCCGCCACCGCCACGAAATACCGCAGATGCCGCAACTCCATCGCGCCCTCCTTGTGTCCCATGCCTCGCAGGTATGCCGGCAAGCCTACAAAGTCTTTTTCGTCCGCGCAAGCGGCAACTAGAGTACGGCACATGGCAGCACGCACGGCACGACAGGCAGAACCGCTGTTCCGTGCGAGCGCACCCGGTCATACCGCGCAGCGATGGCGCGCAGGCATGCCCGGCCCCTCCCACCGATTCATCAGGAGATTCGTCATGTCCCAGCTCACCGGCAAGACCGCGCTCGTCACGGGCGCCTCGCGCGGCATCGGCCGCGCCATCGCGCTCTCGCTCGCCCGTGCCGGCGCCCAGGTGCTCGTGCACTACGGCAATGCCGAAGAGGCCGCCGACGCAGTCGTTGCCGAAATTCGCGCCGCCGGCGGCAAGGCCCAGAAAGTAGCCGCCAACCTGCGCGACGCCGACGGCCCGCATCAGTTGGCAAAGCGCGTGCGGGCGATCGTCGGCGACCGGCTGGACATCCTCGTGGCCAACGCGGGCGTTTCGAAGTCGGCGCCGATCGAGGCAACGAGCGTCGAGGACTTCAACCAGCTTTTCGCCGTGAACGTGCGGGCGCCGTACTTCCTCGTGCAACAACTCCTGCCCACCATGTGCAAGGGCAGCAGCATCGTCCTGCTTTCCTCGCTGGCCGTGCGCACGGCCGTCGGCGCGATTTCGGCGTATGCCGCCAGCAAGGGCGCCGTGGACACGCTCGTCAAGCACTTCGCCGCGGCGCTCGGCCCGCGCGGCATCCGCGTGAACGCCGTGGCCCCGGGCGTGGTGGCCACCGATATGTCGAGCTTCACGAAGACCGAAGCGGGCCGCGAAACGGCACTCGGCATGCAGGCCTTCAAGCGCATCGCCCAGCCGGACGACATTGCCGAAGCGGTTGCGTTCCTCGCCTCCGACGCGGCCCGCTGGGTGACCGGCGACACGCTGCGCATCGACGGCGGTTCGCGTCTCTGATTCCCGATTTCACGCTTTCTTTACGGTAAAAACCTTCCCATTTATTTCGCATTGCGAATTACATTCCGGAGCATTGCAATGACCACCCTCTTCACCCCTGTCAAGATCGGCGCCTATGCCCTTTCGCACCGCGTCGCGCTCGCACCGCTCACCCGCATGCGCTCGGAAACGGGCGACATCCCCGGCGACCTGATGGTCGAGTACTACGCCCAGCGTGCCAGCGAAGGCGGCCTGCTCATCGCCGAAGCGACGCCCGTTTCGGTACGCGGCAACGGCTACCAGGGCGCACCCGGCATCTATGCCGACGAACAGATCGCAGGCTGGAAGCGCGTCGTCGATGCCGTCCACGCAAAGGGCGCGCGCATCGTCCTGCAGCTTTTCCATGCGGGCCGCCAGTCGCATCGCGACCTGCAGCCCGGCGGTGCCGCACCGCTTGCGCCTTCTGCGATCCCGTTCGAAGGCATGGCCCACACGAAAGACGGCTGGCAACCCGCCACGCCTCCGCGCGAGATGACGCTCGAAGACATCGCCACCGCTATCGAGGAATTCCGCGAGGGCGCGGTACGGGCGAAAGCAGCGGGCTTCGACGGCGTTGAGATCCACGGCGCCAACGGCTACCTCGTGGACCAGTTTCTCCAGGACGGCTCGAACCATCGCACCGATGCCTACGGCGGCCCGGTGGAGAACCGCGTGCGCTTCCTGGCGGAAGTGACGGCCGCCGCCGTATCCGTTTTCGGCACCGACCGCGTGGGCGTGCGCCTCGCGCCAGGCGGCACGTTCGGCGGCATGTCGGACAGCGACCCGGCCCGCACCTTCGCCCATGCGGCGCGCGAGCTGGACGCATTCGGCCTCGCCTGGCTGCACGTGATCGAACCGCGCGTGGCAGGCAGCCAGGAGGTGACGGAAGGGGCCCACGCCGTTGCCGCCCGCGATCTGCGGGCGCACTTCCACGGCCCGATCATCGCCGCCGGTGGCTTCTCGCCCGAATCTGCCGCGGCTATCGTCGCGGCGGGCGAAGCGGACCTCGTGGCATTCGGGCGCCATTTCATCGCCAACCCCGACCTGCCGCATCGCATCCGCCATGGCCTGCCGCTCAACGCGTATGACCGCAGCACGTTCTATGGCGGCGATCACCGCGGCTACACCGACTATCCGGCTGTGAGCGCTGTGGCCGCCTGAGCCCGACCCGCGCCCCGCGCGCCCAGCCAGGGTCGCCATGCCCACCGGGGATGGCGGCCCTGGCGCGTCTCGCTCACAGGGGTAGTACAGGGGCAGGCAGTGCCGCCGCGGTCATGCCTTGCAAGCATGCCCACCCACTTACAAAGTCTTTTTCCTTCGCCCTCGCGGCCACTAAATTAGTTTCCAGCAGCAGACATTCACCGGCCCCTTACGCCGAACCCAACCTCTCAGGAGAAAGATCATGTCGAAGCTCAACGGAAAGACGGCCCTCGTTACCGGCGCCTCGCGCGGCATCGGGCGGGCAAGCGCACTCGCGCTCGCCCAGGCCGGCGCATACGTGCTGGTTCACTACAACAGCGGCGCAGCGGCCGCCGATGAAGTTGTCGAAGCCATCCGCGCAGCCGGCGGCCGCGCCGACAAGGTGCAGGCCGACATGAGCGCCGCCGACGGCCCCGCTATCCTCGCGGCCCGCGCGCGGGAGATCGTGGGCGAACGGCTCGACGTGGTGGTGGCCAACGCCGGCATCGCGAAGGAACTGAGCATTCAGGACACCACGGTTGCCGACTTCGACGAACTCTTCGCCGTCAACGTGCGCGCACCGTATTTCCTCGTACAGCAGTTGCTGCCGGTGCTGGTCGCGGGCAGCAGTGTCGTGCTGCTCTCGTCGCTGGCCGCGCATGCGTCGGTGGGGCAACTGAGCGCGTACGCCGCGACCAAGGGCGCCATCGATACGCTCGTGCTCCACTTCGCCGCCGCGCTGGGCGAACGCGGCATTCGCGTGAACGCTGTCGCGCCGGGCGTGGTGGCTACCGATATGTCCGCCTTTGCGCGCACCGACGAAGGCCGCGACTTCACCCTCGGCCTGCAGGCGCTCAAGCGCGTGGCGAACGCGCAGGACATTGCCGATGCCGTCGCCTTCCTGGCCTCCGACGACGCCCGCTGGATCACCGGCGACACGCTGCGCGTGGACGGCGGCTCGAAGCTCTAAGGCCATACCTGCCGGATCCGAAACCAGAATCTCAAGCAAACAATAAGGAATCCAGAATGAATGCCAACGAACTCAAGCTGCTTTCGCCGGTCAACGTCGGCCCGCTCTCCCTCTCCCACCGCGTGGTGCTCGCACCGATGACGCGCCTGCGCTCCGAAGCCGACGACAGTCCGAGTGCGATGATGGTGGCGTACTACCGCCAGCGCGCTTCGGCGGGCGGTCTGCTCATCACGGAAAGCGCCCACCCGTCCTACGACAGCCGCGGCTACATCGGCGCGCCGGGCATCTATACCGATGCGCACGTCGAAGCCTGGAAGCAGATTACCGATGCCGTGCACGCCAGCGGTGGCCGCATCTTCATGCAGATCGCCCACGACGGCCGCCAGTCGCACGTGGACCTGAGCTGGGGCAACGCGCCGGTCGCGCCCTCCGTGGTGCCCTATGAAACCACCGTGCTCACGCAAGACGGCTGGGTGCCGAACTCGCCCCACCGCGCGCTGGAACTGCACGAGATTCCCGCGATCGTCGAGTCGTTCCGCCGCGCCGCCGAGCGCGCGAAGGAGGCCGGTTTCGACGGCGTCGAACTGCACAACGCCAACGGCTACCTTGCCGATACCTTTCTCCAGGACGGCACCAACACGCGCACCGACGCCTACGGCGGCACGGTCGCAAAGCGCGCGCGCTTCTCGCTGGAAGTGGTCGATGCCTTCGCCTCGGTGTGGGGCGCGGACCGGGTGGGCGTACGCGTTTCGCCGAGCGGCCGCTGGGGCGCCATCTCCGACAGCAATCCGCAAGCGACGTTTGGCTACTTTGCAGACCGTCTGAACACTTATGGGCTAGCTTATCTGCATGTGATCGAGCCGCGGGTGATGGGCACCGAAACGCTGGAGGAAGGCGCCGAGCCGGTGGCCTCGTCGTTCCTGCGCCAGCACTTCTTCGGCCCAATCATCGCCGCAGGCGGCTTCACGCGCGAAGGCGCCGAGAGCATCCTGCAACGCGGCGACGCGGACCTGGTGGCATTCGGCCGCTGGTTCTCGTCGAACCCCGACCTGCCGGAGCGCTTCCGCCACGGGCACCCGCTCACGCCGTACCGGCGCGATGCGTTCTGGGGCGGCAACGAAAGCGATTACATCGACTTCAAGACGTACGACGAAGAACTGCAGGCGCAAGTCGTAGCCGAGTCATGCACGAGCAATGAATGAGTCACTCCCAACCCTTTCGACAAGGAGCACTGCCATGACCACCCCGAGCGCAAAGACCGTAAAGATCCCCGGCCCCGACCACCCCATCACCATCGAGCCCACCGGCTCGCGCGTGGTGGTCAAGGCGGGCGGCCGCGTGATCGCCGATACGCACCGCGCGCTGACGCTGCGCGAAGCGAGCTACCCCGCCGTGATCTACGTGCCGCGTGAAGACGGGGACATGACGCTGCTCGCACGCACCGACCACGCAACGTACTGCCCCTACAAGGGCGACTGCGCGTACTACTCGATCGTGCCTGCCGGCGAGCGCGCCGTGAACGCGGTATGGACCTATGAAGCCCCGCACGCCGCGGTGGCCGAAATCAAGGACCACCTCGCGTTCTATCCCGATCGCGTCGATTCGATCGAAGTCCTTAACACCTGATTGCCCCGAACGTTTGCTGAACGAATTCAACCTTACTGGAGCAGAACCATGAGCACCGCACCCGTTGTTTTGATTACCGGCGCCCTTACCGGCATCGGCCGCGCCACCGCCCTCGCCTATGCCCGCGACAAGGCCAGCGTCGTCGTCTCGGGCCGCCGCGACGAAGCCGGCCGCGCGCTGGCCGAGGAAATGCGCGCGCTGGGCGCGCAAGCCGAATACATTCGCGCCGACGTCAGCAAGGAAGACGACGTGCGCGCGCTCGTCGAACGCACGGTCGAGCGCTTCGGCCGCCTCGACATCGCCGTCAATGCCGCTGGCGCCGAGGGTGAATCGGGCCCGGTCACGGAGCAGACGCCCGAGCGCTACGCCGCCGTGTTCGACGCCAACGTGCTGGGCACGCTGCTCGCCATGAAGCACGAACTGCGCGCCATGACGGCGCAGGGCAGCGGCAGCGTCGTCAACGTGTCCTCGACGATGGGCTCGCGCGGCGCCCCGAATGTCTCGTTGTACGTGGCCAGCAAGCACGCTGTGGAGGGCCTCACGAAGTCGGCCGCGCTCGAAGCGGCGCCGTTCGGCGTGCGCGTGAACGCCGTGGCGCCGGGCCCCGTGGAGACCGCCATGCTCGACCGCTTCACGCTGAACCCCGAGCGCAAGGCAGCCCTGCTCGCGAACGTGCCGCTCAAGCGCGCGGGCACCCCCGAGGAAATCGCGGATGCGATCCGCTTCGTCGGCTCGCATGCCGCCAGCTTCATGACGGGGGAGGTCCTGCGCGTGAACGGCGGCCGCACCGCGGCGTGACTGCCGAGCCCTGCCGGAGCCGATCATGATCTACGAGATTCGCACCTATACGTTCAAGCCGCTGCGCGCGGCGGACTGGCTCGCGCTCTACCGCGAGGAGGGCCTGCCGCTGCAACAGGAACTGCTGGGCAAGCTGGTGGGCTTCTTCACGACCGAGATAGGCGATCTGAGCCAGATCGTGCATATCTGGGCCTACGAGAGCCTCGACGACCGCCTCGCGCGCCGCGACCGCATGGCAGCCGACAGCCGCTGGCAGGTTTTCGGCGCCAAGGTGAAAGCGCTCGACATTCTCGTCGCGATGGAGTCGCGCCTCATGCGTCCCACCGACTTTTCGCCGCTGCAGTAGCGGCCCCTGCAATCGATCGCGCGGCGTCGCTTGCCGCGCCCTTTCGAAAAGGTCATCGCCATGTCCGCCCCACAATTCGACGCACTTCCCGCCGCGCTCAAAAGCGTGCAGGTTCGCCCCCTCTTCGTCCTGCACCTCGACGTCAAGCCGATCGAGATCGTCGGCCAGACGCCAGGCGCGTTCCGGCGCGTCGGAATCGTCCCGTCCGGCACGTTCGCGGGCGAACGCCTGGCCGGTGTCGTGCTCGACGGCAGCAACGACTGGCAAACCGTGCGTAGCGACGGCAGCACGCGGCTCGACGTCCGGCTTCTCCTGCGCACCGACGACGGCACGAACATCCTCATGTCGTATCAAGGCATCCGCTACGGCGAGGCCGATGTGCTGCGGCGCCTCGACAACGGCGAACCGGTCGATCCCGCGCGCTACTACTTCCGCATCAACCCGGTGTTCGAGGCGCCCTCGGGCAAATACGAGTGGCTCAATCGCGTGATCGCCGTGGGAACCGGCCACCGCTTCCCGGATGGCCCGGTCTACAGTGTTTTTGAAGTGCTCTGAGCCGTTTCGTTGCGGATTCCCTCCACTGCCTGCGCCGGCGCTGCGCTGTCGTGAGCCTCACCCGGCGGCGCAGCGACTCGCCGCCTTTTCCGCGTATTCCGCGGAGGGGCGGCGCCCACCCTCAAGTCTTGCCGCTCGCCTGCCGTTATCCATTTTGAATCGTTGTCTGCCGCAACGGCGGCGCCGAAGCTTTCTTTTCGCTCTCACGGAAAGCTCAAGGTGTGCCAGGATGCGCATATCCGTGCGGCGCGTCCGGCGCCGCCCACCGCCCCTTACATCCAACCGACATGCAACAAGGCACTCAGGCCACCGCCGCCAGCTTCGCCACGATGGGCGTCGATCTGCTCGCTTTTTTCGATGTGACGCCAACGTCTCTATGGCTCGAGGACTATAGCCAGTTGCACGCGCTGTTCGAGCGCTGGCGCGCCGCCGGCGTCACGGATATCCGCCGCTACCTGGAAGAAGAACCGCACCGCGTAGCCGAATGTTCGGCCTGCATCCGCGTGCTCAAGGTCAACCGCCACACGCTGCAGATGTACGGCGCGCGCGACTACGAAGAGCTCGCCCGGCATCTGGGCTCGGTGCTGCGCGACGACATGTTCCAGGCCCACGTGGGCGAACTCGAACAGATGTGGGCCGGCCACGCCACG
This sequence comes from Paraburkholderia ferrariae NBRC 106233, assembly GCF_000685035.1. Lineage (GTDB taxonomy): Bacteria > Pseudomonadota > Gammaproteobacteria > Burkholderiales > Burkholderiaceae > Paraburkholderia > Paraburkholderia ferrariae. The sequence goes on from NZ_BAYB01000009.1 coordinate 116,274, forward strand.
TTCCAGAGCCAGAGCGTGAACTATGCGCTCGATGGCCGGCGCATGGACATCCTGCTGCGCGGCGTGATCCTGCCGGGCCACGAGCACGACTGGAGCCGCGTGCTGGTCGCCATCGAAGACGTCTCCGCGCTGGAGGAAGCACGCCATCGCGCGACGGCGAACCAGCAGTACGCGCTCGGCATTTTCGAGCACGCACCAGTTTCGCTCTGGGTCGAGAATTTTTCGGCCATCCGCCAGTTGCTGGAAGACGTGCGCATGCAGGGCATCGTCGATTTCCGCACGTTCACCGACGTGCACCCCGAATTCGTCGAACGCTGCATGAGCGAAATCCAGGTGCTGGATATCAACCACTACACGCTCGGCATGTTCCGCGCGCCGGACAAGGCCACGCTGCTCGCCCGCCTGCCCGACGTGTTCCGCGACGAAATGCGCCCGCATTTTCGCGAGCAGTTGCTCGATCTGTGGGAGGGGCGCCTCTTCCACCAGCGCGAGGTGGTCAACTACGCGCTCGACGGCAGCGAAGTGAACGTGCATCTGCAGTTTTCGGTGTTTCCGGGCCACGAGGAGCAATGGGATCTCGTGCTGCTCGCGCTCACCGACATCACGGCGCGCAAAAAAGCGGAGGCCTACCTCGAATTCCTCGGCAAGCACGACGTGCTGACGAAGCTGAAGAATCGCTCGTTCTATGTGGACGAACTGAACCGTCTTCAGCGCAAGGGCCCGTTCCCGGTGAGCGCCATCGTGCTCGACATGGACAACCTGAAGATGGTCAACGACCAGTTGGGGCATGCGGCCGGCGACGCGCTGCTGCGCCGCGCGGGCGAGGCGCTTGCCAAGGCGATCCAGAAACCGTATCAGGCCGCGCGCATAGGCGGCGACGAGTTCGCGGTGCTGATGCCGGGCGCAGACGAACGCGACGTGGAAGTGGTGGCCGAAAGCATCGGCAAGCTCGTGGATCTGAACAACCAGTTCTATGGCGGTCCGGCGCTCAGCTTTTCGCTGGGCTGCGCGACCTGCGAGGAAGGCGAAAGCGTCGAGGCGATGCTGCGCGAGGCGGATGTTGCGATGTATGACGCCAAACGGCGCCGCAACGAACTCAAGCCTGCCGTTCAAAATGGAGCGCATGGCGCCGCCACGCAGGCGGACGATATGTGAATCTCGCAGGGCTGCGGAGGGAAAACGGCGGAACGGAGAGACCGCGCCAGACGTCTTCGATTGATTCGGACGCCGATATAATGCGGTTGACGCGTCAATACGCCGGGACACCGCGCCCGACTACGACGGGCCGCTCGTGTTCGGCCATGCTCGACGATCCGCCGGCGGCACCGGCACCGCGCGCGAAGCGCGCGGCTACCAGCGGCACGCCTGATGGCAGGCGCGCCGGAGCAAACGGCATCAGGCGTTGACAGCGTCCTTGAAAGCCTTGCCAGCCGTGAACTTCACCGTCTTGGCCGCAGCGATCTGGATTTCCGCACCCGTAGCCGGGTTACGGCCCACGCGCGCGGCACGCTGGCCGGTCGAGAACGAACCGAAGCCGACGAGCTGCACGGAATCGCCCGCAGTGACCGTGCGCGTCACGACTTCGAGAATCGCGTCGATAGCGGCGCCGGTGGCTGCCTTGGTCTCGCCCGTGCTTGCGGCGACTGCGTCAATGAGTTCCTGTTTGTTCATCTGCTACCTGTGTTGAGTTGAGAAAACCTGCATACCCTACCTCACGCGGGCGAAACAGGCAAATCGGGTTGCATATCGATACGCGTCTTTCGCCCGCCCGGCACGGCTTTTGCGCGCGCCTTACAACGCATTTCGGCGTGCCACAGAGGAATAACACAAGATCGTGTCAGCGTGTCGGCGAAATGTCCGGTTGCGCTAACTCACTGGCCAGGAACGATTTATGCGCTCATTCAGGCATGAAAAGCTGACATTGCGCACTGCCGCAACTTACAGGAACCAGCGATATTCCCGGCTGCCGATCTCGTTCATGAAGTCCAGATGGTCCTGACGCTTGTTTTCGCAATACACCATCACGAAATCTTCGCCCAGGCCCTCGCGTACCGCCGGATGCTCGCGCATGGCGGCCACGGCCCCGAGCATGTCGCCCGGAAAGGCGATACCGCTCGAGCGATCTTCGTTGAGCGGCGCGATCGGTTCGCGGCCCGCGTCCAGACCGTGCTCGATGCCGGTCAGGATCGCGGCAAGCACGAGATAAGGATTGGCGTCGGCACCCGCCAGACGATGCTCGATACGCAGGTTCGCGTCGTCCGATTCGGGAATGCGGATGCACGCATCGCGATCTTCGAAACCCCAGCTTGCCCGGCTCGCGGCGTTCACCATGGCGCCGTAGCGGCGAAACGCGTTGTGATTGGGCGCGAAAATCGGCATGCAATGCGGCAGCAGCGCAAGACACCCCGCCACCGCGTGACGCAACGCCCGCTTGCCGTTTGCCGCCAGCACGTTGTGTCCGGCCTTGTCGTACAGGCTCACGTGAACGTGCATGCCGCTGCCCGGGGCGTCGAGCCAGGGCTTCGACATGAAGCTCGCCCGATAGCCGTGGCTCATGGCCACACCGCGCGTGCTGCGGCAGAACAGTGCCGACCAGTCGGCGGCACGCAGGCCGTCGTCGCAATGGCCGAAGTTGATCTCGAACTGGCCCGGCCCGAGCTCCGCAGTGATCACCGTGGCATCCACGCCCTGCTCGCGCGCGGTTTCGACCATGTCGTGCAGCACGCTCGAGAAACGCGAGAGGCGCTCGATATGCATGTTTGCCTGATCGTCTTCGTCGTCGCAGAACGGATCGCGTGCATGCGCCGGCAAGCCGTTCTTGAGCTTCGCGTCGAACAGATAAAACTCCAGTTCGAAGGCCACCACGGGACGCATGCCGCGCCTGGCGAAGCGCTCCAGCACCCGCGCGAGCACCTCGCGCGGCTCGAAGCCGATGGGCGTGGGCGTGCCGTCCGAGGTAATCAGCATCTGGCCCAGCGGCGCCTTTTCCCAGCGCACCCGCTTGAGCGTGCCCGGCACGAGTCGGCGCGTGGCGTCGGGGTCGCCGTCGTGAAAGCAGTAGCGGCCGATCGGGTAAACGCCCCCCTGGGTGCCGAGCAGCACACAGTTCTGCGGCAGCTTCAGGAGCGAGCCGGCCGCGACCTTTTCGAGCATCGCGATGGGATAGCGTTTGCCGTAGAAATGCCCCGGAATATCGAGGCAAATCAGATCGACATAGCCTACATCGGGATGCGCCTCGCGAAACGCACGCACTTCGCTGACGAGATCGACTGCGGAAGATGTCACGGTAAAGTCCTCGGTTGCGCAACAGACTACGGTTGATATTTTTAGTTATGGACTACTGATCGACTGGGCGATCCTCTCGGGTTCCGCACCGCACCTCGCAACGCGCAGCGCGCGACCTCTACGGCATCAGGTAAATACCCAAAGCACGCGCGCGGGCTTGTCGCCGAGATTCGCATAGCTGAAGCGACGCCGCGCGGGTAGCTGGAAGCTGTCGTTGGGCCGCAGCGTAACGGGCTCGTCCTCGCCGTCCAGCCAGATCGTCAGCTCGCCTTCCAGCACGAAACCGCCCTGTTCGTCGCTGTCGTCCACCGGACGGTCGCCGTTCGTGGCGCCCGGTTCCAGCAGACTCTCCAGCATCGAAAAGCGCGACGACATGCCAGGCGACACCAGCACGTCGGTAATGCCGCCCGCGTAATAGAGAACGCGCCGCTCGCCCGGACGCGTGACCCACGGCAGCGCGCGCGGCTTGCTCACGCTGTAGAAATAGGTGGTGGGCGTCTGCAGCGCCTCGCCGATGGCGGTGAGGTCCGTGACCGTGGGGCGCGAGAGCCCGCGCTCCACCTGCGAAAGAAAACCCACCGACCGCCCAATGCGCTTCGCGAGTTCGGCAAGCGTCACCTTCTTGTGCTTGCGCAGATCGCGAATCAGGATCGCCAGGCCTTCTATCTCTTCGTCTTTGTCCATTTCGATGCCCCGTCACACGACGTCGCGAAGCCGATACCACAGCTTGCCGAGCGCCTCGATCGGCGCGGCGAACCCTTCGCCGCCCGGAAAGGGCGGATTATGAATGCCCTGGTAAAGCGCGAGCAGGCAGTCGTCGCCGAGAATCGCGTCGGTGACGGCGCGCGCCGCCGCCAGCGTCGGCAGCACGCCGTGGCCGGAAAAACCTTGCAGCCAGTAGCGCTGCCCCTTGCGGCCCACGTCCGGCGTGCGCCGGATGCTGATGTCGATGTGGCCGCCCCAGGCATACTCCAGTTCGACGCCGCGCAATTGCGGAAAAGCGCGCTCGAGGCTCGGGCGTATGGAGGCGCCGATGTCCTTCGGAATGCCGCCGAGATACGTGCAGGCGCCGCCGAACAGGAGGCGATGATCCGGGCTCAAGCGGAAATAGTCGGGCACGAACTGGTTGTCGATCACGCAACTATTGCGCGGCAGGAGCGACTTCGCGAGCGCAGGGTCGAGCGGACGTGTCGCGACCTGATAGGTGCCGACGGGCAGCACGCGCCGCGCGAGATCGCGGTCGAGCTGGTCGATATAGGCGTTGCACGCGAGCACGAGGGTGTCGGCCCGCACCGTGCCGTCGCTCGTGTTCACGACGAAACCGGAGTCGGTCTCGCGCCACGCGAGCACGCGGCTCTGTTCGAAGATCCGGCCGCCGGCGCGCTCGATGGCATCCGCGAGACCGAGCGCCAGCTTCAGCGGATTCAGGTGCCCGGCCTCGGGATCGTAGAGCGCTGCGCGATAGCGCGGGCTACCCACCCATTCGGGCATCTCCGCTTCGGGAATGAAGCGCAGCTTGTCGTAACCCCACTTGTGAACGGCTTCGTCGCGCGCCTCCTGGAGCATGGCAACGCGGCTGGACTTCACGGCCGTCCACAGGCTGCCCGGCCGGTAATCGACTTCAAAACCGTGCCGCGCCGGCAGTTCGCGCACTTCGGCGGCGGCCCAGCACATGCTCTCCCACAGTTGCCGCGTGCGTTCGACGCCCAGCGAACGTTCGAGCGGGCCCATGTCGCACGACCAGCCGAGCAGCGCCTGGCCGCCGTTGCGCCCGGAGGCTGCCCAGGCCACCCGGCTTGCCTCCAGCAACGCGACGCGCTTGCCCGCGAGCGCGAGCCGCAGCGCCGAATGCAGGCCGCTGAAGCCGCCGCCGACAATGACGACATCGACGTTGCAATCGGCCGCAAGCGGCGCGCGCTCGGGCAGCGCGCCCGGCAAGGTGCGCGCGTAATAACTTTCTACGTGTTGCCTCGATTCGACGAACATGGCGACGTCTGTGAAAATATTCACGGTTAATTTCATGAAAAATTACCATGACAATTTCACAGAGGCAAGTCGTCGTATTGTGCGGCGCAACAGAGGTGTGACGCGAGTCACTGGGCACAGCGCCAGCGTCCGAGGAACTAAATCCTCCTCATTTTTCGTCTGAAACTGCGCCGATTGACATTTGGCAGACCGGAACTAAAGGTTCCCCATGTCTGCCGCAGGCGGAAACCCTTGATCGCGGCCCATTCTCCATCGGTCATGTCGGCGGGGTAACGCTTCGCCTTCTTTGCCGGATTTGCCTGGCAATCCTGATGTTCTTTTTTCCACCTCCTGCATTTAAACCACATCCAGGATTCATTTTCAAACATGCTCTGAGACCAAGACGATGAATGCGAGCTACGAGACGTTCACCGAGCTTAACGTCGAAGTGGAGGGCTTGCCCTTCATTGGCCGTTATCGGGTGATGTACGGGACGGTAATCGTCTATTTCGGAAGCGAAATCATGCAGTCGTCTGGCATCCGGGTCATTCGGACCCTCCGCGTATTCCCGTGTGCACCGCTCATGGATTCGCCTGATCTTCATCCCATAATCTACTTCGGCTCGGCCGCCTCAGCGGGATGTTCTGTCCAGTGAAATTGCCACGACCTATTTCCGGTCTTTCAGAAACGCCCGCCCGGCAGCCGTAATCGTAATGCTGGAGCGCGCGCCCGACGGGTAGCTCACAAAACCAGCACCGATCAGCTCCCGGGTAACCGACCAGCCGAGCGCCGGCGCGTCTCTCCCGTAGCGAACTTCGGCGAGGCGTTCCAGCGCCCAGATTGAGGACGCGGATATGGTTCGCTCGTTTAGCTTATCGTTGTCGTTCATCGTTTCTCCAAAGAATCAACAGCTTGAAGTGCCGCGTCTTCATCCGGGGCCGCGACCCGCACTTGCACGGCAGTCCCGCTGCGCACCCGTAACGCGTCAATTGCCATGCCGTCCTTCGCGTTAGCACGGCGCCCGCTCCCGGTCAGCAGGATGTCGCTCTCGAAGCGGCGTGCCACATTGACAACCGCGTCCCGGGTAGCTCGTGGCCCATTCCGGTTCCACCCAGAACCCGCTTCGAAATCCACAACGGTTGCCATGTTCTTTTTCAGAACCTCAGAACAGGCCACTGGATTCAGTGCGGGAATCGATCCGGCAGTCAGTGAGAAATGCCCGTAGTTCGCTTTCCCACGTCGTGACCTGAAGGTCGATACTGACGCTGGCAAGCCGCTTCATTTCGAGGTTCAGGTGCACCGCTTCAAGCGATCGGGGCCATACGCCCTGCACGAAACAATGACCGTCCACGTCAAGCAGCAGCAATGGATAACGCCGGAAGCGCGCACTGGCAACCGAGATCCCATCCAGCACGTGCCGGGCCGATTGACGTGGATAAACGAAGGCCAGGTGGAGCCCGGCCGCCGCGAGCTGCTCGCCGACGTCGTGGAACCGGTGGACCATCTGGAACCCGCGTTCGCCGCCGCGCCCCACTCCCACCGCGACCAGACCGCGACTTCCTGCAATCTCCCGCAAGCGCACCAGGCGCCGGTCAGGTAACAGCAGTACTCCATCCAGATCGAACATGACGACATCCTCAGCGAATCCGCCCGCAAGTTCGCTGAAGGGCGGCGAACGCAATTATAATACAGAGGCAATGCAATGTGTTTTACATTATAATGCCGTGTGTGCCGTCAAATGATCGATGCCCGCGAGACGCACCCTATTTTTCCCGACTGGCCCGAACCTGTTCCAATGGAAGCCGCAATGAACGCCACCCCCGCATGCCCGCAATGCTCGATGGAGAACACGTACCCGGACGGAGCGCTGTCTGTGTGCGCGGACTGCGGCCACGAATGGTCAGAGGCCGGGGGCGTCGACGCCGTAGACGAACTGGAAGGGAGCGTCGTCCGGGATGCAAACGGAACCGTGCTCTCTGATGGTGACTCGGTGGTACTCGTCAAGGATCTGCGCGTGAAAGGCTCGTCGATCACGCTGAAGATGGGTACCAGGGTAAAAAATATCCGGATCGTTGGCGGCGATCACGAGATCGACTGCAGGACCGATACCGGCAGCTTCATGCTCAAGGCCTGCTTCCTGAGGAAGGCCTGACCGGGTGCCCTGCGCCCGCACGCGAATCGCGGCGGTGTTTCACGCCCTTGTTTACCGGATATATCGAGAATGGACGGCGACCAGACATCCCGTGACGCAATCGTCGAGTTCCTCTCGACGCCGCCGAATGACAGGCGACCATTCGTGCTGGAAACGCAGCACGCCGTATCCTTGCACTTTGATCACTTTGCCACCCAGAGTTGCATGTCGATTCGTGCGCCGGACAGGCTCACGCTCGGCTATACGCGCACGATGATGGGATTCCTGCTGCTGCAGCCCGCTCCCAGGCAACTCTGCATGATTGGGCTCGGCGGCGGCTCGCTGGCAAAGTACTGCTATCTGCATCTGCCTGAGGCGGAGATCACGGCGGTCGAGATCGATCCTGAAGTGATAGCGCTGCGCGACGTGTTCAGGATTCCAGCAGACGACGCGCGCTTCAGGGTCGTTTGCGCCGATGGCGCTGACCACATCCGGAACGAGGACGTCGCCGCCGATGTCATTCTGGTTGACGCCTATGTTTCGGGCGGGATTGCCAGCCAGTGCACGGATATCGCGTTCTTCTCCGCATGTCGCGAACGGTTGACGGAGACGGGCGTCCTTGCGATCAATTTTACCGATGACGAACCCGCACTGGACCTTTACGTCGAACGACTGAAAGCCGTGTTCGGCGCCTCATACGCGTTGGTCCGATGCGGGGACGACAGCAATTACGTTGCTTTCGCCTGGAAAGGCAGAAGCCGTCTGCCGTCTTCGCGCGTCCTGCTGGATCGCGCCTTCTCGTATTCGTGGGCGGATGACCTGAGGCTACCGGCAACCGCCAGACGCCTGAAGGGCGGTGCGAGCCTCGACCCGAAGCGGTTGGTCTGGCGCGAGAACGGCCACGCACACTGGGAACAAGGCGCCTGATCCTGCTCGCAGATTCAGGCAGCTTCAGTCAGCTCCCGTTCGCGTTACGCCCGACCCGCTTTCCGAGCGCGCTCTTCGTCTTGTAGGTCACGCCGTGACGTTCGAGATATTCGCGGATCAACTGCCGGACAACCTGCGACGACGTCAGATCCTGCGCGGCACAGAGCTTCTCGAATGCCTCCTTCTTGGCGGGATCGATCAGGATGGTCAGGCGGGCGGTTTTCGTTTCCATTGGGGGCAGGAAAGGCAAGTATGATAATCGAATTATAATACACTCGCGTTCAATGCCAATGACCACGCGAGCGGCCGAGGTCGTCCCGGCAAACGCGTCTCCCGGAATATTGAAGCCCGGCGCCGCGAGGTCCCGGCGGCACAGCCGGAACAGCGGGTTCCAGATGTTTCCCCGCCTGATGCCCCTCCCGATGCGGGCTTACCCCCTGTATCCCTGTCTCCAGAAATACGCGAGTACATCGTCGGCTACAGGCACAACCGCCAGCGCGACGAGCGCCGCAGCGAGCGGAACGGTCGACACGTAACCCACGTGCCTGAACCCGATTGCGCCTGCCAGAGCGCCGACGAAAAAAGAAGCCAGCATCGTGCCGTGCGTCCTCAATTTCGCGCGGTTCGCGATGACCGCGTGCGCATCCGCGTCAACGGTCGGCCGGTTCCAGTAAAAGAGCTTGCCCAACTCTATCCCGAGGTCCGTTACGATGCCGGTCATGTGCGTCGTGCGGATCTCCGCACCCGACAGCTTCGCGATCATCGCGTTCTGCAGCCCCATGATGAAGCAGAGCAGGATCACGGTCACAGGCACAAAGAACGCCTCCCAAAGCGCGAGATGGCTGCCGAGCAAGCCGAACAGAAGCAGCAGCGTGGCCTCTACCAGCAACGGCAGGACGTACTGGCTTTGCAGGTTGCGCCGTCGCCCCCAGTTGACGAGCACAGCCGAGCACCCGGCACCGACAAGAAACGATGCGAGCGCACCCATACCGGCAAGCGCAAGACGAGCATCCCCGAGCGCGGTTTGGTCGGCGATCGCCGAGACAATGCCGCTCATGTGTGACGTGTATTGCCCGACCGCGAGGTAGCCGCCGGCGTTGGCCGCTCCCGCGACAAAAGCGAGCGACAACCCGAGCTGACGGTTTGCGCCTGCGCTGCGTCGCCTTCCCGTGAGGCTTCGAAAATACTGTGCTGGCATAGGATCTTCAGACGTTCGCCCGGATGTGGGCCCATATCCGATATATGGGGCTTTGAGGCACTGCGCCTTGCGCGCCTGCCCACTCGAAGCACCCGTCTTTTTGGCGTCATGTGCCTTTCATGATAATGCCATTAGTATACTCTGCTATCCACATACATCTTTCGATGTAATATTATGTATGCGCAAGACTGATCCGGCGTGCCGGGCTCGGTCCATGCCCCTCGTCCAATCCGAGCGCACTGGAGACCATCCGGATGGCAAACGTGTCTGGCGTGCATTTCGTCCTGCTGGTCGTGGCTGCCTGGCTCGCAGTCGGCGCGCTGGGCCTTGGGGTGCTGCATCGCACGCGGCTTGTCGCACACGGTCTGTTTCCGCTTGGCGCACTGGCTGGGTTGCTGCTGGGCGTGGCAGGACTTGCCGGCATCTTCGCCGAACCGTCCACTCTCGTGCTGCCGGTCGGTCTGCCCGGTCTTCCCTTTCATCTGCGCCTCGACCGGCTGTCTGGCTATTTCCTTTTCGTGCTCGGTGTCGTCACCGCAGGCATCGGCGCCTTCTCTGCCGGCTATTTCCGCAAAGGCGAAGGGACGGAGCCTGGGCTGATCTGTTTCGAATACCACGTGTGTGTCGCAAGCATCGCGCTTGTGCTCGTCGCAGACGACGCCTACGCGTTCATGGTGGCCTGGGAAACGCTGACGCTGTCCGCCACGTTCCTGGTGATGACCAACCACCGGATCGGCGAAATCCGGCGCGCCGCCTACCTGTACTTCCTGATTTCGCACGTCGGCGCGCTCGCACTGCTCCTTTGCTTCGGCATTCTGCAGGCTCGCACCGGCGACTACACCTTCGCCAACATGCGCGCGCAGTCGCCTGACGCGTTCTGGGCATCGCTCGCGTTCCTGTTCGCACTCGTCGGATTCGGCGCCAAGGCCGGCGTGTTCCCGCTACATGTCTGGCTGCCGGAGGCGCATCCGGCGGCGCCGTCGCCCGTGTCGGCACTCCTGAGCGGATTCGTGCTGAAAGTCGGTCTGTACGGCATGCTGCGCACCGTGTTCGACCTGCTCCACGTGCAGATCGCGTGGTGGGGCGTGCTGTTGCTCGTGCTCGGTGTCGGCACCACGCTGCTTGGCGTGGTGTTCAGCACGATCCAGGTCGACATGAAGCGCCTGCTCGCGTATTCGTCGATCGACAATGTTGGCCTGATGATCGCTGCGCTCGGACTCGCAGTGCTGTTTCGTGCTTGCGGCATGCCGCTTCTGTCGGCCCTGGCGCTGACCGCGATGCTCTACCAGATCGCCGCGCACGCATCGTTCAAGAGTCTGCTGTTCCTGGGTACGGGCGCTGTGCTCCACGCCACCGGAGAGCGCAATCTTGGCAAGCTGGGCGGCCTGATCCGCTTCATGCCGTGGACCGCGTGGGCCGTCCTTGCCGGTGTCGCAGCCAGCGCAGGCTTGCCGCCGCTGAGCGGTTTCGTCGGGGAGTGGCTCCTGCTGCAGAGTTTCCTGTTCGCACCGGGCTTGCCCAATTCCCTGCTCGCCATGACGGTGCCGATCGTGGCCGCGCTGGTCGCGATGTCCGCGGCGCTAGCCGGCTACACGATGGTCAAGTTCTTTGGCATCGTGTTCCTCGGGCAGCCGAGGGAAGCGAAACTGGCCCGCGCTCGCGATGCGAATGCATGGGAACGGCTCGCGTTCTGCTGGTTCGCGGCGGTCGGCGTGCTGCTCGGGCTGATGCCCGTTCAGTTCGTCAAGATGCTGGACCCGGTCACGCGTGCGCTGGTTGGGAGCGGCCTCGCCGCGAACAATCACGGCTGGCTGCTGTTCGCGCCGGTATCGACTGCACGGGCGAGTTACATGCCCGCCGTGTTCATGCTTTTCCTGATTGCCTGCTGCGCTCTCGCCTGGGTCCTGGTGCGGCGCTTCTACCACGGCCGGCTGCGTCGCGCGGCGCCCTGGAACTGCGGCTTTCCGTTCGCGACGGCGCGAATGCAGGACACGGCCGAAGGCTTCGGGCAACCGATCCGGGAGATCTTCACGCCGCTGCTACGCGTCGAGCGGCAATTGCCGTCGCCATACGATACGCAACCGGCCTACCGCGTATCGGTTACCGATCGCACGTGGTCCCTGTTCTACGACCGTATCGCGGCACTCACGCAGCGCGCGGCACGATGGGCTGGCCGGCTGCAGACAGGCAAGATCGCCGTGTACCTGACCTACAGCTTCGCCGTACTGATCCTGCTCCTGATGCTGGTGAGAAGATGGTAAGCGTATCCGGCGTGATCTCGCAGGCCCTCGAGATTGTCGTGGCGCTTGCCGGCGCCCCCCTGCTCACGGGCTGGATCAACCAGTGCCGAGCATGGCTGCAGAACCGGCGTGCGCCTTCCATCTGGCAGCCTTACCGGATGCTCCACAAGCTGTTCAACAAGGAATCGGTCGTCGCGCACAGCGCAAGTCCCGTCTTTCGTGGTGCACCTTACGTCGTCTGGGCCGCGATGACGCTTGCGTGTGCGATCGTACCCACGCTGTCGACCGAACTACCGCTGTCGCCCGCTGCGGACGCGATCGCGCTTGTCGGCCTGTTTGCGCTCGCGCGGTTCGCGTTATCGCTCGCCGCGATGGACATCGGTACCGCGTTCGGCACGCTCGGTGCCCGCCGCGAGATGCTGGTCGGCTTCCTCGCAGAGCCTGCGTTGCTCATGGTGCTGTTCTCCGCCTCGCTGATCACGCAGTCGACACTGCTCACGAGCATCGTCGCGACACTCGGCCGGGGTGAACTCACAATCTATCCGAGCCTGGCCTTCGCGGGTATTGCGTTCACGCTGGTGTCGCTCGCCGAGAACGCGCGGCTACCCGTCGACAATCCGGCCACCCACCTCGAACTGACGATGATCCACGAGGCGCTGATCCTCGAATATTCAGGACGACACCTCGCACTGATGGAGTGGGCCGCGAGTCTCAAGCTGTTCGCGTACTCGTGCATTGGCCTGGCGCTGTTCGTACCGTGGGGCATCGCCGGGGCAGGCAGCCCGTTTGCGCTGCTGCTCGCGCTGCCCGCGCTCTTCATCAAGCTGATGGCGGGCGGCGCGGCGCTTGCGGCAGTGGAAACCGCCAACGCAAAAATGCGGATTTTCCGGGTTCCCGAGTTTCTCGCCACCGCTTTTCTGCTCGCGGTCATCGGCATGCTCGTGCACATTTTGCTGGGGGCATGAATGCACGGCTACGCGACGCAACTGATCAATTTTCTCGCGGCCGTTCTGCTCGCGTTATCGTTCGCGATGCTGAGCCAACGCCGTATTCTCTCGCTGATCCACCTCTATACGCTGCAGGGTGTCGCACTCGTGCTGGCAAACCTGATCCCCGGATTCGTGACTGGCGACGCGCACCTGTACGTCTCCGCGGGCCTCACGCTCGTGCTGAAGGTCGGCGTGATTCCGTGGATCCTGTACCGGCTTGTGCGCCGGCTCAACGTCCGGGCCGATGTCGAGCCGCTCATCAACATTCCGACGACGATGCTGATCGGCATCGTGCTGGTCATCATTGCGTTCAACGTCGCCTCGCCAATCAGCCAGCTCGCGACCTCGGTCGCGCACGGCACACTCGGCATCGCGCTCGCGTGCGTGTTGCTGTCGTTCATGGCGATGATCACGCGCGCGAAGGCAATTCCCCAGGTGATCGGCTTCCTGTCGATGGAGAACGCGCTGTTCTTTGCCGCAACGGCGGCGACCAACGGCATGCCGATGATCGTGGAGCTCGGCATCGGGCTGGACGTGCTGGTCGGGATCCTGATTCTGGGCGTGTTCATGTTCCAGATCCGGGAGCAGTTCGACAGCCTGGACATCCATCACATCGAGAGCCTCAGGGATGAGTGACGCCCACGTCGTGCTCGCCGTGCTCGGCATTCCGCTCGTGGCCGCCGCCTGCCTGGCGCTCACGCGAGCGAGCCGTGTCGCGCGTCATATGAACATCGCCTTCAGCTTCGCGACATTCGCGGCGACACTCGTGCTCGCCGCGCGCACCGTCGACCATGGGCCGTCGTTTGCATTCGGCCGGGCATTTTTCGTCGATCCTCTCAACGTGTACCTCGTCGCGCTGACCGCGTTCGTCGGCTGGACGACGTCGATGTTCTCGCGGCCATACATGCGGGTCGAAGAGGCGCGCGGCCGGATGACGGCAAAGCGGATGCGGCTCTATCACAGCATGTACCAGATCTTCATGTTCGCCATGCTGCTTGCGCTGCTGACCAATAATCTCGGCGTGCTCTGGATCGCGATGGAAGCCGCCACACTCGCAACCGTGCTGCTCGTCAGCGTCTATCGCACCGCCGCGAGCCTCGAAGCTGCATGGAAATATTTCATCCTGTGCGGCGTCGGCATCGCGCAGGCATTGTTCGGCACGATCCTGCTTTACCTCGCTGCGAGCCGACAGTTGACCGATGTCGATGCGCTGCTCTGGACGAGCCTGGCCGCCGCCAGGACGCACCTTGATCCGAACATCGTATCGATTGCCTTCGTGTTCCTGCTCGTAGGCTACGGCACCAAAGTCGGCCTTGTGCCGATGCATAGCTGGTTACCGGACGCCCACGCCGAAGGCCCGACGCCGATTTCGGCCGTGCTTTCGGGGCTGCTGCTGAACGTCGCGCTGTACGCCGTACTGCGCTGCAAGGTGCTTGCCGACGGCGCACTGGGCAACGGTACGCCGGGGCATTTGCTGGTCGGGTTCGGGCTCGTGTCGGTACTGGTTGCTTCTTTCTCGCTGTTCCGCCAGAAAGACGTCAAGCGGCTGTTCTCCTGGTCCTCGATCGAGCACATGGGGCTGATGACCTTCGCGTTCGGACTGGGAGGCCCGATTGCGACGTTCGCAGGACTCCTTCACATGACCGTCCATTCGCTCGTCAAATCGGCGATTTTCTTCACCGTGGGTCACGCAGTGCAGAAGGCAGGCACGCAGGCGATCGAGGGGATTCGCGGGCTGCTGCAGGTCAGCCCGACCGTCGGCTGGGGGATGATGCTCGGCACGCTTGCGATCCTCGGCCTGCCGCCGTTCGGCGTGTTTGCGAGCGAATTCCTGATCCTGACGACCGCCATGAATACGATACCGTGGACGGCCCCCCTGCTCCTGCTCGGCCTCGCCGTCGCATTTGCGGCAATCTTCGCGCGCGTGCAGCGAATGGTGCTGGGTGGAACGACAACGGCAAAGCCGCTCGAACATCGCCCCGCGCTGCTGCCGGTATTCGTGCATCTGGGCCTCGGGCTGATGCTCGGTCTCTATGTGCCACCCTACCTGGCAACGTGGTATCGCCAGGCCGCGACGATGCTGGGAGGCTGAAGCATGCGGCTCGATACGGCACAGATCGAAGATGCGATCCCGCTGTCGCACTCAGCGGGCCAAATTCCAGCAGTTATCGCGGACGTCAACGAAGCGCGGTGGCTCGAAATCGCGCACACGGCGCGCTCACAGCAGAACCGGCTCATTGCGATGTGGGGCAGCGAAGCGCCCGATGGGATTTGTGCAGTGAACGCCGCGTACGAATGTGAAGACGGGATACTGTGGGTGCGTCTTGCGACGGAGCCTGGTCCGCCACCCGATGGAAGCTTTCCCGATCTTGCCGCCATTTTTCCGTACTCGGTGCGCATGCAGCGCGCAATCTTCGATCTCACTGGGCTGCGGGCTCGCGGGGCACAGGACGCGCGCGCGTGGCTCAATCACGGCAACTGGCCCAACGACTATTTCCCGTTGCAAAAACAGGCGACCGGTCTCGAAAAATTCGAATCGAGCGAGGCAGACTACCCCTTCATACAGGTCGCGGGAGATGGCGTTCACGAAATCGCGGTCGGGCCGATCCACGCCGGCACCATTGAGCCGGGCCATTTCCGGTTCTCGGTCGTCGGGGAAAAGGTGCTGCGCCTCGAAGAGCGTCTCGGCTACGTGCACCGGGGCGTCGAACGGTTGTTCGAACGAACCCCGGCCTCAGGTGGCCACCGGATCGCGGCACGGATTGCGGGCGACTCGACAGTTGCGTTTTCATGGGCGTACTGCATGGCGCTTGAGCAGGCATGCGGCACGGCAATATCGCGCCGCGCGCTGTACGTGCGCGCCCTCCTGCTGGAAAGAGAGCGTGTTGCCAATCATCTGGGCGACCTTGGCGCACTCGGCAACGATGCGGGGTTTGCCTTCGGACTCGCCCAGTTCTCACGGCTCAAGGAGGACTGGATCCGGATGAACGCCCACGTCTTCGGGCATCGTTATCTGATGGACCGGATCGTGCCGGGGGGCGTGGCAGTCGATATTCGCCCCGAGACTGCAACGGCACTCGTCAGGCAGTGTGACCGTATCGAGCGTGAAGTCCACGTCTTGCGCAAGATCTACGAAGACCAGTCGGGATTGCAGGACCGCTTTGCCGGCACGGGCCGGTTGACTGCCGATGTTGCCGGGCATTTCGGCGTGCGCGGCATGGCGGCCCGCGCCAGCGGCCAGACGTTTGATGTGCGCGCAACCTTGCGACCCGCTCCGTATGACGATGTGGCCGTCAATGCGCCATCCGACCCGCGGGGCGACGTCGCGGCGCGTGTTGCCGTGCGATTTACCGAAATCGATGAGTCACTGCGTCTGATACGTGCATTGCTGGCCGACCTTCCGGCTGGACCCGTTGCTATCGACATGAAACCGGCAACCGCGCATTCGTGCGGGACGGGCTGGGTGGAGGGGTGGCGCGGCGACGTATTCGTCGCGCTTGAGCTGGACGCAAACGATGTGGTTTCGCGCTGCCATTGCCACGATCCATCGTGGCAGGCCTGGCCAGCACTCGAGCACGCGATCATCGGCAACATCGTCGCGGATTTTCCGCTGATCAACAAGTCGTTCAACCTGAACTACGCGGGGCACGATCTCTGATGTGGCAACTCATCCGGCAATTCGCGCGCTCCGGCTTTCCGGGCGAACCAGCGCCAACCGTGGAAGATGCATGGCGACACGAAGAGCAAGAGATTCGTCGTGAAATACTCGATCTCCTCGGGCGCGCGCTGTGCATCCGGCAGATCGATGCGGGCTCCTGCAATGGCTGCGAACTGGAGATCCACGCGCTGAACAATCCCTACTACAACATCGAAGGTCTGGGAATCAGGTTCGTTGCGAGCCCCCGCCACGCGGACCTGCTGCTCGTGACCGGCCCCGTGACGCTGAACATGAAAGCGGCCGTGCTCGCCGCGTATGAAGCGACCCCATCCCCGAAGCTCGTTGTTGCCGCGGGTGAATGCGCATGCACGGGCGGAATATTTGCCGGCAGCTATGCAGTATGCGGCCCGGTTTCGTCGATCCTGCCAGTTGATGTGGCGATCCCTGGATGTCCGCCGCCCCCCAGCGATCTGCTACGGGGCATCCTGACGGCCTGCCGGGCACGTTAGCGCGATTCACAGGGAAGATCGACATCCAGGCGGGTACGCGCAGCGCCATGCCTCCACACACCGGGACGGGTCAATGCATGATGACGCTTTCGACGAAATGCGCGCGACTCTCGCGCTCGTGCGCCTGACCCGCGAACCCGTGGCGGATGACCGCCGCCGGAAACCGGTGGCCGTGATAAAGCGATTTGGTCTTCTTCATCGACACATCTTACCCAGCCACTTCGTCAACGTGACAGCGCCGTGCCTGGTGCGCCCATTCGCTCACATAGTCCGGCGCCACGACGCCGGTCGCGGGGCGATCCTGCTCGGGCGGCAACGGCCGCAGCGCCATCGGCAAAACGCCGGCCCAAACTGCGCGGTCCAGATCTTCCTCGTCATCGTTCGGACCGCCCGTACGGACCTTCGACGCGGCTTCCGCCAGCGAAATGCGCAGGACAGTCGTCGCCGCCAGTTCCTTGCTGTTGCCCGGGCGAGCCTCGCCGCCGCGCCCGGGCGCGAGGCGCTCCATGAAGGCATCGAGCGCCGCCGCCTTGTGCTCGGCCGATACGACCTCGAACGTGCCGTAGATCGCGGCCGAACGGTAGTTCATCGAATGATTGAACGCGGAGCGCGCCAGCACGAGGCCATCGAGATGCGTGATCGTCACGCAGACCTGTGCGCCCGCTTCTGCCACCTTGAGCATGCGGCTGCCGTTCGAACCGTGGATGTAGAGATACTCGCCCTCGCGCCAGCATGCAGTGGGAATGCAATGGACGCCGTGGTCGTCGGCGAAAGCGATGTGGCAGAGCCAGGCCGCGTCGACGATCGCGTGGAGCGTCGCCTTGTCGTAGAGGCCGCGGTGCGCCTCGCGGCGCACACGGGTGCGGGACGAAGGGGGCGTGTTGGCGTCGGCGGCGGTCATGGTCGGCGTCCTCGTGAAGTCGTGTGGAAAAGCCGATTACGATAGAGCGTTTGTGGCCCTACCGGTAGATCCAGCATATGGCTTCACGATAGAGCCACCGATGCACTGAGGCACGGCGGTGTTCAGGTCTTTGCGGAGGTCTTGCGAGCGGGGCGCGGCGGCGCGGCCGCATCCGGTGTCGCCCGGCCCGCTCGGCGTGGCGCCCGCCGTCCCGCCGGCGTTGCAGGGTTCTCGGCCGCCGGCACACGGCGCAGCGCCGCCAGTTCTTCCGCCTGCGCCGCATGGTTTGCCTGCATGGCCTCCAGACGTCCTTCCAGCATCCCGGCGCGATGACGCAGGTCGCCCAGTTGCGCCTGCAACGACTGGATTTCCGCGCGGGCGCTCTCCTCTGTCCGTGCAGCACGGCGCGCCGCCGTGTCCGCCTCGCGTTGCAGACGCGCATTGGCCGTGCGCTCGCGCTCGATTTCGAGCAATGCGCGCTTTTCCGCCGCATGCAGCCGTGTTTCGGCCAATTCGGTGCTGGCCCGCTGCTTATCGAGTTCGACCGCGAAATCGGTGCGCGCCTGTGCGAGCGCCGCGTCGCGAGCGCGCCCCTCCTGCTGCAGCCGCGCGACCTCGCCCTCCAGCGCGCCGACCGTCGCCGCGGCGGCGGCTTCGGCCTGTTCGAGCTCGTGAATACGGACCTGTGCGGCGAGCAGCGCGCTGGTGCGCTGCTCCAGCGCGGTTTCCGTGCGTTCGAGATCGGCCTGCAAGGCCGCCACTGCCGCCTGGGCTTCGCGGCGTGCCGCCTCCACCTCGTCGCGCAGCGCTGCGAGCGACGCCTGGGCCGCAGCGCTCGCCCGGGTCCAGAGTTCGCCGATCAGTTCGCCGGCTGCGCCCTGAAGCTCCTCGGGCATATCCGCGTGTTCAATGCGCACGCGGCTCTTCTCTCGCAACTCGTTCCAGAATTCCGCGAGCACGGCGGTGGGGGTGCCCATACTGCCCCGATGCACCAGTTGATACAGGCGATTCGCCGTCGGCGTGATGCCGTAGCGGAAAAACATGAGCGCGCAGACTTCGCGGTATAGCTCGCGGGTCTTGGGGAATTCCTCCTTCAACCGGTCGATTTCGGCGGCGAGGCGGGTTTCGTCCGGAAGGGTGCCGGTCATGGTGCGAGCGGGAAAGGTGGAGTTCGTTAATATTACAACGTAAACCGTTTTATATCTAACTTTTTTGATTTTTAATTTGACATTAATTTTATAATGTCGAAATTTTGAATTAAATCTAGAACTGTAAGTTCAGCCTCCCGTGGAGGCTCGCCCCCCGGTTGGTGCCGCCCGAGGGCTCACAAGTCACTTCAAGGCAACGGGGCGCTGTTGCCTACGCCCCCCTCGAAACCTCCTCCCTGAGTTCATCGACAATCTGGCGGCGCTGTTTCGGAGAGGCGCGGAGCAGAAGATTCAATGTGGTCATGAATCGCTGCTCCTCGCCCTTGTGCAGATTGACAAACGCAAGGAGAGCCCGCGCTGGTGTGCCCCCGCTCTTCACGGCGAGTTCGGCTGCGCATCGCAGGAAGGCTGGAACACGAGTGCAACCGCGGGCGCCGCGGCCCGATCGCCCACGTCAATCGCGATATGGGCGAGGACGCGCTTCGCTGCGAACGCAGCAAGCCATCGCCGCGCTAGTTGCGGCAGCACGTACTGCTCGATGAAGCCGATCAACAGCCGCGCCCCGGTCTCCTGCACCAGGCAACGCTCGACAATGTAGTCGATCACATCCGGCGAATAAGTCAGCTCGACCTGGCTGTTTTCCGCCATACGCCGAACCACGCGATCCAGATGCAACTGCACGATCCGGCCGAGCGAATCCTGGCCAAGCGGGCGATACGGCACCACCGTCACGCGGCCGAGGAACGCCGCCGGGAACGACTTCAGCAGTTCCGGCGTGAGCGCAGAACGCAGGTCATCGGTTTCCGGCGCGAGCGCCTCGTCGGCGCACAGGCTCGCGGTCAACGCCGAGCCGACGTTGCTCGTCATCAGAATGGTCGTGTTGCGGAAGTCGATATAGCGCCCGTCGCCGTCTTCCATGTAGCCCTTGTCGAGCACCTGATAAAACATTTCGAGAACGTCGCCGTGGGCCTTCTCGATCTCGTCGAGCAGCACGACGGAATACGGGCGCCGCCGCACCGCCTCGGTCAACACGCCGCCTTCACCGTAACCCACGTATCCCGGCGGGGCGCCCTTGAGGCCGGAAACGGTGTGCGCCTCCTGGTACTCGCTCATGTTGATCGTGATGAGGTTTTGCTCGCCGCCGTAAAGCGCTTCGGCGAGCGCGAGCGCGGTCTCGGTTTTCCCGACACCGGACGGCCCCGCCATCAGAAATACGCCACGCGGCTTGCGCGGGTCTGCGAGCCCCGCGCGCGCGGCCTGCACGCGCTCGCCGATCTGCTGCAGCGCGTCGCGCTGGCCAATCACGCGGGCGGCAAGTGTCGCCGGCAGCACCTGCACGGCCGTCACCTCGTCGGTCAGCATGCGGCCAACTGGAATACCCGTCCAGTCCGAAACTATTTCTGCGACGATCGCTTCGTTGACCTCGGGAAACACGAACGGGCTGTCCCCCTGCAACTGCGACAACGTGCGCTCAAGCTCGCGCAACAGGCCGATCGGCGTCTCCGTTTTGCCGGATTCGTTCAAGGTTTCACGCGCACTCGCGAGTGCATTCGCCGCCTCGGTCTGCGCCTGCCAGGCGGACTCGATGGCGCGCTCTTCGGCTTCGAGTCGGGCGATGCTCCCGTTGATGTCCGCGAGCGTGGCGTCGTCGCGCAGACCGATGCGCACTTCGTTGCCGAGCAGTTCCGCTTCGATGCGCGCGGCCCTCAGACGCTCGCGGACGCGCTGCAGTTCGCGCGGCGGCGCGTGCTGCGACAGCGCGACACGCGCACACGCCGTGTCGAGCAGGCTGATCGCCTTGTCCGGCAACTGACGCGACGGAATGTAGCGATGCGACAGCGTAACGGCCGCGCGAATCGCCTCGTCGAGCACCACGACGCCATGGTGGCATGCCAGCATACGCGTCAGGCCGCGCACCATGTCGATGGCAGACGGCTCCTCGGGCTCCATCACCTGCAGCACCTGAAAACGGCGCGTGAGCGCGGGATCTTTCTCGATGTGCCGCTTGTACTCCGCCCACGTGGTGGCGCCAATCGCGCGCAGGATGCCGCGTGCGAGAGCCGGCTTGAGCAGATTCGCCGCATCGCCCGTGCCGGCCTGACCACCCGCGCCAATCAGCGTATGGATTTCGTCGATGAACAGCACGACCGGGACCGGCGACTTCGTTGCCTCTTCGACCACGGACTTCAGACGCGACTCGAACTCGCCCTTCATGCTGGCCCCCGCCAGCAATGCGCCGACGTCGAGGCTCAGCAAGCGGACATCGGCAAGCTTCGGCGGCACATCGCCCGCCGCGATCGCAAGCGCCAGTCCTTCGACGATCGCGGTCTTGCCCACGCCGGCGTCGCCCGTGAGGAGCGGATTGTTCTGTCGCCGCCGCAGCAGCACGTCGATCATCGTTCGAATCTCGAGTTCGCGGCCCACGACGGGATCGATCTCGCCGGCGCGCGCACGTGAGGTCAGATCCGTGCAGAACTGCGCGAGCGCCCCGCCCGCCGCGGGCGTCGCCATGGCGCCGGAGGCTTCGCCGGGCAGCGCGGACGAAAAATCGGTCCGGTCATATGGCGCGTCGTCCGCTTCGGGCGATCCGTCGATCCACGCGGGCAGCCTGTCGTAAAGACCGTCGAGCGCAATCTTGCCGAACGCCGGTGAGATCGACAGCAACACGCGCCGCAGCTCCGGCGTCTCGATGAGCGCCGCGATCAGCCACGCGCCGCGAATGCGCCGGTCGCCAAACGCGAGCGTGGCCACCACCCAGGCGCGCTCGATCGCCTGTTCGACGTGATGCGAAAAATCGTTGAGAGAACTGGCGCCGGCCGGCAGCGCGGCCAGGGCGGCCTGCAGGTCCCGGTCGAGCAGTTCGCGACTGATGTCGCAATGCCTGACGATGCGGTGCAGATCGCTGTCGGGCTGCGCCATCAACTGATGGAGCCAGTGCACCAGTTCGACATAGGGATTGCCGCGCAGCTTCGAGAACGCGGTGGCGGATTCGATACTCCTGAAGAGCGTCGCGCCGAGCTTCCCGAACAGCGCGTGACGTGAAATGGCCATGAGCTAACTAATGTGGTGTGCGTAGTGATGATGACGTGTTCCGGCATCCGGATGTCGCTTGAGACCGACGTCCGGTACGAGAATCGGACGGATCGGACGATTCGGACGAATCTGACAACGGGGCAAACCGGACGAATCGGGCAGCGCAGAATAGCCCATCGCCCATCGCTTGTATTTGGGCCATCGCCCATATTCGCCGCGTGACTCGCGACGTACCATCTGCCGATTCAGTCACCATCCGCGCGCCGGCCTGCGGCCAGCAGCCTGCTCGCGGAGCGTTTGCCCACCCATGCTCCGGTTCAGCCGGGCGCACCCCTTGCGGTTGCGGGCCTTCACGTCATGTCCGATCTTTCATTCGAAGACCTGCTTTCCTGCAAGCCTGCCCCGTCTGATTCCGCAGGTCCCGACTCCCCTCCCGGTGTAGCGCCGCAGGTGGATGCGGTCGCCCCGAAGCTCGCGAGTCCGAATGACTTCAGCGACCTGATCGCCATGGTCGGGACATTTGCCGACGGCGACGGCGACAGCGACCCGCTGCTCGCCTTGCTCGACCGGTCGGCGCCCACGGAGAAAGACGGGTACGAAGGCAACGCCTTGCTCCTGCCGCTCCACGCCGACGAAACGGACCTGCTCGCCGCGCTCACGCGCGAATACCACCAGGCGCTGCTAAGTCAGAAGAGCGGTCAAGAACATGAACTGAAAACGGCTACCGCCGACGGCAGCGGGCCAATCGTCGTCGCGCCGCGGGACCCGTTCGCCGACCTCGCGAGCCATCCCGACTCCGAAGCATCGGTTTTCGATCTGCTCACGAAGGGCCGCACTATCGACACCCTGCTGGAAAGCCTCGACGCCTTCGACGCCGGGCAGATCTTCGAAGCAGAAAAGCATCACGACATCCTCGCCTTGCTCGCGCCGCGCGGCATCGCCGCACGGCGCACGGGTCACGCGGCCCCGCTCGCGCGCGAAGAACATCACATGATCAGCGTGGACAGCCACATGGCCATGCCTGACGCCATCGAAGAAGACACACCGGGATCTCCCCATGAAAATCACCGCTGACCTGCCGGCATCGGGCGCCTCGACGCTCCACGGCGTGCTGAACACGCAAACGCTCGACGAACTCAAAGCGCAAACGATGGAACAGGTACGCAAGCATCCGTCGAACGTCCGCGAACGCTGGCTGCTGTTCGAGCTGCTGTGCCTGGACGGCGAGTGGGAGCGCGCGCTGCGCCAGTTGCAGACGTGGGCCACGCTGGAACCCGAAGGTACCGCGCGCGCGCAGTTGTATCGCGGGCTGATCCAGAGCGAGATGTTCCGCACCGAAGTGTTCGCCGGCCAACGCATGCCGCACTCGATCGATCCGCTGCCGGCATGGGCAAACTCGCTGGCGCAGGCCAACGTGAAGCTCGGCGAAGGTCATATCGCCATCGCCGACGAACTGCGCAGCCTCGCCTTCAACGAAGCGCCGGCAACGCGTGGCCAAAGCACGCAGATCGGCGCCTTCCGGTGGCTGACCGACAGCGACAGCCGGCTCGGGCCGGTGTGCGAACTGGCGGTGGCGGGCGGCTACCGCTGGGTGCCGTTCGAACAGGTCAAATCGCTCACGCTTGGCCGCGTTACGGGACTGACCGACCTCGTCTGGCGCTCAGTCGTCGTGGGCCTGCGCAACGCCACTGTTCTGCGCGGCTATATGCCCGTGCGCTATCCCGGTTCGGAAAGCGGTCCGCATGCCGTCAAGCTCGCGCGCGAAACCACGTGGAAAGACGTGGGAGAAACCAACGTGATCGGGCTCGGCCAGAAAACCTGGACGACCGACCAGGGCGACTTCGGCCTGCTCGAAATCGACGAGTGCCGCTTCAACCACGACGAGCAGACATGAACGCCCCCGATCTCCTGCACCGTCAGGCGTATATGCCGTCGCTCATCGACCGTCTGCTCGACAATGCCCCCCAGCGCAAAACCGAGTATCCCGACGCGTATGCGCCCGACAGCGAAGGCATGCGCCGCATCATCCAGCGCGATCTGAGCCTGCTGCTCAACACCACGAGCTTCGAGGACGAACTGGACATGACGCGGCACGCGGTAGCCGCCGGGTCGGTGATCAACTACGGAATTCCCGCGCTGTCCGGCCACTATCTCAACAACCGCAACTGGGAAAGCATCGAGAAGATGGTCCGCACGGCAATCACTCGCTTCGAGCCGCGCCTGATGCCCGACTCGCTGCGCATCCGTCCGCTCAACAACGAGAACCCGATCCGCTACAACCGCCTCACCCTGGAAATCAGCGGGCTCATGCACTGGTCGCCCTATCCGCTCGAATTCCGCATTCAGAGCGCGTTCGACATCGAGATGAACCAGGTCACGTGCGATACGGACCCCGGCAGGGACCACTGACATGGATCCGCAATTTCTCGACTACTACACCCGCGAACTGACCTACATGCGGGAGATGGCCGGCGAGTTCGCCGCGCAGCATCCGAAAATCGCGCGGCGTCTCGGCATGGAAGGCATCGAGGTTGCCGACCCGTATGTGGAGCGCCTCATCGAGGCGTTCTGCTTCATGTCCGCACGCACGCAGATCAAGCTCGACGCCGAGTTTCCCCGCTTCACGCAGCGGCTGCTCGAAGTGACCTATCCGAACTACGTCGCGCCCACGCCATCGATTGCCGTCGCGCGGTTGCAGCCCAGCCTGCGCGCGGGCGATTTCACCAAGGGGGTAACGGTCCCGCGCCACAGCCAGCTACGCTCGGCAATCCCGTCCGGCGAGCAGACCGCCTGCGAATTCCGCAGCAGCCAGGATGTGACGTTGTGGCCCATCGAGATTGCCGAGGCGCGACTCACGGCCGTGCCGCCGGATATTCCCGACACCGATCGCCATCTGCTGCCGCATCAGCAGTTGCGCGGCGCGTTGCGCCTGCGCCTGCGCACGACCGGCGAGGTGAAATTCAACCAGATGACGCATTTCGACCGCTTGCCGATCTACCTCGGCGGCGACGAGCGCATTGCCTCGCATTTGTTCGAGCTGATCCACGCAGGCAGCGTCGCTTCCGTCGTGCGCACGCATGGCGCGCCGCGCGGCGAGGGGCATGTGGTTGCCAGGGCACCGGTCGAGTTCGAGGGGCTTCAGGCAGACCAGGGCGTGCTGCCGCTCACATGGAATACGTTCCACGGCCACAATCTGCTGCAAGAGTATTTCGCGTGCCGCCAGCGCTTCTATTTCTTTGCGCTGACCCAGCTTGCGCCGGGTCTTGCGCGCGTCGACAGCAAGGAAGCCGAGGTGGTGCTCTTGCTCGACCGGCTGCCGGAAGAACTCGCCACGCATGTCGATGCGTCCCGTTTCTTGCTGTTCTGTACGCCCGTCGTCAATCTGTTTCACAAGCGCACCGACCGCGTCGAAGTCAACCGCGCGCAGACCGAGTTCCATCTGCTCGCCGACCGCACCCGGCCGCTCGACTACGAGATCTTCTCGGTATCGCGCGTTTTCGGCAAGAAGGCAGAAACTTCGATCGAAGTCGACTTCAATCCGCTTTACCGGACACTGCACAGCGACGTGGGCAACCACGGCCGCTATTTCTCGACGCGCCGCGAACAGCGCGCGCTATCCGCCAACGCGCGCAAATACGGCACGCGCACGCCGTACATCGGCACGGAAGTCTACGTGTCGCTCGTCGACCAGACCGACGCGCCCTATGCGGACGACATGCGCTACCTGTCGGTCGAAGCCTGGGTCACGAATCGCGATCTGCCGCGCCTCATCCCGCGCAACGGCAAAACCGATCTCACGATGCCCGACTCGGTGCCGGTCGAGGGCGTGAGCCTCGTGCATCCGCCGAGCGCGCCGCGCGCGCCTTACGCGAGCGGCGAAACCGCCTGGCGCCTGATTCGCCAGCTGAGCTTCAACTACATGCCGCTCGCCGACCTCGATCACGGCGACGGCGGCCAGGCGTTGCGCAACATGCTGAGCCTCTTCATCACGCCAGGCGAGCGCGAGCAGGCGCGCCAGATCGAGGCGCTGGTGGGCGCGCGCACCGAACCCGTCGTGCGCCGCCTGCCGGGCCAAGGGTTGCTCGTCTACGGACGTGGCGTGCGGTGCGAGCTGACCGTCGACGAAACCGGTTTCTCCGGCATCAGCCCCTACCTGTTCGGCCTGGTGCTCGAACATTACCTCGCGCGTCATGTGTCGATCAACGTGTTCACCGAAACCGAACTCCGTTCGATGCAGCGCGGCCTCGTGACGCGATGGCAGCCGCGCATGGGCGGCCGCGGAGCCGTGTAGACATGGACATGCGCGATACGACTGCCTCCGCGCCGGCGGTGACTTCACTGGGTCCGCAGGCACTCCACGCCTGGTTCGATCCGGCCACGCCCTGGCAGTCCGGCTTCATGAGTCTGCTGCGTGCGATCGCCGCACGCGACCCGCACAGCCCGTTGCCGGGCACCGCGAGCCTGCCGCGCGAAGAGCCGTTCCGGATTGGCCAGCAACCGACGATGATGTTCGCGCCGCGCGAGATCGCGGCGCTCGGCATGCGCGACGGGCGCCTTGACGTGCGCCTGTTCGGGCTCGGCCTGTGGGGGTCGCAGGGACCGCTGCCGCTGCATATGACCGAGCTGGCATACAGCCGCTCCGAAAGTCATCAGGATCACACGCTCGTTCATCTCGCCGATCTGTTTCATCACCGCGCGCTCTCGCAGTTTTATCGCGCGTGGGCAGCGGCACAATCGACCGCGTCGCTCGACCGCCCCGACGACGAGACGTTCTCGTTCTACATCGCGAGCCTGATCGGCGTCGACCCGGACGAGGCCAAACGCTCGTGCCTGCCTACGCACGCGCGCTACAGCGCGGCGGCGCATCTGGTGCGCGAAGCGCGCAATCCGGACGGACTCGCCGCGATGCTCTCGAATTATTTCGGCATACCGATGAGGGTGGAGGAGTTCGTTTCGCACTGGATCCGTCTCGCGGATTCGGAGCACACGAAACTCGGCGTGCCGGGACCGACCGCCATCATGGGCGAATGCGCGCAGCTCGGCGAAGCCATTCCGGATCGGCAGCACAAATTTCGTCTGGTGGTGGGGCCGCTCGATCTCGACCAGTATTTGCGCCTCACACCGCACGGCGAGGATCTCACGACGTTCGTCGAATGGGTGCGGGCCTTCGTCGGCCACGAATACGCGTGGGAGGTCAAGCTGCTCGTCAAGCCGCGCGCCGCGCCCCCCGCCCGCGCCGACACTTCGCAAAGACTCGGTTATTCCACGTGGCTCGGCGAAGCCATGGACGAACAACCGGTTGTCGGCATGGTGTTCGAACCCGAGCAATACAACGACTGATTCTGGAGCCTCTCCGCATGAACGCCTCTTCCCCCGCCAACGCGCTGCGCTACGCGGACCTGCTCGAACCGGTTTGCGACGACATGCCCTGCGGCGCCGAACTCGACTACGATCAGGACTTCGTCATGCTGCTGGCCGCCGTGGCGCCGCGTGTCGAAGCGCAATACGGCAAATTTGTCGGCGTCCCGCAGGCCGCCAACTGGCCCGAGGTCGAACGCGATTGCCGGACGCTGCTGTCGCGTGCGAAGGATATCCGCCTGGCCGTCATTCTGCTGCGCTGCCGGGTCCGGCTCGACGGCGCGTCCGGGCTGCGCGACGGACTCGCGCTCCTCAAGTCCCTGCTCGAACGCTATGGCGAAGCGCTGCATCCGCGGCCCATCTTCGAGGGTGAACGCGATCCCGTCATATACGCGAATGCGATCGCCGCGCTCGCCGATCCGGACGGCGTACTGGGCGACGTGCGCGACATCCTCATGCCGAAAGCGGCGGGCGTGCAAATGCAGTTTCGCGACATCGAAAAATCGTTTTCGACGCCTCGCCTGAAAGACGCGCTGGCGCCGGAATCCGTCAACCGCCTGCTCAAGGAGTTGTGGGGACGGCGCGATGCCGTGATTGCGGCGTGCGTGGAAGCGCAGCGCCTGACGGCGGACATCGTGGCCTGGTGCGGCGCGACGCTCGGCGCCGATGCGCCCGATCTCGGCGTGCTGTCGAAAATACTGCAACCGTTTTCGCAAGCGCTGCTCGATGGCGGCGCGCCTGCGGCGATGCCGGCAACAGCGGCCGCCGCGACACCCTCAGCGCCGGCCGCAAGGCCCGCCACAGAGCCCATTGCCGACACGGCGCCTGCCCCGACGCCGGCGACAGCCGCTTGCGCGTCGATCCCGCAACCCGATCTGTCGCCCGGCTTGCCACCCGGTTTGCCTATGGGCGCCCCGCTGCCGAGGGACCGCTGGAGCGCGCTCGCGGCAATTCAGGAAACGCGTATCTGGTTCGAGCAGAACGAACCGAGCAGTCCCGTGATTGTCCTGTTGCGCCAGTCGGAGCGGATGGTCGGCAAGCGGTTTTCGGAACTCGCCCAGGTCATTCCGGCCGATCTGCTGGCCGCCTGGGACCAGATCGACGACTGATACGCCGCGCCTACGATTGCCTAGCTTCATTTCCCGTCAACCTCTCCGGTACGTCGGTCAACGAGAACCATTGCTCATGAAAAGACTCGTCCAGTTTCTTATCCTGCTTACCCTCGGGCTCGCGCGTATCGCATCGGCCACGTGTCTTCAACTGAGCGCCAGCGATATCGCCTATGTCCAGCAAAAATTGGGGGGCACGGCTTATCAGCAGTTCCAGGCCAACGTCCTGTTCCAGGATGCCTCGGTATCGATCGATCCCGGTCTATCCATCGGCTCGGTGATTGCGACGGGGACATCGACCGCACTGCCCGCCGCGACCTACGTCATGGTGTGCACGAACGGCGGCACGCTGACCATGAGCCTCAACGGGGCGACACCTTCGAACATAGCAGGCGTCTATAACACCAATGTGCCGGGTATCGGCTTCACGCTCAGCTACGTCCGCGCGAGCGGCAACACATCGGTTTTCCCGTACTCGACGTCCGTCCAGCCTGGCACGGAAGGTCCCAATCAGGCGGTCTACGAGACGCTGGGCGCCGGCGCGGAATTCCGCGTCCAACTGGTCAAGACGGGCGATATCGCCAGCAACGTGAACGTGCAGTTCCCCGGTACGATAGGCATGGGAACAACCGATGGGGACGCCAGGACCGTCATAACGGTTAGCGCCGGCGGCATGAACGTCAAGGTGCTGCCGAGCTGCGCGGTGGACAGCAGCACACTGAACATCGACTTCGGCACGTTCGGTCCCACCGACGTCTCCACTACCTCGGGCCCGACCCAGCCGGTCAACTTCAACGTGCTCTGCACGGGCCCGACGCCGCCGGCTTCGATTACCGCAGCGCTGTCCGGCACGCCCGATACGAATGCGCCCAGCATGCTCAAGAACACCGGGGCATCGAATCTGGCCATCCAGTTAAAGGAAACCGCTACCGGCACGGTCCTCCAGCCCAACAACCCGAACAGCACGCTCGTCCACACACCTGGCGGCGGCATGCAATCGCCATTCGCACTCCAGGCGACCGTGCTGCGCGTGGGAAGCACGGCGCCGACCGCGGGCAAGATCCAGGCAACCGCGACGATCACCATGACCATTCTCTAAGCCGCCCTTCGATCACGCACGCGACTGCACCCCTGTACCGGAATTCACCCGCATGACTGCTTTATTCGCCGCCCAACCCGACTCGATCTTTGTGCAGATTGCGAGCTATCGCGATTCGGAACTGATTCCCACCCTGCTCGACCTGATCAACAAGGCAAAAAAACCGGATCGGTTGCGCATTGTCGTCTGCTGGCAGCACGGCCCCGATGAAACGCTGGCCCGATTCTGGCAGCGGGGCTTCGGCAAGTGGCAGATGAAGAAAGCCGACGACTGGGCCGTTCAACACCTCAGCTACCGCACGGCGAAGGTGGAACTGATCGACGTGCCGCACATGATGTCGCAAGGCGCATGCTGGGCGCGTAATCGCCTGCAGCAAGAGTACGGCGGCGAGCGGTACACGCTTCAACTCGACTCGCATCACCGCTTCGTCGAAGGATGGGACACGCTTTTGATCGACATGCTGGAGTCGCTGCGCGAAGAAAGCCCGAAGCCCGTACTCACCGCGTATCTTCCGGGATTCGATCCGAAGAACGACACGGCCTTGCACGGGTCGCCGCAATTCATGGGCTTCTTCCGCTTCGGTACGGAAGGCGTGGTGATGTTTCGGGGCAAGTCGTTTCCCGCCGAACCGGCACTCGATCGCCCCGTTCGATCGCGCTTCTATAGCGGGCATTTCACGTTCGCCGACGGTCACTTTGCCGAGGTGGTGCAGCACGATCCCGACTACTTCTTCCTGGGCGAGGAAATTTCGATCACCGTGCGTGCGTTCACCCACGGCTATGACCTGTACCATCCGCACCGCCTGCTCGCATGGCACGAGTACACCCGCCAGCACCGCGTCAAGATGTGGGACGACCACGACGGCGAGGCCAAGGAGAAGGGCGAAATCGCCGAACACTGGGGCGAGCGCAATGACCGGGCGTATCTGCGCAATCGTGTGCTGCTCGGCATCGACGGCACGCCGCCGTCAACCCTTGATTTCGGCAAGTACGGCCTCGGCACCGAGCGCACGCTCGCGGAGTACGAGGTCTATGCAGGCATCAGCTTCGCATGTCGCGGCGTGCACGCGGCCCTGCTGAACCACGAACGGCCCGAGCCTCCCGGCACGCCGCTTCCCGACGCGGCAACGTGGCGAGCTTCGCTACGGCGCGCAAACGACGTTCGCGTCTGCGTGCATCAAAACACGTTCGACGAGCACGCTGCGACACCGGGCACACCGCAGACACTTCCGGGCGCAAGCTCCGCTGTCGTGACCATTTACGGCAGCGACGAGAGCGAACTGCACCGCGAGACAGTCGAAGCCGCCGATCTGCCCCAATACCGGCAGAACGGCTGGCTCGACTACCGCGTTATTTTCTTCTCAGCGCTCGAACGTATCCCAGCACGGTATATCGTCGAATTGCGCGACGAGGCCGGCAATCTGCTGAGCCGGGTCGGGAACGCCATCGTTGTCTGACGCTTCCGTACCGGCAAGGTACGGAAACCGCTGCGGCGCCGCCTGGCCAAGCGGATTGCACCAGGTCAGCGAATTCGGCGCGTAGCGGTACGGACTGATGCCGCCTTCGCCGGTGCGATCGGGGCTGATGTAGCGGCCCGCCTCCGGGTCGTAGAAACGCGTACCGTTGTAGTGCAGCGTCGTTTCTTCATCCGCATATTGCCCGGCGTAGCGCAACGGCTGTGCGACCGCGTCGCTGCGCCCCCACTCCTGCGTAACGGGATCGCCCCACGCGCGATAACGCCCTTGCCACACCACCTTGCCGGTTTCGTCGGTCAGCGCCATCGCCGTGCCGGCGGCATCGGTATGGTAGTGGTAGACCTGCGTATCGGCGATCTCGCCGTCGTCGCCGAGCGTCTGATCGATACACGCGAGCGGGGCGACACTTGTCGACCGGTCCGACTCCGGTTGATACAGATACGTGCGCAATGCGCCGCCGCGCTGCTCCTGGAGGAGCCGGCGCCCCTGCCACAGATAGCGCGTGAGTTCGTCTTGCGCCAGCGCGTGCGATCGCGGCGTCGGGCCGGATTCGACGCGCTTCGCGATCCGCCGGCCGAGCGCGTCATACTGAAAGCGCACGGTGCGGCCCTTGCGATGCGCGGCAATCAGCCGCCCTTCCGCGTCCCAGTCGAGCGACAGTGCATGATCGCGGCCGCTCCTGCGCACCAGGCGTCCCCACGCGTCGTACTCGTAGCGGTAGCCGCGGCATTCTGCGATCCGGTGATCGGCATAGACGGCCGGAAACCAGTTGCCGCCCGGCGTATCGAGCAGGTTGCCTGCGGCATCCCACGTGAAATACTCGATGCCCAGTTGCTCCGACACGCGCCGCAGCAGGCAGCCGCGCCGGTCGTAGTCGTACCAGGTCTGGCTTTCGACGGGTCCACCGGTTCTGACCGGCAGGCCGGCGGCGCTGTACTCCACTTCGCGCCACAACTGCATGTCGCTTTCGGCAGGCGCCGCGGGCGCCGACAGATCGTCGCTCGACACCGTGCGCCACCACACCGGCAAGCCGAGCGGCGAATAGCCCGTATGCGTGCGCAGACGGCCTTGCGTATGCGCCATCACGCGCCGCATTGCGTCGTACCAGAAGCGTGCGATCAGGCGTTCGTCCAGTTCGAAGGACGCGATATGACCCGTCTCGAAACGACGCGTACGCACCTCCTGCCCCTGCGGCAACCGCGTCGCAACGAGGCGGCCCATCGCATTGCAGGTGTAACGCAGTTCGCCGTTCGCACCGTGTTCCGCGATCAGACGGCCGCTCGCGTCATACTCGAAACGGACTTCATCGGA
The DNA here is from genome assembly GCF_000685035.1 of Paraburkholderia ferrariae NBRC 106233. Classification (GTDB taxonomy): domain Bacteria; phylum Pseudomonadota; class Gammaproteobacteria; order Burkholderiales; family Burkholderiaceae; genus Paraburkholderia; species Paraburkholderia ferrariae. Next base: position 148,609 of record NZ_BAYB01000009.1, read on the forward strand.
GCCGATGCCGAGCAGTTCGCCTTCTTTCGTCGGCGTACGGCTGACCGCCTCAAGGCCGCCCGCGGCGTAGCGGTACAGGTAGAGGTTGTGCAGCGTTTCACGCCGGGTGAGCCGCCCTGCCTCGTCGTAGGCGAACGTCTCGCAGCGCTCTTGCGCGCCCGCCTTCGACGTGACGCCGCAAATCTCGCCCGCATCCGTATAGTCGAAACGGCGCACCACACCGTCCGCATCGGTAATCGACCGGCAGTGGCTCGCGTCCCATTCGAGCGTCTGGATTGCGCCGTTCGCGCTTTCGATCCGCACGGGGCGGCCATGGGCGTCGTACTGACGCTCGATCGCGTGCCCTTCCTCGTCAACCGCGCGCACGACATTGCCGCGCGCGTCGCGATACCAATGCCGGCTCTGGCCGTTCGGCCCGGCGAACGAGGTCCGCTGGCCCGCGGCATTCCAGACATGGCGCTCCACCTGCCCGTCCGGGCGCGTCACGCACAGTGCCCGGCCCAGGCCGTCGCGCTCGATGCGCGTCACCCCGCCCAGCGCATCGGTCACGCCGATCAGATAGCCCGCCTCGTCGTGCTCGTAGTGCGTCTCGCTTCCGTCGATCTCCGTGCGCAGGGTGACTTGCCCCCACGCGTTGTATTCGTAGGCAGTCGCAGCACCCAGGGCGTCGATAGAGCGCGTGGCGAAGCCATTCGCGTCGTACTCGAAACGCGCGATTTCGCCGGACGGCATCTGGCATTGCACGGGCTGCAGGCGCTCGTTGCGCGACCAGATCTGCGTGCGGCCGTCGCTCGTCGTCACGGACAGGGGCTCGCGCGATGCAAACGCGTACTTCGTCGTGCGGGTCTTGCCGAGCAGATCCGTTTCCTCGCTGACGCGCCCGAGCGAATCGTATTCGAAGCTGACCTCGCGCTCGCCCGGGAGCCAGACCCTGGCCGGCGCATCGGTCTCGCGATAGCCGAAGCGATAGCGCCGCCCATCGAAGTCCGTATGCGACAGCACGCAGCCATACTCGTCGTATTGCCAGTTCGCGTCGCGGCCGAACACATCGCTCACCTGGCTGACCCGGTTGTCGGAGTCATAGGCGAACCGCTCGCGAGCGCCTTCCGAAGTGGCGCGCTCGACCACCCGCGCGACGCCGCCGGCCGTCTGCCACCTATACTGCGTGACCATGCCGAGCGGCCCCACCTCTTCGACGATTCGTTCGTTTTGCCAACCAAAACGGCGAACGACGGTACCGATGCGGTTGCGCACCTCCGTCAACTCGCCGTTCGAGCTATAACCATACTGGGCGAGCACGCCGGTCGGGCCGCCGTCCACGCATTCGATGGCGGCCAGGCGCGCGCCCGGCCTCGTTTCATAGTGCATCCGCAGCTCGTGGCCGCATGTGCCGCGCATGCGCAGCAACCGCCCCTCGGCGTCCCAGATGCAACCGATCCGCTGCCGGTGCAGATCCTCGACGTACTTCAGCCGGGCGATTCCGTTTGCGTCGAAGTCGCCGAAGACCCGGTAGTGCGGTGTCAGGTCGGCGACGACCATGCGGCCGTCCGGCAGATGAGCGAACTGCAATTGCGCCGACGGCGCGATCACCTGCGTTCCGCGCTCGGGAAACGGCACACTGAGCGCGTTGCCGTACTCGTCGACGTAGACGAGCTTGTCGCCCGACCTGTGCAGCGTGATTTCCCAGCGGGTGCGCCAGCCAACGCCGAACAGCCCGATCGCAGTGCGCGCGCTCGAATAGTAGCGGGACCATTCAAGCGGCAGACGGCCACGAAGCGAGAAATCGGTTTCGTCTGCGGGCAGACACACTTTGCTGCCGGACACCACGTCCACCGAGCGCAACAGAATGCCCGACAGCGCGCGGCGCATCCGATACCGGTCGACCAACTCGCCGAGCTGCTGGCAGCGGTCTGCCGTCTGCCCTGTGCGCGTCAGCGGCAACACCATGCCGGGCAGCTTGCTCAGGTCCGCGCCTGGCCCCGCGATTCCAGTCTCCAATGCCTCATCCTCAGCGTCACGAACCGATAAGCACGTCCGACACGCCGGAAGTGATCACCGAGCCACACGAAGTCGCGCCGGCGACCATCGCCGCCGGCACACCATTGACGAATACGCCGGCCGAGCCCGAAACCACGGCTTGCGCGGAGGGATGCTTCGAGCAGACTGCCGCACTGAGACCGACCAGCGCCACCGGGACGCCGTCGATCAGGACGTTCGGCGAACCGGTGACGATCATGCCGCCATGGCAGATCAGATCGCCGACGCGAGACATTGAAAACATGGGGGATATGCTCCTTTTGAAAGGACGGCAAGGTACCGACGGCCGCGCGCGGATGCGCGCTGCGGCCGGACACAGTCGTGGAACGTCGCGTTAGAGCTCGGAGACCGAGGGTGTCGGCGTTGGCGTTGGCGTTGGCGTTGGCGTCGGCGTCGGCGTCGGCGTCGGCGTTGGCGTTGGCGTTGGCGTTGGCGTTGGCGTTGGCGTTGGCGTCGGCGTTGGTGTCGGCGTTGGCGTTGGCGTTGGCGTTGGCGTTGGCGTTGGCGTTGGCGTTGGCGTTGGCGTTGGCGTTGGCGTTGGCGTTGGCGTTGGCGTCGGCGTTGGTGTCGGCGTTGGCGTTGGTGTCGGCGTTGGTGTCGGCGTCGGTGTCGGCGTTGGTGTCGGCGTCAAGCACGGCGGAGGCGGCGGAACAATCGGAAGGCATGGCAACGGGCAGTCGGGAATCCCCGGCGCGAAGCCCGGAAGGCCCAGCACGACCGGAACGGGAACCGTGACACCATTGCCGTCATCTCCGTCGCAGCAATCGTCGTCGCAAGGATTGAGTTCGAGCGGCATCCCCTTCACCACGACCTTTTTCTTACCTTTAATCAAGACTTCCTCGCCGACGAGCTTGATCTTGCCGTCGCCCGTCATCGTCAACGACGACTTGCCGCACACGATGGAAATCACACCGCCGGCAGACAGCGAGTACGCCCCGCCCACCGCATGCGTAGAGGCCCCGCCGATCGTCACGGTGCCCGCGCCACCCACCGTCAGCGTGGAGGCGCCGCCAACCGCTGTCACCAGCGCACCACCGACCAGCACCGACTGCGCCAGGGCAACCTCATACGAGGCAATGCCTCCGACGGTGCTCGTAAACGCACCGCCCACGAGAACACTGTGCGCCGCGCCGACGCCGACCGAATAATCGAGGCCCACGACGTGCGACTCGTCCGCCTTGGTCAAGCGGGTCATTTGCCGTTCCGCCTGAATCGAGAACTCTTCGGCCCCCACCGCGTCGTCGAAGCTCACGGCGTTGAAGTTGTCAACGCCGCCTTCCATCGAGCGCGACATCATCCCGCTCTGCGTCGCTTTGGCGGGCAACTCCCACGGCGTAGGCGTCACCGTGTTGTAGAGCGTGCCCGTAATCAGCGGGCGATCCGGGTCGCCGTTCCAGAAGTCGACAATCACTTCCTGGCCGATACGCGGAACATAGAGGCCGCCAAAGTTCTTGCCGGCCCAGGCCTGGCTCACGCGCACCCAGCAGGAATCCGTTTCGACGTTGCGGCCATAGCGGTCCCAAACGAAGCGAATCTTCACGCGGCCGAACTCGTCGGTCCACAGCTCCTGGCCTGCCGGCCCGACGACAATGGCCGATTGCGGACCGCTCACGACCGGCTTGGGCGTTGTCTGCGGCAGCCTGAACATTTCGCTCGTCGGCTGCACATCGAAACGGTTGACGAAGGTGTATTCGTAGTCGCTGCCCGACTCCTGGGGATTGCCGGTCACATCGAGCTCCGTCCCGATCACGAGGTATTCGCAGTTCGCCGCCAGGTAGTCGTAGTGGGTCAGGTCGAAAGTCTGGCCGCACGCGAGCCCGCGGACATTGCCCTCGCCTTTTCCGCGCGTGCCCGGCGCACGCAGCGCTTCCATGCGCGTGCGGGCCAGCAGCTCGCCGTGGCCGCCATCGGTATAGTCGCCGGGCCATTCGTAGCGCTCGAGCGTATTCCAGCTCGTCTCGCGCGGCTGCTGATTGATCTCGCGCATGTCGGCCCGCGAGCGCGTGAAGTCGAAATCGCTCGTCACATAATGACCCGTACAGAGCGATTCGGCCGTCGAGAACGTGTGGATATAGTCGCCCTCGGTGGTGCCGCCCTGCGGCTGGAATGCGAGCGTCCGGTACGCAGGGTTCGGCGACCGGCGGTGCGCGCCGATGTGATCGCACAGCACGAGCCGATGCTTGCCATCGACATGCTCGAAGAACCAGTAAATGCCCCATTCCTCCATGAGGCGCTGGATGAAATCGAAGTCGGTCTCGCCGTACTGCACCTGGAAACCGCGCGGCTCGTTGCGCGGGCTTTCTCCGGTCACGGCATAGCGGCTCACGTCGAGGCGCTTCTCGACCGGATAGGGATAGTCCTTCAAGACCTCGTCGATGATTTCGATGACGGTCTTGTCCTGAAAGATCTTGAAGTCGGTCGTGAGCGTTGCCAGCCATAGCCAGGGCTTCAGGACCACGCGGTAGACGTTAAAACGGCCTTCGCGATGCAGATATTGCGCCTCGACGACTAGCCCGGTGATCTGGCGCTCGGCGATGTCCGGCGACGGCTGCAGCTCGCCTGGCGCGTCGAGCTCCATCGTAACCGTCATCTCATTGCCGAGCAGCGCTTTCAGGTCGACGTTGGCGCTGACGGCAAGCGGGATGGCGTAATCGTCGGGGGTGCGGAGCAGCAACTCATAGGTGAACAGTTCGCCCAGATACTCGCTGCCGCTCAACGACTTGAACGCGAGTGCGGGCTGCCCCAGCAGTTGCGGCATCGCCGCACTGGATACCGTTACCGTGCGCTGCGCAAGACCTAGATTGCTCGAAGCATTATTTGACATGCAATCCTCTCAATTCCATTCATCGAATACATTCCGACGCGACATTCCCAACCGCGATTGCCGATGGCGCTACCGGACGCCTGCGGCGCCATCCGCCGCCGCATCCGGGCGGCTCCCGCCCATGCCCGGACTGCCGGGACACCGGAAGCCCCTCAGCAAGCCGGTCAACTGCGGCCCCGACTGCCCGCCCGTCGTCAGTTCGAGCACCGCATGACGGTCGTCGAAGTTGAAGTCCAGCGCATAGCGGTTCGACGACACGGTCGAGGTCAAGCGGCCGCGGTCGATCAGGCGCAATAACGCCCATGGCCCGTCGAGCATGATGGTCGACGTATCGGGTCGAACGCGCGGATTGGCGGTCAGGGCCGCCATCGAGCCCCCGCGCGGCCCGGGCCACGTGACCGGCCAGGTCGTCACCGGACCGTGCACGTAGCGCATGCTCTGCCCGTCGATGTCGAGCAGCAGTTCGGTGATCTCCGGATCGAGCGACGCAACCTTGATGCCGATCTTCCACGACATCCGGTTCGCGCCCGGATCGTGGAAGAACACCTCGCGAATCGCAGCCGCGCGTTCGAACGGTTCGAGGCTCGGACCCGGTATCGGCGGCATGCCGGGGCTCACCGGCTTGTAGCGCCACGGCCGCATGCTCGTGTCCACACGGCTTGCAAGCGTTTTCTGGAAGAAGTCGTCGAGCAGTCCGCCTGCCGCGAACACGCGGTTGAAGTCGTCCACGTCGACTTCCTGCGCGCTGGCCGCGAACGGATACTTACCTTCGAGCGCGCGACGACATTGCGCGCCGACGCTCGATTCGACCTGCAGCGCCAGCAACGATCCCACGCTGCGATCCACTTTCTGCAGCGACTGCGAAGCAATGCCTGCCAGCACCGCGCGAAACGGCGCCGGCAGCTTTTCCGCTTCGAGCCGCATCGTGGAGCCGAGATCGTCGACCGCCGGCATGCTGTTGGTGGCGAGCACGTTGCCGGCCATCATCAGATGCGTGTATTGCTCGTTGACGAGACCAATGATGCCGTCGAGCTGCAGCGCGCCGCCGCTCACCGCCGCGGGGCTGTCGGTTGCCGGACCGCTGCCCGTGCCGGCCCGTCCCGACACGACTTCGCGCAGCGCGGCAAAGCGGTTGTCTACCAGTTCCTTTTCCATCTTCTGCTGCGCGAGCTGGCTGATCGTCGCTGTCGCGGCCACGGCGCTCGCCACGCGCGAACGGCGCTTGACGGCGTTCGTCGCCGTATCGCCCAGCGACGGATCGTCCGCGCCGTCTGCCGCAGATAGCGATGTTTCGTGGACCGCCGTGCGCGCGAGCCGCGCAAGCGGCGAATCGGGCGCGGCCAGCGTGCGCAGCACCTGCAGATCGAGCGCCAGCGAACCGTCGTCGCCCGAAACGGGCCTCACGTCGTCGAGAAACTGCTGCCAGTAGTTGGCGTAGTCCGTCAGGTACTGACGGCGGATTTCATCGGCCAGTTTGTCCTGACCAGCGCGAAACACACCGCTCTCCGTTCCCGGCAACGACCATGCCGAAGGACCGGCAAGGCCCATGACCCATGCGTCCTGTTTTCGCGCTTGCCCGAGGAACTCGGGCAAGCGCTTGTTAAAAACCTCGTGATAGCCCTCGTAGGTGTACAAACCGGGGATGCCCCGCTCGAGCGCGGAGCCTTCCACCAGCGCAAAAACCGAGGTCGCCTGCGGACCCGCCGCGCGGATCAGCGTGACGTTCTCCGGCGCTTCCGCCGCCATCGAGTTCATCGCGCGCTCGTAAAGCCGCCCCGATGCCGGGTTCTGGCCGAGAAAGTCGCGTGCGCGCTTGACGAGCGCGACGTTCAGCGGCGTGGCAGGCGCCGTGGGCACGCCGTCGGCGAACAAGGCGTCCAGATGGCTTGCCATCACGTCGCGATCGCCCATCGACGCCACACTGCCCGCGTGCTCCCAGTCGCTCAGCACCCACGCCTTGATCGCCTTCGCGTCGTAGTGCGCGGGGTCGAACAGCATCAGGTACACCGACAGCGTGCGGTAGACGCCATCCGCATCCTGCGCACCGATTTGCGTATCGAGGACCGACTCAAGCCGACCGGCGATCTGCGGCAACAACATCTGGCTCAACAAACCGTTGTATGTATCGCTGGAGGCCTCGCGGACGGCTGGCACGGTATAGAGGCCATAGCGCCAGGCAATCCCCGGGCTGTCCAGATCCTCGTCGCCGAACTGCGGCAGATCGCGCGACGCGCTCAGCACCCGTGCCGTCCCGCCCGGCTGCGGCGCCTTGCGTTGCGACGCTACACGCGCGGCCAGCACATCGGTCTTTTTGTCGATCGCAGCCAGATAGCCGCGGTTGTTGTCGAAACTGACGATCAACGCGCCGATCAGCCACACCGCCACGGCAATCGACAACAGATGCCCAACGATGCGCACTGCGCGGAAGCGGATTTCCCAGTACGGGTTCGGCCGCACGAGATGCCCCTCGGCGAGGATGACGCGCTGGAACAGGTTGCGCAGGAAATACCCGCGATAGGCCGCTGGCGCGCCGTTGCCTGAAGACTGGCCGCCCGCTTTCGCCTCGCCGCCAAACAGGCCCGCGAGCCCGCGACGCAGCCGTTGCAGCAGCGTCGTGCTGTCGGCCGGCACCACTTCGTGCGTTTGCGCCGCGCTCGTGAAGTAGATGCCACGTAGTGTGGTGCTCAACTGCGCGTCGTCGTATTTCGAGTCGAGGAAAACCTGCGCGATCAGGTCGGCCAGATCCGCGCACAGGCTGCGGAACTCGGTCGGCAGCGCATACAGCTTCCGGCGCCGGTCGACCTCGTACACCTCCTGCAGCCTCGCGTTGATCCCGTCTTCGAGACTCTGCTCGAGTTCACGCAGTTCCGCTGCACAGCTCTCGCGCAGCGCGTCGCGACGCACTTCCACGGTCCCGTCCTGATAGGGCAGCGTGAAACCGAGAATCTGCGCGCGGCCTTCCGCCGTCAGCGAGTAAAAATACTCGGTGAAGCCCGGCAGCAAGTCGAGCTTGGTGACGACCACGTAGACCGGGAACCGGATACCGAGGTCGTGGCGGAGCTCTTCGAGCCGCGCGCGCATCGACGCGGCAAGCACCTTGCGCCCGGACTGCGGGGAGGTCAGCAATTCCTCAGCGGAGACGACCAGCAGCGCGCCGTTGATCGGCGCCCGCGCCCGGCGCTTGCGCAGCAGTCCGAGAAAGCCGCGCCATTCCGCTGCGTTTCTGCATTTCAGGCTTTCCTTGCTCTCGTCGTCTGCCGCCGTGTCCTGGACCGTATACCGTCCGGCCGTATCGATCAGGACGGCTTCATTGGCGAACCACCAGTCGCAATTCGCCGTCTCGACACGGCTCTTGATCGACGCCGCGACCATCTGGTCGGCGTCGGGAAAGTCGAGACCCGAATTGAGGATGAGCGTGGTTTTACCGGCGCCACCCGAGCCGATCACCATGTACCAGGGCAGCTCGTACAAAAAGCGCTGGCTTTCCAGCAGACGGCGCAGCCAGGCAGAGCCGCCCCGCAGCCGCTTGAGCCTGTCGATCGCCTTGTTGAGCACCGAATTGAGCGCACGGATTTCGTCGCGCGCAAGCGGATCGGTGCCAGCCTTCTTCGCAAACGGATGCAGGATGCGCTGCAGCAACTCGTCGTTGTTGCGCACGGCCTTCCACAACCCATAGAGCCCGTAGATCGCCGAACAGGCAAGCAGCACTGCGATCAGCAGCACGCGCGACCAGGGCGGCGCGAACGGATGCACGTCGCCGAATGCGAGCAGCGGTCCGAAATACCAGAGCGCAAGGCAAACCAGCGCAACCCAGATGATGCCGGGCGACCAGCCGAGCAGCCAGAACAGCAGCAGCGCGAGCAGCACGATAATGGTCAGCACGCGCGACAGCACGGTCTCGAGCGGCCGGTAGTCGCCGAAAGCGACGAGCGGCCCGACAAACCAGACAGCCGCGGCGACCAGGAAAATCGCCATGACCATCAAGGTCTGGCGCGAAAATACAAGCTTAAAGAAGCGGTTCAAGTAAGACATTCAGGCTTTCCCGTTATTGCGTGACGAGGACTTCCACGCGTCGATTGCGGGACCGGCCTTGCGCCGAGGTGTTGTCCGCGACAGGCTCTGCGTCGCCCTTGCCGATCGCCTCGATGCGGCCAGCCGGCACGCCATGGGCCATCAGAACGTCCGCCACGTATGCCGCACGCTTTTCCGACAACATCTGGTTGTTCGGGAACTCCGGGGTGTTGATCGGCTGATTGTCGCTATAGCCCGTCACCGTGACCTTGCCGCTCACGCGCGCCACCTCCTGCGCCACCCGGGTCAGCACGGGTTCCAGTTCCGGCCGGATGCCGCTGCGGCCCGGAAGGAACATGTAGTCGCCGTTGAAGACGACCTTGCTGCTTTGATCGTTCTCGTCCACGGTGAGCACGCCCCGCGAGATCTGGTCCTTCAACAGGATCGACAGACGCAGCCGCTCGTGAACCACGGGCGGCTCGGCCTTCACAGGCGTCCCGATCGCGCGGATCTTCGCCTCAAGTGCGTTGCTCTCGAACAGCAGCTGGTACTTGTACCAGGCAAACAGCGCGAACACGGACAGGGCGGCGACACCCGCCGTTGCCCAGACCGGCACGCTCCTCAGGAGCGGCATTTCGCCCGGTGCCTCGCCGCGCCAGTGCGGCGACAGTTCAACACGCATCGTGTCGCGCGCGCCGCTGATGAGCGTCAGCAGCCGCTGCCGGATCTGTTCGAGATGGCGGGGACCATCTACGACAACGCTGTAACGACCTTCGAATCCAAGACCGAGAATGCGATACATCACTTCGAGAACATCGACGTACTCCTGCGGATCCGTCGCCATGCGGCCGATCAGCAGGAAGAACTTCTCGCCCCCGTCCACCTCGCCGTCGAACGTAATCAGCAGCCCGCGTGCGGCCCAAATGCCGCCACCGCCCCAGTGGGTGCGGTTCGCGGCTTCGTCGAGCGCCGTACACAACGCATAGCGTGCAGCGGCCACGTGCTTCCACGGCAAATTCGCCTTGTCGCAGACTTTCTGGAACGCAGCAACCTCGCGCACGAGCAGCGAGCGCAGACTCGCGACCGCGGCAAGCGAATCGAGCGAAGCCGGCATATCGGCCAGCATGCGCAACAACGGTTGCGCCGCTTCGCACAACGGATTCCTTGCGGCCTTTACACGGGAGAGACGCGACTGCGAGTCTTCGGGCGGATCGAACGCCGTGGGATCGACGGCAGGTTCCTGGTCACGAGCGCCGCCCGTCGCCGGGCGCCCCGCCGGGAATGCCGACGGTAGCTCCCCCGCCGGTGCGGCGTTGCCGGGCTCCGACAGGAAGTCGAATGCGTCGTCGCCATATGCATCTGTACTCATTTCTGACGCACGCCCCACAGTTCAAGCTTGAGTTCCGGGAAATGCCCAGCGATGTGCATGGCGAGACCGCCGTGCCGCGCGATCTGCTCCCAGAACGGACCCGAGCGCGAGAGCTCGAAATAGATGAACCCCGAGTTGAATGGAATCTGGCGCGGCGGGACCGGCAACGGCACCATCGTCAAACCGGGCAGGTGCGAGCGGATCAGTTCCGGCAACCGCTGCGGATGGCTGATCTTCGTTTGCGCGAGGAACTGCTGTTGCAGCATTTCCGGGGACATCTGCGCCCCGGCCGCAAGCACGAGTGTCGAATAACCAGCCAGTTCGCCTGGCAAGACCGTCGCCGTGCGGACGCCGTGGGCCTGCTCCGTCAGCGCAATCGGCTGTGCACCGCGTATCAGCACCTGGTTAAGCAGATAGTGAACTTCGTCGACAAGCGGCCTGATGCTCTGGTACAACCGCGCGTGGTCATACCCCGGCGCCGGGGCCGGGCGCCGCGTTTGCGGGCGCACGAACGTCGAAAGCTCACCCGCAAAGAGAGCGAGTTCGCGATACAGATCCACGGGAGCGGTCTCTTCGAGCTGACAGAGGTGATCGAGCAACGGCTCATAGCGGTTGAGCACCTGCAGCAGCAGGTAGTCCGCCACCTCGGCTGCGGCGCCTGCGCGGCCATCCGTACCGGACAGACGTGCGGCCAGCGCGTCCGCCCGCAGTTTCGCGAGGCCGTGCAACTGCATCGTCCATTCGCGCAGCAGCGGATTCGCCCCGTAACCTGTGACCGGGGGAATGTGATCGGCACTATGGAGCGACACCGCGCCATCGGCGTGCAGCGTCTTCACACGCGTCAACGCAATGCCGATCCACGACTGGGTGAGCTCCTTCTCGGGCAAAAGCCGCAGACGCAGATTCGCGAGCTGGACTGGCTTCGGCCCCTGGCCGATCGCATTGCTGTCGCGCAGTTCCACGTCGTACGCAACATAGCGCGCGAGCGACCCATTCTGCTCTTCGAACGCGGTTTCTTCCGTATTGGGAAGACGCAACGGGACAGCCAGGTAAATCACCTGATCCTGATGCTCCGGCCCGATCGTCAGCGGCGGCGGTGGCGGCGTCAGACCGGGGACATCGAACGGCGTACCGTCCGGAAATACGCCTGATCCGCTCCTGAACACCAGCTTGCCAAACGACAAGGATTCCTTGTCGATTTCGTACTGACTGAAACCCCAAAAGAATGGGCTCAACGGAGCGCTCCGCCGGTGGGCGAGAGACTCCAGATACCGCTCCTGCTGCTGAAACAACTGCGGGCGCAGGAAGAGTCCTTCGCTCCAAACAACCTTGTTATACCAACTCATGGCATTAATCTGACTTTGAAATCGAAACGGTGCGCTGGTCGAGCCGGAGTATCAGCTTCTGTTGTTTGTCTGGTATGGCGACCCTGTACCACGCGGCATCGGGCGCCGCCGGCAAGCGGTAGACCGCACGCCAGACTGATTTTCCGAGGTCCCGGTAGCCCGCCAACACACCAATCGCGGTGGTGGCGGTATTCGACTTGCGGGCGATCTCCCGTTTGTCACCGGGTCGCAAGATCATTTCATCGACGACCAGCGCGTCGTCGCCAAGGACTTTCTTGTCGTCGCTTTGCAGAGTGAAAAAGTCAGCATTTTCGAATGCCGTTGCGGACTTCAACTCGTAGACCCGCACCAGAATCGGCGCCGCCGCTCCCCACTCGTTGGGATTGACGTTATCGGCCGCAACGACCTGCAGCCGCAGAACCGTTGGCTCCTTGCTGACAGGAGCGGGCGTGCTGCTGCATGAGGCCAGCAACAAGCCTGCTCCGCTCAGGGCCAGCCAGCCCAGGATGCGCACCCATAGCGCGAAGCGGGAGAATAAGTTCGGAACCATCTGATGGAATCAAGGACATCATGCCCGCCGTTCAGAACGAATTGACCAGGACGTCGGTATTCAAACCGGCATCCTGGCCAACAATCGTGGAGCGCCCCGCTGGAAGGACCCGGCGGGATCACGATTCAGGAGGACTGCAACTCAGGCGCTGTTCTTCTTGACGTCGAACGTTGCCGTAACCGCGCCGCCGCTACCGCCTTGCGCGTTCTGCACCACATATTCCTGCTTCATCTTTGCGAACGAAAGCGTCACCATCTCGCGCGGACGCGACTCGCTGTCGCTCACGCCCGACGGGCTGACCGAAGTCACCAGCACGTCGTCCATCGTGAACTTGATGTACTCGAGCGGGTTGCCGCCGGCCTTGCGCACGACAAGCTTCGCTTGATCGATGTGCTTGCCGGTCAGGCAGTACTGAGTGAGGTTCGGCGTCGCACGGTCCACGTAGTGTTCGAACGTGAGATCGCTCACCGTCGCACGGCCTGCGCCGCCGCCGGAGCCAAGATGCATGTTGGATTGCTGCGAAACGGCCCACGACCAGCTCAGGACATCGATTTCGTCCTTGTGGGTTGCGTCGGCCGACTCACCATCGATCCCGCTGATCTTGAGAAAGATGTCTTGCGCCATGAAACGACTCCTTGATACAGGGTTGGTTATGAAGAAGCTCTATCGAGATCCAGGCATATTTAATGAGCGCCTGTCCGCCGCTCAGTGACCGGAAAATGACCGGAAAATGACCGGAAAACCAGTCGAAGCCAGCAAAGCCTAATCAGGCCGCTTCCTTCACAAGCGGCAATTTCGCAACGAGGCGCAGCGAAACCGTCAGACCTTCGAGCTGGAAATGCGGACGCAGGAAGAACTTCGCCTGGTAGTAGCCAGGATTGCCTTCGACGTCTTCCACCACGACTTCAGCAGCCGCCAGCGGCCGGCGCGCCTTGGTTTCCTGCGACGAATTGGCAGGGTCCGCATCGACATAGTTCATGACCCATTCGTTGAGCCATTGCTGCATCTCGTCGCGCTCCTTGAACGAGCCGATCTTGTCGCGCACGATGCACTTCAGATAGTGGGCAAAGCGCGAGCAGGCAAACAGATACGGCAGACGCGCCGAGAGGTTCGCGTTCGCGGTCGCGTCCGGATCGTGGTACTCGACCGGCTTTTGCAACGATTGCGCGCCGATGAACGCCGCGTAGTCGGTGTTCTTGCGATGGATCAGCGGCATGAAGCCGTTCTTCGACAGTTCCGCTTCACGGCGGTCGGAGATCGCGATTTCCGTGGGGCACTTCATGTCGATGCCGCCATCGTCGGTCGGGAACGTGTGGCACGGCAGGTTCTCGACCACGCCGCCGCTCTCCACGCCACGAATCAGCGTGCACCAGCCGTAGTGCTTGAACGAGCGGTTGATGTTCACGGCCATCGCATACGCGGCGTTCGCCCATACATACTTGCGATGATCGGCGCCGTCGGTCGATTCCTCGAAATCGAATTCGTCGACCGGATTCGTCTTGACGCCATACGGCAGGCGCGCGAGGAAGCGCGGCATGGCGAGACCAATGTAGCGCGAGTCCTCCGAATTGCGCAGCGAGTTCCACGGCGCGTATTCGAGGTTCTGCGTGAAGATCTTCGTCAGGTCGCGCGGGTTTGCGAGTTCCTGCCACGAATCCATTTGCAATACCGACGGTGCCGCGCCCGTGATGAACGGTGCATGCGACGCGGCGGCCACCTTGGCGATCGACGCGAGCAAATCGACATCGGGCGGCGTGTGGTCGAAGTAGTAATCGGCGACGAGACAGCCGTACGGTTCACCGCCGAGCTGGCCGTATTCTTCTTCGTAGATCTGCTTGAAGAACGGACTCTGATCCCATGCGATGCCTTTATAACGCTTCATCGTGCGGCGCAGGTCGTCCTTCGAGACGTCCATGAAGCGGATCTTCAGCTTTTCGTCCGTTTCGGTGTTCGTGACGAGATGATGCAGGCCGCTCCAGGCACTTTCCAGTTTCTGGAAATCCTCGTGATGCAGGATCAGATTGATCTGCTCGGATAGCTTGCGATCGATCTCACCGATGATCGCCTCGATGTTCTTGTACGCGTCGTCGGAGACGGTCACGGACGCGAGCAGCGCCTGCTGCGCAAGCGTCTGCACCGCATTTTCGACGGCTTCGCGCGCACGTTCGGTTTTCGGCTTGAATTCGCGCGCGAGGAGCGCGTTGAAATCCGATTCACTGGTCACGCCTGGCGTTGCTGCGGCGCGGATATTCGGTTGACGTTCGGCCATCATTTCACCATTTTTCTGGATCTGTCTTCGCTTTAGAAAAGCAAAACTCATTCGTTGACTGCCGACTCGTCGGCCGATTTCACTTCGCGCTTCGGCGCCTTTGCCAGTGCATCGAGCAGGGCCGGGTCCCTCAGCACCTTGCTGACAAGGCCCTCGGCACCGCTCTTGCCGTCCATGTAGGTTTGCAGGTTGGCAAGCTGCGTGCGCGCGTCGAGCAGCTGCGACAGCGCGTCAACCTTCTTTGCCACGGCGGCCGGCGAGAAATCGCCCATGCTTTCGAACGTGATGTCGACCATCAGTTGGCCTTCGTTCGTCAGCGTGTTGGGCACCGCGAATGCAACGCGCGGCTTCATGGCCTTCATCCGCTCGTCGAAGTTGTCGATGTCGATGTTGAAGAACTTGCGGTCTCCGACCGCGGGCAGCGGCTCGAGCGGCTTGCCCGACAGATCGGCAAGCACGCCCATCACGAACGGCAGCTCGACCTTCTTTTCCGACCCGTAGATTTCCACGTCGTATTCGATCTGAACGCGGGGAGCACGATTACGTGCAATGAATTTTTGAGAATTGTTAGGAGCTGACATAGTGTCCTGACGTTATTCGCCCGAAGAATAAGAAAAGTGGCAGTACAACGCCGCTGCAAGCAGCAAAACTGCAACTTGGTGATATTAGAGGTCGGCGCTAATTTTCAACATGGGCGATTGCCCAAAATCGATCTCATTGATTTGATTCACTGGATGGTTTGATGCAGCCACCGTATAGGGGGTGACTGCGCGGTACGCAGACCGCATCAAGGCGTACCCGGGTCGGGAATGAGGCTGATCTCGACGCGCCGATTCGTGGCACGTCCCTGCACACTCGAATTGCTGGCCAAAGGACGCGTATCTCCGTAGCCCTGAATCGCGAAACGCGTGACCGGCAGCGACGCCTTGTCGACGAACCAGTCTCGGATCGCCCGTGCGCGCGCTTCGGATAGCGCCAGATTCGCCGCGTTTGCACCGACGTTGTCCGTATGGCCTGCGATGAGAATCTGCCTGTCGGGATGGGCCCGGATCAGATCGAGCGCGGCCTGGAGCTTGTACTCAGCGCCTGGCTTGAGCGTAGTCTTTCCGCTGTCGAAGAGCGACAGATTGTCGATCGTGGTGCTATCGGCCGTCGTGATGACCTCAGGCGGATGCCATGTCGCGATCGCTTGCTGCAAGGCAGCCTGCAACGCTTCGCCACGATAGAGCCCCCATCCCAGTTCTGCGGGCACACCGTCATGAGCGTAGCGCTTCAGCTGCTCGTATCTTCCGGTCAGCATACCGAATCGTTTTAACTTCACACCTACTTCGGTTTCCGGCGTATGGCGGAAGGAGTTGATATCGTCGGACACGGACGCGATCATCCTGCTGTTTGCCCACGCGGCTACACTGATCGACACGGCCAGCGCGACCGACGATGCCGCTGCCACGTGCACCATCGTCCCCTGCGGTTGACGCCGCAGGCTCTTCGGGTCAACGGCGACAGTAGCAACTGGTGTCGGCGCGGGCGGAACAGCGACTTGCCGGCCGATGACTTCCGGAAGCGGCAGTGGAAGCGGTTGCGCTCGCGGTCTCCCGGTCGGCAACAACAAACCCGTTCTGGTTGTGAGCCATCGCATCCACGCGCCGTGGCGAATGGGCCAATACCCGATGTCGGCCAGCAGCAGTCCGTGCAGAGAAAGCGGTGCCGTGTTTGCCGCTGAGGAGAAAATCGGCAGCAATGCGGAATCTTCGAGCCAGTCGAACACCCCATGCCCAAGCCCCGCGCGCGTAACGCCGTCCGGATGTGCGCTCGCGAGCGACATCTGATCCAGTTGCCCGCGGATCATGCGTACGAGCGGCCGCACGTTCGCGACACCATGCCGCGCGACAGACAGATCGATAGCGTCGCCAAACCAGACCGGCTTCGTGTCAGCCTCAGCGTCATGGTTCGTGCGCAAACACGCGTAAATCGCGATATAACATGGCAGCACACCTGCCCAATCGTGCGCGCTTTCGGCGAGTTCGTGACGCCATTCCGAGAATTCACAGCGAATGGTGGCATCGTCGTCATTGCCGTCGGGCACCATGGGCATCAGCACAGCATCCGGCAAACGCTGATACGAATCACGGATCGTGGCTATCGACCCAGCCAGTTCGGCCCGCGTCCTCACGAGCATCCACACGGCGTCGCCACGATATTGCTGGCTCGACGCGCGGCCACCACACTCAAACGTTGCAGCGGCATAAGGACCCACCACAAGAATGATCGGCAGTTCGTGTGAGGGATTCTGCTGAATCGCCTTGATCGGGACGGCTTCGTCCTGGTTGGGCAAGCGCGACCTGCCACGGCGAGACAGTAGCGCCGCGCCCATCGCTGCCATCAGGACAAGAACAGGCACGACCGGCCACCAGGGTTGCCAGTCCAACGGCAAAAACAGCCATATCAGGCCGGCCGTGAGCACCGCAAACCAGATCATTGGGATGCGGTAGCGGGTTGAAAAAATCTTCATGAATGCCCTTCCGGCAGGAGAGCAGCCTGCGAGATAGGCGTTTGCGGCAAGCGGTCGATCGCTGCGTTCAAACTGCGATCGAATGCCGTCCAAAGCGAAAGGATGGCTGCCACAACGACTGCGCCGGCGGCAATCCAGCGCGTGCGCTGCCGCGAAACGGAATCCTTCCGAGAATTGGACGCTATCGCGGCGCGCCCATATTCCGCGGGCGAGGTCGAGGATTTCGGCGCAGCCACGTTCCCTGGTCGCTTTAGGGCCAACCCCACTCGCTCGCGGCAGACGGTCGCGTCCTTGAGGCCGCCATCGAAGCCCACTTCCAGCAGGACACTATAGAATTCCAACGCGCCATGGCCGTGACGTTCGCCCCGCAGCACCTCGTCGATACGCTCCCGCACATTGACCGCACCGTCATGCAGACCGTGAAATCGTGCCTGCAGTGTTTCGCGTAGCCACTCGTCCTGCTGCGCGGGTGGCAATGCGCGCAACGTCAGTTCGTCGAGCAGAAAGCATTGCGCCAGGCTGGCTTCGGTGATATCTCTTGACGCATAGCCCCCATCCTTCATGTCCTGCCGAAGTGTTTCTACAAGTGTGGCACAGCGTGCACGCCAGACGTGGATCGCGGGCAGCTTCGCGCCGCCACGCAGCAACGCTGCATGCAGCACGGTCGAGCGTAATAATGGGGCTGTTTGATCGGAAATCATTGAAAAGCACAGTTTTCCAGATGAATCAAGGCATCTGGATCACGTAGGTAACGAAGGTGCTCACCATGCCGGGAGTCGTCGGCCCAGTCGCGTAGTACTTCGCGATGAAGTTGGCTGGCGTCGGGCCGTTCGGGTTGACTGGAATGACTTTCATCGTATTCCGGTCGCCCACCTTGATTGGTGAACCGTCTGCGTTCTCCAACATGACTTCCACATTGGACGCAGACGTCGTGCCGTCCGTAGCTTGCGGTATCAGACGACCGCTGGTTAGATCGGTCGTCGGGCCGCTTTCGAAATACACGAGCGCGCCCGTTACGCCACTGTCACATTGCATGGAAATGGTAAAAACCTTGGCGCCCGCCGTCAGTCCGGCCGTGTTCAGGCTTTGGGTCGATATTGTCGGTAACGTCACCGTCATGTCTGGCGAACTGACTACGGTGCACGTGTCCGCGATATAGATACCCGTGAAATGGAGCGTGACCGAAGGAGATTGAGCGCTCACATCGACCGGCGTAAATAGCGCACCGGTGGCGACGCACAGCATTGCGCAGGCAGTCCGGAAGCATTTCACCCTACTGTTCATTTTCCGACCTCCCGTATCGGCGCAATCATAGGAACCGTGACGCCGGGGAAAAGCCCCGCGTCACGGCTCGCAAGTCACTGAGGCAAACTGGGGGCTTCCGCATCCACGGAAGCGTTCGTTGTGTCCTTCTTCGTCGGCGCGGTCCAGATCAGCGAGGGGTCGCAGCTTAACTGGATGCGGGCAACGGTTCTTACGTCGTCGGTCTTGTTCTCCTCCGGGATAACGTAGGCCGTCACACACTCCTCCGACGGACCGTCACCCCACCGCGCGAGCAGCTTGCCTTTGCCTTCGAGACCGCGCAGGTATGCGAGACCGCCTTGACCGACAATGCCCACCGACTTTCCGGTTTCGTCCAGCACTTCCGAGCCCATCGGCAAAGCCTTGCCGTACTGGTCGTCGATCTCGGCGAAAATCGGCCTGCCAATAACCGTCGCGATCTTCACCTTCACGAGCGCGTCGGCGCGCGGCACCACCTCCTCGCTCGTGTTGCCCAGTTCGACATCGAGCGGCACGTCGCTCGGGTCGAGCGCGACGGTATTGACACGATAAGGCGTGAGCGAAGGCACGATCGCATAGCCGTTGCCATCGATGCGCGCGCCCTGGCCGTTGACGATCCGCCCGCCCTTCGCACCTTGCGCCTCGACGAGCGCGAACGCTTGACCCAGTGCCGGACTCAGCGTCACGCCGCCGCTATGGATGACCAGCGCACCGTCGGCGTTGAGTCCAAGCTGACGCGTCTGATTGCTAATCGACGCATTGCCGTTGTAAGTGCCGAACGGCGCACGATATTGGGCATAGCCACCCGTCGAATAGATCGCATCGCTACCAGCGACATTGCGCGACGCATTGACGCCGTAGTTGACTGGCGTCGGCCCCGTGGTATTGCCCGTGGCCGTTGTTTGTAGCGTGTTATCGCCACCCGAACTGCTCGTCAGATTAGTGGTCAGGTAGTCGAACATGTGGTGTTCGTTCGAATCGACCCGGCCGAGCGGAATGGTGACATTCAGGCCAACCTGCGTACTGATCTGCTCGTTCTGCAGGCGTGTGCGCTGCGCGTACAACGAGTACAGGATCCGCTTGTACGAACTGTTGAATCCAACCTGATATTGCAGGTCGTACCCTTTCCCCTCGCCCCAGTAGTTCTGCGAACTGCCGGCAATAAAGAACGAACTCGATTTGCCGATCGGCTGATTGATGTTCAATTGCAGACGGCTACGCGCGCGGTAGCTAGCAAGGCCCGCGGTATCTTCTGTGTAGTTGCGTGCGTAGATCGCGTCGTGCAGGCTGTAGAACCGGGAAGTCGAGTAACGATAGGCGGCGACAGAGAAGTTCGTATTGGGTCCAGGAAGCAGCTTGCTGTAACTGAGCCGGGTACTGTATCCAGGTGCCCCGCCGGAATCACCCGGCACGTCCGCCTTCGCCGCAGTGACATCCAGCGCAAAAGCGCCAACCTGGGTATTGAGCGCGACACCGAGGATTGCAGACCAATAGCCTTCCGATATCTGGCTGCCGGTATAGCCGGTGAACAGATTCGTGAGGCCCCGCTGGTAGATGACCTGCGCAACCCACGGATGAACGTCGAGAATCGGGTCGCGATAGACGCCGGAAGTAACGTTAAAACGCGACACGCCAGGCCGCAGCAACTGCGGCACCGAAGCGAAGGGCACGACAAAATTCCGTTGGCTACCGTCGGATTCCGTGATGGTCACCTGAAGGTCACCACCATAACCCGTCGCCGGAAGGTCGCGAAGTTCGAACGGCCCGGGCGGCACGCTAGTCTCGGCGAGGATGACGTTGTTCTGGCGCACCGTGATGCGCGCATTGGTATTCGCGACGCCGCGTACGACAGGCGCATACGAACGCATCGAATCGGGCAGCATGCGGTCGTCACTGGCAAGTTGTATACCACGCACGTTGAACGAATCGAATACGTCACCGCTCGTCGAGCTGTCGCCGATCGTCAGCTGACTCTTGAGTGCCGTAACGTCGTGCTGCGCGAACAATGCGACGCTTTGCCAATGCGCGCCCGACGCCTGGTTCTGCCAGCTTAGATTACCCCACTGGCGCAAACGCCAGCCGCCGACGTTGACACCGCTTTGAAGGCCGAGATAGACACTATTCAGATCCGTGCCGGTTCCGTTCTGGTGGCTCGTATAAGTCGCGAGACTATACTGGACAAAGCCGGCATTGATGCCACTGTCCCAGCGCGAAGGATCGACATAGCCGGCAGGCTCGCTACGCAACTCCACCTGCGCAATCGACAGGTCGAGTTTCAGATTGGCAGTGTCGAACGACGCAGCCGACCCCGGCACGGCCTGCGACAGCGGCATGCATTCCGACGACTTCTCTGCGTCGGGCGACCACTTTCCTGCGTCCTTGAGTCGCTGAATCACGCGGTTGGTATCCACGCCCATCCGGTCAAGGTCGGACAACGTGAAACATGGAGCGGCAACGTCCGATCCTGTTACAGCGAGAAACCGGACTTCGTAGCGTCCGCGCCCCCCACCGTTGATTGACAGGTCGAGTGGGTAAAGCCCGGGAGGAACCGGATTGCCGCGTGAATAGCGCGACAGGTCGGCGACGTTGCCGGAGAAAAATGCCGGGTTGAACTGGATTTCCTGCGGAGGCTCGCCCGGCGCAACGCGAGACGAGAGATCAGGCGCAGAAGTCATGGCAGGTTGCGCGCCGGTGGCGTCGCAGTTGCCGGCCAACTCCGATTCCGCGTTACCCGCCGCGCATGCAGCAAATGCGTGGTTCGGTGAAAATGCCCAGCATCCTGATGCCACGATTGCCGCCCAGGCTAGTGGGTGACGTCGAACCGGGACGTAGCGAGAGGTCGCCCCAACTGCCTTCTTGTAATCTTGCATACACGACATCACCGAGCTAGCTGAGTTATTGACCCTGCGGTACCTTCTCTTCCGACGCATCGCCAACCTGAGCCGAATCCTTGATCTCCGTTCCGAAATCGTTGAGAACCGAATAGGAGACTGTTCCCGGAGCCTTGACGTCGAGCAAACCAGATTGCGGAACCAGATCGACATGTCCAAACGGCGGCGCCATGTCCGGTCTCAGGGAGATCTTTTTGTCCCCCGCATCCAGTTCCGCCATTCCGATGGAAATGTAGTAAGCCGAAGGATTTTCTAAACGGATAACGTGTTCACCCTTGTCTCCCACTGCAAGATGCCACTTGAGCTTCGAACGCTCCGCGGTTGGATCGTCGAGCAGCGACGCAGGGCGATAGAACAACTTGATTCGCGTTCGGAACGCAAGCTGGATCATGTTGCGCTGATCGGCATCGGCAGGCTTAGGCGGAATTTCCAGCACATTCAGCCAGTAAACCGATTCACGGTCCTTTGGCATATCGCCGCCCGTGAACATGATGCGTAACGCCTGCCCCTTGTGGGGCTCGACACGGAATACCGACGGCAGCAGCGCAAAGGGCACCTTGATCTCATTCGGCGCGGCCGCAGCATTGCCGTCGTCCAGCCACGCCTGAACCAGCACTGGCTGGTCCTCGACATTCTTCAACCGGACATTGACTTCGCGGTTTTGAGCGGGATAAACAACGCGCGTACCGGTAATGGTGATCGCAGCGTGCACGGCAGAAGCGGTCAGGCCGCAGACGATCGCGGCGACAGCAAGAATTCGGGACTTCATTGAATGCACTCGCCCCCTCTGACTGACCGAATGACCAGCATGCTTCCCCGGTTGCTCCCGGGGTAGAGGAGCAACCGGAGATCATTCAACCGTGGTTGACTTGATATTTACTGATACGCCAGCGTGTAACTCGCGACAGCCGTCACATTACCGGCTTCCGTTTTACCGGTTGCGTAGTACTGGCCGTAGTAGCTCATCGTGGCGGTGTGCGCACTTGCGTCGATCGGATAGAACGAACCCGTGCTGCCGAGCAGAATCGGCGTTTTGCCGTCCTTGTCGATCAGTTGCACTTCCACGTTGGTAGCCGGCGATGCGATCGCCTGGTTGACGATGTTTCGGGTGTCCGGATCCATGTTCGTTGTTTCAAAGTGTGCCGCGACACTGCTCAGGTTGGCAGGGCACTGCGAAACCGAAATGGTGAAATTCGTGGTAGCAGCCGTGTCGCCCTTGTTCGGCAGCGATTGTGCAGAAACGGTGTCCAGCGTGACCGTCTTGTTGACGTCACCGGCGTTGATCACACACGTATCGGCAGTCAGCTTGCCGTTGAACGTCACCGTGCCAGTACCCGGAGCGGGCGCTGCAAAGACCATCGGTGCGACGGAGAGCCCAGCCAGAGCCATCGTCAGTTGCATGAGTTGCTTCTTCATCGTTGTTCCCTTTCCTTTGGTAGATATCGCTAGATTCAAACGAAAAACTCGTGAGCGCTTGAGATTTCCTGCAATCCTCAGCGAGTTCAAATGATGCCGCTGGCGTCAGCGACTGTTAATGGGCCAATGCCCAAAATGAATGAACTCATGACACTGAGTCGATGCAGATGCGCTGAGCGGCACGCTTGCAGAGTCTTCGCAAAGAAGAGCTTGATGTCGGCTGGAGAAAGCGACAATGAACCTGGTGCGTCTACGCCAATCCCAAGCAAATGTGGCGGAGCAATTCAACTGTCGTGGACACGTGCGGAGGCGACGGTCGCATTGTCAATGGTCTGGCACGCAGCCTGGATCGCAGCCACGGAGCCGATGAGTAGGGAGTGTGTGTTGAGCGTCAATCTGTCAAAAAGGACGCCACGCCTGCAAACCGTCAGGCGGAGGCGAAACACCTGGAATGTTTCGCTTGACGGGAATTAGTTCACATTCCACTCGCGCATGATCAAGGCGAGTTCAACATCGTTTTTTGCACCGAGCTTCTTCATGCCGGCGTTCTTTTGATTGCTCACTGTCTTTGGACTACGCCTCAAACGCCTTGCCACCTCTCTAATCGACATTCCGTCGCAGATCATCCTCACGACGGTTGATTCCCGTTCGGACAGGACTCCGGGGTGGCTGCCGGTTTCCTTCGGGCGCCCCGTCGTGGCCAGCATCTTGCTCGCGAGCGACTCGGACAGGTAAATGCCTTCGCTTTTCACGACACGAATGGCACCGGCCAGATTCAGGAAGTCCGGCCCTCTCTTGCTAATGAAACCGGCCGCCCCGGCGCCGAGGGCCGCAGAAACGATATACACGGACGAATGAGAACTCAGGAAAATCACCCGGGTCAGCGGCGCCATGCGCCGAATCCGGTCGAGCAGAATCAGACCATCCGCATAGGAATCGTCTTCGAATTCGTAATCGCAAAGAAGGACGTCAACGGGAGTATCGACTAGCTGGACAAGCAAATGACCGATACTCTCGCTTTTAAAACAGATCTCTATGTCTGCGAGGGACAGAAGATAGTGCTCAAGTCCCCGCAGAGTCAGTGGATGATCATCCGCGATACCTATCCTGATTTTTCTCATACGTTCCATGCAAGCAAAGCCGGACAAATATTGCGCGCGCTGAAACGCGCTGTACGCTGCCACGGAACGACGCTCTTTCAGGTCCTTCAGGTGACACACGATCACTTCGATCTCTGCGCCAACCGATTTGCATACGACAGATTTTCTATCCAGAATCGGCAAAATGCAGACGCGTAAATAGTCTTCCGGTAACGGGGCGATACCCGATCCAGACCCACCTGCGGAATAGATCAATGCAGATGTAACTTTTTACTATAGTTCTTTCTCACCGTGTGCTTTGGGAAGAGAAATTGAGGAATTTTCTGACCAGTCTCACTCGTTCCCCTAATGAGGACATTGCGGTATTTGCAAAGAAATGGCGCAGATCTCATCGACACTCCGACGACTTCGCGGCCGAGGGAAATTCTGTCAGAACTATCCGGCGTGAATTGATCGATTGCTATGCTTCGCTGGCGTGATGCACTCAAATAATGGTTGTTCTGTCATCCAACCAGCTTGTGATCATGATCTGCCCACAGTCTGGATTTTTTTCAATATTTCAGGTCTTTGAACAAAAAATTGACTATAACGAGATAAGGATTTCCAGAGCGTTGCCGCAATACCATTCATGGTAGCCGGATGCCAAAGAAGCCGGCGTTATCGTTCACTCCGGAGGTCGTCGTGAAAGTTCGAATGCGGCAAAGGATCCGTCTCGCTCGCATGGCGGGACTGATCGCTCTGGCAAGCGGGTATGCAGTCCCTGGGTATTCCCAACCCGGGGGAACTATCACCTTTACCGGTGCGATCGTCGCTCCCGCGTTCGAGATCGCGGTAGCACAAGCTCGCGCGGCAACCCCGACGACGAGCCTCGCGTACGATTCAAGCGGAGAAGCAGGCCCAACCGTCAGGTTGACTGCGCCATACGGCAGCACACCCGTCGCCGATATCGCATTGGTGGCTGCCAATCCCGCGCGGCAGAACAACGCGGGCGTTGCCCGAGGGGTTGATGTCAAACTCACGAACCAGGCGGGCAGACAGATCGCCGCCGATGCGACTGGGCATTACAGGCTCGATGGGCAAGGCGCGGTGATGGCCCTAAGGCCGATGCACGAGTCCGGCTCACCAAAGGACAAGCTGCTTGTCGTCGTGCTGAGCTACAACTGACGGCGTTTCCGGATCACTCGCCGCGGCACTGTCACCTTGCTGACCGTCTGAAGAGAAAAGCATCGCACCGTCACGCATTACGTCATGCTCCTACCTTTTGAATGAAACCTTTTCAGCGCTCTCGTCGAGACCACCCCACTCCGCAATGAATCTTCTGCGCCGTTGCGGCGAGCAAACAAGAAATTCATTGAGCGACGAGAGAAATATCCCTCGATTCTTTTGCGTCAGTCCGGCAAAGCCAAGAAGCAGTTCGCACACGGTCAACTCGACAAGGAGTCCTTCGAGCGACGGCACAGCGAGATCCCGCTCCGACTGCATGCCTTCGACGTTCTTTTCCATCATCAGCGTGTCCCCTTAACAACTCGTTGAACCGCATCCAGACTGATATGAGGTATTTTGCGGACCCCGATGCGGTAGGGACATTCGACCAGTCAGATAATTAAGTCAGACTTGCCCGAAGATTGGCTCAACGCAACCGGCTCGGGAGGTCAACGAACTAAGTCAGGGCACGCACGTCTGCAGCGAACGCCGCAAATTCGGCCAGGTCTATCTGATCGGCGCGCTGCTTTTCTATCGAGAGTTCAAAACGCTCGCATCGCCGCGCAAGTTCTTGCGCCCTGAACACCCCAAGCATCCCCCTGAGCGCGTGCAACTCGGCCAGCAGGCGTTCCATCTCGCCACATCGCAGTACCTTTTCGATCGCAGCCAACGACGCCCCGCTCGCTTCCCGGAACGCCTCCACCAGATGCGCCGGCAACGGCCGGCCGCCCAGTACGCCCGCCGCTTCGTCAGACGCGTGGGGCGCCGCCAGACCGCCCCCGGCGACATCCTCCAGCACCGCCCGCAACGCGCCCAGCGACAGCGGCTTTGTCACCATCCGCGCCAGCCCCGCCGTCTCGCAGCGCTGACGCTCCTCCAGCGTCGCCTGCGCGGTTACCGCTACCACCGGCATCTCCCCGTGTCGCGCGTGGATTCGTGCTGCCAGTTCATAACCGCTCATACCGGGCATATGCAGGTCCGTCAGCACCACGTCCCAGTGCCGGTCGCCCAATGCCTTCAGCGCTGCCTCGCCGCTACCCACCACTCGCGCGTCGCATCCCAGCAACGCCAGTTGCTCCACAAACAGTTCGCGGTTCACCACGTTGTCCTCCGCCACCAGCACCGACAGCGAACACGAAAAACCCTGCGTCACGGACGAAGCCTGCGGCACGCCCGGCGTCCCGACCTCGCCCAGCACGGCCATGCGCATTGCGCGCGCCAGCGCCACGATCGAGTAGCCCGTCACGTCGATCACCCGACCAAAACGCCGCGGCTCCCACGGCCCTTCCGCGCTGGCCGTCACCACCCACAGGCCCGACTCCACCAGCCGGTTCTCCGCCTGTGCCGCGTCGCCCGTTGCACCTTCACCGCACAGCACGATGCCGCACGCCGATTCGACCACCTGCGGCTCCACCTCCCGCGCCTGCCTGTACGCCCGGACGCCCAGCCCCCACGCCCGCAGATGCGGCACCACCGCCTCATGCCACTCGCACTCCCCCGACACGAAGATCACCGGGCGACTCTCGTGCGCAAACGTCCTTTCCGCAAACCGCTGCGGCTGACCGGCGGCCAGGTGCAGCGTGAAGCGGCTACCCGCGCCATGCTCGCTTTCGACGCCGATACGCCCGCCCATCGCCTGCGCTAGGCGCTGGCATAGCGCAAGGCCCAGCCCCGTGCCGCCGAAGCGCCGACTGATCGTGCGGTCCGCCTGCGCGAATGCCTGAAAGAGGCCCGCCTGCTGCTCCTCCGTCAGACCGATGCCCGTGTCCTCCACCGACACCACCAGATCGCCATCGGCCATCGACGCCCGCAGCGTTACCTTGCCCGCCGCGGTGAACTTGATTGCGTTGCCCAGCAGGTTGTTCACGATCTGGCCGAGGCGCGTCGGGTCGCCCATCACCGTCTGACCCGGCTCGCAGGCCAGCACCGCATGGAGCCTGAGCCCCTTCGCGCGCGCCATCGGGGCGAACAGTCCCAGCGCACGCTCCAGCACCGGCACCACCTCGAACACCAGGCGCTCCAGTGCCATCTCCCCAGCTTCGATCTTCGAAAAGTCCAGCACGTCGCTGATCACCGCCAGCAGGCCCTCCGAAGACTGCCGGATCGTCGACAGGCGATCGTGCTGCTTCGCGCTCAGCCCCGAGTGGCCCAGCAGTTCCAGGTTGCCCATCACCGCGTTCAGCGGCGTGCGGATCTCGTGACTCATCGTCGCGAGAAACGCCGACTTCGCTGCGTTCGCCTCGTCGGCCGCCTGCCTTGCCTCGCGCAGACGCCGCTCGAGATGCTTGCGCGCCGTCACGTCCGTGAACGCCGTCACCAGCACCGCGCGCCCCTGATAGCGCGCCTGCGCCATGCTCACCGAGAGGTCTACCGCCGGATCTTGCGCCGTGTTCACCGACAGATCGAACTGCACCACGCCCTGCTGCGCCTGCCGGTCATGCAGGCGCACCAGTTCGGCGGCCAGCGTAGTGCCCTCGA
Source organism: Paraburkholderia ferrariae NBRC 106233 (assembly GCF_000685035.1). Lineage (GTDB taxonomy): Bacteria > Pseudomonadota > Gammaproteobacteria > Burkholderiales > Burkholderiaceae > Paraburkholderia > Paraburkholderia ferrariae. The sequence continues at coordinate 175,896 of NZ_BAYB01000009.1, forward strand.
ACTGCGCCTGCGACGCCATCGACTCCATCAGAGGACTACTGAGCAGCGGCCTGGCATCGTCGTGCGTAATCAGCCCAAGCCCGACGGGCGCCATCTCGATCAGCGTGCGGCTCAGTTGCTCGCTGTCGAACACCCGCTGCGACTGCTCGTACACCGGCCGGAACACGCGGCGGTTGAACAGCAAAAGCGTGACCCATAGCGCAGCAATGGTCGCGAGGGCCGCGACCGTGGCAGTCAGGAGTTGCGTAGCCAAACCCGACAGCACGTCGTACCAGGAGAACGCGAAGACGAGCGTCCAGCCCGTGTCGCCGAGCTTGTCGCCGATCACGAAAATACCCGGGCTGCCTTTGAGCAACCCGGGGCGCACGGAGACGTCGGACTTCGGATACTCCGCCACGCGAAGGATCCGCTCGACCACTGCACCATCGACATCGCCGCCCTCCCGCACCGCCAAAACACTGCGATCGTCCGACAGAATCAGAAAAGAACCGTTCATCGCGTTGAGCGCAACGGGCAACAGCAAGGACTGCGGCGTGTATTCGGTTACGAAGACGGCGAACGGATCGTTGCCGTCCAGCGCCGCCGCCGCGAGGCGCACGACGGGCTGCCCGCTCAACGGGCTCGTGGAAGGCGCAAGCCAGCGCAGCACAGGCGCATCGGGGTGGCTGGAAGTGCTCAGTCGCTCGGGCTCGATCCCGGCTTCGAGCGCACGGATCAGCGCATCGCGATCGGACAATACGGAGCGCGTCCGCGCATCGGCACGTTCCGGCGCGGGAGTCAGCGCGGCAAAATCACGGCGCGCACTATAGTAGTAGCCGGTCAGAGTCTCTCCGCGCAACAGCGAACTTTCCTTGGTCGTATGGGCGAGTTGCGCTGCTATGCCGAGATAGCGCCGGATCTCGCTATCGGTGGCATGAGAATGTCCAGTCACGAACACGAACTGAGGCGTGAGCGCCCGACTGGGCTGAAAGGTCATCTCCCCGCCACTCGCGCGAAACCGCGCGACGTCGGCGCGATCGATCTCCACCTTTTCCTGCCACGCGAGCTCCGCGCTCACTACCGCGTGACGCAGCGCCGCCTCTCTCGAACCGATCTCGCCCAGCACGAGGCTCTTGTCGACGATGAAGTCTTTCTGCCGCTCGAGCAACGCCGCGCGCACCTGCGAGCGCACTTCGAGCTGCAGCGCGAACAGGATCAACACCGTGATCGCCACGCCCGCGCCATAGGCCAGCAGGCGCTGATAGCGCCTGAAGCGAATGAGCAGGGTCTCGTGGAGAAACGGCATGAAATGCGGAAGTCCGGACTGGAGGCAAGAGTCCATCCGGACAGAACGCAATTCGCCCGGATCGGAAAACAACGAGGCGGATTATCGTCAGACCATGTCGGCCGGTGTGAAGAAGCACTGATTTTTCAGACAAGTCATATAGATGAGAGAGCTCTTTATGACGAATCTGATCATCGACGGCATGCGGCCCCATGTTTGCCTTGCTATTCAGGCTGCATCGAAAGCGAGCGGGGTGCCGCGCCATGCCCGCGCACTGCGGATTCGGACTAGTAAGACCCATATTGCCCAGTATCCGCACCAATCCGATTTTGAATAAGGATAAATCCCATAGAATCGACAGCGCTTCCCGACCATCAGGCTCGCTGAGGAAAGGACACGCGAAAGGACACGCAGCCATGGCCATAGCAAAAATCAACGTGGTGCTCGTGGACGATCACCCGCTGCTGCTCAGCGGCATCAAGCACGAAATTGCCAATGTGGGGACCATTAAACTGGTGGGCATGACGCACAATTCGACCGAACTGATGGACATTCTGGACAGCATACGGATCGATGTGCTCGTGACCGACTACGCCATGCCCGGCGGCGAATATGGCGACGGCATGCACCTGCTTTCGTTTCTGCGCAGGCGCTATCCGGACCTGAAGATCATCGTGTTCACCGCCATCACGAATCCCGCCATCGCCAACGAAATGATGCGGATTGGCGTGCGCTCCGTGCTGAACAAGATCGACGATGCCGGGCGACTGATTTCCGCCATTCATGCCGTCTACACAGGCGCAAAATACATTTCGCCAAGCTACGACCTCGCTTCGAGAGTGCTGCTTCAGCAGAACAAGGAGGCCGCTTGCATCGGCGCACTTGATTCGCTGTCGAAGCGCGAAGCGGAGGTTGTCCGGCTCTATATTTCGGGGATGTGCATCGACAGCATCGCGGCCCACCTCCACCGCACGAAGCAGACCGTGAGCGCGCAAAAGATGTCGGCGCTGCGCAAGCTCGGTGTCGAGCGCGACGCGCAACTTTTTCAATGGGCGTTCGAGATGGGCCTCGGCACGCAGAACGCGGACTCGCCCGAGGTATCCGCGAGCAATCCGCAGTGAGCGGAGCAATCGTCCTGGTGGTGCGATCTGCGTGTCCCAGCCACGGCGCAACCCTGAAACGCCGGGACGCGCACAAGCGGGGAGCCTTGCAAAGGCTGGCCCCGCTCGTCGTAGTAGATGCCTGCCCAACTGGAGTCACCGATCACAACCTTGGCGATCGTGTGCGCGGATCGCTTTGGAGTACCCAGAATTTCCAAGTTAGATCTTGACGCCAGGCGATTGAGCGTCTTTCTCAGGAGCAGGCGCCACCGCCGGTGCGGGAGTCCGCACCGGCGCGCCAGCAGGTTCGAACACGAGAACCGGGCCGCCGCTCACTGCCCATGCGGGTGTCGCGAACATCACCGGCAGCGGCGCGGGAATAACCGTCCCGCCCGCCAGCGCGGCCTGTTGCAAGTGCTGGATCTGCGCCTGTGCCATACGCATCTGCGTTTGCATCAACTGCATCTGCGACTGCATCGCCAGCATCTGATGCTGCGCCCACCCGGGCTGCGCACCGCCCGTGCTGCTCGTCATCTGCACACTGGCACTGCCATCGGGACTATGCCAGCTCCAGCTACTGACGCGCGCCGGGCCTGCCGCCGTCTGGACGATATGGGTGCTCTCCTGAACCGGAATGCGCTGTCCGTTGACGCGCACCATGACGGGCTGGTCGGCCATCGCCAGCGCCGGGGCCAGCGCAATGGCGCCAGCGGTGAAAACCGTGCGGAATCGCATGTGCTTACCTCCTTTGATCCATCTCGCTTCGAAAGGACGTGACTCGCAACGGAGTCAAGCCTTACTGTGGCAAACGACACTTAAACGACCCTTAAAGGCCGGAAATCGGGCTCACTTGCACACTTCAGGTGTCCTCCTCTTCGTCGTGCGGCGCATGTGCCAGCAGCCACCAGACAGAGACAAGACAGAGGCCAGAACGAGCCAGAAAAAATGAGTCCCCATGCTTGCTGCCCACCTGCAGATTCGTGGGTCTAGCGTAACCAGCTTCATACCGCGTCAGGTTTCCGGTTTGTTTCGATTTTTTTCGACAAGCGGCAGCCGGGTTCTTCTTCGACGGCCCTCTCACGCCGAATAAAGCCCTTCCGGCCCATTGCGCAACGTCCGCGCGAGGTGCTCGAGCCCCTCGCGCAGGGCCTCATCGCTGCGCGCCCCGCTCAAGCTCAGGCGCACCGCATGCGGCGCCGATCCGCGCCCGATCACGAAGCTGTCCGCCGTCTTCACGAGCACGCCCGCGTGCCGCAAGGCCGTCGCGAATTCCGCCGCGCGCCAGGGCTCGGCGAGCGGCAGCCAGAGGTGCGGGCTGGCCGGATCGCTGCGATATGCCACCCCTCCCAGCACCTCGGCGGCCACGGCCTGACGGGCGTCGATACTCGTACGCTGCTGCGCGATCAGCCGGTCGATCTCGCCGCCCGCAATCCAGCGCGCGGCAATTTCCGCCGAAAGCGGCGCCGTCATCCAGCAGTCGCTGCGAATCACCGCGAGGATCTTGCCCACCCAGTCCTGCGGCGCCTGCACGTAGCCGATGCGCAACCCCGGAGCAACGGCCTTCGAAAGACTGCTGATCACGATGCCCTGCTCCGGCAGACGCGCCGCGACAGGCACGGGCGGCGCATCGAGCAGCGCGGCCGGCACGAGATCCTCGATCACCACGAGGTTATGACGCACGGCGATATCGGCAATCGCCACGCGGCGCGCCTCCGAAAGCGTCGCCGTGGTGGGGTTATGCAGCGTCGGCACGCAAAAGAGCGCGCGCGGCGCGAGCAACTGGCACGCACGTTCCAGCGCCGCCGGCACGATCCCTTCGTCGTCGATCTCGATGCCCACCAGATTCAGCCGCAATTGCCGCGCAAGCGCGACGATACCCGGGTAGCTGAGCGCCTCGGCAAAGATCGTATCGCCCGGGCGCAGCACGGCGCGCAGCACGCAGGCCAGTCCATGCTGGGCGCCCTGCGTGACGAGCACACGCTCGGCCGGCCCGGGCGCTCCCATGCGCGCGAGCCAGCGCGCACCGGCTTCGCGATGCGAACGCCGGCCGCCCTCGGGCTGGTAAAGCAGCAATTCGCCCGAGAGACGCTCGTCCGCCGCGAGATCGCGCAAGGTGGCGCTCAGCAAACGGGCCTCGTCGGTGGGAATCGGCACGTTCTGGCCGAGGTCGATCGGCCGGCTCGCGAGCATCACGCCTGCCACGTTCGCGGCGGTGCCGTTGCCCGCGGCGGCCGTCACCGCTTCCGGCCGGGGCGCGGCGAGGCGGCCCGGTTCGCCGGCGAGGCCGAGGCCGAGGCTTGCCCCGTCGGCATCGGGCTCCGCCACGTAGGTGCCGTCGCCCACGCGCGCGACCACCATGCCGCAGCGTTCGAGTTCCGCATAAGCGCGGCTGACCGTTCCCGTCGTGACCCTCAACTTCTTCGCCAGCAGCCGGTGCGCCGGCAGTTTTTCGCCCGGCAGCATCTGCCCGCCGCGGATGGCCTGCGCGTAGGCCTGCGCAATCGCCCGGTATTTGGGTGCGTTGCTGCGAGGCAAGGTGGGTAGCCAGCCGTTCATGGTGTTTTCCCGGAGTCTCGGAGGCGCCGCGCTCGCGCGCGCCAATGCCATCCATTATCGCGCCCAATCCGCGGAATTGAAGGCTGTCATTTACTTCAATTGACTTCATTGAGCCCCGCCAATCGACCCTCTAGCATGCCGTAACGCCTTGACCGGCCGTGGAGACATGGAGACAGATACGCAGTCCGGCGCACCCCAGCGCCAGGCCTGCGGCACACAATCATGACGAACCGCATCGCCCGCATCACCGTCAGCCATCACCGCCTGCCGCTCGTGCCGCCGTTCCCGGCCTCGTGGGACAGCCGCCCCCGCCACGCGTTTCCCGCCACCATCGTGCGCGTCGAAGACACCGAAGGCCGCACAGGCTTCGGCTCCGGCGACGCCATGTACGGCTTCGACGACTATCGCCACCTCTTCATCGGCACCGATCCCCTCGACCTCGCCCGCCACTCGGCCGTGATCGACAACGTGAGCTTTCACGCCGGGCGCCTGTGGCCGCTCGACGTCGCGCTCTGGGATCTCGCGGGCAAGATTCGCGGCGAAGCGTGCTGGCAGATGGCGGGCGGCCGCTCGCAGCGGGTGCGTGCCTATGCATCCTCGGGTGTGCATCGCTCGCTGGAGGGCATGGCGCAGTGGGCCAGGCATTGCGTGGCGCGCGGCTTTCCCGCGCTGAAAGTGCGCTTCGGCCGCCCGAGCCTCGCCGACGATCTCGCCGCGCTTGCCGCCGTGCGCGAAGCCGCGGGCGAGGACATCGAACTGATGGTCGATTGCAACCAGGGCTGGCGCATGCCGTGGGACACCCAGGCGCCCTGGAGCGCCGACGAAGCCCTCACCGTAATCCGCCAGCTCGAGCGCTACCGCGTCCACTGGGTCGAAGAGCCGCTGCACCGCGGCGACTATGCGGGCCACGCGCGCCTGCGCAAGGAAAGCGGCGTGCGCATTGCGGGCGGCGAAATGACACGCGATGCGCACGAGTTCCAGGCGCTGCTGGAACGCGATTGCCTCGACGTCTATCAACCCGACGTGGTGTGCACGCTCGGCATGGAAGGCGCGCGCCGCCTCGCCGCACAGGTGGAAGCCCGCGGCCGGATCTTCACGCCGCACACCTGGGGCAATGGCATCGGCCTCGCGGCGAACCTGCACGTCGTGGCCGGCGCCGCACAAGCGCCCTTCGTCGAATTCCCGTACGACCCGCCCGAGTGGACGCCCGAGCGCCGCGATTTCCCGCTCACGCATCCCATCGATATCGACAGCGATGGCTGGATCGACCTCGGCAGCGCCCCGGGCCTTGGCATCGAGCTGGACGAAGCCGTGCTCGCCGCCACCCTGGCGACCGACAGCCGCTACGACTGACGCCTTTCCCGGGCGCCGCCCGCACGCGGCACGCCCGCCCTTTCCTCGCAGTTGCTTGAGCGCGTGAACGATGAATTCAATAAAACGGAGACATGCAATGAAGACTTTTCATCCACTGAGCCACCTGCTTCGCGCAGCATGCCTTGCTGCGCCGCTGGCCGTGGCCGCCATGCCGGCCCACGCGGCGGGCAACTGGTGCAGCGCGGGCAAGCCCGTCCACTTCGCCGGCATCACGTGGGAAAGCGGCAGCTTCACGAGCGAGGTGCTGCGCTACGTGCTGAAGAACGGCTATGGCTGCCAGACCGACGTCGTGCCGGGCAGCACCGCTGCCACCGAAACGGCGCTCTCGCGCAACGACCTCCAGGTGTGGGCCGAGCAATGGACCGGCCGCTCGGAAATCATCGCGGGCGCCGAGAAGGCCGGCACGGTCAAGCTCGTCGGCGACACGCTGCCGGGCGGCACGAAGGAAGGCTGGTACGTGCCCGACTACGTGATCCACGGCGACCCCAGGCGCGGCATCAAGGCGAGCGCGCCGGACCTGCAGTCCGTGAGCGACCTGCCGAAGTACAAGGCGCTCTTTACCGACGACGAGGAACCGGATCGCGGCCGCTTCCTGAACTGCCCCTCGGGATGGGACTGCGAGCGCGTGAACACGCGCCTCCTGAAGCTGCTCAAGCTCGACGACAGCTACACGAACTTCCGTCCCGGCACGGGCGCGGCGCTCGATGCGGCGATCTCCTCGGCCTACGAGCGCGGCAAGCCGATCCTCACGTACTACTGGGAACCGGCCGCCCTGATGGCCCGGTACAAGTTCGTACAACTGAAGATGCCGCCGTTCAACGAAGCCTGCTGGAAGACGCTGCGCGAAGAGAACAGCCCGCAGCAATGCGCCTCGTCGTATCTGGTCTCGCATCTGAAGATCGGCGTTTCGACGCCGTTCTATCAGGCCGAGCCGGACGTGATGACGTTCTTCTCGAAGGTGAGTTTCCCCATCGACTTCCTCAACACGACCATTCTCGACATGACCGCGCATAAGGTCGATGCGCAGACCGAAGCGACGAAGTTCCTCAAGGAGCACCCGGAAATGTGGAAGTCGTGGGTGCCGGCCGACGTCGCTGCGAAGGTCCAGAAGTCGCTTGGCGCTTGATTCGGCGAGACCCGCTATCCCGTTCATAACCTGAAAAGAGAATGGGGCCGCCCCGTGCGGCCCCGCACAAGGAGACACACGTGAAGAAGAAGATCCTCGCGGCCATGCCGCTGGCCCTCTGCATGGCAGGCGCCCATGCGCAAAGCAGCGTCACGCTGTACGGCATCGTCGACCTGGGCGTGGACTACGCCAACAACGTCGTCAACGGCGCCAACGGCCAGTTCGTGCAGGGCAGCGGCGGCCATCTCGTGCAAATGCAAAGCGGCGTGCCGGCCGGCAGCCGCTGGGGCGTGCGCGGCACGGAAGACCTGGGCGGCGGACTCTCGGCGATCTTCCGGCTCGAAAGCGGCTTCAATGCCGCAACCGGCGGCCTCGGCGGCGGCCTCGCCTTTTCGCGTAACGCCTATGTCGGCCTGAAGTCGGAGCAGTACGGCCAGATCACGCTCGGCAAGCAATGGGACGCCTCCGTCGATCTGATCGAGCCGTATTCGCTGAACGGCAACTACGGCGGCTGGTACTTCTCGCACCCGAACGACATGGACAACCTCGACAACGGGTTCCCGGTCAACAACGCGGTCAAGTACGTGAGCCCCGTGATCGCGGGCCTGCAGGTCGAAGGCCACTATTCGTTCGGCGGCCAGGCCGGCCAGTTCTCGAACAACGCCTCCTATAGCGCGGCGGCCGCCTACACGCTCGGCTCCTTCAGCGCGGGCGTGGGCTACCTGCGCGTGAACGATCCGTTCACATCGGTGGCCGGCTACGGCAGCGGCGGCAGCTACGTCAACGCGGTCTACGGCAACGCGCTTGCGAACGCGCGCTACCAGGGCATCCTCTCGGCGGGCACCTCGTACACGCTCGGCAGCCTGAAGCTGATGTTCGACTACTCGAACGTCGACTTCTCCTCCGGCGACGGCAGCCACGACCTGCACTTCCAGAACTACGAAATCTCGGGTACGTACTTCATCACGCCCACGTTCAACGTGGGTGCCGGCTACACCTTCACGGACGGCCTCGACCACGCGAGCGACCAGTCGCCGAAGTACCATCAGGTCAACCTGATCACGCAATACGCGATCTCGAAGCGTACGTCGGTCTACGCGATGGGTTCGTACCAGCATGCGGCGGGCTCGGCCGAAAATGCGCAGATTGCGGGCTTCAACCCGTCGAGTTCGCAGAACCAGCTCGTTACGCGCGTGGGTATTACGCACTCGTTCTAAGCTCTGCTTCGCTGGCGCGGCAGTCCGCACAGGCTAGCCCTGCCTGTCCCGCCGCGCCGGCGTTTCTTTCGCATTACGAGGTTCCCTCCATGCGCCGCCTTCCGTCGCTCTCGGCCCTGCGTTCATTCGAGGAGGCAAGCCGGACGCTCAGCTTCACGAAAGCCGCCCAGAACCTGCACGTCACGCAGGGTGCGATCAGCCGCCAGATCCGCCTGCTCGAAGACTACCTGGGCACGCCGCTTTTCATGCGTCACCATCACCGGCTCGAAATCACCCCGGCGGGCAAGCGGCTTTTGCCCACGCTGCAAGCCGCGTTCGACAGCATCGCCCACACGCTCGACACGATTCGCTCCGATCCGTCCAACAGCCTCCTGAGCATCAACGCCGCGCCGACACTCGCCACGCGCTGGCTCACGCCGCGCCTGCGCGATTTCCAGGCGCGCCACCCCGACCTGCGCATTTCCGTGACCAACGAATACGGCCCGCTGCACGGCACGGAGCGCAACGAGGACTGCCAGATCCGCTTCGGCATGGAACCGCTGCCGGGCGGCCAGAGCACGCTGCTCATGCGCGAGCGTCATGTGCTGGTAGGCTCGGCGCACCAGTTCGAAGGCCCCGCCGCGGACGAAGCTGCGCTGCGCGCCCTGCTGGCCGCACACCCGTGGCTGTATATCCTCGATATCGACCGGCGCCTGCTGGTATGGGAAGCCTGGCTCGAAGCAGCCGGGTTTGACGTAGCGATGGCGCCCGCCGGGGAGCTCGAATTCAGCACGCTCGACCAGGTGATTCACGCGGCGGTGGCAGGGCTCGGCATCGCGGTGGCGGACCGTAACATGATCGAACAGGAACTGGCAAACGGCACGCTCGTGCAACTGAGCCCCGTCGAGGTGACGGGGCCTTCGGGCTACTGGCTCGATGTGCGGCCGGAGGTACAGGAGACGCTGCGTGTGCGCAACTTCAGCGGCTGGCTGGTCGAGCACCACGCGGTGCGCGCGTGACGGACGGTGCCTGGGCCTATTTCGAAGGCCACGCCAGCAGCCTGAGCCCGGCCACGCCGAACACAACCGCAAGCCCCCCTTCCAGCGCGCGGCGCGTGCGGACGTAGAAGCGGCGTGCCGCGTCCATGGAAAACAGGAGCGCGTAGCCGCCGAACACTAGGCATCCAATCACCGCGCAGCCCGGAATCACGGCGCCGTGAGCCGATCCCGCGCCGTTCGCCGAAAGCGCGACGATCGACACCCACACCAGTATGGCCTTCGGGTTGGTGAGATGCAGCAGCGCGCCTCGCGCGTAAAGGCTCGACAGTTTTTCCGGCTGCACCGCCTTCGCCGCGGCCCCGGCAGCGGTGCCGAGCGCGTTGCGCCCCGACTTGAAAGCGAGCCACAGCAGATACACTCCGCCAAAAATCTTGATCGCCACGAGAAAGTGCGACCAGGCGACGAGCGCGGCCGATACGCCCACCGCCGCGATCACGGCCCAGCACATCGACCCCGAGATGACACCCAGCGCGAAGGCCAGCGCAGCCTTGCGCCCATGCTTCGCGGCAATCGACAGGATGGCGAGATTGCTGGGCCCGGGACTCGCCACGCCGACGAAGTACGCGGTGTAAGCGAGCAGCAGATTGGCCGAGAAAAAAGTATTGATCGACATATCGAACGCCTGAGTGTTCAACGCTGATCCGCTTTCTTCGCCGCTTCGGCCAGCATGGCGTCGCCCATCGCGAAGTTCTCGTTCGCCCTGAGTGCCTCGCCCGCGCCGCGAATGTCGCGTTCCTCCTTGTTCTGGCCCAGCTTGCTTTTGCCGACCAGCCGCGTGATGTCGATTTTCAGACCGACGATCGCCTTCACCATGGTATCGATGTAGTCCTGCGGCGCGTCGCCCATCTTCCACGGCTGGGGTTGCGAAGCCTCGTGCGTGCGGGTCAGGCGGCCCACCACGCCGCGCACGTAGCGTTCGTCGTCGAGTACGGTGATGCGGCCATACGCGTGGACCACGACATAGTTCCACGTGGGCACCTGCCTGTGCTGCTCGTGCTTGCTCGGATACCAGTTCGGCGAAATATAAGCATCGCCCGCGCGAAAAACAACGAGCACCTCGTCCCCATCGGCCACGTCCTCCCACACCGGGTTGGCGCGCGCGACGTGCGCGCGCAGCACGCCCATCTCGCCCTCGTCCGCCGCCAGTTCGAACGGCAGATGATTGGCGTCCAGCCCGCTTTTGCCGTTCGTCACCAGCATGCCGAACGGATGCGCGTTGATGTGCGCGTGCAGGACTTCGGGGCGCGATTCATTGAAGTGGGCGGGGATGTACATATCGGCCTGGGCAGAAAAGGGGACGAGCGGCGCCGGTTCGAATTCCGGATGGATACATTGAGATGCATTGTGACGGAAAACCGGTTTATGCTACAGGTCCAGTTTTCATCATTTTCGCTGAACCGGAATCATGGCAAGAACGGCACGCGATGCACACATTCCATCCATCGGCACGTTGGACCGGGGCGCCGGCAACCTGAGCCGCCAGTTGGCACAGGCGCTGCGGGAGGCCGTGCGCCAGGGCGATATCCAGCCCGGCGACGCGTTGCCGTCCACGCGCGTGCTGGCCGCTTCGCTGCAGATCGCACGCGGCACGGCGATCGAAGCCTACGAGCAACTGATTGCCGAGGGCTTTCTGGAATCGAAGGGGGGCGCCGGAACCCGCGTGGCCCAGGCGCTCGCAGAAGCGCCCGCCCCGGACCGACCCCGTGCCGCGCGCGGGGTTCGTCGGTGGCACGCGACCGAACCCGGCCTGCCCGAGCCCGCCGCGGCTTTCGCGCAGATCGCGCGCGAATTTAGACCCTTGCCGCCGGTGCCGTTCGCGATATCGGTGCCGGCAGGCATGACGGCACCGGGAGAAGCCTGGCGGCGCCTCGGCAATCGCCTGCGCGCGCGGGGCCCCGGGGCGCCCGCCGGGTACGCCGACCCGCTCGGCGCACTGCCGCTGCGCGAAGCGATTGCGGCTTACGTGCGCAAGTCGCGCTCGGTACGGTGCGAACCGGGCCAGGTCATCGTGACGAGCGGCACCCAGCAGGGCCTCTTTCTCGCCTGCCAGGTGCTGCTGGGGCCGCGCGACGAAGCCTGGGTGGAAAATCCCGCCTATCGCGGCGTCACCGCCCTGCTCGAAAGCACGGGACATCGCGATACCATCGCTCGCGTGCCGGTGGACGAAGAAGGCATCGACGTGGAGGCCGGCATCCGCATGGCGCCTCACGCGCGCGCGGCCTTCGTCACGCCATCGCACCAGTATCCGTTAGGCATGCCAATGAGCATGGCGCGGCGCAATGCGCTGCTCGCGTGGGCACGCAAAAGCAATGCATGGATTGTCGAAGACGACTACGACAGCGAACTGCGCTACCAGGGCTATCCGTTTCCCTCGCTACAGGGGCTTGCCCCTGAGCGGGTGGTGTATCTGGGCACCTTCAGCAAGATCCTGTTTCCCTCGTTGCGGCTTGGCTACGTCATCGCCCCGGACGATCTCGTCGATGCCTTTTGCGGCGCACGCGTGCTGATGGACCGCCATCCGCCCAACGCCGACCAGCACGTGCTGGCAGCGTTCATGACGGAGGGTCATCTGGAGCGCCACATCCGCAAGGTCCGCAACGTGTATGCCGACCATCGCGCCCACTTGATGACAACGCTCGACGCCCTGCTCCCCCGCGACCTCGCATGGCTCGAACCCGGCGATCAGGGCATGCACGTCGTGCTCTGGCTGGCCACCGGCATGGACGACCGCGCGCTGGTCGAGCAGGCGGCAAAGGCGGGCGTGGCCGTGCGTGCCGTTTCGCCGATGTATGCCCCCGGAACGGAGCGGCCTGGCTTGATTCTGGGATTCGGAGGCTTCAGCGAAGCGCAAATGACGGAGGCCACCCGGCGGCTCGCGGCCGTTATTGCAGAGGCAGCGAAGCTGCTGAAGCCGCCGAAGCCGCCAAGGCGAAAGCGCGCACTGGAATCCACCTGAGCGGCAAACAAATGCCGCCACGCGAAATCGGCGCGCGCCGTCGTCAATCAGAAGCTATGCCTCAAGCCCGCCATCGCACCCAGTTGCGTGGAACCGTCCGCCGCGCTCACGCCATTGAAGCCCTGCAATTGCGTGCCGATCAAACCGCCCCGATACAGCGAGTAATCGGCTTCGAGATAGACATCGGTGCGGCTCGACAGACCATATCGCGCCGCGCCTGGCGCAGTTATCCGAATTGCGCGCGCGGCGACGCGGCGCACCGGTTGACGGTGGCCTTCCAGGTGGTTATCGGAACGATGATCAATGCGGCACTCAACGACCCAGGCCCGCTCAGCATCGAGGACGATGCAATGACGGAGGCGCTGGCGCAAATGCTGACACTTTATGCCAGTCCTGGTTGACGAATCGCCATCACATCTGCATACCTAACTGATTTCATTCGTCAGGCATTGCCAATAGGTGCGGTGAATCCGCAAAGACACGCGCTATGCGATCGGCCGTCGGTTGGCCGATCGCTCGTACAGCGACCAGACATAGCCGTCGTCTTTCAGCCCCACGCGAATAAAGCCAAGCGACTCGTAGTACGCACAAAGTTTCGTATTTTGAATGGCACAGTCGAGTCGGACAAAACGCCGGTTCAAGTCGTTCGCACGGCCCGCGCACCCATCGAGAATGAAGCTGCCGACGCCCTGCCCGTTAAACCCCTTACGCACACAAAGCCCGTGCACATAAACGGCGATCGGTTCCTGGTGCCCCCAGTGCGGCTCGTCGTCCAGATCGAGTGAAAACGCTCCGACCGGCGTGCCGGCCTGCTCGACGACATACACTTCCTTTTGAGCGACGTTGTTTCGCACCCACTGCCCGGAAAATCCGTCGCCCTCCTTGCCCCACACGTAGTCGCCATATTCCACCTTCTTCGCATGCGCGTCGTTGCGGATCTGCGTGAGAACCGGCACATCCTCGTCCGTTGCCCTGCGAATGCTTTTCGACGTCATTGCACCGGTCTCCGTTGAGGCGTCTGCGTACAAACTGATCAAACCTTGCCGTCTTAATCACGTTACACTACGCGCCGAGAATACTGACCACATTAGATGTCAAATGGGCGAGATCGCAAACCGACCCACCCTGGCAAACAGAATAACTTCCAGATTGCTTGCATCCCGGCCGTTCGCGCATTCATCGTCCCATACCGGCGGCCTGGCCGGGACGGGGATTGCCGCGAATCGCCCAGGCGCGGGCAAACGAGTCAATACGCGCCCGAAACCGGCCTTGCCCGCGTCGCGACGCCTGCCGTTGACGACACTGGTGCTGCTCGGCTGCACGATGCTCACGTCGCGCGCCTTCGCGGCGGATACCGCGTGCGCGGTGACGGGCGGCGATCCCCATCGCCCTTCGATCGGACTCGTGCTTTCGGGCGGCGGCGCGCGGGGCTACGCGCACATCGGGGTGCTGAAGGTCCTGGAAGAAAATCGCATTCCGGTCGATTGCATTGCGGCAACCAGCATGGGCGCCGTCGTAGGCGGTCTGTATGCGAGCGGGATGAACGCGGATGAAATGCTGAACCGGCTCGAATCCGTCAATCTCGCCGATATCGCCTTCGACGTGACGGCGCGCCAGGACCTCCCGCAATCGCGCCGCGAGGACGAACGCCTCTACGTGGGCAGCCTGTCGTTCGGCTTCGGCCAGCACGGCTTCCGGCTTCCGGCCGGACTCGTCCAGGGCAACCGGCTGCAGGCGCTGCTGCAGGAATGGACGTCGGCCGTACCGGTCAGCCAGCCGTTCGACCGGCTCCCCATTCCCTTTCGCGCGATTGCCACCGATCTTCGCACCGGCCAGGAGGTCGTGCTTCAACAGGGCTCGCTGCCGCTGGCCATTCGCGCCAGCATGGCGCTGCCGGGCCTGTTCGCGCCGGCGGAAGTGGATGGCCGCACGCTCGTCGATGGGGGGCTCGTCAGCAACCTGCCGATCGAAACGGCGCGCGACATGGGCGCCAACGTGGTCATTGCCGTGGACATCGGCTCCCCGCTGCGTCCGCTCGATGCCCTCGCCTCGCCCGCGGATGTCGCGCAGCAGATGATCGGCATCCTGATCCACCAGAACGTCGCCCTGCAACGCAAGCAGCTCGAACCGGGCGACGTGCTGATCGAGCCCGCGCTCGGCTCGCTCAGCTTCACCGATTTCGCCAACGCGAATCAGGCGATCGCAGCGGGAGAAGCCGCCGCGCGCGCGGCGCTGCCGGCGCTGCGCCATCTGGCGCTGCCGCCCGACCAGTATGCGGCGTACCGGGCCGCCCACAGCGCGCACGACACGGCGCCGGTTCGCGTTACGCGCATCGTCGTTACGGCGCCGGGGCGCATGCCGGAAAAGCGCATTCTGGACGCGCTGCACGTGCATGCCGGCGACATCTACGATCCGGCCGCGGTGAATCGCGACCTGATGTCGCTCACAACCGCCGGCGACTTCGAAAGCGTCACGCAGCAACTGATCGGCGACGGCGATGCCCACACCCTCGTGATCGATGCGCGGGAGAAGTCGTGGGGGCCGAATTTCCTGCTGTTCGGCCTCGGGCTGTCGAGCAGTTCCGCCGACGAGGGCAACTTCCGCATGCACGTGGGCTATCGCCGCCCCTGGCTGACCGATTCCGGGCTCGAAGGCCGCATCGACAGCACGATCGGCAGCGACCTCATCAGCCTGTACGGCGAACTGCGGCAACCGCTCTCGGACAAGTTTGGCTACTACATCGCGCCGTTCGTCGATTACGAACGCCGCTATGTGAACATCTACCTTCCCGACACCAACTATCGGCTCACGCAGTATCACCTGCAGACGGAGCGCGCCGGCGTCGATCTGGGCGTGCCGCTCTCGCACTACGGCGATTTCCGTGTCGGTGTGGCGTATGAGCACGGTTATGCGTCGCCCGTCTACAACTTCCCGTTCGACGACGGAACCAACCTGTTCGATAGCTTCTACGGGCGGCAGATCAGCGCGCACGCGCGTCTCGTCGTCGACCAGCTCGACGATCCGCTCTTTCCGCGCAAAGGCTATTTCGCCGACCTGCGTGTCGATCGCTCGCTGTTCGCCGGCAGCGACTACTTCACGGAGGTTTATGGCAAGGGGCTCGTTGCGGCCAGTTTCGGCCGGCACACGCTGAGTGCGAGCATCGAGGCCGGCAACGACTTCGGCGGAACCAACTATGTCGATCCGTTCGGCTTCACGCTGGGCGGATTCCAGCATTTGTCGGCCTATGCCGAGGACGAACTGGCCGGCAATACGCTGCTCTACGGCCAGGTCACCTACATGAACCAGCTCGCGACATTCGACGCGTCGGTCATTCACGGCCTTTTTGCCGGCGTCAGCCTTGAAGTGGGCAACGTCTGGAACAGCGATCTGCTGCCTGCCACGAAGGGGCCGCTCAAGCGCAGCATTACCTTCTTCAGCAGCGTGACTACGTCGTTCGGCCCGGTCTATCTCGGCGCGGCATTTGCACCCGGTGGTCGTTACAACCTCTACTTCCAGCTAGGTCACACTTATTGAGCGGCGCTCGCGGCTGGCGCGACGTTACCCCGCTTTTTACCCCATCGGCCAGCTGATTTCGAAGCGGGCCCCGCTTAGCGACGTGGGGTCCATCACGACGATCCGGCCGTTGTGCGCACGCAGGACCTGACGCGTGATCGCAAGCCCGAGCCCATACCCGCCGGTATTGCGGTCGAGCCGCACGAACGCTTCGAAGATGCGCTCCCGCTCGTCGGGCGGCACACCCGGCCCATCGTCCTCGACGAAAATCTGCACGTTCCCATGCCGTATCGCGAGGCCGACCACGATCCGCTCGCGCGCGTACTTGCTGGCATTGCGCAGCAGATTGCGCATGGCGTACGACATCAGGCGCCGGTCCATCGTCACGCGCAAGGTCCGGTCGATCTCGACCGTCGAAACGATGTCGTGGTTCGCGTAGAGCAGCGTCGCGTCCTTCACCTGGCTGTCGAACCATGTGGCGAGCACCGTGGGCTCGAGGTTCGACTGGAGCGAGCTGTATTCGAGCCGCGCATAGGTCAGGCTCATGTCGATCAGTTCGTCCAGTTCCGTGACGTCCTGATCGATGCCGGCAAGCGCGCCTTCATATTCGGTGGCCGAATCAGGCGCGCGCAGAATCTCCAGCGCGAAGCGCACGCGCGCAAGCGGCGTGCGAAGCTCGTGCGAGATGCCGTTGGTCAGTTCGCGCTGCGCCGCAATCAAACGCTCCATTCTTTCGGCCAGCGCATTGAGCGTGCGCGCGAGCGGCCCGATGATGACGCTGTGCGATTCGCGTGCGCGCGTGTTGAAGCGGCCGCCCGTGAAATCAATCGCGCGTTCGCGGACCATCACGAGGTCCAGCCAGATGGGCCTGATCCACGTGTAAGCCGCCAGCGCCGGTATCCCGAACAGGGCCAGCGCGACAAGGAAGAATCCGCCAGGCAGCGCATGGAGTGCGTGCCAGACCGTGTGCGCCCCAAGCGTAAAAGCAATGACCAGCAGCGGCACCGCGACCACCATCAACACGAGCACGAGCAGGCGAAGATAGAAACGCAGATAGAGACGCGACCAGCTTGGCGCCCGGTCTGCGCGTGTGTCGGTCCACGAACGCCTGAAGAGGAGCAGGCGGCGTTTGCAGTAGCGGTAGCAGGTCAGTTTTCGCATGGCTGGCTGGAAGATCGAACACCCTGGCCGACCGGCGTCCCCCGCACGATCGCTACATCGAACCTGCCGGAGCCGGAGCGGACTCGACCCGGGCGGTGGCATCCGCGCATCGCCGTGCAACGAATTCGAGCGTCTGGGCGGCCACGGTGTCGCGCTCGTTGTCGAGCGTAATCATATGATAGCTGTCGGTGAGGCGCACCAAGGTCACGTCGGGCGTGCCGATGTGTTCGCAGATGAATTCGGCGGAACGAATGCTCGTCACTTCGTCGTATTCCGAATGCACCACGAGAGTCGGACAGGCAATCCGGTGCAGCATGTTCTTCACCTTGACACGCATCCGGTCGACCTGGGCGATCGCCGCAAGCGGCACGTACGGGTAGTGCACGGCACTGCCCTTGCCCAGGTGCCGCCGTATCAGGTTGCGGATGCGCGCGTTCTTGATGCCGAACGGCTCGCGCTCGGGCACGCGGATCAGCCGGCGCAGCACGGGAATGCGGTAGAGCAGATGGCGCAGCGGCTGCAAAGGCGAACCGGCCCAGCCGTCAAGGAAGAGCGGCGGGGACAGCAGGATCAGCGAGCCGTTCGTCATCCGCTTGCGCGCGCAGAGCATGAGCGCGAGCAGCGCCCCCATCGAAATACCGGCGACGTCCACGCGGGCATAGCGCCCCGCCAGTTCGCGGTAGGTGCGCTCGAGCGCCTGCATGTAGTCGGCAAGGCTCACGCTGTTCAGTTCGTCCGGCGTGGAGCCGTGGCCCGGCAGCGAAGGCAGGTAGACATCGTAGCCGCTGTCTTCCAGCTTTTTGCCGAGCGATCCGAAGTCGTGGCGCGTGCCGCCGAGGCCGTGGATCATCAGCACTGCATGGCGGTGAGTGGCGTCGGTGGCGATGTGCATGAAACGGGTAACCGCGGCGATAAAGCCCGCATGGTACCCAGCTCATGCGCTGCCGGCTGTCGCGTTTCGGCCGGAAATGTAGCGTTTTGTGCGCGAGAAAAAGCGCTGAGCCGGATCATTGCGTGGCAAAAATCCGACGCCCGCCCTCGGCTCACTCCCAGCCGATCTTGCTGAACTGATATCCCTTGCCGCGCACGGTCTTGATCCGCTGGGGGTGCCCCGCATCATCCTGCAGCTTGCGGCGCAGCTTCGAAATCCCGGCGTCGATCGTGCGGTCCATCCCGTCGAACTCCACGCCGCGGAGCTCGCGCATCAGGTCGTCGCGGCTCACCACTTCGCCGGCGTGACGCGCGAGTATCCAGAGCAGGTCGAACTCGGCCGACGTGAGTTCCGGCACGCTGCCGTCCGGCAAGCTGACCGACCGGCTCGTGCGGTTTATCGCAAACCTTCCGAACGCGTAGCTTTCCGGCGGACTCGAAGTTTCCCCGTTGCGCCCGGTCACGCGGCGCAGTTGCGCCCGGATCCGCGCCAGCAGGATGCGCGGCTCGACGGGCTTGTGCACGTAATCGTCCGCGCCAAATTCCAGACCCAGCAACTCGTCGAACGGCTCGTCGCGCGCCGTCACCATGATGACCACGCCATCGTAGTGCTCGCGCGCTTCGCGGCAGATCTGGAAGCCATCCTTGTCCGGCAGGTTGACGTCGAGAATCACGAGATCCGGCCGGCGCTGCAGGATGGCCGGCACCGCATCGCCGCCGCGCAGCACGACATCGACATCGTAGCCGTGCTTGCGAAGATAGCCCGCTACGAGGGCGGACAGGCGGTTGTCGTCTTCGACGAGCAGGATCCGGGAAGCCATGGGTGAATCGTTCAGCGTTGAGAGGGTTTCGGGCGCGGCGCCTGGGGCGTGCGCAGCCGCCATCATACCCGCTGCGTTGCCCGAATCCATCGCCATGCGATGGGGCCTCCACCGTATCGCCCCGGGAATGCGGCGCCGCGCTACAAAATTGCACAAATCAGCACCGAACTCGACAATCGCCCGCCGTCCCGAGCGCTAGCATCCGGCCCGTTGCAACATTGCAAGGGACGACGCCCCATGACCCAGATCATCGGTAAACTCGGCATACGGCTTCCGTGGCTCGCGGACTTCTTCCTGTCGCTTTCGATGATCCGCCGGGCCGCGCTGACCCTCTATCCGGGCGATACGCTTTTTCATCGATGGCGCCGCACGCGGCTGTGGCTGCGCTCGCTCGTCTGCTGGCACCCTACCATCGTCTGGCTGCGGCGCTGTTCGAATTCGCCGCTGCGGGAGATCGTCATGCGCCATCCGCGCGCGCTCGAACGGCCGCATCGGCCTTTCCTGCACAAAGCCTTCGGTTCGTACGACCGGATTGCCGTGAGTCTCTACCATCAGGCGTGGAGCCTCCGGTACGCGCCCAACATCACGCAACGCATTGCCCGCGAAGGCTCCACGGTGATCGCCCGTTTCGCCGTGGGCGCCGAGCAATGGCAGGTCACGCTCGAATCGCTCGACCAGTTTCAGATGGAAGGCGACTGGACGCTCTGCATACGCGACATGGCGGGGCGGCGCGTGGTGTCCTGCACGTTCAGCGTGGCGTGCCTCGGCGGCAAGATCGAGCGGGCGCGCCTGTGCGTGGGATCGGTCCAGGGGCCGGACTCGCCGTCCAACGGACGCGAACTGTTTCGCGCCCTGACCAAACGCTGGCACGGCTTGCGGCCGAAGGTCCTGGCGGTCTATCTCGCACAATGCGTAGCGGCCGGAATGGGCGCGCACGGGACGGTCATCATCGCGAAGCGCAGCCACATCTACGAAAGCTGGCGCTATTGCCTGCGCAGACGCCGCGTCTCTGCCGACTACGATGCATTGTCCCGCGAATGCGGGGCGGCCGCGCGCTGGAACGGCTGGTTCCTGCTGCCGCGTCCGCCCGCCTATGGCTGGAGCGATAGCGGCAACGCGATACGGCGCCGGCGCAATGCGCTGCGTGCGAGCCTCGCCGCGCAGATTGGCGGCAGCTTTGCGCATTGAGGGCGTTGCACTTGAGTCTGAAAAGCCGGCCAGGTGTGAATGCGGCCTGGCGCTAACCGGGCCCCCTGGTGCACAACGAAAACAAGAGGCTCCGGCGCTCAGCTGGCGCCGCGCTTCGGCGCACCGTGGCGGGCGAGAAACCGGTCGAGTTCGCCAGCGAATGTCTTGCTGTCGCGCGGGCTGAAGGGAGCCGGCCCACCCGTATCGACGCCGGCATTGCGAAGCTGATCCATGACGTCGCGTACCGTCAGGCGCTCCTGGATATTGTCTTTCGTGAGCCAGTTGCCGCGCGGATCGAGCACATGGGCGCCCTTTTCGATTACCGCGGCGGCCAGCGGGATATCCGCGGTAATCACCAGGTCGCCCGACACGGCCAGTTCGACAATGCGGGCATCCGCCACGTCGAAACCCGCCGGCACCTGAATCGACTTGATGAAGGGCGACGGCGGCGTGCGCAAATACTGGTTCGCAACCAGCGTCACCGATACCTCGGTACGCCGCGCGGCCCGAAACAACATGTCCTTGATGACGACGGGGCAAGCATCGGCGTCGACTAGCACTTGCATGGAGGCAATTCCGCTACGTTAAACGGCCATGATATAGGAAGGTCGGCTGGAATCCGGCTTTATCGAACAGCTCGCAGCTGCCGTAGCAATGGTGTGAAGTATGATGCCCACTGCGTTCAATATCCGAAACGAGGCAGCGCAATGACCGCCAATGGAAACGACGGGAACAATCGTACCGCCGCGCAGATGCCCGCCATCGTGCCGGCACGAACCGCGCTGGTCGTCATGCACTACCAGACCGATATACTCGGGCTCTTTCCATCGGTTGCACCGGCCCTGCTCGCCAATACACGCAAGCTCTGCGATGCGGCACGGGACAAGGGCATCGGCGTCTTGTTCGCCAACCTGCGCTTCCGTCCGGGCTATCCGGAAGTCAGCCCGTTGAACAAGAACGGCCAGGGCATCAAGCAACTCGGCCTCTTCACCGATGACCGCGTCGCGCCCGAGTTGGGCCAGCGGGCCGATGAACCGCTGATCGTCGCCCATCGCGCGAGCGTGTTCTTCGGCACCGACCTGGCGGTGCGGCTTTCCGCGCAAGGCATCGATACGCTGATTCTGGTGGGCATTGCCTCGACCGGCGTCGTGCTGTCGTCGGTTGCGTATGCGAGCGATGCCGACTTCCGGCTCTATACGGTCAAGGACTGCTGCTACGACCCGGACCCCGTGGTCCATGAGCATCTGTTCTCTACGGCATTCGATTCGCGCACGACGGTGCTGTCGCTCGCGGAGGCGTTGCGGCTGCTTGCGTAGCAGGCTGCTGAAATACACCTCGCCGGCGCGCGGAGTCGCGTTCCAAAGAACTGCTGCGTCGGTTTGGCCGGTGTCGAATTGATATTGAGCGCCCTTAATTCAGACGGAGGCAATACCGTCTGCTCGCGGATTGGCGAGTTTACGCGGCTCTGGCTGCGAGCGTACGCATGCACAGGAGGTTGTAGGCCGCCTGAATTACTGCTTGACCCGCTCGCGGCCGCGATACATCGCCTGACGAGTCCGGCCGACCGTTTTGCCCCAACCGAAGACCTACTCGATACATTTGCGTTTGCGCTGGCTGCTGGCGTAGCCGGTCCAATTGGGACTGTGATATGACCTCAGCCGTACTGTATCTTTCGACGGGGCAACCCGATCGTAACTGCGCACGATGTATACAGACCGGCATAAACCAAACTGGGAAAAGGCTGCCGGTTCTACACAGGCCCTTCGTTTAACTCACTTCACGATGAAGCGCTCAATCAACTCATGGCGCATAAAATAACCTATAATTCCCTCATTCAAAAATGGAAATTTTGAATTTCTTAATAAATTCCTGGATTATGCTTCTTTAGCCACATTATATAGTCCGCAATTTTCTTGACATCCAGATACAAATCACTGTAATCTATTTTTCAGACATGAACTCAATCGGAATCCGGGATATCCCGATCGAATTGGATTGAGGTCATCTCAATTTTAAATAACAAGGAAAACGCATTTCATAAAAATATATTCCTTCTGGGTTAACAATGAATCAACGACGAAGATTTTTGAAGTCTATTGCTTCTTTTATTGTTTCCGTCTCGGTTGCACCGGTGATTCGCGCAGCACCATTCAAGCCTGAAATTACACGCTCAGACAACCAGTACGTCCTGACAAATGGAAATCGTGCCATGAAGATGCCGGACGGATCGTGGCGATTTTGGATCAGAGTCATCAAGATAGGCGATAGAAAAACCCCTATTTTGATAACTATTCAGCTTGCGACAGACCGCTCATTCTCACAAGTGGTTGACACCATCGACGTCAAGCTAGATGCAAGCCATTCGTTCATCGCTATGCCCCGCTACAAACCGACGCTCCATAGTTCGACTCTCTACTACCGGTATATTTTGGTGCAGAGTTCGTCGAACAGTTTATCGCAACAGATTGTTGGCCCTGTCGCCTCTATATCCCCCTGGAGCAATATCTCTCAGCCGGAGCAATGATGTCTCTCACCGTTGAATTTGCTTTAAAGTGGGTCGAAGATGGTTCGAATAGTATGCAGTTGTATTCGAGCATAATGAGTGAGATTACCGATGGAAAAACATTAAACATAGTTTCCGATACGGGCATCCTGATTGCGACGGTTGTCAACATTACCCCGATGCTGGAACCAATTCGAATACAAGCCAATACGTTCGCCGCAACCTCGATTCTGCTCAAGGTCGTGTCAGATTGGCAAGATCCGAATAAGAAAATTGAGGCAAACGACATAATAAATCTAATCAGCTCTGCTGGAACCCTCGTTGCGACAATTGTTGTCATTGCAGAGATTGCACCTGAGGCCGCAATCGCGGGCATTGCTATCGCACTCGCAGCTGACGTTGCATCTACGATCAATAGTTATCTAGGATATCTGAAAATATTCTGGAATTATCTTTATAAGAGCCTTCTCTCGTTTGAAGTGCCCCTCGCGACCGATACATCATCGCTTTACGTAATAGAAGGAACCAATACCACAAATAGCCATTCCTCATTAGCAACATACGATGAAATAATGGACTTATCAAACAATTTACTTTTTGCCAAATTTTCAGACGGTGCTACATACGGCGCACCGAATACCCTAATACTAGCACCGTCCGCAATTCCCGGGAGCGTTACTCCAGTCGATGACGCATCGTATCTCCAGCATTTCTGCCAGAATGCAGGGGCAGATAAAGCGCAATGCATGTCCAACTACAACTAGTTTAGAAATGTTCCAGCAACCCTTCCGTTTCGTTAAGACTCTGAAAGTTATAAGTGGGATTTTTCTCGCCATTGGTTGCGTCTTTTTGCTTGGTGCCCGAAAGAATGCGATGGCCTGGTTGCTCGGCCCGATCTTCCTGGGCATCGGTGCAGCAACGACATTCTGGGCGGCTGTACTTGAGAGACATCAGCGACGCAAGGATGCTGAGAAACTAGCCGAGTTTCGCGCTCCTGAAGACTAATTGATTTCACCCAACCCTCATCGTAGTTGGGCGCAACTAAGGCAGTCCAGGAGGCTCACTGGATACCGCATGGGTGTCGCTGATCCAGACCACTCTCTCGATTGGCTACAACTGTCCGGCCAGCGCCGGACGGCCGAGCGTGATCCCTTGCTCGCACGATTGACGCGGAAGGCATATCAGGACGCTCGGAATCAATTCAACACGGACCAAACCGACGCAGCGGCACTTTGGGAAAGGGATTTCGCGCGCCGACGAACTGTATTTCAACAGCTTTATAGACTTTCCGTCCCGGCGACTGTGGATACGTCACTCACCGCCCTCAAAACCCGCGCACAAAAAAGCCGCCACGCTTTCGCGCGGCGGCCTCAACCCACTCTGCAACCTTCCAGCAAGACAACGCGATCAGCCAAGACCGCCCATCATCATGTACTTCGTTTCCAGGTATTCGTCGAGCCCGTACTTCGAACCTTCGCGGCCCAGGCCCGATTCTTTGACGCCACCGAATGGCGCGACCTCGGTCGAAATAATGCCCTCGTTGATACCCACCATGCCGCTTTCCAGCGCAGTGGCCACACGCCAGACCCGGCCGATGTCGCGCGCGTAGAAGTACGCGGAGAGACCGAAGTCCGTATCGTTGGCCGCGCGGATCGCTTCCTCTTCCGTTTCGAAGCGGAACACCGCCGCCACCGGACCGAAGGTTTCCTCGTGCGCGAGCATCATGCCGCCATGCGCGCCGGTAATCACCGTGGGCTCGTAGAACGTGCCCCCCAGCGCATGCGGACGGCCGCCGCACACCACCGTGCCGCCCTTGTCCTTCGCGTCGCTCACGTGGGCTTCCACCTTGTGCAGCGCGGCGCGATTGATGAGCGGCCCCTGCGTTGCGCCCGCCTCCATGCCGTTCGAAACGCGCAGTCCCTCCACGGCCTTCACGAGCCTGGCGACGAACGCATCGTGCACCGCCGCCTGCACGTAGAAGCGGTTCACGCACACGCAGGTCTGGCCCGTGTTGCGGAACTTCGAGGCCATCGCGCCCTCCACGGCCGCGTCGAGATCCGCGTCGTCGAACACGATGAACGGCGCATTGCCGCCCAGCTCTAGCGAAACCTTCTTGACGCTGTCCGCCGCCGCGCGCATGAGCAGTTTGCCCACGCGCGTCGAACCCGTGAACGAGATCTTGCGCACGGCCTTCGAAGCCATCAGCGTGTCGCCAATCGCCGGTGCATCGCCCGACACCACGTTGAACACGCCGCGCGCAATGCCGGCACGTTCCGCCAGCACCGCGAGAGCGAAGGCGGAAAGCGGCGTCTCCTCGGAAGGCTTGAGCACCATCGTGCAGCCTGCGGCGAGCGCGGGGCCGGCCTTGCGCGTGACCATTGCAAGCGGGAAATTCCATGGCGTGATCGCGCCGACCACGCCCACGGGCTCCTTCGTCACGACCACGCGGGTGCCCTTCTTCGGCGCCGGAATCACGTCGCCATAGGCGCGCTTCGCTTCTTCGGCAAACCACGTGAGGAAGCTCGCCGCATAGGCCACTTCGCCCAGCGCCTCCGCATAGGGCTTGCCCTGCTCGGCCGTCATGATGCGCGCGAGGTCCTCGCGGTGCTCCAGCATCAGTTCGCCCCAGCGCCGCACCTTCGCGCTGCGTTCGCCAGCGGTAGCATCGCGCCACGCGGGAAACGCGTGCGACGCAGCGGCCACGGCCTGCAGCGTTTCACGCCCGCCCGCGCGGGCAACCTGCGCGAGCGGTTCGCCGTTCGCCGGATCAACCACGGGATAGGTTGCATCGCTGCCGACCCATTCGCCGTCGATAGAGTTCGATGTGCGCCAGAGCGCACTGTCCTTGAGTCCCTGGATCATGCTGCGATCTCCAGACGGCGTGCCGGGCGCGGCACACGCGGTATACGTGCGCTCACGTAGTCGTTGATGACGTCGCACGGCGTGTAGTTGCGCTCGAGTTCGTGCAGTTCGTCGGCGTCGAGCTTCGTCTCCAGTGCGGCGAGCGCGCCTTCGAACTGCGCAACCGTGTCCGCGCCCACCAGCATCGACGAAACGCCGCTGCGCCCCAGCACCCAGGCCTGGGCGATCTGCGCGCTCGACACGCCGCGCGCGTTCGCCACTTCGGCCACCGATCGCGCGATATCGCGCGAGACCTCATCGTCGTACATCTGCACGGTGAAGAAGTCGGTCTGGTTGCGCACGGACTTCGCGTCGCCGGAGAGCAGGCCGCGCGCGAGCGGGCTGAACACCGAAACGCCAATGCCCTGGTCGAGACAGAACGGGATCATTTCGCGCTCTTCTTCGCGGTACGCGCAGTTCAGTTGCAACTGCATGTTGATGGGCCGCGCGAAGCCGTGACGCTCGCAGGCCTGCAGGATCTTCGCGAACTGCCACGTGAACATCGTCGAAACGCCGATATAGCGCGCCTTGCCTGCGCGCACGATGTCGTTCAGCGCATCCATCGTTTCTTCGACGGGCGTGTTCACGTCGAAGTAATGCAGCATGTAGATATCGACGTAGTCCGTCTGCAGGCGGCGCAGCGATCCGTCGATGCCGTCCATGATGTGCTTGCGCGAATGCCCCTGGTTGTTCACGCCGTTGCCGATGGGGTAGCCCACCTTGGTCGTGAGCACGAGTTCGTCGCGCTTCGCGATCCGGCGCACGATGCGCCCGACCACTTCCTCACCCACGCCCGTCGAGTAAAAATCGGCGAGGTCGATGAAGTTCACACCCGCTTCGAGCGCGCGGCGCACGATGGGCTCGCTCTGCTCTTCGTTGTAGATCCACGGCTTCCAGTCCGGCGTGCCCATGTTCATCGTGCCGAGGCACAGACGCGACACTTTCAGGCCGGAGCGTCCCAGTTGTACGTATTGCATGGCGGTCACCTGTCGGGAGGTCTGGGTCAAGCCGCGCGGGCCTTGGGGGTATAGAAAGGATTGCTGATCTGGTCGCGCACTTCGGCCAGCTTGTCGAGCTTCGGCAGGCCGTTCATCGCGGCGTGGATCGCCGTCTTGCAGGCCGTGTAGTTGTTCTCGTACACCGCGTCGAGATCGTCGCAGGCCCAGTTCACCCAGTTCGCCGTGACGATGCACCATTCGTTTTCCGCTTCGGGAGGCAGCGTGCCGTCCAGCATCGCCTCGGTCACGGCCTTCGCGATGGCGGCCTGCGAGGCGCCCCACGTGGCGTTGCCGTGCAGGTCGCCGCGAATGTCCGCCTTGTTCGCGTAGAGCGTGACGGGCTTGACGGGCACGTTGGGCTGCGCGACCACCATGAAAGGTACGTGGCCTTGCGAGGGCGAGGACAGGCTGTTCGTGAACGCCTGGCCCACCGGGCCGTTGCGCGGGCCGATCATGATGTTGATATGGGCAGCGTTTACGCCTGGTCCCGCGAAACCCTCGCCGATATAGACTTCCAAAGCTTTCATGTCTGACTCCGTCTCCTGGAATTGCCGGGTTGTTGTGCACTGCAACGCCTCAGGGGGGAACCACAGAAAGCTGCAGATTCGCCGCTGTGGCGTGCGCGTCGAGACGAATTCCAGCACAAGCGCCACACACACAAAAGCTACGAAATCTCATGGGGGCATGAGGCGCATTCATCGCCGCGGGAGGCGATCTGCGTGGCATGAGAACAGGTAATGCTTCAATGACTATTCGTGGCTTCGCAACCCGAAACCCTGCCGCTAGACTCTGTTCGCGTGAATTGAACGACGGGCTCAGCCAAGACCTGACGACCCGGCGCAAGACATCCGTAACGGAGGAGACAACATGCAAGGTATCAAGCTGGCAGGCGCCCGCCTCGCCGCTGCGCTCGCACTCGCCTGCGCCGCAACCGGCAGTTTTGCCGCCGCGCCCGGTTGGTGCGGCGCAGGCAAGACCGTGAAGCTCGCCCAGATCACCTGGGAAAGCGGCGCGCTGATGACCGAGATGGTCCGCACCGTGCTCGAAAAGGGCTACGGCTGCAAAACCGAGGTCGTGCCGGGCGCCACCGCCGCCACCGAAACCGCACTCGCCAACGGCGACCTGCAAGTCTGGGCCGAACACTGGACCGGCCGCAGCCCCATCATCGCGCGCGGCATGAAAGACGGCAGCGTGAAGCTCGTGGGCGAACTGATCCCCGGCGGCGACCGCGAAGGCTGGTATGTCCCCGACTACGTGATCCACGGCGACCCCGCGCGCGGCATCAAGCCGCTCGCGCCGCAACTGCGCTCGATCTCGCAGTTGCCGGAGTACAAAAACCTCTTCGCCGACGACGAAGAACCGGGCAAGGGCCGCTTCTACAACTGCCCCTCGGGCTGGGACTGCGAGCGCTTCAACAACCGCCTGCTCGACGCCTACAAGCTCGGCGACGACTACACGAACTTCCGCCCCGGCACCGGCGCGGGTCTCGACGCCGCCGTGGCTTCCGCCTACGAGCGCGGCAAGCCCATTCTCTTCTACTACTGGCAGCCCGCGGGCCTGATGGCGAAGTACCATTTCGTGCAACTGGAAGGCGCGCCGTACAGCGACGCCTGCTGGAGCACCATCGCCGATCCGAAGGGCACGCCCTGCGCGTCCGCGTTCAAGGTCTCACACCTCACGGTGGCGGTCTCCACGCCGTTCTACGAAGCGCAGCCCGACGCCGTGGCGTTCTTCGACAAGATCAGCCTGCCGCTCACGCTCGACGAGCAACTCGTCCAGCAGATGCACGACAAGAAGCTCGACGCTTCCACCGTTGCGCGCACCTTCTTCGAGCAGCACCCCGAAATCTGGAAGCAATGGGTGACGCCGGACGTCGCGGCGCGCGTGCAGGCGGGCCTGCGCACCTGACCGACGCTTGCCGGACCACGGCGGCAATCCCGCCACGCGGCACCTGACTTCCGCAGAATGAGGCACACCATGGGATCCCCCTTCCTTCACCTCTCCATCGCCGACTGGGTCAACGACCAGGTCACGACGTTCGTGCAGCAGTACGGCGACGCCTTCCACAACTTCAGCGTGCTGATGCTGCGCTACGTTCTCGTGCCGCTCGAAAGCCTGCTGCGCGCCACGCCCGTCTGGGCCGTGCTGCTCGCCGTCGGGCTGCTCGGCTGGCACGCCTCGCGGCGCATCGGCGTGGCACTCCTGTTCGTGGGCCTGCTCTACCTGATCGGCTGCTTCGGGCTGTGGGACAAGCTCATGCAGACCTTTGCGCTGATGCTCGTTTCCACGCTCATCTCCGTCGCACTGGGGGTTCCCATCGGCATTCTCGCGGCGTCCAGCGGCACGCTGCGGCGCATCCTGCTGCCGGTGCTCGACGTCATGCAAACGCTGCCGAGCTTCGTGTACCTGATCCCGGTGCTGATGCTGTTCGGGCTCGGCAAGGTGCCGGCGATTCTCGCCACGGTCGTCTATGCGCTGCCGCCGCTCATCCGCCTCACCGATCTCGGCATCCGTCATGTAGACGGCGAGATTGTCGAAGCGGCCCGCGCCTTCGGCACCACGCGCGCGCAGTTGCTGTTCCAGGTGCAGTTGCCGCTCGCGCGCCCGAGCATCATGGCCGGTATCAACCAGACCACGATGATGGCGCTCTCAATGGTCGTGATCGCTTCGATGATCGGCTCGCGCGGCCTGGGCGAAGACGTGCTTGCGGGCATCCAGACGCTCGACGTGGGCAAGGGCATGCAGGCCGGCATCGCCATCGTGATTCTCGCCATCGTGATCGACCGCATCAGCCAGGGCTATGGCCAGGGGCGCCGCACGCGGCGTCTCTCGCGCAGCCAGAAGCAGCCGTCGCGCATTCCGTTCCGGCGTGCCCGTGCCGAAAGCACGGACCAAACGAAGAGCGGCGAGCTGAGCGGCCAGCCCGCGAAGTAGGCGACCGTGCAAGCGGCAGAGCGAAATGTGAATGCGTCCGCGCGGGTGCGCACGGCGAAGCAGCGGACCCGCGCAGCACCGACAAAGCATCGAGGTAACGAACATGAGCGGCATCGAAGTCAAACACGTGTACAAGATCTTCGGCACGCGCGAAGCGGGCGAGCAGGCGCTCGCCATGCTGCGCGGCGGCGCCACCAAGGCCGAAGTGCTCGACAAAACGCGCTGCAACGTCGGCCTGAACGACGTGAGCCTGTCCATCGGCTCGGGCCAGATTTTTGTCATCATGGGCCTTTCGGGCTCGGGCAAATCCACGCTCGTGCGCCATTTCAACCGGCTCATCGAGCCGACCGTGGGCGAGATCCTGATCGACGGCAAGGACGTGCTCAAGCTCTCCGAAAGCGGGCTGCGCGAGCTGCGCCGCTATGGCGTGAGCATGGTGTTCCAGAGCTTCGGACTCCTGCCGCACCAGACCGTGCTCAACAATGCGGCCTACGCCCTCGTCACGCGCGGCGAGAAGAAGGACGTCGCGCATGAGAAGGCGCACGCATGGCTCGGCAAGGTGGGACTCGCGGGCTACGCGAACCACTATCCCGACGAGCTTTCGGGCGGCATGCGCCAGCGCGTCGGCCTCGCCCGCGCGCTCGCTGCGGATACCGACGTGCTGCTGATGGACGAGGCTTTTTCGGCGCTCGATCCGCTGATCCGCACGGAAATGCAGGACCAGTTGCTCGAACTGCAGACCACGTTGAAGAAAACGATCGTGTTCATCACGCACGACCTCGACGAGGCACTGCGCATCGGCAACCAGATCGCGATCCTGCGCGACGGCCGCCTGATCCAGTGCGGCACGCCCGACGACATCCTGCATCGCCCTGCCGACGACTACGTGAGCCGCTTCGTCGAACGCCGCGCCGGCGTGCCGCACTAACGCGTCGCGCATGCGGTCGCTGATCGGGCTGCTCAGCGGCTATACGCTCCTGATTTGCGGCAACAGCCTGCTCACCACGCTGGTGTCGTTGAGGATGCTGCACGTCGAGCGTTCCGCGCTCGACGTGGGCCTCGTGCAGTCCTGCTACTACGTCGGCTATATCGGTGGGGCGCTCGGTCTGGGCCCGCTCGTCGCACGCGTCGGGTCGCAGCGCGCATTCATCGGTTTTTCCGCACTCACCGCGCTTGCGGCGCTCGGCTATCTGTCGTTCGATACGCCTGGCGCCTGGGCGGTGCTGCGGCTCGTGACCGGCTTCAGCATGGTGGGCGTATTCACCTCGATCGAAAGCGGCGTGAACGGCGCGGTGCCGAACGCGCGCCGCGGCCAGGCATTCGCGGTCTATCTCGTGCTGACTTATCTGGGCGTGAGCGTCGGGCAGTTCCTGCTCGGGTTGACCACAACGGATGGCACGGGCGCCAGCGATTTCGAACGCATCTTCGTGAACGCCCTTTTCGTGGGGGCGCTCATTCCCGTCGCGCTGATCGGGGACTGGCAGGTGCCAGTCTCGTCGCCCTCCTGCGCACCCACTTCGCCGCTCGCGACGCCCAAGCGGCCCACGCTGCTCCTCGACGGCCTGAGCGAACTCAGGCGCGCCGCCCCGCGCAGCGTACCGGCCTGCATCGGCGCGGGTCTCCTCTCCAGTGCGTTCTACGCGCTCACGCCCGTTTATCTCGAGCGCATCGGGTTTCCGGCCGCCGATATTTCGCACGCCATGGGCATCGTGCTGATCGGCGCACTGCTCTCGCAGTGGCCGGTGGGCAAGCTCTCGGACCGGATGGGCCGGCGTGCCACGCTGGGCCTCGTATCGGCTGCCGCCGCGGTGCTCGCCGCCACGCTGATCGTGGTGCGCGCGCCGCTCCTCGTCGATTGCGTGCTGTTTCTTTACGTGGCGCTCACGTTCACGCTCTACGGCGTGATCGTCTCCGACGTGAACGACCGCGTCGATCAATCCGCGCGCGTAAAAACCAGCGCGACGCTATTGCTTGTTTTCTCCATCGGGGGTGCGGCCGGCCCCACGGTCGGCTCGCTCTTCATGCGCTTTCTGGGCGCGGGTGGCCTCTACGTGTTCGCGCTCGCCGTGACCGTGGGCCTGGCGGCGCTCTCGCGCACCAAAGCGAGCGCCTGAATGGCGCCTCGACCACGCCGTTTTGGGGCCGCGGTGATGCCTGGCTCTGTACCTGGCTCTGTGCCTGCTTCCATGCCTGAGGTGGTGCCTGCGGAGTCGCTTGCTCAGTTGCCTGCGCGTTTGCCTGTGCGTTTGCCTGTGCGTTTGCCTGTGCGTTTGCCTGTGCGTTTGCCTGTGCGTTTGCCTGTGCGTTTGCCTGCGTGTTTGCCTGCGTGTTTGCCTGGTATACTGCGCGCTTCCCACGAAGCGCCGTCTACAGTCGGCGCCATCCGCCGACAGGAGACGAAATTGAAGCGTAAGATGCCCGCGCTGAACGCCCTCAAGGCGTTCGAAGCCGCGGGCACGAGCGGCAGCTTCACCCGCGCCGCGGAACAACTAAACGTGACGCAGAGCGCCGTGAGCCGCCAGGTTCGCCAACTGGAGGAGCAACTGGGCGAAACGCTGCTCGAACGTCACCACCACCGGCTCGAACTGACCGAAGCGGGCCGCGCGCTGCTACGCACGCTCCAGCAGTCATTCGACCGTATCGAACTGACCGTGCGCACGATCCAGCAGAAGAGCGATATCAACCGCCTGCGGGTCAACGTGCCGCCGACCTTCGCGAGCCGCTGGCTGGTACCGCGCCTCGCGAAGCTTCACGCGCGGCACCCCGCGCTGGAATTGAGCGTGACCACCCGTTTGCAGGACAGCCTCGCCGATTCGACCGCGCTCGACTGCGCGATCCGCTTTGGCGACGGCGAATGGGAAGGACTGGAAAGCTCCTTGCTGATGCACGAGGAGCACATCGCGGTATGCGCGCCGGCGCTGCTCGCGCGCGGTCCGCTCGATCTCGCGGCGGAAACGCTGCTGCACGTGCTGGCCGGCGAGAATCAGCGCTATCTGACATGGCGCCACTGGCTGGATGCCGCCCGCATCGAGGGCGTGGATACTTCAGGCGGCTACGAGTTCGATCTGCTCGACCATGCGATCAACGCCGCCATCGAAGGACTGGGCGTGACGATTGCCGACCGCAACATGATCGGCCGCGAACTGGCCGAGGGCAAACTGGCGCCCGTCAACGCAGTGCACGTCGATGGACGCCAGTCGTACTGGTTCGTGGTGCGGCCGGAACAGAGAGCGTCGAAGCCGCTCCAGTTGTTCCGGCGGTGGCTTCAGGACGAAATCGCCGCCGCCCGCTGAGTGCCCGCGCGCACCGGCCGGTGCGAGAACGGGTCTTCACCGTGCCCGGCGTCTTCGAGGATCATCGCCGCGCCCTTTTCCGCCACCATCATCGCCGCCGCATTGGTGTTGCCCGAGGTGATGTTCGGGAAGATCGAAGCGTCCACCACGCGCAGTCCTTCGATGCCGTGCACGCGCAGGCGTGCATCGACCACCGCCGTCTGCGGGTCGGGCCCCATCGCACAGGTTCCGCACAGGTGGTAGATCGAGCCGCTCTGCTCGCGGAAGTATTGCAGCATGCTCGCGTCGTCGGTGACGGCCGCGGCGGGCGATACCTCTTCCACTGTGATGTCCTTGAGCGCCTTCGCCTGCATGAGCTGGCGCACGAGGCGGCCGCCCTGCATGACCTCGTCGCGATCCTTTTGCGTCGAGAGATAGTTGCCGCGAATGAGCGGCGCATCCTCCACACGCGCCGAGGCGATCTCGACCGACCCGCGGCTCGTGGGTCGGCACGGATTGCAGGCAATCAGGAAACCTGAGTAAGGCTCCGGCTCGAGCGAGGCACGGTTCGACTTCGGAATCCGGTACGACAGCGGATTGAAGTAGATCTGCATGTTCGGCTGTGTTTCGTCCGGATTCGTGCGGAAGAAGCCGCCGGACTGGTTCACGCTCATCGAAAGCGGGCCCTTGCGGGTCAGCAGATATTGCAGCCCGAACTGGAGCTTGCCCACCCAGCTACCGAACGCATCGTTGAGCGTCTTCACGCGTGCACGATAGTAGAAGCTCACGCACAGGTGGTCCTGCAGATTCTGCCCGACTGCCGGCAGTTCGTGCACGAGCCCGATGCCGTGCCGGTCCAGCAACGCACGCGGGCCGACGCCCGAGAGTTGCAGCAGCTTCGGCGAATCGACGGCACCCGCCGCAACGATCACTTCGCGGTTCGCATGGAACGTACGCTTCTTGCCCTGCTGCTCGATTTCCACACCCGTCGCGCGGCGCGCCGCGTCGAACAACACGCGCGTAGCCTGCGCATGATGTTCGATCGTGAGATTCGGGCGATGCCCCGCACGATGCAGATAGGCCACGCTGCTCGAATCGCGGCGGCCGTTACGCGTATTCACGTCGTAGATGCCCACGCCTTCCAGGCGCGCGCCGTTGAAGTCCTCGTTGCGTTCGTAGCCCAGTTGCTGCGCGCCTTCGATGAAGGTCTCGCAGATCGGATGCGCACCGTCTTTCATCGGTGTGATGCGCACGGGGCCATCCGCACCGTGCCATTGCGTATCGCCCAGCGGATGCGATTCGAGCTTGCGGAAATACGGCAGCACGTCGCGATACGACCAGCCCGGATTGCCCGCTGCGGCCCAGTCGTCGTAATCGCGCTGGGCGCCGCGCACGTAGATCATCGCGTTGATCGACCCGGAGCCGCCCTGCACCTTGCCGCGCGGGCAATAAATCTTGCGGTCCGCCAGCTCCGGCTCCGGCTCGCTGTAATACATCCAGTTATAGACGGTGTGGTAATACAGCTTCGCGAAGCCGATGGGGATCTTGAACCAGAACGATTTGTCCGGTCCGCCCGCTTCGAGCAGCAGCACGGAGTGCTTGCCCGAGGCCGAAAGCCGCTCGGCGAGAATGCAGCCCGCCGATCCGGCGCCGACGACGATGTAGTCGTAGTTCATCGCTGTGTTCCTTGCTTTAGCCGCGCGCGGGCGAGGTATCGCGCACGTCGGCCGGCCTGTCCGCCATCTGCAGATGCAGGCGCCTGGCCGTATAAGGCGTATGCGCGCGCACCACGTCCATATTGAGTTCGACGCCGAGGCCCGGTGCCTTCGAAGGAATGATGTAGCCCTCTTCCCAGCGGATCGGCTGCTTGAGCACCTGCGCGTGGAAACCGTCCCACGTGCCGATGCTTTCCTGAATCAGGAAGTTCGGCGTGCAGGCCGCAAGCTGGAGACTTGCCGCGGCGCCGACCGGGCCGTTGTAGAGATGCGGCGCGATCTGAGCGTAATGCACCTCGGCAAGGCTCGCGATCTTCTTCGCTTCCAGCAGCCCGCCCACGCGGCCCACGTTCATCTGCAGGATCGAGGCCGCACCCGCAGAGAGCAGTTTGTGGAACTCGTACTTGGTGGTGAGGCGCTCACCGGTTGCAATGGGGATCGACGTGTGACGCGCGACATTGGCCATCGCTTCTTCCTGCCCCGGCGGCACCGGCTCTTCGAACCAGAGCGGGTCGTACTGCTCCAGCCGCTTCGCCAGCCGGATTGCCGCAGACGGCACCATTTGCCCGTGCGTGCCGAACAGCAGGTCGGCCTTGCTGCCCACGGCCTCGCGCACCTTGCCGCAGAACGCTTCGCAGCGGTCAAGCACTTCGAGCGAAAGCTGGTGGCCCGAATAGGCGGTGTAGGGGCCCGCCGGGTCGAACTTCACGGCGGTAAAGCCCAGCTTCACGTTCTGCACCGCGCATTCGGCGGCGAGGTCGGGATCGTCGTAGTCGTACTCGCCCTTCGCGTTCTTCGGATAGAGATAGGTATACGAACGAAGCCGCTCGTTCACCATGCCGCCCAGCAGTTCGTACACCGGCTTGTTGGCCGCCTTGCCAATGATGTCCCAGCAGGCCATTTCGAGGCCGCTCACGACGCCCATCATCGTGAGGTCCGGGCGCTGCGTAAAGCCGCTCGAGTAGGCCTCGCGCCAGAAGCGCTCTACATGATGCGGATCTTTGTTGAGCAGATAGCGCTCGAATACGTCGGCAACGGCGGGCACCATCACGTCCGGGTGGAACGTGGCGGCATAGACTTCGCCCACGCCCTCGATGCCGCAATCGGTCTGCAGCGTGACGAAGATCCAGTACATGCCGCCGATGTGCGGCGGAGGCACCGCGACGACATGCGTTTGCATTGAGACGACTTTCATGGTTCAAACCGTTTTCGAGTGAGTCATGCGCTTGAGCGCGAGGGCTGCCACGCCGCCGAGCGCACCGATGGCCGCCACATAGGCGAAGTAAATCTGATAGCCGAGCATCCCGGCGTAGTGCTGCGTGATATAGCCATTCACGAGCGGCAGGAAAATGTCCGACGAGTAGCCGATCAGCGAGACCATGCCGATGGCGAGGCCCGTGATGCGCATGGGAATCGCACAATGGTCGAGGAGCGTCCAGTAGAGCCCGCGGATTGCGTAGGTCATGAGGCCGATGAAGAGCACGACGGCGCCGAGCAGTGCCATATTGCGCAACGCCGGCAGGAAGATGAGACCGATCAGCCCGAGCACCGCGAGGAACATTGCGACGATCAGCACGCGCACGTTCGAGAGCCGGTCGCCCAGATAGCCGCCGCCGATGCCACCGAGCGGGCGCATCCAGAGCTTGAGCGTGGTGACCATGCCGGCCGCGACGACGCTCATATGCAATTCGCCTTGCTGGAGATAGGCGGAGAAGCTGTAGGTGGCCCAGAAGATCTGGTAGCCGCAGAACACCACGGCTGCGACAAGCCACAGTTGCGGAATCGAAGCGAGCGCGGCGAGGTCGCGCCACGGCGAATTGCGCGTCTCGCCGTCTTGCCCCTGCGCCGCTTCGCTCGCAGCGGTCTGCCCGGCCTGGTCCTTGAAGAAGCTCATCAACGCGCCAAGCGCGATGCAGGTGAACGCATACAGATAGATCACATGACGCAGTGCCGTGGCCTCGCCGCGGCCGCCGCTCGTCGCTGCCGCGAAGAGCGCCAGCGCGATGGTGGCGAGCAGCGCTTCCACGAGTCCGCGACCGCCGTCGAGCAAGCCGAAGAAACGCCCCTGCTCGTGCGCGCCCGCGATCATGCGCACCCGCTTGAGCACCGAAGCCCAGAACGTGAGACCGGTCGTCAGGCCCCAGCAGCAGAAGATCACCATCAGCACCGGGAACGAGGGCGCCGTGGAGTACCACAGACCGAGCGCGCCCGTGCCGATCAGCGAAAAGCAGATCAACAGACGCGGCGCGATACGGTCGGCCAGCCAGCCGCTCGGCAGATAGCAGAGGAAGAACACCATGCCGAGCACCGAATACAGATAGCCCAGTTGCTCGTTGTCGATATGGAAGACATCGAGCATCGTGGTCTGATAGACCTGACGCAGGTAGAGGATCGGGTAGATCGCACCGGCGGCCAGCACCAGCAGAAACAACTGGCCGTAGCGTTGCGCCGCGCTCGCGGCAATGGGGGTGGATGCGGCGGCATCGGCCGCAAAGGGTTTGGCAACGGACTTCTGCAAGATTGTCTCCCTACTGCTCTTGCGGCACCGTCGCAGCGATCGCGTCGCTCTCACGGGCCGGTTTGAAGCTTTTTCTTCGTTTTCAATGACGGGCGCCGTTTCCGCCGGCACCCTTGCGGCTGGCGCGCAACAAGGCAGGTTGAGCGAACGGTCAGAAAGGCATCACGACAAGGCGGGTTTGCGTGAATTCGAGCATGCCGTGCTTACCGTCGTCGCCGCCGAGCCCCGAGCGCTTCCAGCCCGCGTGGAAGCCCTGGTAGGGGTCGGCCGGCGTGCGGTTCACGTAGAGTTCGCCCGCTTCGATCTCGTTGGCCACGCGCATCGCCGTGCGATAGCGTTCGGTGTACAGCACCGAAGAAAGGCCGAACTGGTGATCGTTCGCCATGCGAAGCGCGTCTTCGAGCGTGTCGTAGGCCAGCACCGGCAGCACCGGCCCGAAGATCTCTTCCTGCACGATCTCCATGTCCTGGCGGCAATGGCTCAGCAGCGTAGGCGGATAGAAGTGGCCCGGACCTTCGGGCAGTGTGCCGCCCGTTTCCAGCACGGCGCCCTCTGCCAGCGCGCGCTGCACCATCGCATGCACATTTGTGCGCGCCTGCGCGTTTACGAGCGGGCCCATGCGCGTTTCGTCCACCGCGCGGTCGCCGAAGCGCACGGCCGCCATCTTCTCGCGCAGCAGCGCGACGAAGCGCTCATGCACGTCGCGCTGCACATAGACGCGTTCGATGGCGGTGCAAAGCTGGCCGCAGTGCGTGGTCCTGGAGCGCACGATCGCGGTCGCGGCCGCTTCGAGGTCGGCGTCGGCCTCGATGATCGCGGGCGTCTTGCCGCCCAGTTCCAGCGAGGGCTTTGCGATATTTTCCTTGCAGTAGTCGAGCACCTTGCGGCCCGCGCCGACGCTGCCGGTGAGCGTAATCATGCCCACGCCGCGATGCGTGCACAGCACGGCCGCGGTCTCGTGATCCATCGCGAGGATGTTGACGAGCCCGGCCGGCAACGCGGCATCCACGGCGGCGCGCGCCACTTCGAACGCCGAGCACGGCGTGTTGTTGCTCGGCCGCACGACCACGGCGTTGCCCGCGATGAGCGCCGGCGCAATCTTGCGCAGCAGCGTGTAGATCGGGAAATTGAACGGAATCAGGCAGGCCGCCACGCCGATCGGCTCGCGCATCAGGATCAGGTTTTCGTTCGCGCTGTCGCTCGGGATCACTTCGCCTTCGATGCGGCGCGCCCACTGCGCGTGATAGCGCAGGATTTCGGCGGCATAGCGCGCCTCGGCCATGGCGTCGTTCACGCTCTTGCCCGATTCGAGGGCCAGCACCGCGCCGATGGCCGGCGCGCGCGCTTCGATCGTGTCCGCGAAGCGGTTGAGCACCGCGCCGCGCTCCGCCGCGGGCAGACGGCGCCACGCGCGCTGCGCCGCCGTGGCGGCCTCGACGGCGAGCGCAGCCTCGACCGCGCTCGCCGCGCTCACTTCGCCAACGCGTTCGCCCGTCGCCGGATTGTGGACGGCGATACGCTCGCTGGCTGAGGAAACGAATTGCCCGTCGATGAAGTTGAAATCTGATCGCATGGTGAGACGCCGGTTCGTTGCGTACGCGGCGGCGCTCGCGCCGCCAGAATTACGCGCAGTATCCGGGCGCCTCAAAAGGGCCACAAACGATTAATTGTCGAGCCGAGCATGCGAAAAACGCATGCTGGAAACGGCGTGAAAACGCCGCCTCATAGGGAATGCGGGTTTTCCCGAGGACTATATGGCAGAAGGAGGGAAGGATGGATTCTCTTGCGCGCCCCATTCCACAGTCAGATCGACTTCGTCACGCACCATGCGCCGCACGTGAAACGCTTCGTTCCGATCCATGAGAAAACCCGTCGATGGCCGCTCTTTCCTGTTCATTATTATGGAGTGCTTCTCATTACGTCGAGTGTCGTATCGAAGAACCTGACCGCTGCGCTGCCGATATGCTCGTGCCACTGCGCGCGGTCCACGCCAGCCGCATCGACGCAGGCTTCCGGCCACGTATCCCGGCCGTCCTGGTCGCACTCGTTCACGAAGATCTCGTGGTCAACGGCACCCGCCATGACGTCGAGCTGCGCGTGAAGCGCATAGCGTGCAGCGAATTCCGCATTTTCCGCGGGCGGCGCCTGCGTGTCCCGCGCGCCGACGATCACGTAGGTGGGCACACTCAGTTGCCTCAGGCCGGCTTCGTCCATCCCGAACCCCGGCAGGTCGCCGGGCGCCATCGCGAAGACGGCCTTGATGCGCGCGTCGTGAACATCGAGAGCCGGCGTCGGATCGAGCGGCAACTCCCGGCGCAACGACGCCGGGATCAGCGGATCGTTTTTCCAGCGTTGCAGGTAGGCACGAAACCGCGCCTCGTTGACCTTCGCCCCGCCTATCCACAATGCGGTGAAACCGCCTTGCGAATGGCCCGCCACGCCTATCTTCCGAGGATCGAGATGCGGCCCCCACGCGCTGTCACGCAGCAAGAACGTGATGTCTTTGCTGATATCGAGCGGTCGTTGCCACAGCATGCTCCTCGTGTACAGAACCGTTGCGTCGTAGGTGTTCGCGCGGTAGTGGTACAGCGTGGCTACGACGTACCCCCGCGCGGCCAGGTACTCGGCAAACCAGGCGTAATAGAGGCCGTTGCTGCCATGTCCGTGCGAAAACACGATGAGCGGACGCCGGATACCGTCCTGCACGATTGGCGCGTTCGGGTAGAGATGCAGATTCGTGAAGAACGGCATATGCAGTTCGCGCGCCCCTTCCGGAACCGTGGCCGGATAGAACAGCGTCAGCGCAAGCGTACGCGGCGTGGGGCTCGTGTCTTCGTACTCGAGCTGCGTCATGCCCACGCGATATTGCGGGGCAATGCCCCCACCTTGCGCGAACGCCGTAGATGACGCAACGATCGCGCACAGACCAACCCATCGCAAGATACGAAACATCGCCTCATGCTGTGTACACCGAAACGTATGCATTCTTTACGTCCTCCCGGTTGCCGGCAAGACACCCGATGAAACGAGCGCCCATGTGCGGTAGCACACACAACCTGATCGCTGCGGCCGCTCGGGTGGGTCAGAATGGATTCGAGCAAGCCTTGATCGAGTCTAGGCCGTGGCGCCGATCAACTCAATCCGGATTCGCCGGTATCGCGCCCGGTATCCCCACGAGAGGATTCGAGCCAGCCGGAATGTCCATCGACTTCTGTATCCGCTTACCGTTATCGCGCGTAGTGAAAAACAGGGAGAAGGCATGAAGCGGATCCTTGGCGGCATCCTCTCGATCGTCATTGCGGGCTACACCGTCGCACCGCTTCGCGCGGCTACCGACGCTGCCGAGGCGATTGCAATACGCATCACGCCGGTCGTCGCAAGCATCGACAACCTGCCGATACCCGTGAAAGGCTCCGACGGCCTCTTTCATTTGGTATACGAAGTCAATATCGTCAACGTCACGAACGAAACCGCTACGCTGAACCGCCTCGACGTCGTGGATGCCCGCAGCGGCCACACCCTGGCTTCGCTCGACGCCAGCCAGATCGCCCAGCGCCTGTCCGTCGCCTCGTCGCGGACCTCGACCACGGCAGACCTCGGCCCGTCGCAAATGGGCATTCTCTACCTGCATGTGCTCGTGCATGGCGCGCAGGCCATCCCGGCCAGCCTGAAGCACGAACTCACCGTCACGCTAAAAGGCCAGAGTCTGGCCGAAACGATTGCACCGGCCGCGGTAAGGCCGCCGACGACCCTCGTGCTCGCGCCGCCGCTCAAGGGCCGCCGCTACGTGGCGGGAGACGGCTGCTGCGACTCGATCCGCCATGTCCGCGCCACGTTGCCGATCAACGGCCAGCTCTTCGACGGACAGCGCTTCGCGATCGACTGGGAACAACTCGACGCGCAAGGCCGCATTCGCGTGGGCGACAGCAAAACGCCGGAAAGCTACGTGATTTACGGCCAGCCCGTGTATGCGGCTGCGAACGCCACCGTCGTCGCGGCCGTCGACGGCATGCCCAACAGCCCGCCGGGCGCCCTGCCCGCCAACATGCGCGCCGACGAGGCCG
The DNA here is from genome assembly GCF_000685035.1 of Paraburkholderia ferrariae NBRC 106233. Classification (GTDB taxonomy): domain Bacteria; phylum Pseudomonadota; class Gammaproteobacteria; order Burkholderiales; family Burkholderiaceae; genus Paraburkholderia; species Paraburkholderia ferrariae. The sequence goes on from NZ_BAYB01000009.1 coordinate 217,044, forward strand.
ACGGCAATCATGTGGTGCTCGACCTGGGTCACGGCAACTACGCGCTCTACGCGCACCTCGCGCCGCACTCGCTGATGGTGAAGCCGGGTCAGCGCGTACGCGAGGGCCAGATGCTCGGGCGCGTGGGCACCTCGGGCAATTCGTCCGAGCCGCATCTGCATTTTCAGGTGAGCAACGGTCCGCTTCCGCTGGCGTCGAATGGCGTTCCTTATGTGCTCCGGCAGTTCACCGCGTCGCAACGCGTGACCTCGACCGCGGCCTTCGACAAGGCCACCGAGGACGGCCAGCCCATTGCCGTAGAGCCGCTGGACGGTCCATCGCGGCATGCCGATGTGCTGCCGCTCGATCTCTCGATCGTGGACTTTACGCACTGAGCGCGTTTCCCGCCGGGCCGACTACAATTGCGGCAACGCAAGCCGGTACGCGGCACTCGACCGCCGGAAAGCGCATTGCGCAACACACGCCAGCCCGTCCCCGGGGACCCTTTCGACACGAACGTTTTTTGTCGGGCGATACGATGGAAACGGCCAACTCTACGCACGAAACGGCACCGGTCGCACGGATGGCGCACGCGCTTTCGTTCGCCCTCTGGGTGTCCATCTGCTCCGTTGCACCGGAATTTATCTGGCAAGGACTGCTGGCCAATTCCCACAAGCTGGATTGGGCGGGCATCGGCTCCGTGATCGTGACCGGAGGCATCATCGCCTTCTTCGTGGAACCCCTGACCGAACGGCTGCGCGCATTTCGCTTCCGTCTCTCACACCCGCACGCGCCCACCACCCAGGCAACGCTGGTGGCGTTCGGCCTCGCCGTACTCGCCGTGTTCGTGCATGAGGCCATCGCCGCGTTCATCGATCACCCGCCGTCCGACTACGCGGACAAGAACAGCATGGCCTACGCCATTGCCGCCGTGATCCAGTGGGCGTGGATTCCCTTTACCACCACGCTCGCCTGGCTAGGCGCGAGGAAAGCCCTGTGGGCACGCGCGCCCCTGTTCATGATCGCGTTCGCTTCGATCGTGATGGTCGGTCCCGCCTACGATTGGGATTTCGCCGACAGCCTGACAACCGCACTGCCCTGCACGGCCATTCTCATTTACGGCTATCTCGTGGTGCGCAGGTACCGTGCCGAGCCGCCGTTCGTACGCTGTGCGAAGGCCACGGCGCTCGTCGCCGTTGTCTGGCTCGTGGTGGCGGGGTTGCTGCAACTCGTGCTGTCGCGCTTCGGTACGCACGGCTACAGCCTGTATTCGTGGCCCGAATACACGATCGATTTCCGTTTCTACGTGGGATGGGTGATCGGCCTCGCGGTGGCGCCGCAGCCCATTGCGCGTTGAACACACCGAACACGCCGAACCCGCTCAATGCGCTCAATGCGCTTCACCGCGTGCGGGAGCGCACGGTCCTTTCCCGGCATTGTGTTCTCATCCCGTCATGTGCTGCCGGCGCGGCGCGTCCGCGCTGGTACGCGCCATGCTACACAGAGGTGTAAGGGACTGCGGGTTTCCCCGAGGCGTTGCGAGGCGCGGATTTGGCCGTTATAGCAGGCATGCGGGAAAAACGCGTAGCGAACGCAGGAACTGGCTGCGATATCGGTGTCTCATCGAGACATCGCGCCAGGGTCTCGCACCATAGACTGGCTTCGAGACCGGATGACACAACCGGGCGCCACAACCCGGACAGAAGTAATGGGGGCTGCAATGCGAGTGACCAACTGGATCGTTGTACTGGACTGCGCTTACATGGAGTACACAAGCTGGCGCGGCAAGAATGTGTATCGGCGCACCGTAGCGTATGACCGTGTGGTGTGGTGCTGAGGCGCGACGCTGCAGACGCCGGGTTAGCGTGCCGTATCGGCGGGCGCGAACAGGTCTAGCGTTTCGCCGCCTGCGCGCTCTTCGCCGGCCTCTGCTGCGCGCGGCTTGCGCGTGCCTCGCGCGGCGCCTTTTGCGCCCACGCCATTCTTCTTTGTGCCCTTGCCGAACAGATCCTCCGGCGTGAAACCGAATTCGGCAATCGCGGCGCGCGCCGCAGCGAGCGCATCGGCCGCCGCTTCGGCGCGGGCCTCTTCAATTCGGGCGTCGAGTACCCGCTTTTGGGCGAGCAGTTCAAGGTAGGTCGGCATCGGGTAATCGTCGAACGAAACAGCGAACCCGGATTGTACCTGCCCGCTCGCGCTGTGTGCTGCGGCACCGACGCCGGCACGAACGTCCGGACAAACATCGGCCGTTATCGGTCCCGCGGCGAGCAAATACCGCCGCATGAAAATCAGGCCGCACGAAAGCCCGCGCGGGAAACCTGATCAAACCGCCGATCAAACCGATTTGGCAGGACGGCCCGTCTTGACCGTTTCGACTGCAGCGATGGCGGCAAGCAGACGCTTTCCCGAAATCGAATCGAGCAGCAGAAGACCTGCGCGCAGCAGTTCGCTCTTCTTCACCATCACACCGGCGTCGAGACACTTCTTCTTGAGCACCGCGATCTTTTCGTAATCGGCCTTCGGCATCGTGAAGCTGTCGCGCACGACCTTGTCCTTCTTCGCGGCTTCTTTCGCTTCTTTCGCTTCTTTCTTCATGCTGTCTTTTGTTGCCGCGTCCTTCTTCACGCCCGCTTTCTTCGAGCCCGTCGCCTTCGCTTTCTCCGCCACTTCCGCAACGACGGCTTCAGCCTTCTTCATGGTCTGCGCGGACTTCCGAGCAACAGCCGCGCGCTTGCCGCGCGCAGCCTCAGTCGCGGACGCGGTTGCAGCCTCGGCCACCGCCTTCTTCGTGACAGGCTTCGCGACCTTCTTTGCAGGCTTCGCGTTCTTCGCGACTTTCACGCTCTTTACGCTTTTCGCCACACCTTTCGCCGCACCTTTTGCCGCGCTCTTTACCGCGCCTTTTGCTGCTTTACTGGCCCTGGCCGGCGCCGGATCGGCGGGCGCTTCGACGGAAGTCGTCGGGAAATAGAAAGCCCTCTTCGTAGGCTTGCGCAGAGTAGGTTCAGTCATCCTGTTTCTACTAGTCGATCGAAAAAAAACAGTATATACCGTTTCACACACCTTTCCATGACAGCGGCACGCGCGAGGGTTGACCGACGGGCGAAGAAGCCGTTACGATCAATGCCATGCTCCGTTACGCCAACCACACCGCCCTCTCCGTTCGCGCATGTTGTCAAACCATGCCGGGGGGACGGTGCGCCTCGCGCACGCCGTAGCAATCGCATTCGCAAGTCCCACTGGCCGCCCGTTGCAAAACCGGCGGCCTTTTTGTTTTGTCCGCGCTTTTTCTCAACCTTCGTCGCAACGGAACGTTCGATGTCACTCGTCTTGTATGACACCTGGTCGCGCAGCGTGCGCCCCTTCTCCCCCATACAGCCCGGGCACGTCGGCATGTATTGCTGCGGGCCGACCGTCTACGACCACGCGCACATCGGCAATCTGCGCACCTATGTGTTCGAGGACGTCCTGCGCCGCGCACTCGAACTCAACGGCTATGCGGTTCGCCATGTCGTGAACATCACCGACGTGGGCCACCTCACGTCCGATGCCGACGAAGGCGAGGACAAGATGGAAAAAGGCAGCCGCCGCACGGGAGAGTCGGCGTGGGCCCTCGCGGCACGCTACACCGGGGCGTTCATGGACGACTGGCGCGCGCTCAATCTTCTGCCGCCCACGGTATGGTGCCGCGCGACCGATCACATTGCCGAGCAGATCGATTTCGTCGCCGCCATCGAGCGCGCCGGCTACACGTACGCGACCTCGGACGGCGTGTACTTCGACACCAGCAAGCAGGACGACTACGGCTTTCTCGCGCGGCTCGACCGCGCGGGCCTGCAGGCAGGCAAGCGCGTCGCGCTGGGCGAGAAGCGCAGCGCCACCGACTTCGCGCTCTGGAAGTTCAGCCCGCCAGGAGCCAGGCGCCAGATGGAGTGGGACAGCCCCTGGGGACGCGGCTTTCCGGGCTGGCATATCGAATGCTCGGCCATGTCGGCGAGGCACCTCGGCGTGTGGTTCGACATTCATTGCGGCGGCGAGGACCATGTCGCGGTCCACCACAGCAACGAAATCGCGCAGACCGCCGCCGCACACGGCACGCGGCTCGCCAACTTCTGGATGCACGGCCACTTCCTGACGATGGACGCCGCGAAGATGTCGAAGTCGAGCGGCGATTTCGTGCGGCTCGCGACGTTGCGCGAACGGAACGTCGATCCGCTCGCCTACCGCTATCTGTGCCTCACGGCCCACTATCGAAGCAAGCTGCGCTTCGACTGGGACGCGCTCGATGCCGCGCAAACCGCGCTGAACCGGCTGCGTCATCTCTATGTGGCGTGGCCTGCGGGCGGCACCGCGGAACCGGCCTTCGTCGAACGCTTCGAAACGCAGATCAACGACGACCTGAACCTGCCGCGCGCGCTGGCCGTGCTCTGGGCGCTCGTGAAGAGCGGGCTACCGCCGGCGGTGCTGAAGGCAACCGTCGATCGTTTCGACGCGGTGCTGGGCCTCGGGCTGCGCGAATGGCAGCGCCCGGAACAGGCGCTTCCGGAAGACCTCCGCCTGCTCCTTGCCGAACGCGACGAAGCGCGCGCGCAAAAGGACTGGGCCAAGGCCGATGCGATCCGCGAGCAACTGCTCGCGCGCGGCTGGCAGGTGGCGGACGGCAAGAGCCGCTAGCGCGCCTTGATGCCGCACGGCGGCACTGCCGGGCTGCACTGCTGGACCGCATGCTGGGCGGCACTGTTGGGCAGCACTACCCGGCGGCGCTGCCCGGCTCGTGCCTCGCCATGTCGTACGGGTCGCGCAGATGCCGCGCGTACTGCTTGGGCGCCATGCCCGACCAGCGCCGGAACGCCCGGATAAAGGCTTTTTCGGAGGCATAGCCGACGCTTTCCGCAATCTCGATGAGCCGGCGCCGCGTATCGCGCAGCGCGCCGCTGGCGAGATACATGCGGTAGGAAGTGAGATGGCCGATCGGCGTTTCGTCCACGAGTTCGACGAAGCGCGCCGAAAAGCGCGAGCGCGACATGCCCGCGGCCGCCGCAAGCGCCTCCACGGTCCAGTCGCGCTCCGGGTGGCGATGCACGAGCGCGATGGCGCGGCCGATCTGCGGGTCCATCAGGCCGCGCAGCCAGCCAGTGTGGCTGACCGCCGAAGCCAGGTGCGCGCGCAGCAGCTGCACGAACAGCACGTCGGCGAGGCGCGCTGCCGCCACGGCCCAGCCCGGCTGGCAGGCCATGGATTCGCGGATGAACGCCGCCAGCGTGCTCGCGAGCCACGGGCCCACGGCCGGGTCGTTCGCGCGCACGTGGATGAACGGCGGCAGCACGGTGAAGAGCGGGCTGCGCACGGCCTCGCGATAGACCACGATGCCCGTGTAAAGCTCGCTCATCGCCCCGCCGCCGCCCGCCGCGAAGCGCAGCGGCGTATCGAAGCTCGGCTGCAGCCCCAGTTCGGCCACCATGTCGTCGAAGAGCATGGGCTCGACTTCGGGCGCGGAAGCGAGCACATGCGCGTGGCCGTGCGGCAGCAGCACGAAGTCGCCCGCTTCCACCCGCACGGGCGCCATGCCTTCCACCGCGACATAGAACGGTTGGCCGAAACCGGTTCTGAACACCGCACCGTCCACGGCCGGCTTCACGAACGCCCACGGTGCCGTGAGCGAGAAGTGGCCCGTCACGACGGCGTCGGCGCGCAGGTCCGCCAGGGTGTCGCTCAACAGGTCCGTCGCCATGCTTTTCTCCTCATCGACCGCTTCCGCGGTGTGCCTTAGAAGCGCTGCTGTATGCCCACCATCACGCCAAGCTGGTTCGCGCCCGGAGTCACCGTGCCGGCGGCGGCCACCGCATTCGCGGCAAGCGGGCTGTTCAGCATGTAGCCCACCGACGAGTAGAGCGTCGTGCGTTTGGAGAGCGCATAGTTGGCGCGCCCGATCAGCATCGTCGAACTGGACTGCTCGCGCAGTATGTAGCGCAGCGCCTGCGCATCGAACCAGAGCGTGGGCAGCACGTAGTAGTTCGCCCCGAGGAAGAAGATATCCGATTGCGCGTGGACCTGCGCGGCGGTATTGCGGCGAATCCAGCCGCCGCCCACCTTGCCGTTGGGGAATTTCACGTAGCCATCCACGATCACGCGCTTGTCCGTATCGGCACTGCTCACGAGCGGGGCCGAAGCACCCGGGCCGCCGTACATCACGTCGTAGGACGCCGCAGCGCCGCCCCACCCGCCGTCATACGCCGCGAGAGCCGTGTACTGGCGGCACGCCACGGCGTCGCCGGGAATCTGACCCGCGCAGTTCGTGGCCGAGGGCCCCGCGGGGCCGGCCGCGTCGCGCCCGAAGCTGTACGTGCCGCCCAGCGTGAAGCCGTGGAAGTGCCCCATATAGCCGATCGCATTGTCGCTGCGGGCATTCGGCAGGTAGCTGTCGAAGCTCGCCATCGAATGCATCGAGGGGCCGATCACGTCCGCGTTGAGCAGCACGTACATCGACATGTCCATCTGCCGCCCGAGTGTGAGCGTACCGTAGTCGCTGCTGATGCCCACGTTCGCCTGGCGGCCGAACAGGCGGCCGCCGTAATTCAGCGCGCCGGTATTGGGTGCAAAGCCGTTTTCCAGCACGAAGAATGCCTGGTAGCCGTTGCCCAGGTCTTCGGTGCCGCGCAGGCCGAAACGCGAGGGCACCTCGCCCGTGAGCGGCGACATGCCGACGAACGAACCGCCCTTCGCGGCATTGTTGTAGTACTCGACACCCGTATCGACGATGCCGTACAGCGTCACGCTGCTCTGCGCCGATGCCGCAGCGGCCGCGCACAGCATTGCAACGGTCGCGCATAATTTTTTCATGTCCATCTCCAGCCACCTTTATTGTGGAATGCTTATTAAAATGAAATCACGCTGGAGCGCATGTGCGCTCCTTCCTGCCCGCTACGACAGGGCCGCTTCAGTCGGCCTTGCAGCCCGCCAGAATCCACTGCACGACGGTTTTGGCATCGGCGGTGCTAATGGCGTTCGGCGGCATAGGCACGGCGCCCCACACGCCGGAGCTGCCGTTCTGCACGTGCGCGACGAGCGTGGCCGCCGCGCCGGGCTTGCCCGCATAGCGCGCGCCCACGTCGCGCCAGGCCGGGCCCACGAGCTTTTTGTCGATGGCGTGGCAGCCCATGCACGCGTGTTGCGTGGCGAGCTGCTGCGCGTTGCCGGCATCGACTCCGGATGCGGCATGAGCCAATGGAGTCGCGGTGGCCGCCGCGGCGGCGGCGAGAGAAACGATCAGTTTGCGAATCATGGGAACTCTTCTTCGGGTTGAGAAAAAGCGATGAAACATGCTCATGCGAGAGGCTGTTCGAGCGGCATGGTGCGCAGGCGCGTGCCAGTCGCCTGATAGAGCGCTTCGGCCACCGCGGGCGCGACCGGCGGCAGCGCCACCTCGCCGCAGCCCTGCGGGGCGCGGTCGCTCGCCACGATCACCACTTCGATCTTCGGCATTTGCGCGAGGTACAGCAGCGGGTAGTCGGAGAAGTTGGACTGCACCACCGCGCCATCCTTGAACGTGATCTCGCTCTTGAACGTGTTGGTGAGCGCAAAGCCAATCCCGCCCTCCACCATCTGCCGGATCAGCATGGGATTGATCGCGCGCCCGCACTCGATGCCGCACACCACGCGTTCGAGCTTCGCCTGGCCATCAATCACGCGCAGTTCGGCAATCGTCGCGACATAGGTGGTGAACGCGCCGCCGCGCCCCGTGTAGAGACAGTAAGCAAGGCCGCGATACACCCCGGCAGCGGGTTTGCGCGACCAGCCCGCCTTCGCGGCGGTTTCGTCGAGCACGCGCACGGCGAGGGGATCGTCGCGCAGCATCGTGCGCCGGTACTGCAATGCGTCGATATTCGCGGCGCGCGCCAGTTCGTTCACGAAGCTTTCGAGAAAGAACACGCTGGAGGTGCTCCCCACGCTGCGCATGAAACTCACGGGAATCGGCTGCGTCACGTTGACCGAATCGACGAGCAGGTTCGGCACGCGGTAGCAAAGATCGTAGAGACCGTCGAGCATGGTCTCGTCCCAGCCGCCGGCCTTTTCGAAGTAATCGCGCTTGATGGACCAGTAGAGCGACTGCCCCGCCACGCGAATGTGCATGGCCTGCGGATAGCCGTCCTCGCCCAGCACCGCGCGCAGGCGCGCCGAGGCGCAAGGGCGATAGAAGCCGTGGCGGATATCGTCTTCGCGCGAGCGGATCACCTTCACGGGCCGCCCCACCGCCTTCGAGGCCACAGCCGCATGGATCACGAAGTCGGGCACGTACTTGCGCCCGAAGCTGCCGCCCAGAAACGTGGTGTGCACGCTCACCTTCTCGCCGGGCACCTTGAAGATCGCGGCAAGCGTCCAGCGCACCTTGTCCTGCCCCTGGATGGGGCCCCACACGTCGATCTCGTGCTCGCGCACGTGCACCGTCGCGTTGACGGGCTCCATCGTCGCGTGGACGATGTACGGCGTGTGGTAGTCGGCTTCGATCACGGCGTGCGCGGCCGCAAGACGTTCCGCAGCATTGCCGATGCGCGTGGCCACCACCGCCTGCTCCGTCATGAGCGCGGCCTTGCGCTGCGCGAGTATGGCTTCGCTGTCGAACGGGGCCGCGCCGCCATCGTCCCATTGCACATCGAGCGCGTCGCAGCCCTGCTTCGCCTGCCACCACGACGCGGCCACCACGATCACGGCGTCCTTCGCCGGCACCACCTCGACCACGCCCGGCATCCTGCGCACGGCGTCGCGATTGCGCACGGCCACGGGCTTGCCATTGAGCGTGGGCGCCATTTTGATGGCGCCGTACAGCATGCCCGGCACCTTCACGTCCACGCCGAACTCCGCGCGGCCGCTCACCTTGGCGGGCGCGTCGAGCTTGTGCAGCGGCTCGCCGATCAACGTATGCGCGGATTCGGGCTTCAGACGCGGCTGTGGATCGAGCGGCAGCTTCGCGACCTCGGCCAGCAAATCGCCATAAGCGACCGAGCGCCCCGTCTGCCGGTGAATCACCCGGCCGCTCTGCGTCGTGCACTGCGTGGAGCGCACGCCCAGACGAGCGGCACCGGCCTTGAGGAAAGCTTCGCGTGCCTGGGCGCCCGCCGTGCGCAGCCGCGCATAAAACATCGTCACCGACATCGACGCGCCCACGAACTGCTGCGGCATCTCGTTCGCAGCGGAGATGCGATAGGCGTCGCGGCCGGTCACGAATTCCACGCTCACGCGGCGCCAGTCGGCATCCATCTCGTCCGCCAGCACCTGAGGCAGTCCGGTATAGACACCCTGACCCACTTCGCACTGCGAAAGACCCAGGATCGTGCGGCCATCCGGGTCCACGCGTACCCAGTCGTTGATTTCGTGAAAGCCTTCGCCGTCGATGGCGAGGCCGGTGGCGTCGCCTGTCGCATCGCCTGCAGCGTCTCCAGCCGCTTGCGCATGCGTGCTCCACGCGAGCGGCAGCACGAGACTGCCCGCCAGCACGAAGCCCGCCTTGAGGAAATCGCGCCGGCTCTCGCCACCCTGCGCCGGGGCACGCTCAGGAACCGGCAGCGACATGGACCGCCTCCCGGATACGGTGATAGGTCGCACAGCGGCACAGGTTCGTCACGGCCTGATCGATCTGCGCGTCGGTGGGATGCGGATGCTGCGCGAGCAGCGCGGCCACGGCCATCACCATGCCCGACTGGCAGTAGCCGCATTGCGGCACATCCTCGCGAATCCAGGCCCGCTGCACGGGGTGCGTGACGTCGGGCGACAGCCCCTCGATAGTCGTGATCCGGCGCCCCGCCACCGCCGAAACGGGCAGCACGCACGAGCGCGTGGCCCCGCCCTCCAGATGCACGGTGCACGCGCCGCAGGCTCCGATGCCGCAACCGTATTTGGTGCCCGTGAGCCCGGCGGCATCGCGGATCACCCACAGCAAGGGCGTGCCGGGATCGCCGTCGAAATCGAACGGGACTCCGTTGAGTGTGAATTGCATGGTCCGTCTCCTTGAATTCGCCGTCGTGAACGTTGCCTCGACGACGCCTGCCATGGTGACAATTCTTGGCCCGGACAAAATGAGCGGCAATGACACCCCCACCCGATTAGGTTGCCGATCGTCCCGCAATGCGCTAATCGACCTTTCAAAATGAAAAACCGCTCGTTTTCCCTGGAATGCCCGTCATAGCGAGAAGACAGACCTAAATGAGAGACCGGATCGTGCCGTTATATCGTTCATACATGGCAATGTGTTCCTCTTATGAAACAAATAGAAAATCCCGGCAACCTGATCCCCTCCGGCTCACGATGAAGAACCTCACGCTCAACGCGCGGATTGCGGCCACGATCGCCTTCCTCGCCCTGCTGCTGATCGCCACCGGTACGATCGGCATTGTCGGCATGGCCGAAAGCGACCGCGCCCAGCACGAGACCTACGGGGTTCACTACGCGTCCGTGGTCGCGCTGGGCAAGTCGGGCACGGCTATGTCGCGCGCGCGCTTCGGGCTGGACTGGGCCATCGCCAATCCGCACTCGCCGCAACTCGCGATGCAACTGGATCGCGCCAACGGCCTGCTCGCGGAATCGGAGCAGCACTGGGCCGACTTCCGCGCGCTGCCCAAAACGCCGGAACTCGCCGTCCTCACCGACGACCTCGACGCGAAGCGCAGCGCCGTGCGCCACGACGGGATCGACCGCCTGATCGCGGCGATCCGCAGCGGCGACACCGGCTGGATGAACGAAAACCGCGCCCAGCATCTGATCGCGCTCTACACGGCGATGAACACGAGCCAGGGCGCGCTGGAGCACTACCTGGACACCGAGGCGAGCGCTGCGGCCGAGCACTCCACACGGCTCTTTCACGCGATGGTCGCTATCTGCGCCGCGAGCATCGTGCTCGCGCTCGCCGTGGCCTTCGTCAGCGGACGCGCCCTGCGCCGGGCGATCATGACGCCGCTCGCGAGCGCGCTGGGCCAGTTCGATGCGATCGCCGCGGGCGATCTCAGCACGCGCGTAGCGGTGCGCTCGAACGACGAAATGGGCACGCTGCTCACCGCGCTGGATGCGATGCAAGGGCGCCTGCTGGGCACGGTGGCATCCGTGCGCACCGGCTCGCAGGCCATCGCCTCAGCCACGCAGCAGATCGCCGCCGGCAATCAGGATCTCTCGCAGCGCACCGAGGAGCAGGCGGCGTCGCTAGGCGAAACCGCCTCGGCGATGGAGGAACTCACGGCCACGGTCCAGTTGAACGCGGCCAACGCCGAAGAGGCGAGCGGCCTCGCGCGCGACGCGTCGAGCCTTGCGGCGCACGGCCGCGACGCCATGGGCGGCGTGATCGAGACCATACGCGCGATCCATACGGGTTCGGCGCAGATGACGGGCATCATCGGCACGATCGAGAGCATTGCCTTTCAGACCAACATCCTCGCGCTCAACGCAGCGGTCGAAGCGGCGCGCGCGGGCGACGAGGGCCGCGGCTTCGCCGTGGTGGCCGGCGAAGTGCGCAGCCTCGCGCAGCGCTCGGCCACGGCGGCGCGCGAGATCGGCGCGCTGATTGCCGAATCCACCTCGCGCGTGGAACGCGGCGCGCATCTCGTGGAGGACACGGGCGACACGATGCAGCGGGTCGAAGCGGCGATTGCGCGCGTGACGGCCATCGTCGGCGAGATCGCGCAGGCCTCGCGCGAGCAGAGCGAAGGAATCCAGCAAGTGGGCCTCGCGATCACGCAGATGGACGAAGTGACCCAGCAGAACGCCGCGCTCGTGGAGCAATGCGCGGCGGCTGCGTCTTCGCTGGCCGATCAGGCGCAGACGCTGCGGGAATTGACAGCGGCCTTCAAGGTGGCCTGATCGCCGGCCGCTCGCCGGGCCTGCCATGGGTGTACCACCCTCGCACCGCCTCTGGCCAAAAGCCCCTAGAATCGCGGCATGCAAACCTACGTCGCTTTTCTGCGCGCCGTGAATGTCGGCGGCACCGGCAAGCTGCCCATGGCTGAGCTGCGCGCCATGGCCGAAGCTATTGGCTTTGCGAACGTGCGCACCTATATCGCGAGCGGCAACGTGGTGTTCCAGAGCGCGCTTTCCGAAGCGAAGGTCAAGGCGGCCTTCGAGGAACGCCTGGCGGATTACGCAGGCAAGCCCGTGGGCGTGCTGGTGCGAACCGGCCGCGAACTCGCCGCGGTGCTGCGCGCCAACCCGTTCGCCGACGCCGCGCCCGAGCGCACGGCCGCCATCTTCCTCGACACTCCGCCGCCCGCGGATACGCTTGCGAACGTAAGCGGCCTCGGCAGCGAGACCATCGCGCTGGGCAAACGGGAGATTTACGTGCACTACAAGGACGGCATGGGGCGCTCGAAGCTGCGGATTGCCGCGGCCAAGGCAGGCACCGCGCGGAACATGAACACCGTCGCTACGCTGGTCGAGTGGGCCGCCGGGGGCGGCTAGTAGTGGTGAGGCAGGCGACCAGGCTGCCGCAAAAAATCCCTCGCGCCTCGCCCCCACACTCAGAACTTGTGCTGCACAGAAACGGTGGCTCCCGTGTCGTGCTCGTGTCCGAGCATCGGGAAATGCGCACTCGCCGAAACACGCCAGTCGTCGATCAGCATGGCCAGGCGCCGCGGCGGATGCGCTGCCGTCCCCGTACCGTCGTCCATCAGTTGAAACATATCGACGAGATCGACATTGGGAGCAATGGAATTGAAGCGCCCCGAAGCCTGCGCCTGCGGCAGGGTCTGCATCTGCAGATGCAGGGGATCGGGCGCCAGCGCCGCGGCACGCCCGGTAGCGGTGACCGGCGCGGCATAGAAGTCGCCGGGCTTGAGCCCATCCGTGGCGGCCTGATAAGACGAATACTGCATCTCGTAGTGGAAGACGTACTGGCCCGCGTCTGGAATCGGCATCACCGTTTCGACGGGCAGCGGTGCGACGGCGGCAAGCAGCAGGCCGGCCGATGCCCCATCGTCCGCCCCCTGGGCGAAGGCGCTGCCGCCAAGGACAAGACAGATCACGCCGGCAGCCCAGCGCGGTTCGCGACGGCCTATCGAGAGCATGATTTTCATCCCATGAGGATTAAAAACATCGCACTTCGGCCCTTCCAGCAACATGCCCACCCACCCAACTCGATCGGGGGAACGAGGCAGGCACCGCGATAAATACCAGGGGATCCTTTTCTTTATAGTCGAATCCGGCACGCTCACCAAGCTGCCGCGTACGGAAGTCATTCGTTGAGCATGGCGAACGACTTCGCTCGCTCGTTCAGCCGAAACAGGCAGCCATTTGATTGCCTCAGCAATAAAAATGGCGCGCCCGCGGGCGCGCCATTTGCTGCGGCACTGGAAACGTTACCGCTCGTCAGGCTTCGAGTTGCTCCAGCACCTTGCCCTTGGTCTCGATGCCGAGCCGGTGCACCGCAAACGCCGCGAGCAACGGCACGGCGGCGAGGATGTAGAACGCCACGTCCAGATTGCCGCCGATCATCGTCTTCGAAACGATGGTGGGCGCAAAGATCGCCGCTACCTTGAGCCACGCGCCGCCCATGCCGCAACCCATTGCGCGGATGCTGGTGGGATAGAGCTCCGGGGTATACACGTAGGCGGTAATGAACCCGCACGCGAGGAAGCCCAGCGCAAAAGCACAGAACGTCGCGACCACGTAGACCGACATCGCGTGGCACACCCCGGCCAGCGCGAGCGACAGCCCGCACAGCACGAACGAGACGTTGATGATGGGCTTGCGGCCCACCTTGTCCACGAGCAGCGCGCAGGTCAAGGAGCCCAGCACGCCCAGCACCGAAGCCGCCACCGCCAGGTCCAGCGCCAGTTGCAGCGGCGCGTGATAGACCGTGCGGTAGATCGTGGGCAGCCAGGTGGAGAGGCCGTACTGGATGAAGCCGCAGGTCATCCACAGCATGGCCACGGCAATCGAGCGCTTCAGATACACCGGTCCATAAAGATCCTTCACGCGGCGTTCGGGATGGCGGTTCACCAGCGCATCGAACTCCGCCGCCTGCGAAATCGGCTCGAGCACGCCCTTCACCTTGCGCTCGAACGCGCTCACGGCCAGATGCGCGTCGTCCAGTCGATGGTGCTCGGCAAGCCAGCGCGGCGACTCGGGCACGAGCCGGCGCAGCGTGAAGAACAGGATGAGCGGCACGCCGCCGATAAAGTACATGACCTCCCAGCCGAAGCGCGGCACGATCCAGGCACCCAGCGCGTTGGAAGCGAGCAGGCCGATCGGGAACACGATTTCGTAGAGCAGCACGAAGCGCCCGCGCCCATGCGCGCGGCTGATCTCGTTGATGTAGGTGGCCGCCACCGGCAGCTCGCCGCCCAGACCGAAGCCCTGCACCACGCGCAGCGCGGCGAACACGAGGAAGCCGGGCGCGAAGCCGCACGCAATGCTCGTCACGCCGATGATCCCCGAACTCCACGCAATGGCGCGCACGCGGCCGTGCCGCTCGGCCAGCCACGGGAAGAGGAACGCGCCGAACAATTGTCCGACCGAGCCGGAGGCGATCAGAAAGCCGATCTCCCACGGCGTGAGGTGCCACTTCTGAATGAGGATCGGCAGCGTCGCGGCAATCGCGATCACGTCGAAGCCATCGAAGAACGTGGCAAGGCCGATGAGGATGCGGGCGCGCACCTGCATCGCGTTGGTCGGCAGGCGCTCCAGCCGCGCGATGATCGATCCGCGCGTATGCGGCTCGCTCCCGGCCGCGGCGGCACCCTGCCGGCCGATGATGTTATCGATGGTTCCCATGCGTCTCATCCATTCCCGTAGGGTTGATCTAGGCAAGCGCCTTGCTGGTGTCGGTCAAGGTCGAGAGATCGACCACACGGCCCTGGCTCATCCATTTGCGCGCGAGCTTCAGATCGCGCGCCGCGTTAATCGCAATCACGCCGCGCAGGTTGTCCTCTTGCACGAAGAAGAGCGTCGCGCGCTTTTCTTCCAGGCTGCCGCGCACCGCAAGCTCGGCGTCGGCCGGCAGGTCGCCGAGGATCTGCAGGTTCACGTCGTACTGATCGGACCAGAACCACGGAATCTCGGCATACGGCACCTTCACGCCGAGCACGGCCTTGGCCGCCGCAATCGCCTGGTTCTGCGCGTTGGCCCACGATTCCAGCCGCACGCGGCGCTTGAGCCACGCGTTCGGATGATTCGCCACGTCGCCGCAGGCGAACACGTTGGGGTCGGCGGTGGCGCCGAACTCGTCCACCACGATGCCGTCCGCGACCGCCAGTCCCGCGCTTTCCGCCAGCGCCGTGTGCGGCGCGAGACCAATGCCGGCGACGGCGAAATCGGCGTCGAGCGTCGAGCCGTCCGCAAACGTCGCGCGTACGCGGCCTGCGTCTTCCGGGTGATCTTCGAGCGAGACGAGCGCCGCGTTCAGACGCACGTCCACGCCGTTCGCGCGGTGCAGGTCCAGCAGGAACCCGGAAACGAGCGGCGGCAGCGAGCGCGCGCACAGGCGCGGCGCACCCTCCACCACGGTCGCTTCCACGCCGAGCTTGCGCGCCGTGGCCGCCACTTCGAGCCCGATCCAGCCGCCGCCCACCACCAGCACGCGCTGGCTCGCACGCAGGCGCTCGCCCAGCGCCACGGCTTCGTCGAGCGTGCGCAGGTAGGTGATGTGCGCCGTCTTCGCGACGCTCGCCGGCAGCCGGCGCGCCGCGCCGCCCGTGGCGATCACGAGGCGGTCGTACTGCACCTCGCGGCCCGTGCAGGTCGTCACGACGCGCGCGGCGCGGTCGATCTTCGTGGCACAGTCGGGCTGCCACGCCTCCACGTTCAGCGCCGCGAATTCGTCGGGCTTCACGATGCGCACGGTATCGATATCCGCATCGCCCGAAAGCACCGCCTTCGAAAGCGGCGGGCGCTCGTACGGCAAGTGGCTTTCGTCGGCGATCATCACGAGGCGGCCGTCGAAGCCCTCCTTGCGCAGCGTCTTGACGACCCAGCCCGCCGCCTGGCCTCCGCCGATCACGACAACCGTGCGCGGCGCATCTTGCGCTTGCTGCGCCTCCTGCGTGCCTTCGGTGTTCATTGCTTGCGCTCCGTCATGAACTTGCCTTCCGGCGCCTGCGCGTTCTTCTGGCGGCGCGTGTTGCCGTCGAGCCCGCCATCCACGGCCCACTCGGCGAACACGGTCGGGCCCGGCTCGAAATCACGCGGCTGCCACTCCGGCGTGAGCACGTCTTCGTCGGCGTAATACTCGATCAGGGCGCCCGCCGGGTTCTTGAAGTACCAGAAGTACGCGGACGAAACCGGATGCCGGCCCGGGCCCAGTTGCGTGGTCCAGCCGCAGCGGCTGATATGCAGGCCGCCGCCAAAGACTTCGTGAATGTCGCGCACCGTGAACGCCACGTGGTTCAGCCCTTTCTTGCCGTCGGGCAGTGCGAGCAGGAACAGGTCGTGGTGGCCGCCGTGCGGCGCGCAGCGCATGAACGCGCCGCGGTTCGGATAGCGGTCCGAAGTTTCGAAGCCCAGCAGGTCGTGATAGAACGCTTCCTGCTCGGCGAGGCAGTTCGTGAAGAACACCACGTGGCCCACTTCCACCGGCTCGGCGCGCTCGTAGATGGGCGAAGGCTGATCGACGCGCAGCGTCTGCCCCCACACGTTCGAAGGCGAGCCCTTTACGTCGATCTCGCGCCGACGCGTGACTTCCACGCGAATCGCCATGCCCGCGGGGTCGTAGCAGCCCACGGCTTCGTCGTTCGCGTAATAGCCGGGCTGGCCCTTCAGGCGCTCGCGCAAGACGTCCAGTTCTTCGCGCGCGGCCACGCCCCAGGTCACTTCGCGAAGCGTCGGGCCGGCTTCGAAGGCGACGGGCAGCGAGGGGTCGCTCGCATCGGCCACGAGCACGGTGCAACCATTCAGCGTTTCGAAACGCGCGCGCGTTTCGTCGTGTGCGACTTCTTTCATGCCCCAGTCCGCGAAAAAGCGGCGGCAGGTTTCGAGGTCGGTCACGCCGTAGGTAATCTGTTCGATGCCAAGTATCGTCATGATGGAAACTCTCTAATAGCGCGGGCCGTCAGGCCCTGGCCCACGGCAGCGGTGCGTCGTTCAAGCCCCAGTAGAGGCTTTTCTGCTGCATGTATTCGCGAATGCCGAGCCGCCCTTTCTCGCGGCCCATGCCGCTGTCCTTCCAGCCCGAAAACGGCGTGGAGATCGAGAACAGCTTGTACGTATTGATCCAGACCGTGCCCGCTTCCAGCGCGCGCGCGATGCGCCATGCGCGCTTGTAGTCGCGCGTCCAGATGCCGGCGGCGAGGCCGAACACGCTGTCGTTGGCTTCCTTGATGAGCGCGGCTTCGTCGTCGAACGGCATGGCCACCAGCACCGGCCCGAAGATTTCCTCCTGGCAGATGCGTGCATTGTTCTGGAGTCCTTCGAGAATGGTCGGCTGATAGAAGAAGCCGTTTTCGCGCGCCTCGCCCACCGGACGCTCGCCGCCGCACAGAAGGCGTCCGCCCTCTTCGAGCCCGAGCGCCACGTAGCGCTCCACCGTTTCGCGGTGCTTCGCCGTGATGAGCGGGCCCATTTGCGTGTCGGCCTGTTCGGGGTCGCCCACGCGCAGCTTGCGCGCGCCTTCCACCAGGCGCTTCATGAACGCGTCGTAGATACCGCGCTGCACGAACAGGCGCGAGCCCGCAATGCACGCCTCGCCCGACGAACTGAAGATGCCGTACAGCACGCCGTTCACGGCATGGTCGATGTCGGCGTCGTCGAATACGATGGTGGGGGACTTGCCGCCCAGCTCCAGCGAGACCGGCATGAGCTTTTCCGCCGCGATGCGCGCGATGCCGCGGCCCACGTCCGTGCCGCCCGTAAACGACACTTTCTTCACGAGCGGATGGCGCACCAGCACGTCGCCGATCACCGAGCCCTTGCCCGGCAGCACGCTCAGCACGCCCTTGGGCACGCCGGCCTCTTCGCAGATGCGCGCGAGCGCGAGCGAAGCGAGCGGCGTGACTTCGGCGGGCTTGAGCACCACCGCGTTGCCGCCCGCCAGCGCCGGGGCGAGCTTCTGTGCGTCGGAGGCGATCGGCGAATTCCACGGCGTGATCGCCGCGATCACGCCGATGGGCTCATAGACGCTCATCGTCAGATAGTCGCCGCGCGAAGGCGTGAGCTCTTCGTCGAGCGTTTCGAGGCACGCCGCGTAGTAGCGGAACGTGTTCGCCGCGCTCGCCACGAGCGCGCGCGTCTCGCCGATGGGCTTGCCGTTGTCGCGCCGCTGCAGGTGCGCCAGCGCTTCGTGGCGTTGCGTGATAAGGTCGGCGATGCGGTACAGCACGAGCGCGCGCTGATGCGGCTTGAGCCCGGCCCAGTCGGCGCGGCGCCAGGCGGCGTCGGCGGCCACGATGGCCTCGTCGGCGTCTTCGGCGCTTGCCTGCGAGACTTCCAGGTTCAGCGACTGGTCGGCCGGATAGACGCTCGCGTAAGGCGCGGCGCGCCCGCGGCACCATTCGCCGCCGATCAGGATGTCGCCGTTGGGCACCAGGTCACGCAAAAAGCTCGTATCGAAAGCAGTCATTTCACAGTTCCTCATGTGGGGGGCGGCGCATGCGCCCCGCCACTCCTTCGTCAGATCACGCAGCGCGCGGCCCGGTTGCGCAGCGCGCGAATCGCGCTATACGCGGTGAGCGCCGAGGTCTTCGGGTTGTCCGGCAGTGGCTTGCCGCACATCTCCAGCGACATCTCGCCGAATGCCCCGCGCGCGACGATGCGGTGCACATTGCGCTCGACGGCCGGATCGGCGATCAGGCGCACCGTTGTCTGGTCGAGCCCGAGGCCCGCCAGCGCGATGGTGGCCGCCACGTTCGCGTTCTTCGGAAAGAGACGCGCCGCTTCGCGCGCGCTGCCTTCGAAGATCACGCGCTCGCTCGTGAGCGCCCGCAGGTCGCACACTTCTTCGGCCGGCGTATCGAGCCAGCCGAGCGGCGGCTTGCGGCCCACGTACAGCACCTCGTCGAGGCCGCCGAGCTTGGCGGCCGAAAGCGCGTCGATCCCGCCGATCGCACCCGGAAGCAGCGTGAGCGTGGCATGGCCTTCGTCGGCCGCGAGCGAGAGGCGCTCGAGCAGATCGACGTCGGAGAGCGCGCCGATGGAAGCCACCGCGCAGTCCGTGCCCGCCTTCAAGAGCGGCACGACGTGATCGACGAGCGCGCCGTGGCCCGCGCATTCGAGCGCGAACTGCGGGCGGCTGCAGAGCGCCGCAACCGAGGACACCACTTCCACCGAGGCGCCCACCACGTCGCGCACCTGGCGCGCGTGCTGCTCGGGCACGATCACGTGCGAAACGTGCACCAGCGGATCGGCCGCGACGGCGCGATAGACCGTCTGCCCGATCGCACCGAAGCCGATCATCGCGATATCGACCGGCGCCTGCGTCGCGCCTGGGGTCGCGCCCGCTCTCCCCGCTATCATCCCGTTAGGCATGTTGCGGCTCCTCCTTGCGCACCGGCGGCCCCGCGAAGACAGTCTCGAAGCTGCCCACCGACTTCATGTCCACTTCCAGCAGCACCGGGCCTTCGAACGCGAGACCTTCGCGGATCGTGGCGTCCGCGTCGTCCAGCGACGAAAGGCGGTAGTGCTTGAGGCCCAGGCTCGCGCAGAACTGCGCGAAGTCCGGCTGGTGCAGATCGACGAACATGCGGCGGCCGCCGTACTGCGCGTCCTGAATGTTGCGGATCACGCCGTAGCACTGGTCGTTCATCAGCACGATCATCACGTTGGCCTTTTCCTGCACGGCCGTGGCGAGTTCGCCCACGTTGACCATCAGGCCGCCGTCGCCCACGAGGCACACGGTCTTCGCAGCGGACCCGGCCAGCGCCGCGCCAATCGCCATCTGCATGCCCTGGCCGATACCGCCGCCCAGTGCGTGAACGCCGGCACGCGGGCTGAAGATCTTCAGGAGACGGTTGCCCCAGGTGCTGTTCGAGATCGTCACATCGCGCACCCAGTTGTAGTCGCGGCCCACGGCACGCTGCAGCGACTCCACGAGGCGGCGATACGGGCCGAGGCCCCTGGCCGTTTCCGCAATCGCGGTTTCGCGCGCGGCAGCGAGATCCGCCGTGAACTGCGGATCGACCTTCAGCTTGCCTTCGAGCTTCGTGGCCAGTGCGTCGAGCACCGCCGCCGAATCGCCGTGCACGAAGAGCGCGTTGCGATAGCCGCGGTTGTCCGCCAGCGCGTCCGCATCCACGCGGTAGAGCGGCTGCGGCAGTGCGAGCTTGTACTTCAGCGTTTCGTTGCCGCGCAGACGCGAGCCCACCACCAGCAGCGCGTCGCAGGTCTTGTAGAAGTGCTCGACCGGCGCGCTCACGTTAAAGGCGCCCAGCGTCGCCGGATGATCTTCCGGCAGCACGCCGCGGCCCTGCACGCTCGTCACCACGCCGAAGCCCAGCGCCACGAGACGCTCGACTGCCGCCCTGGCATGACGCGCCCCGCCGCCGAGCCACAGCAGCGGACGCTTCGCATTCGCGAGTGCAGCCGCGAGTTCTTCCACGCGTGCGTCGTCGTGCGTGAGCGCCGTGAGGTGGGGTGCGCCGAGATCGGAAGGCCACTCGGTCAGCGCAGCCTGGATGTCGATGGGGATCTCCACGCTGACGGGGCCGCTCGGCGCCGTGCGCGCCACGCGCACCGCTTCGCGGATCGTGGGCAGCGCGGTTTCGACCGAACGTACCCGGAACGCCGCCTTCGAGATCGACGAGAGCATCGTCAACTGGTCCGGTGCCTCGTGGATGTACGCGAGGTCCTGATCGAGGTATTCGGTTTCGATCTGGCCGGTGATGTGCAGGAGTGCCGTGCCCGCGGTCAGCGCTTCGACCATCGCGCCCGCCGCGTTGCCCGCCGCCGTGCCCGTGCTGGTGAAGGCCACGCCGAGGCCGCCCGAGACGCGCGCCAGTCCATCCGCCATGTTGACCGCGCCCGCTTCGCCGCGCGCGCCCACGTAGCGGATCTTGCCGCGGCGGCCAATGGCGTCGAGGATCGGCATGTTATGAATCGAGATCACGCCGAAGGTGGTCTCAACGCCGCATTGTTCGAGAAAAGCGGCAATCAGTTCGCCGACGGTGGTTGTGTTAGACATGACGTGCTACGCCTCCAGATACATCGATATGACTGCCCGTCGTATAGGACGACAGGGACGTGGCCAGATAAAACAGCGCCTGGGCCGCTTCTTCGGGACGGCCGAAACGGCCAAGCGGAATGTGTTTCTTGCGGGCGAGCTCGCTCGTCCAGTCTTGCCAGCTTTGACCGGGCGCGGCCTGCGTTTCGTAGCGGCGGCGCCATTGACCCGACTCCACGATGCCGATCAGGATGGAGTTCACGCGGATCGGGTCCGGCGCGAACTCGCCCGCCAGCGACTTGATGAGGCTCAGCACCCCCGCGCGCGCCGACGACGTCGCCACCATGTGCGGCTCCGGTTGCAGCGCGAGCAGCGAGTTCACGCAGACAATGGCGGCATTGCCCAGCTTCGCCGAGCTGCGCAGCATCGGCAAGAACGCGCGCGTCGGGCGGATGATGCTGAAGTACTTGAGGTCGAGTTCCTCGCGCCACGCTTCGTCGGTGGTATCGGCGAAGGTGGACACGCGGCCCTGGCCTGCATTGTTCACCAGCATGTCGGTACGGCCAAAGCGCGCCTGCACCTCGGCCGCGAAGGCCGCCACTTCGGCGGCGTCCAGCACGTCGCAGCGCGCGGCGAGCAACTGCGCCTGCGGGAAGCGTTCGCGCAGGTCGCGCTCGGCGCGGGCAAGGCGCTCCGCATCGCGGCCGCAGATCGCCACCGAGGCCCCGGCCCGCAAAAAGAGTTCGGCTGCCGCGAGCCCGATGCCGGACGAACCGCCCGTCACCACCGCGACCTGGCCGGTCAAGTCGATTTGAATCATCTGATCCCCAATGCCTTCATGTACGGGTTGGCGGGCTGTGCGCCGCTTCCGGGCCGATAATTGAGCCGCTTCGAAAGTTCGGTCGCCGCGCGGCGGACCTTGTCGATCAGGCCGCCGCCCAGCAGTTGGGCATCGATGGCGGGATGCGGGATCGTGGTGGTGATCACGGCGACGATGCGGCCCGTGTCATTGCGCACCGGCGCCGACACTACCGAAATACCGCGCTCGAACGACGACTCGCTCACGGCGTAGCCTCGTTCGGCATCCTCACGGATGCGGGCAAAGAGTTCCTCCACGGTATCGGGCGTCTGCGGCGTGAAGCGTTCGAGCGCCGGTTCCGGGTAGAGCGCGCGCAACTCGTCGAGCGTGAAGTCGCTCATCAGCACCTGGCCGTGCGTGGTGGCGTGCGCCGGCAGGCGCGTGCCCACGTTCACCTTCACCGAACTGAAGATCGGCGCATGGCTTTGCGCCTTCGCCACGAACACGATGTCGCGGCCGTCGCGAATCACGATGTGCGAAGTGAGACCGGTTTCGTCGCGCAGCGCCTCGATGAGCGGCAGCCCGAGATCGGTCAACTCCAGCGAGCTCAGGTACTCGAAGCCAAGACGCAGCACGGCCACGCCCAGGCGATAGTTGCGGTCGCGGTCTGCGCGTTCGAGAAAACCGAGCGATTCGAGCGTCTGCAGCAGACGGAACACCGTCGTGCGCGGAATGCCCAGGCGCCGCGACAATTCGGGTGCGTCCAGCACCGGCTCGCGCGGCGAGAATTCGGTGAGAATGCGCAGGCCCCGTTCCAGACCCGGCACGCGATAGTTCGTGTCGCTGCGGTCTTCGTCGGCTTCGGGAGCCACGCGGGCGAGATCGGCCGTCATTCAGAAACTCCGTTGTTCTTCTGCTGCGCGGCAGAACGCGTCGATCAACGCGCTATAGGCCGCGGGTGCTTCGATATAGCCGGCATGCCCCGCACCCGGCACGACCTCGAACGGCGCGTGCGCCGCCGCGGCCAGCCGCTCGCAGGCGGCGGGTGGCGTAATCGTGTCGTCTGCGCCCGCCGCCACGCTGACCTTGCCCTGAAACGCTGCGAGGTCGGCCGCGAGATCGGCGTTGGCGAGCAGATGCGTCGCCTGCGCGTAACCGTGCGGCAGCACGCGCGCCATGTTCCAGCGCACCCAGGCGCGCGCCGCATCGTCCGCATGCGGCGAAAGCATGTTGGCGCTGCGCTTTGCCGCGAGCCCGGCCGGGCCGAGTTCCGCCAGCATGGCAAGGCGCGTATCGCGCTTCTCCGCGCGTAATGCCTCGCTCGACGCGCCATAGCCGCCCGCAGGCGAAATCAGCAGCAGCCCCGCCAGCCGCTGCGGATTCGCCACGGCGAAAGCACCGGCCATGATCGCGCCGAGCGAATGCCCCACCAGCACGCAGCGTGCAATACCGAGTGTGTCGAGCCAGCCGGCCAGCCGTGCGGCATAGTCGGCGGCAGCGGGCGAAGCGGCCGCAACCGGCGTGGAATCGCCATACCCCGGCGCATCCCATGCCAGCACGCGGCGCGTGCCGCCCAGCGTTTCCAGTTGCTGGACCCAGGAAGCCGCCCCGGAACCGATGCCGTGCAGCAGCACGAGCGGCAGCGTATCGCTGCGCAACGCGTGCAACTGGGCCGCTTCGCGATACCCTACCCGCACGTCGCCCGCCTCGTCCGCTTTGGCGACCTGGGCCGGGAAGCACGCAAGGCGCGCTTCGAAGGCCGCGGCGGCATCGTCGGTCGGGGTGGAGATGGCGAGGGTATTCACGGTCATGGTTCCGGTGACAGTCAATCTGGAATCCTTACTTCTGCAGATCGCGCTTGATCTTCGCGAGCGGCGAATCCGGCGGATAGGTCGGCGTGATGGGCTTGGGCGAACCCAGCATCACGCACATCAGCGCGTCTTCCTCGCCGATGTTGATTTCCGTGCGGTACACGCCGGGCGGCACCGAGATCAGGTCGCGCTCGCCGAGCACGGCTTCCCAGGTCTCGCCGTCCTTCTCGCAGATCACTTTCATCTTCCCGCGCAGCACGAAGAAGATTTCCTCCACGTCCATATGGATGTGGCTCGGGCCGATGTTGCCGGCCGGAATCACCATGGTCGAGAACGTGAAACCGCCCGCGGGCACCGTGTTCACGTCCTTCGCCACGCCCGTGCCGCCCGTGCCCACATAGCGCATCTGCGCGCGGCGGTATTTCGGGTCGTAGTCGGCCTGGAACTTCAGCGCGTCCCAGTCGTAGCGGCGCGTTGCGTAGCGCGCCACGCGGCTGTCCATCCACTGCTCGAAACTGGCTTCGTCGGGACGCTCCCACGATTTGCGCTCGAGATCGGCATCGGCCATCGCTTTCTCCTTTAAGTTCAACACTGTCGATTAGACAAGATCAATTCATCACGAAGCCGCCGTTCACCGGCAGCAACTGGCCCGTCACGAAGCGCGCGGCCCCGGAGAGCA
This sequence comes from Paraburkholderia ferrariae NBRC 106233, assembly GCF_000685035.1. Classification (GTDB taxonomy): domain Bacteria; phylum Pseudomonadota; class Gammaproteobacteria; order Burkholderiales; family Burkholderiaceae; genus Paraburkholderia; species Paraburkholderia ferrariae. Next base: position 241,373 of record NZ_BAYB01000009.1, read on the forward strand.
GGAACAGCACCGGGCCCGTTACGTCGTCGGGCACCTGCGGGCGGCGCAGCGCGCGGCCTTCGAGGTAGTACGCGTGGCGATCGGCCGGCACGTAGGCTGTCGCCTCCACTTCCGTGAGTCCGGGCGCGATGGCGTTGACGGTGATGCCATCCGCGCCGAACTCGCGTGCGAGCGAATGCGTCATGGCAATCACGGCGCCCTTGCTAGCCACATAGGCGAGCAGCCTGGGCGCACCCCACAGTGCCGTGTCCGAAGCGATGTTGACGATCGAGCCGTGACCCGACTCCGCAAGCCAGCGCTGCGCCGCGGCGCACATGAGCCAGGTGCCGCGCACGTTGACGTTCATGACGGCGTCCCACGTTTGCACGCTCAATTCGTGCGCGAGCTTGCCGCCCGAGTTCGTGATCGCCGCGTTGTTGATGAGGCCGTCGATGCCGCCCATGCGTTGCGCGGCGCTTTCGACGAACGCGTGGATGCTCTCCGGCTGCGCGAGATCGAGCGGCACATAGCCCACGTCGTGCCCCTGCGCGGCAAGCGAGGCCGTGAGCGCCGCGCCGGCGTCGTGCAGCACGTCGCCGAAGGTCACGCGCGCACCGGCCGCGGCCAGCGCCGCGACGAACGCGGCGCCCAGACCGCGCGCGCCGCCCGTCACGACAACGCGCCGGCCCGCGAGGCTCGCCTGCGTCGCAGCGTTATGCATGGCTGTGGCCCGCAGCGGCTTGCTCCGCCTGCGCGCCATGCTGTGCGCGCCAGGCGTCCAGTTCGGCGAAGTCCTGCTGCGCGCGCTGGCGCAGCATGCGGCGCACGCGCGTCATGCCCACGTCGTGCTGATAGAGGAATTCGTGATCGCGCGCATTGGGTGCGAGGCTTTCGAGTACGTAGCGGTCCTGTTCCAGCACCGCCCAATGCAGCCCTTCCAGGCGATTGCGATAGAGGAAGCGCCACGCGTCGCGCTGCCAGCCCTGCACCTTGCGCGTGCGCCAGAAATAAACCTGGCAGTTCTTTTCATCCACCGGCACGGAGAAGCCGATGATGCCGAAGTTGCCGCCCGGGCCGAACTTCTTCTTGTACGGAATCGCGAGGCGCATCCACAGGCAACCCGTCTCGCCCAGCTCCACCCAGTCGAAGTTCACGTCGCGCTGGCCCACTTTCTCGAACATGAGGCCGGTGTCGGTTTTGCGCACGCGCATGTCGGCCTGCTTGTCGCCTTCGGCCATCGAGTGCGAAGTGGCATGCAGATAGGCGCCGTGCATCGGGTCCATCACGTTGTCGATCGCGTACTGGTAATTGCACTTCCAGTTCGAAACGCAGAGGAACTGCGCATAGTCCGCGCCGACCAGTTCTTCCGGCAGCACGAGCGGCGCGGGTTCCTTGTGCGCGTCGTCGCCGAACCACAGGAACACCGCGCCCGCATGCTCCTGCGCGGGATAGGACTTCACGCACTTCTGCCCTTCCAGCGGGCACGACGCCACGGCCGGCACGCTCTGCACGGTGCCGCCGCCATCGACTTCGATGCCGTGATACCAGCACGCCACGCGGTCGCCGAGGTTCCAGCCGAGCGAGAGGCGCGCGCCGCGGTGCGGGCAGCGGTCTTCCAGCGCGTGGACGTTGCCGTCCTGGTCGCGCCACAGCACGATCTGGTCGCCAAGGCGCGTAATGCCGATGGGCGCGCTGCCCACCTGCCAGCTCGGCACGACGGGATACCAGTAATTACGCAGGCCGCGGTCGAGATAGGCGCGGATCGGATCGGCGGCGCCGGCCGCTTCGAGAGTGGGGGACGTCATCTGGGGCTCCGGGTACTGATTCGGTGAGACGGTGGGGGCGGCGTGAAAGGCGCGCCCGCTTATTCGGCGAGCAGGCGGAATTCGGCGGCCAGTCGCTCCGCGGTCCACGGCGCGCCTTCGGGCGTGCGAAAGCCCGCGCCGTTCAGCCCTGCCACCACCTCGTCGAGTTCGACGGCACCGGCTTCGAACACCTTTTCGAGCGCGTCGCCAAAGTCGTTTTCATATTGCGTGGGCTCGGCCTTGCGCGTTTGCCACACGAGGTTCTGCGCCTCGCCCGGCTGCTCGATCACGCCCTTGCCTGCCACGTTGTTCGGTTGCGGCGCAAGCCAGGGCTTGAGCCACGGATTGAAGTTCACGGGGATTTCACGCATGTCATTCCACCTTGATCTGGATTTCTTCACCGGCGAGACGGACCGCATACATTTTCAGATCGCGGCCACCGGGCTCCTTGAGGCACTTGCCGGTCGGGATATGGAACACGGCTTCGTGCAGCGGGCATTCGACGGTGTCGCCATCGACGAAACCCTGCGTCAGCAACGCGTACGCATGGGGGCAGACGTTTTCGAGCGCATAGATCTCGTCGCCCACCTTGTAGATGCCGATTTCGGTGCCGTCGAGCTTGTACTCGAGCGGTGCGTCGTCGGACAGATCGCCGGCATGTCCGGCACAGCGCCATTCTTCAGCCATTTCTCACCTTTCCAGGGGACTTATGTTCCATACAAGGAACATTAGTTTATGTATGGTCATTATAGGAGCCGTCTTACGCCATGAAAATAAAATTCGTGCACGCCTGGGGAAAACACCGATCAATCCCCGGAAGGTGCGAGAAAGGTGCGCGAACAACCTTTATGGATCGCTCTCGGACGGTTGCGGCAACGGCCGCCGGAACAGGCTTTCCGCAGACTAATGGACGCGTCGTTGCAGCCGCGACACAGGGTATTCACCGTCCAAAAAAAGTATTTTGGCCTCCCCGGAGAAACTCTATACTTTCCATAGGCGTTACGTTTGTCCATATATGGAACACTCAACGCCAGTGTAGCTCGCCAAAAAAGAAGAAGCGGCGAGCACGCCAGAGGGTTTCAAGAGGTTGAGCAGGCCGATGCAAACATCCGGCCATTCGTCATACGTTGAGGAGTCCAAAGTTGAAGCACGTCATTGTCGCGGGACTGACCGGAATCTGCGCCGTCTCGAGCGCATGGGCACAAAGCAGCGTCACGCTGTACGGCAGCCTCGATGCCGGTGTCGCCTATATCAGCAACGTCGGGGGCAGCACCAGGTGGATGGAAGAACAGGGCAACACGCAGCCGGACCGCTGGGGCCTGCGCGGCGCCGAGGATCTGGGCGGCGGCCTGAAGGCGATCTTCCAGCTTGAAAACGGCTTCTACACGAACACGGGCGCCATGGCGAAATCGGGCGTGCTCTTCAACCGCCAGGCCTTCGTGGGCCTCAGTTCCGACCAGGTCGGCTCGCTGACGCTCGGCCATCAAACGCCGTTCGCGTTCGACGTTCTCGATCCGTTCAGTACTGCCTACGTTTCCGGCAACTGGTTTGCGTTCCACCCCGGCAACATCGACGAGCTTGCCGATACGGGTGTCGTGCCGTTCGACAACTCCGTGAAGTTCCGCTCGGCGAACTGGTATGGCTTCACGGCGGGCGCCATGCTCGGCTTTGGCAACACCACGAACTTCTCGACCGGCCGCACGATGAGCTACGCGCTCACGTATTCGAGCGGCCCGTTCAAGGCCGGCGCGACGTGGTCCAACGAGCACGACCGCTCGGTATCGATCGCGACCATCGGCCTCGCCACGTTCCAGGGCCAGCCTGCCACGACCTACGTGGCCGACAAGGTGGAGAACATGGGCATCGGCGCCTCGTACGATTTCGGCAAGCTGCTGCTGCACGGCCTCTACACGCGCACGAAGCTGCAGTCGGCCGGCTATTCGGATACGTTCCAGAGCTACGATGCCGGCGCGAACTACCAGGTCACCGTCGCCAATGCGATTGTGAGCGGTGCGTCCACCTCAACGCTGTCGGGCCGCCGCTGGACCCAGTTCGTGATCGGCGACATGTACTCGCTTTCGAAAGCGACGCAGGTGTACGTGGACGTGCTGTACGAGCGCGCGAACTCGGAAGCGCAGGCGGCGCTCTTCACCGCGGGCGTTTCGAGCGGACGCAATCAGACGAGCGTGGTCACGGGTATCCACCACTCGTTCTAATGCCTCGATGTGAGGGCAACGCGCGGAGGGTGGCCCCTCCGCGCAGCAGTATCGCCCGGGTCAAAACCCGGTAGTCAGAAGAAGCCTGCAGGCAGCGAGCGGCTGCGCGCCGCGCGGGCGGCCGTAGGGTCGCTGGCGCGGGGCCGGTAGCTCAGGCGCATGGAGAGGTCGATGGCCGCGCCGCATACGGCTGCGACCAGAGGCGCGCGCTCGGCGTCGCCGCCAATATCGGAGCGCGGCACCGTGGCCGTGATGGCCGCCACGATCCTGCCCGACTGATCGCGCACCGGCGCGCTCACCACCGAAATCCCCGTTTCGAACGAAGCCTCCGAGAGCGCGTAGCCCTGCTCGGCACTCTCGCGCACGCGCGCATAGAGGTCGGCCACGGTGGCCGGCGTGCGGTCCGTGAAGCGTTCGAGCTGCTTCTCCGGGTAGAGCGCGCGCAGTTCGGCCAGCGTGAGATCGCCCATCAGCACCTGGCCGTGTACCGTGGCATGCGCAGGCAAACGCGTGCCCACATGCACCTTCACCGAGCTGAACATGGGGTCGCGCGTCTGCGCTTTGGCGACAAAGACGATATCGCGGCCATCGCGGATCAGCAGATGCGTGCTCAGGCCCGTCGAATCGCGCAGGCGTTCCAGCACAGGTTGACCGAAATCCGTGAGTTCGAGCGAGCTCAGATACTCGAAGCCGAGCCGCAGCACGGCCACGCCCAGGCGAAACTGCTTGTCGCCATTCACGCGTTCGAGAAAGCCGAGCGCTTCGAGCGTCTGCAGCAGGCGGAACGTGGTCGTGCGCGGAATGCCGATGCGCCGCGAGAGTTCGGGGGCGCCCAGCACCGGCTCGCGCGCCGAAAATTCCGTGAGGATGCGCAGGCCCCGTTCGAGGCCGGGCACGAGGTAGGTGGACGTGCCCGCGCCTTCTTCGTCGGCGCCTTCCTGCGCGCACACGGACAAGGCTGCGGATTCCGGCACGACGCTCTCATCGTCGTTGCCGGGGGGCGTCTCGCTCCTGTGCGGCCCGCTGCCGCGGCGGGCGGCGCCGGTCGTGTTCTGTTTGGCCATTGGCGGCTAGTGTCTGCTTGTCTCTGCTTGTTTCGGTGGAACGTCTCGTTGACCTTCGAATGATAGCGCGAAGCGTGCCCTCCACTGGAGGCTTGCGGTGCCTGTGCACCCGATGCGGGCGCCCCGATTCCTCAAACCTTCGCGAGCATGGGCGGAATTCGGGCAACGAACGCGTCCACGGCCACCCGCACCTTGGGCGGCGTATGGCGCGCTTTCTGCCGCACCACATGCACCTCGGCGCCCAGCACGCTGCGGCTGTCCAGCACGAGCGCGAGACGCCCGTCGCGCAGATACGGGCCCATCAGCCAGCACGGCAGCCACGCGAGTCCCGCGCCGGCCGCGGCCGCATCGGCAATGGCCTGCAGATCGTCGAAATGGAGGCGCGCCGCGGGGCGCCATTCCTGGGTCTTGCCGTCCGGACCGAGCACCCGCCACGGCGCGCTTTGTCCCGCACGGCCATAGGCAATGCTGGTGTGCGCGGCCAGGTCGGCGAAATCGGCCGGCTTGCCGTGCTGCGCGAGATACGCGGGCGACGCGCAGATGCCCATGCCCTGCACGCCCAGCCGCCGCGCGACGAGCGTGGCGTGGTCGGCCAGCGTGCCGATGCGCACGGCCAGATCGAAGCCGTCCTCCACCAGATCGGTCACGCGGTCGCTGAACGACAGTTCGACGTCGAGCCGCGGATATTCCTCCACCAGCGCGCGCACGACGGGCGCCACGCACTGCCGCCCGAACAGCACGGGCGCCGTAATGCGCAGGCGCCCGGCCGGCTCGCGTCGGCCGTGATCGAGCGCGGCCTCGGCGGCACCGAGGTCGGCCAGCACGCGGCGGCACTGCTCGTAATAGGCGTGGCCTTCGTCGGTAAGGCTCAGGCTGCGCGTGGTGCGCTGCAAGAGCCGCACGCCGAGGCGCTGCTCCAGCCGCGCGACCACTTTCGCCACGGCCGAACGCGTCACGCCCAGCCGCTCCCCGGCGGCGGCAAAGCTGCCGGCCTCCACCACGTCGACGAACTCCTCGACACCCCTCAACCGTTCGGTCATCGCCTGGCCTCGTATTTGGTTCCTCACAGGAAACAGTAAGTGGCTTTAATCTCGCCAATGTTTCCCTGTACGCAACATTATCATAGCTGCTCCAACCGAACGGGAGCAGCCATGAATGCATGGAAACTGAAGGCGGGTGCGGGCATCGACGCACTCAAGCGCGCCGATATCGCGCCCCGCCAGCCGGGGCCGCACGACGTCGTCGTGAAGATTCACGCGGCGGGGCTCAACTATCGCGACCTGATGTTCGCGCGCGGCGACTATCTGGGCCTGGGCGACACGCCGCTCGTGCCCGTTGCCGACGGCGCCGGCGAAGTGGTGGAAGTGGGCAGCGCGGTCACCCGCTTCAAACCGGGCGACCGTGTCATCAACACCTACTTCCCGCACTGGATCGACGGCGCCCCGGCCCCGCGCAAGATCGATGTCTCCCCGGGCGCGCAGGCAGACGGCGTGCTGGCCGAGCGCTTCGTCGAAAACGAAGAGGCATTCGTCGCGATTCCGGCTCACCTCAGCTATGAAGAAGCCGCCACGATCTCGTGCGCGGGCATCACCGCCTGGAACGCGCTCTTCGCCGACAGCGGCGCGCAGCCGGGCTCGACCGTCGTACTGCTGGGCACGGGCGGCGTGTCGATCTGGGCACTCCAGCTCGCGCACGCAGCCGGCTTGCGCACGCTCATCACGTCGTCCAGCGACGAGAAGCTCGCACGCGCCCGGCAACTGGGCGCCGACGAAACGATCAACTACGCCGCCACGCCCGAATGGCAGAACGAAGTCTTGCGTCTCACGGGCGGCGCGGGCGCCGATATCGTGGTGGAAGTGGGCGGCCGCGATACGCTGCCGCGCTCGATCGCCGCCGCGAAGCTGGGCGGCACCGTGTCGATCATCGGCGGCGTGAGCGGGTTCGCCGGGCCCGAGCTCCCGCTGCTGCCAGTGATCGGCGGCATACGGCGGCTGCAGGGTGTCATGGTGGGCAGCCGCGCGATGCTCGAAGACGTGACCCGGCTCGTTGCTGCGCGGCAGATCCGGCCGGTGGTGGACCGCGTGTTCGGTTTCAACGAGGCGCCCGAGGCTTATGCGTGGCTTCAAAGCGGCCAGCACTTCGGCAAGGTGGTGATTCGCGGCGCGCAATAGTCGGCCTGGAGTCGGCCCGGGGCGCGGCAGCCGCCTCGAGTATCAAGCAGCAATCCTGTATGTCCGGGCGATGCGCGGCGATTATTGCCGCCCTCGCCCCATCCCGCCCGCCCCATCCTCACCTCGCCAGCACGCCGCCCCCCTCCCACGCACGGGATTTCCCCAGGCTGACAGACTCGCGTTTCCGTCATTAAATAAATCAACATGATTTAATTAATGACGGCCTCACCGCCGTCGCCCTCGCTGGAGGAGACACGTGAGAAGTCCGCATGTCGGGCAAGGCAGCAATTCGGCCAATGTCCGCCGCTTCAACGAGCGCCTCGTGCTGCAGGCGCTGCGCCGCGCCGGCGAGGCTTCGAAGGCGGATCTCGCGCGGCTTGCGAACCTCACGAGCACGGCGGTGGGCAGCATCATCACGTCGCTGATCGAGAACGGCCTGATCGAAGTCACGGGCCGCCGCCTCGACGGCCAGCGCGGCCAGCCGGCCTCCCTGCTGCGCCTCGACCCGCGCGGCGCGTTCGCCATCGGCGTGCGGCTCGACCGCACCAGCATCGAAACCGTGCTCGTCAATTTCGCGGGCCAGATGATCGCGCGGCGCTCGCACGATCTGCTGCTGCCGCAGCCGCCCGTGGCCCAGGAGATCGTGCAGCGCGACATCCGCGATCTGCTGTCACGGCTCGACGCCCGCGAGCGCAGCCGCATCGCCGGCATCGGCGTGGCACAGCCGTACAACCTCGGGAGCTGGCTGCGCGAGCTGGGCCTGCCCGCCGATACTTTCCGCGTGTGGAACGACGTCGATTTCGCGGGCGAACTGGGCCGCGCGCTCGCGCTGCCCGTTTTCAGCGAAAACGACGGCAACGCCGCCGCCATTGCCGAGCTGTTCTATGGCTGCGGGCGTCAGCGCGACGACTTCATCTACCTGTTCCTCGGCCCGGCCATCGGCGGCGGCATCGCCATCGACGGCGACTGCGTGCGCGGCCTCACCGGCAATGCGGGCGATTTCGCCGTGATGCCGGTGCCGCCCAGCCGCCTGCCCTCCGCGGCGCAGCCGCCGGGCAAATGGGACATCCTGCTTTCGCGGGCATCGCTCATTTCGCTGCGGCGGCACTTGCGTCACTATGGCGAGACCGTGGACAGCCGCGCCGATCTCGAAGCCTGCATCGCCCGCGGCCATCCCGCCGTGGAGGAATGGCTCGACGATTGCGTGGATGCGCTCGCGCCCGCGCTGCGCGCCTCGCTGTGCGTGCTGGACCTGCGCGCCGTGGTGCTGGACGCGGACGTGGACGCCGGCCTCGTCGACACGCTCATGAAGCGCCTGCGCGTGGCGGTGGCCGCCACGGCCCCCGAAGCCAGCATCACGCCCGAACTCGTGCGCGGCACGTTCGGCCCCGACGCGGGCGCGCTAGGCGCCGCCACGCTCCCCATGTTCTTCAATTTTTCGCCGCGCGCGGGCATCCTCATGGGAGCCGGCGCGCAAACGCAGGAGGTGAGTCATGCCGCAAACTGAATCGCCGGGCCCGCTGCTGGAAATGCGCGGCATCAGCAAGACCTTTCCCGGCGTGCGCGCGCTGGACAACGTGAGCCTTTCGGTACGCGCCGGCGAAGTGCATTCGCTGATGGGCGAGAACGGCGCGGGCAAATCCACGCTCATGAAGATTCTTTCGGGCGCCTACGAAGCCGATGCGGGCGGCGAGATCCTCGTCGAGGGCAAGGTCGTGCAGATCGACGGCCCCCTCGCCGCGCGCGAACTGGGCGTTGCGGTCATCTATCAGGAACTGAGCCTCGCGCCCAACCTGAGCGTGGCCGAAAACATCTACGCGGGCCGCGAACTGCGCAAGGGCGGCCGCCGCTTCGGCATGGTGGACCGCAAGGCCATGGAGCGCGACTGCGAAGACGTGCTCACGCGCCTCGGAGCGAGCTTCGGCCCCGCCACGCTGGTCGGCACGCTCTCGATCGCGGAACGCCAGCTCGTGGAGATCGCCCGCGCCGTGCATGCGCAGGCCCGCATCCTCGTGATGGACGAACCCACCACGCCGCTCTCCTCGCGCGAAACGGAACGTCTTTTCAAGCTCATTCTCCAGTTGCGCGAAGAAGGGCTCGCGATCATCTACATCAGCCATCGCATGGCCGAAATCTACGAGCTTTCGGACCGCGTTTCCGTGCTGCGCGACGGCACCTACGTCGGCACGCTGGAGCGCGAGGCGCTCAATGCCGACAGCCTCGTGAGCATGATGGTGGGCCGCGACATTTCGGGCTTCTACAAGAAAGCGCACGCGCCCTACGATCCGGGCAAGGTGGTGCTCACCGTGCGCGACGTGGCCGACGGCCGCCGCGTGCGCGGCTGCAGCCTCGACCTGCATGCGGGCGAAGTGCTCGGCATTGCGGGACTCGTGGGCGCGGGGCGCACCGAACTCGCGCGCCTCATCTTCGGCGCGGAGCCGCGCACGAGCGGCGAGATCGCCATCGACGGCCACACGCTTCACGTGCACACGCCGCGCGACGCGATCAACGCCGGCCTCGTCTACCTGACCGAAGACCGCAAGCATCAGGGCCTCTTTCTGGACATGAGCGTGCGCGACAACATCAACGTGGCCGTGTGCGGGCGCGACGCGCACTTCGGCGTGCTCGACCGCGCGCGCGGCGCCGAACGCGCGAAGGAAGCGATCCGCTCGCTCTCGATCCGCGTGCCGAGCGCCCGCGTGAACGTGGGCGCGCTTTCGGGCGGCAACCAGCAGAAGGTGCTGCTCTCGCGCCTGCTCGAAACGCAGCCGCGCGTGCTGATTCTCGACGAGCCCACGCGCGGCGTGGACATCGGCGCGAAGTCGGAGATCTACCGCATCATCAACGAGCTCGCGAAGACCGGCGTGGGGATCATCGTGATTTCGAGCGAACTGCCCGAGATCATCGGCGTGGCCGACCGGGTGCTCGTGATGCGCGAAGGCGTATTCGCGGGCGAGGTCGGCGGCTATACCGGCAAGCCCATCACGCAGGAAGCCATCATCGAACTGGCCACCGGCTCGCAGTCCGCGCTGGACGAAGCGGCCTGACCTTATCCGAACACGAGAGACGTTACATCAGGAGTACGACATGAGAAACATTCTTCCCCGCCACGGCGCCGCTGCCGCACAGGCGCAAGCGGGCGCCGGCGCCCGGGACGGCCACCGCGCCCGCATGAAGTCGCTCATGCGCACGGCCGGCATGCTCCCGGTTCTCGTGCTGCTGTGCGCGGGCTTCGGCTTCCTGACCGACGGCTTCTTCACGCTCGAAAACCTCTCGATCGTCACGCAGCAGGCCTCCATCAATATCGTGCTGGCCGCGGGCATGACCTTCGTGATCCTTACGGGCGGCATCGACCTCTCGGTGGGCTCGATCCTTTCCGCGGGCGCCGTGGCCGCGATGCTGGCGTCGAACATTCCCGGCTGGGGGTGGCTCGGCGTGCCCGCCGCACTGGCCGTGGGGCTCGGATTCGGCATCGTCAACGGCGCGCTGATCTCGTTCCTGCGCCTGCCGCCCTTCATCGTGACGCTCGGTTCGCTCACCGCCGTGCGCGGCATCGCGCGGCTCATGGGCCACGACACCACCATCTTCAACCCGCAACTGTCGTTCGCCTTCATCGGCAACGGCACGGTGCTCGGCATTCCCTGGCTCGTCATCATCGCGCTCGCCGTGGTGGCCGTTTCGTGGTTCGTCCTGCGCCGCACCGTGCTTGGCCTGCATATCTATTCGGTGGGCGGCAACCCGGAAGCCGCACGCCTCTCGGGCATCAAGGTGTGGGGCATCGAACTCTTCGTCTATGCGATCTCCGGCCTGCTCGCGGGGCTCGGCGCCGTGATGTCCGCCGCGCGCCTCTACGCCGCCAACGGCCTGCAGCTCGGCCAGTCGTACGAGCTCGACGCCATCGCGGCCGTGATCCTGGGCGGCACGAGTTTCGTGGGCGGCGTGGGCTCGATCGTCGGCACGCTCATCGGCGCGCTCATCATCGCCGTGCTGTCCAACGGCCTCGTGCTGCTGGGCGTTTCGGACATCTGGCAATACATCATCAAGGGCCTCGTGATCGTGGGCGCCGTGGCGCTCGACCGCTATCGTCAGCGCGGCTCGGCCCGCACGTAACGTCACGCGAACCCTCTCCTCATACAGCACCATCGGGCGCGAGCGGTCCTCTCGCGCCCGAGCCAGACAACAGGACCTTTCTGGAGGCAACCCATGTTCAAGAAGAAAGCGGTCATCGCCGCTGCCGCCGTGACCCTCGGCTTCGCCCTGCAGGGCGCGCATGCCGCGGACAAGCAGATCAAGTCGATCGGCGTGACGGTCGGTTCGCTCGGCAATCCTTACTTTGTGACGATCGTCAACGGCGCCGAGGCCAAGGCAAAGCAGCTCAACCCCAATGCCAAGGTGACAGCCGTTTCCGCCGACTACGACCTGAACAAGCAGTTCACGCAGATCGACAACTTCATTTCCGCGCACGTGGACATGATCCTCCTGAACGCCGTCGATCCGAAAGCCATCCTGCCCGCCGTGCAGAAGGCGCGCGCCGCGGGCATCGTGGTGGTGGCCGTGGACGTGAGCGCCGCCGGTGCGGACGCAACGGTACAGACCGACAACGTGAAGGCCGGCGAGCTCTCCTGCGACTACATCGTGAAGAAGCTCAACGGCAAGGGCAACGTGATCATCGAAAACGGCCCGCAAGTCTCGGCCGTGATCGACCGCGTGAACGGCTGCAAGTCGGTGCTCTCGAAGGCGCCGGGCATCAAGGTCCTCTCCGACGACCAGGACGGCAAGGGTTCGCGCGACGGCGGCATGAACGCCATGCTCGGCTATCTCACGCGCTTTCCGAAGCTCGATGCGGTCTTCACGATCAACGACCCGCAGGCGATCGGCAGCGACCTGGCCGCGAAGCAGCTGCATCGCAGCAATATCGTGATCACCTCGGTGGACGGCGCGCCCGATATCGAAACCGCGCTCAAGACCGATACGCTCGTGCAGGCTTCCGCCAGCCAGGACCCGTGGAAGATGGCGCAGACGGCAGTGGACGTGGGTTACGGCATCATGAACGGCAAGAAGCCAGCGAACCCGCTGATCGAGATGATGCCGCAACTCATTACGCGGGATAACGTGGGCAGCTACAAGGGGTGGTCGTCGCCGCATTAATGGCGCGCTGCGCAATTTTGACCAAGACGGGGCCGTTCGCGCCCCGTTAGAGTGGCGGCAACCGGGGGTTCATCCTGAAACTTCATCCCGGATTCCACGAGGTTGCCGCCATGCCCCACTATCTCTGCCACGACCACCCCGAGCTGCTCGACTTCGAAGCAAGCGTGGTCGATGCCCGCCCCGGCGCCGTGCTGCTCTCGCGCTCCGCCCTGCATCCGGGCGGCGGCGGCCAGGTCTGCGATACGGCCACCCTCACGCATGCCCAGGGTGTGGCGCGCATCGTCGGCATTTCGGTGGAAGGCTGGCGCTGCTGGCATCTGCTCGATGCCCCGCTCGAACTCGCGGGCGACGTGCAGGTCAGCATCGACGCAGCACGCCGCGCAACCCTGGCGCAACTCCATACGGCCACACACATACTCAACGCCCTCGTCTATCAGGCGTTCGACGGCGCACTCGTAACCGGCGCGCAGATCAACGCGGACGGCATCGCCCGCATGGACTTCGATCTCCCCGAAGCGCCGAACGACGCCCTGCGCGCACTCGAAGCCCCGCTGAACGACGTGATTCTCCGCGGGCTGGACGTGCGCACGTATCACCTGCCCTTGCGCGAAGCCGAGGCTACGCCCGGGCTGATCCGCAGCCGCTCGGTAGCGCCGCCGCCCACGCCGGACGGCACCGTGCGCATCGTCGAGATTGGCGACCTGGACCGCCAGGCGTGCGGCGGCACCCATCTCTCGAACACGGCGCAGTCGCGGCCGGTACGCATCACCAAGGTCGAGAACAAGGGCCGCAGCAACCGGCGCGTGCGGATCAAGCTAACATGACGAACATAGCGAACATGGCGAACGCGGCGAAAGCGAAAGCAATGACGAAGCTCGCCCCGCCACGCCCTGCCTGAAGATTTCGAGCGCCATGGAAGACACCTCCTCACCCGGAAACGCGGTCCTGTACCGGCGCGACGCCGCGCTTGCGGGCGCCGCGCTGGCCACGGCCCGCTACGGGGCGCACGAGTTCGACCGGCACGTGCACGACGAACTCGTGATCGTGATGACCGAATTCGGCGCCGGCGAATGCCGCACGCGCGCGGGCGCGGACGTTTCCGGTCCGGGAACGGTGCGGGTGTTCGGTCCTGGCGAATACCACTCGGGCCACGTATGGGAAGACAAGGCGTGGCACTACCGCGCGATCTATCTCGACCACGCCGGTCTTGCCGCGCTCTCTTCGGTGTTCAGCGAGGACAGCCGCAGCGAACGCCTGCTCGCCGTGCCGCCCGGCCAATACCACGACGAAGTGCTGTGCCGGCTACTGCTGAAGGCCCACGCGAGCCTCGACGACAATGGCCCGATGCCGCTCATGGAGCGCCAGGCGAACTGGTGGGCCGCCATGGGCATGCTGTTCGGCCGCTACGGGCAACCGAAGCCCGAGGTGGACGAAGCCGCCGCCGCGGGACGCGAAACGCAGAAAATGGCGCGGGTGCGCGACTATATTGCCGCCCATCACGACCTCGACATTGCCGTAGACGAACTGGCCGCGCTCGTCGATCTGAGCCGCTACCACCTGATCCGCGCGTTCTCGAAGGAGTACGGCCTACCGCCGCACGCCTACGCGAACCAGTTGCGCCTCATTGCCGCCAAACGCCTGCTGGCAGCGGGCCAGAGCCCGGCCGACGCGGCCGCGAGCGCGGGCTTCTACGATCAGAGCCATTTAAATCGCGCATTCAAACGCGCCTATGGCATCACGCCGGGCACCTACGCGGCGCTCAAGCCTGCGCCATGAGATGTGCCGATGCCGCTGCGCTCAGTATGCGAGCGCAGCGGCATCGGCAGGAAAGGCCTTCGCACCGGCGAGACGATACCACTGCGCGAACGCCTCGGGCGTCATCGGCGTTGCGTAACGACAGCCCTCTTCGAGCGAATGATGGAAGCCGGAGGCAATGCGCCCTCAGGCGCATTCGATGCGGTTGCGGCCGTTCGTCTTCGCGCGGTAGAGCGCGAGGTCGCTGCGCGAGAGTGCCGCTTCGGCGATGGCGTCGCCGGCGCACATTTCGGTGATGCCGATGCTGACCGTGAGCGCAACGGTCTCGCCCGCCGAAACGAGCGGCTGCTGCGCAATGCGCGCCTGAATGCGCTGCGCAAGAGCTTGCGCGTCTGCGAGACTGGACGCCCCCAGCAGAATGGCGAACTCCTCGCCGCCAATGCGCCCCGCCACGTCCGTCCCGAGCAGGTCCGCGCGCAGGATATCGGCGAAATGGCGCAGTGCGCGATCGCCCACGGCATGCCCCCAGCGGTCGTTGATCGACTTGAAGTGGTCGAGATCGCACATCAGCACCGCGGCCACGCCCCCGCCCGCACGATGCAGGCGCGCGAGATGCGCGTCGAGGCGCGCCATGAAGTGGCGCCGGTTCGCAAGGCGCGTGAGTCCGTCGGTTGTTGCGAACTCCTGCAACTCCGCTTCGATGCGCTTGCGCTCCGTCACGTCGGTAATGAAGCCGTGCCACACCGTTACACCGCCCGCGAGCCGCTGCGGCTTCGCATCGCCCTGCCGCCAGCGCAGCCCCTGAACCGGCAATCGCACGCGGTATTCGAGGTGCCATGGCGAAAGGCACGCCGCCGACTCCGCAAACGAGGCACGATACGCCTCCTGATCGTCGGGATGGATCAGCGCGTCGATGCACGCGGCGTTCTGTGCGACCGCCTCCGGCGTGAGTTCGTAGATTTCGGCAATGCCCGCGCTCGCGTACGGAAACGACACGCGCCCGTCCGGCAGGCTGCGGCGCTGGAACACGAGGCCCGGCACTTCGTTGGTGAGATTGGTGATGAGGTTGGCCGACTCGCGCAGCCGCTCGGACATTTCGCGCATCGAAGTAATATCCGTAGTGGTGCCGATCATGCGCAGCGCGCGGCCCGCGTCGTCGCGGCTCACCACCTTGCCGCGGCTGCAGATCCACTTGTAGCGCCCGTCCTTGCAGCGGATGCGGTGCTCCACCTCGTAGCTCTCGGTACGGCCCTCGAAGTGGGCCTGCATCGTGGCCTGCACATAGGGCAGATCGTCGGGATGCAGGCGCTGGTAGCTGTCTTCGATGCGGCTCGTCACCTCGTCGTCGGCGTAGCCCAGCATAGCCTTCCATCCCGCGGAATAGCGAATCTCGCCCGTGACGATATCGCGGTCCCAGATGCCCGTACCGCTGCCCGCAATGGCGAGCGAAAAGAGGCGCTCGCGGGCGCGCAGCGCTTCGACCTCTTCGCGCCGCGCGATGTCGTCTGCCGGCTGGCTGGCCAGCACCGCGGCCACGCGCGCGAAATCTCCAAGACTCACGCGTTCGGCTTCGGTCAGTTCGCGGGGTGCGGGGTCGATCAGGCAGAGGCTGCCGATAAGCTCGCCGCCCGGACCCTGTAGCGGCCATGCCGCCACGAAACGAAACGGCAGTTCATGGGTGGCACGCAGGCCGGCGCGCCATGCGGGATCGGCCCCCGCGTCCGCCACGACGAGCGGCTTGCCCGTTCCCGGTTCGCCGCCCGCTTCGCGCAAGGCGTCGAGCGCTTCGCGCAGCGGCGCATCGAGCGCCGCGCCGGCCCAGTTGCCACCGGGCTCGCCCGGTATCGCACAGGCCGCGCGCACCCCGAAATGACTTTCGATGAGCCGCATGAGGGCGTCGAGCAGCACTTGCGCCCCGAGGCTCTCGGGACCGACGGAGTGCGGGACAGCCTGAGCTTGAGCTGCGGGCGGCGTGTCGGGCATGGGCGTTCGAAGCGGTTCGGAAAAAGTCGGAGGAATGCAGGAGCAAAAAAGCCAGCGGCTAGTATATAGCGCGGCGGTGATACCCCTATGGCACGTCTCTCCGTTCCCCGGCCGCGCCTCACACCATTAAGCCTCGAAACCCAGTTGCGAGCGGCCGAGCGCCGTGAGGTCGTTCGGGCCGCCGCGCCCCACAAAATCGACTTCGAAATGATCCGCCGGAAAGTCGGGCGGGCTCGTTCCCTCGATAAAGCCAGGCAACTGGCGCGCGAGATAGGCGTCGTTCTTCGCGCAGCCCGGCGCCGCGGCAATGTACATCACGTTGCTGTAGCCCGCGCCGCGGTGTTCGTCCTCCACCGCGTGAATCACGTCGCTATGCCAGAACGCCGTGTCGCCGGCCTCCATCTTCGGTATCGACGAAAGCGCTTCGAAGAGCGGCGCATGCCATCGGGGATCGATCGAGAGCGCGCGGCCCGGCATCGCGCCACACAGATCGTCTTCGGCCACGTCGTCCTGCAGTGCGCGCAGCAGGATATAGGCCATTGCGTTCGCGACCGGCACAAGCTGCAAGGTGCCGTCGCCCGGCCCCTGGGGCGTGAGCGCGGTCCAGCCCTGGAACGTGCGGAACATCGAGCACACCGCGGGCGACGGAATCTCGCCCGCATCGGGGCGATATGCGGCATCGAACGGATCGTAGCGCCGCCAGTCCCCGGCGAAGACATGGCGATACACCTTGCGGAAATTCACGTCGATCCAGCGCTCCACGGACCCGCCGTCGCAATGCGCCGAAAGCCCGAGCGATGCCGAACCCGGCGGCCGGCGGCGCAGACGGTCCGCATAAACCGGCACGCGTTCAGGATCGAAATGCACGCGGCCCTCGCTTTCGCTGCGCCAGAGCCGGTTGAGAAAGATACGCGCGGTGGTGAGCTCGACGGACTCGCGTGCGAGCACCTGCGGGCGCGACCAGTAAATACCGTAGATCTGCGGCCGGCTTGATTTCAGTTCTCCGAAGTAATGATCCTCGGCACGGTTTTTCAGGTGCGCGTCGAGATCGTTACGCTCTACGTAGTGCGCGATCTCCTCGTCCCATTGAGCAACGAGCGCCGGGTCGAACACCTTGCGGATCACACAGGCGCCACGCCGTTTTATGTGTTCGATCTGGGCAGCGCTCACGCGTTGCGCTGCAATATCGGCAAAGTCGAGTTCGGGAATCACGGGTTCGCCACGACTGCGCCTCGCTGCAATCCCGGCCGCCTCGGCCCGGATGGCCGCTTCCACTTCGGCAAAGACCTCGCGATAGTTCGGCAATTGCGCGCGCAGTTCGCGCTTCGCCTGGCGGATCGCCGCCGGAAGGTCGTCGATTTGCAGTGCTGCCATGCCTGTCTCCATGAATAGGTGTGTTGGGGTAAGTCAGAGCATAGAAGCGGAACGGCACCGGCGGTGATACTATTCGGCCAATGACTTTGCGCTTTCGGCCATGAAACCTGCTTACGAACACGTCGAATTCGGCGATCAATGTTCCGTGCGCATCTATCACCGGCGTCTGCCGCGCATACCGTTCGAGTGGCATCACCACCCGGAGTACGAACTCACGCTCACTCTGAACAGCCATGGCAAGCGCTATATCGGCGACACGGTGACGCGCTACGAAGCCGACGATCTCGTACTCGTGCCACCCGACCTGCCGCATACCTGGGCTTCGAATCGCTCGATCGATGCCGGAGAGCCCCAGGTGGCCATCGTCGTGTGGTTCGATGGGGAGTGGGCGCGGCGCCTTGCCGACTGCTGCCCCGAATATGCGCCGCTGCGCAAGCTGCTGCGCCGCGCGGCCTGCGGACTCGCGTTCGATGCGGCGGCAGGCGCTGCGATGCGGGCGCGGCTCGACGCACTGCTTGCCGAAGCGCCGCGCACCCGGCTCGCTGCGACGCTGGAGATTCTGTGCGCATTGGCCGAAGCGCCGGGCACGCCGCTCGCGTCGCCCAGTGCGTTCGGTGCGCGTCAATCCGGTCCTTCGGGGTACGAACCAGAACGGCTGAACCGCGTGCTTGCCATGATCGACGCGCAATTCGCGCAACCGTTGCGGCTTGCCGATCTCTGCTCTGCTGCGGGGCTTTCGGAACGCACGCTCGCGCGCCAGTTTGCGCGGCACATCGGCGAAAGCGTGGGGCGCTACCTTGTGCGCGTGCGTCTGGGCCATGCCTGCAGACTACTCGCGGACACCTCGTTGCCGGTCTCGGTGATCGCCACGCGCTCCGGGTTCGCCAGCGTGGCGAATTTCAACCGGCAGTTCAGGACTGCAAAAGGAACCACGCCAGTTGAATGGCGCAGCCAATACGCCCGCGCGGAGCGCGCGACGGTGGAAACCACGCCGCGGCTCACGGAACGCTCGCCTTCGCTGGTGCGACGCCCCAGTGACGCAAAGGGCACAAAAACTTCGGCATGATCCCGACTCAGCCCGCCTTCTCCACCGTCAATTGCGAATACACATCGTGCGCCAGTTCCAGCAGCACCTGACGGTCGATCCCGCCCGATAGCGCATAGCCGAAATCGCCGTCGACCCAGTAGAACACGCTCACCGGCCCGTCCTGGTACAGCTTGAATGCCGTGGTGTTCGAGCTGACCTTGCGATGCGAGATGCAAAGCGTCACGCGCTCGCCCTGTGCGTTGTGATACATGAACTGCGCAACCTGGCCACCGTCGTCGCCGGGCAGGAGGCGGCCACCCGCGAGTTCGAAGCCGCTCTTCTCCAGCATGGGCGGGTGCACGTTGGTGCCCAGACGGTTCGCGAGCCATTGCACGAAGTCCTGCTCCTGCGTACTGCTCATGTTGTCCGGCCGCTCCACCTCGGGCATATAGACGACATGCGCCAGCGCCGCCTGGCGCGCGAACAGTTCGCTGCCATCCGCACTCGCCGCACGGATATCGGAGCCGTTCGACGCACCGGAAGGCGCCATGACATTTGCGCCGAAGTGCGTGCCCCAGCCGATGCCGACACCCAGCACCAGCGCCGCCGCCATGCCGCCGAAGCGCATGGCAAAACGCGGCCAGTTCGCGGCCTCGCGCTTGCGCGCGAGCCCGGCCCCTGCCTCGACCTCGGCGGCCTCGGGCGTCACGCGCAGGCTCGCGGGCAGCGGTTCGCTCAGCACGCGATCGTAGCGGTCGTGCAGCAGGCTGTTGAGCGAAAAATAGTCGCTTACGCGCGCGGCGAGTTCGGGGTTGCGCTCCAGTTCGCGCTCCACGTCCGCCCTGCGCGCTTCGGGCAGCGTGCCGTCCACATAGGCGTGGATTTCGTCTTCCGTGACGGGATTCATTGGCTCGCTCATCGCACCACCTTCAGGTTCGCACGCGGGGCTGTCCCGGCCATGAGCGCACGCAACCGCTCGCGGCCGCGAGAAAGACGCGACATGACCGTGCCGATGGGAATGTCGAGCGCCAGCGCCACATCGGCATAACTCATTTCCTCGAGACCCACCAGCAGCACCACTTCGCGCTGCTCGGCCGGCAGGCGCTGCAGCGCGTAGTCGAGATCGCGCACCTCCAGGGTGCCCAACTGGCTCGCGGGCACGGCGTAATCGGTCTCGGGCACGGTCTCGTCATCCACCGAAACGTGCGCGCCGCGCGCCGACGACTTGCGCACCTGGTTCACGAACAGGTTATGCATGATCGTGAAAAGCCACGCGCGCAGGTCGGTGCCGGTGCGGAACAGTTCGGTGCGCACGAGCGCGCGCTCCAGCGTGTCCTGCACGAGGTCGTCGGCCAGTTCGCGGTTGTGGATCAGCGCCCGCGCGTAGCGTCTCAAACGCGGCACGTGGTCTATCAGTTCGTCGCGGATGCCCATGTCCCATCCTTGTGCGCTTGCTCAATCTCGTTGCCTTCCGCGCGACGGCTGCCGGCAGGCAGCATTGTCGCGATATCCGCCGCGCGCATCAGGCCACGCGTTTCCGCACTTCCCGCCAGCACCCAGCGCATGCCGTGCGCCGTCCAGCCGATCAGGCGCAGCCTGCCGACCCGCCGCGCGCTCCACTGGGGCTCGTCCTTCGCCAGCCACGCGCGCGCGCCGAGCAGCACCAGCCGCTTGCCCTCCGCGTTTTCGTAGACGTAGCGGTTCGCGCTCGCGAACGGACCCAGATCGAGCGTGCTCGCGCTCACGAGCCGCAGACCCGCTGCTTTCAGGTCGAAAGGTTCGGCGACGTTCGCGCTGGGGGCTTCGGTTCCTGCGCTCGCCGCCTCCATGACGGCCATCACGGCGGCATCGTCCAGGACCTGCCGGCTCGGCTCGGCCAAGGCAAGCCCTCCCGCCGCCGCTCCGGCCAGTGCGGCCCCGAGCGCGAATGCAGCCCAGACGGGCCATAGACGCCATAGACGCAACAAGGCGCCGGTGCGCCCGCGCGGCACCGCTGTGCCCGCCGCAGCATACGCTGGCTGAGGAAACGAGTGCCGGATCTGCGCGTTCAGCCGCCGGTAAAACAGCACACGCCGCCACTCAGCGGGACGCGCTGCCAGATAGCGCCGCACCTGCGCGGCACGCTCGCCGGCGATCGAGCCATCAGTGTATGCCTGGATATCCGCCTCGGACACGGGCGAAACTTCCATCGGCCCCTTGAAAATCATGATCTTTCGACTGCGCAAGATGGTTGGGTCGATGGGCTAACACAGGCAGTGCGGGATTTATTCCGGCGGCACGACATGCTTTTTTTCATCAGCTTTTTCGTGCGGACCGGGGAAGTTGCAGAGCAGCAAACCGGTCTCTTGCGTTCGCGGCCTCGCGCATCAACCTGGCAACACCGGAAGCGGTTCGCAACAGAGCAATCCGTATTCCTCTATTTTTCGCATACCTTATTATTTTCGAAGACGGATCGACCATGCCTCCGGCATAAAAATATTCCCGTTACCCACGTTGAATATTGTGCGAATTATTTCGCCCGCAGCCCATGCGAGCATGGCAGCCACTTGCCGCTGCATGGCATACACGCTCTGTTCTTCCGGGGGAACACGTCATGAAACTGCCTCGCCGCCTGCTGGTGGCTTCGCTCGCGTTGCAGGTTCTCTGCACCGGCCCGGCCATCGCGCAATCATCGCTCAACTACACCACGTCCTGGATCGGCAACAGCTTCGGCTTTGGCGACGGCAAATGGATGCAGCTCGACGTGGAAGCGATCGCCGTCGCACCCGACGGCACCGTCTACGCCAACGCCCCATGGGATGAAAGCGGCAGCGAAATCGGCGTGTATCGTGCCGGCGACAAGCTCGCCGTGGGCGGCAACACGCACGGCTGGGGCAACGCGGGCGGCGACGCCATCGCCGCGAACAGCACCTACCTCTATGCCGCGATGTCGATCGGTAATGAGAGCAACGCGCTATCGGGCGCCGACTATCCGCCGGCCAACCAGACCTGGTGGGGCGTGACACGCCGCCTGCGTTCCAACGTCGCGCAAGGCGCGCCGTTCGCGAGCGGCATCGGCAACAGTGCGAACACAACAAAGGACAGCTTTCTGCGCGTGCGCGACGCGGCCACCGGCATCGACGCCGCCGTGCGCGGCCTCGCCGCCTCGGATACCGAACTCTACGTTTCCGACACCTACGGCAACCGCATCGTCGTCTATGACGCGCAAACGATGCGCCAGTTGCGGTCCTGGACCGTGCCCACGCCGGGCCGCATCGCGCTCGCGAACGATTCGACGCTCTGGGTGATCGACGACCTGCAGGCCGCGGGCGGCCCGCGCATCGCCCACTATCGCGCGGACGGCACCGCGCTCAACGACGCCCCCGTGCTGCCCGAGGGCACGCTGCCGACCGATCTCGCGTTTGCCCCGTCGGGCCAGTTGACGATTGCCGACAACGGCCCGGCGCAGCAGATCCTGCTCTACAGCCGCGCAGCCAACGGCACGATGGCGCTTTCGGCCACGCTCGGCGCGCGCGAGGGCATCTTTCATTCCGTGAAGGGCACACCCGGCGACTGGCGCTTTAACGGCATCACCGGCATCGGCTACGACTCGGCGGGCAATCTGTACGTTGCGCAGAACGGCCAGGGGCCGCGCCCGTTCGGCTCAACGCTGGTGGGTCAGGGCGCCGTGCTGGAGAGCTATACGATGAGCACGCGCACGGCGGCGTGGCGGCTCTACGGTGTGTTGTTCGTCGATGCCGGCGCGTTCGATCCTGCCTCGACCAACAACATCTACACCGGTTCGAAGCGCTTCACGATGGACTACACGCAAGCACCCGGCAAGCAGTGGACCTATGCGGCCTTCACGCTCGACCGCTTCGACTACCCGAACGATCCGGCCTTCCACCTCGCACGCGGCGTGCGCGGCTCGCCGATGGTACGGCGCTTCAACGGCCAGGTCTTCCTCTATACGCTCGACGAATACGCGCACTATCTGAGCGTCTACCGTTTCGCCCCGGCCACCGAGGGCCAGGTGGCGATCCCCTCCGGCTTCTTCGCCGAGAACCCTCTGCCGGGCGGCTGGCCCGCCGGCCAGCCCGGCTACGGGGAATGGATGTGGCGCGACGCGAACGGCGACGGCCAGGTGAGCGCCGACGAAATCACCGCCAACCCCGCCACGGGCTCGACCGTGGGCGACGGCTACTGGTGGGTGGACGAGCCCGGCAACGTGTGGCTCGCCACGCCCACCTCGGGCATCCGCGAAATGCCGCTGCTCGGTCTCGACGGGCACGGCAACCCTATGTATTCCTACGCATCGGCGAAGACGTACAAGATGCCGGCGCCGTTCGCACGCATCGCCCGCATGGTCTATCGCGCCGCGACCGACACGATGTACGTCACGGGCTATACGGACGCCAGTCAGTACAACGCCACGCTATGGAAGGAGGCCGGCCCCGTGCTGGCGCGCTACGACAACTGGTCGAGCGGCTCACCCGTGCTCGCCTACACGGCGAACCTGCCCTGGAACACCCAGGGCAACCCGCAGGTGACGACGGTAGGCATTGCCGTGGCGGGCAACTATGTGTTCATCGCGGAACTCTATACGCAGCGCGTCGATATCTACGACACGCGCAGCGGCCAGTTCGTCGGTGCCTTGACGCCGGGTGCGGACGTGGGCAGCACCTCGGGATGGGTGGACATCTACATGGGCGTCAGCGCCGCACAGCGGCCCGACGGCAGCTACGTCGTGCTCGTGGAAGACGACGCACGCGCGAAGCTGCTTATGTATCAGTGGACGCCGGGCTGAACGCCAGGCTCAAGAGCGGACCCGGCCATATGCCCTCAGCCGCGCGTGCCGATCTGCATGGAGAACGCCACGCGGTTGCGCCCATCGCGCTTCGCGCGATAGAGCGCCGCGTCGGCCTCCTCGACCAGCGCCGTTTCGGCAATGCCCTCGGCCGGCGTGAGCGTGGCAACGCCGATGCTGATGGTGAGATGCTCGCTCACCGCCGACCCCGCGTGCGGCAGCGCCAGCGCCGCCACGTCGCGGCGCATCTTCTCCGCAAGCAGGCGCGCCCCGCCGCTGCCGATGCCCGGCAACACCACCGCGAACTCCTCGCCGCCGAAGCGCGCGACCAGGTCGCGCGGCTGGCTGATCTCGCGGCGGATGGTGGCGGCCACGGAGCGCAGCACGTTGTCACCCGACACGTGCCCATACGTATCGTTATAGGGTTTGAAGTAATCCACGTCGATCATCAGGAACGAGATCTCGGTGTTCTCGCGCAGCGCCCGGCGCCATTCGGCGCCGAGGAATTCGTCCAGATAACGGCGGTTCGAGAGGCCCGTGAGGCCGTCCGAGTGCGTGAGGCGCCGCAACTCCAGGTTCGCGCGCAGCAGCTCCTGCTGGGAGCGGCGCAGCGCGCGATAGGCTTCGTCGCGCTGAAGCAGGTTCATATAGGAGCGCGAATGATATTTGACTCGCGCAATCAGCTCCACGCTGTCCGGCAGCTTGACGAGGTAATCGTCCGCCCCCGAGGCAAAGGCCGCGCTCTTGATCGCCGGCTCCTCTTTCGTGGACAGCACGATGATCGGCACGTCGCGCGTCGCATCGTTGGCCCGGTAGGCCTTTACGAGCGTGAGCCCGTCGGTGCCCGGCATCACGAGGTCCTGGAGGATCACGGTGGGCCGCACTTCCTGGGCCGTATGCACCGCGTCTTCCGGGTGCGAGCAATAGTGGAAGTCGATGTCGCGTTCGCTCGCGAGGGCGCGGCGCACGGCCTCGGCAACGATCGCCTGATCGTCCACCAGCAGCACCATCATCGGCAGTTCGGAAGCGGGCAGCGGTTGTTCGAGCGCGGCTCGCGCGGCCTCAAGCGAGGCTTCGAGCACGGCATCCTCGGTGCCGCCGGTCGCTGGCGCGGCTGGCTCGCTTGCGGGGAGGTTGGGCTTCTCGGTGGTCATGATGATCGGTCGCTATCGGTATATCGGTAATGAATCAATGCAGGTCACGCAGCCCGCTTGATGCGGCTTTGCAGGTCGGCGGCAATGGCGCCCAGCGGCAGGATCGCACGCGCGGCGCCCAGCGCGGCGGCGGCCTTGGGCATGCCGTAAACGGCGCACGACGCCTGATCCTGGGCGATCGTGAAGTAGCCCTTCGCGCGCATCGCCTTCAGGCCGATTGCCCCGTCGCGCCCCATGCCGGTGAGCAGCACGCCAATGGCTTCGCCGCGCCAGTGCTCGACCACGCTGTGAAAGAAGGTATCGACGGAGGGCCGGTAGGGCGTGTCCGCCGGCTCGCGCGTGTAGGCCAACTGGCCGCTGGCCGTCATGCGCAGGTGATCGTTGGTCCCCGCGAGCAGCGCGATGCCCGGCTGCGGCCGGTCGCCTTCCTGCGCCACGCGCACGGCAAGCGGCGTCTGCCCGTCGAGCCATTGCGCCATGCCCTCGGCAAAGGACTGGTCCACGTGCTGCACGATCACGATGCCCGCGGCAAAGTCCGCGGCCAGGCCGCCCAGCACTGCCACGAGCGCGGTGGGGCCGCCCGCCGATGCGCCGATCGCCACGAGCGGCGCGCGGCCCGGCGCCGCGTTGGCGGCCACCGCCGACGTGCGCACGGTTTCCGGCGCGCGATGCAGCCGGCCGATCTGCTCGATCTTCGCGAGCAGCAGATCCATCGTGCCGCGCGCCTCGGGGCCGGCGAGCGTGGGCGTATCCACGGCATCGAGCGCGCCCGCGCCCATCGCTTCGTACACGCGCCAGGCGTTTGCGCCCACGCTGCTCGTCACGATCAGAATGGGGCACGGCGAGCCCGCCATGATGCGCCGCGTGGCCTCGACCCCGTCGAGCTTGGGCATCACGAGGTCCATCAGCACGACGTCGGGCTGCTGGGCGGCGCAGAACTCCACCGCCTCCTCGCCATCCGCCGCCACCCACAGCACGCGGTGCTCGGGCCGGCGCGCGACGGCATGGCGCAGTGCCTCCACTGCAAGCGGCATATCGTTAGCAATGCCGATGTTCATCAGGTCGCCTCTCCGATCAAATCGTTGACCGCGTCGAGCAGCGCTTCGTCGTGGAAGCTGCCCTTGGTGAGATAGTAGTCCGCGCCCGCATCGAGCCCGCGCCGCCGGTCGTCCTCGCGATCCTTGTACGAGACGATCATCACCGGCACGTTCCTCAGTTGCGGATCGCTCTTGATCATCGTGACGAGTTCGATGCCGTCCATGCGCGGCATGTCCACGTCGGTAATGACCAGGTCGTAGCGCGCGTGGCGCAAGGTGGTCCAGCCGTCCATGCCGTCCACGGCCACCGTGACCGCGTAGCCGCGCTTCTCGAGCAGCTTGCGCTCCAGCTCGCGCACGGTCAAGGAATCCTCCACCACCAGCACCCGCTTGCGCTCGCGCGTGGCGCCTTCGCGCCCGCGCGCCACACCGGCAAGCTGCCCCTCGCGCACGAGCCGCGCCACGGAGGCCACGATGTCCTCCACGTCGATCAGCAGCACCACCTGGCCGTCGTCGAGAAGCGCCGCCGCGGAAACGTTGCGCACTTTCCCAAGGCGGCTGTCGAGCGGCTGCACGGCCAGCGTATGTTCGCCGATGAAGCCGTCCACCGCGATGCCGTAGAGCCCCGCTTCGTCGCCCACCAGCACCACGCACACGTCGCCGTCCGCCTCCTGCACGCCGTTCGCGCCCAGCAACTGGCGCGCCGTTACGAGACCCACCGGCCGCCCTTCCCACGCAATGTGCTGCTGGCCTTCGAGCGTTTCGATGGCGCTGCGCGGCACCCGCAGCGCGCGGCGCACGCGCGCAAGCGGAAACGCATAGGCTTCGCCGGCCACATCGACAATCAGGCTGCGCACCACCGAAAGCGTCAGCGGCAACTGCAGCACGAAGCGCGTGCCGCGCCCTTCGCCGCTTTCGATGCGCACCGTGCCGCGCACCGCTTTCACGAAGTCCTGCACCGCGTCGAGACCCACGCCGCGCCCGGAAACATCGGTGACGGTCTCGCGCAGCGAAAAACCCGGCAACAGCAGAAAGTCGTGCAGTTCGGCGTCGGACATCGCCTCGACCGCATCGCGCGAGGCATGCCCGCGCGTCACGATGGCGGCGCGCAGCGCGTCGAGATCGACGCCCGGGCCGTCGTCGGCCACGCTGATGAGCAGCTTGCCCGCGCTGTGGTGGGCTTCGAGCGTGAGGTGCGCTTCCTCGGGCTTGCCGCGCGCGAGCCGCGTGACAGGATCCTCCACGCCGTGATCGAGCGCGTTGCGCAGCAGGTGGCCGAGCGGCGCGTCGAGCAGGTCGAGGATGTCGCGGTCCACCTGGGTCGCCTCGCCCTCGATCGTGAAGCGCACACGCTTGCCGAGCGAACGCGCGAGATCGCGCACGATGCGCGGGTACGCATGCGCGATCTCGCCGAACGGCCGCATGCGGCATTGCAGCGCTTCGTCGTAGAGCCGCTGTGCGAGACGCGTGCCGCGCCGGTCGAGCCGGTCCAGTTCGTCGAAGCGCTCGGCCAGTTGCCGCTGCAGCGCGCCGAGCGACGTGCGGATCTGCGCGAGCGCGGCGCGAGCCTCGACATCGAGCGCGTCGGCATGGCGGTCCTCGAACTGGCCGAGCGCGCCCAGCACGTCGCCCTGTGCGTAGCGCACGCGCAGGAAGGCATCGGCAAACGGACGCATGCGGCGCGATTCGACCAGCGTTTCGCCGGCGAGACCCACGAGGCGGTCCAGCGTGGCCGCGCGCACGCGCAGCATGCGGTGGGTGTCGGCGGGGGCGGCTTGGCGTTCGAGCGCGGGTCCGGTTTCCTCCGCGCTCGCCGCGGCGGGCTGCGGCTGCGCAGGCGTGACAGGGGCAAGAGCAGGGGCAACAACAGGGGCAACCGGGGCGGCAGGCTCGACGGGAGCGGGCGCTTCTTCGGGCGGTGGCGCCACGGCGTTCTGCCTCGCATCCTGGCCGTGCCCTTGCCCCGCCAGTTGCGCGACGAACGCCTCGACCGCCTCGCGCGCGAGCGGCGGCGCATCTGCGTCCCCCGCCGCCAGCAGCAAGTCGATGCCCACGAGCAGCGCATCGATGCGCAGCGCGTCGATCCGCAATTCGCCGCGCTGCGCGGCGACGAAGCAGTCCTCCATCGCGCTCGCCACGTCCACCGCTTCGGGCAGCCCGACGATGCGCGCCGCGCCCTTGAGCGAATGCGTCGCGCGCATGCACGATTCGAGCGTCGCCGCGTCCGCCGGCGATCCTTCGAGCGCGAGGAGACCCGCGGAAAGCGTGCGCGTCTGCGTCTGCGCTTCCTCGCGGAACAGGTCGAGCAGCGAGCGGCGGCTCAGTTCGTCGTCGCTCATCGCACGCTCCTCCCCAGTACCTCGAACAGGGCGTGCACGTCGAGCACACCCACCGAGCGGCCGCGCGAGGCGTACACGCCGCGCACCAGCCGCCCCGCACCCTGCGCCAACGTAGCCGGCGCGGCCAGCATCTCGTCCTGGCCGAAGTAGGCCACGCCCTCCACGTCGTCCACCGGGAATGCCGTCGTTTCGCCGTGCCGCTCCGCCACGAGCAGGCGGCGCCGGCCGGGCCGCGCGGCGGCGGTGTCCGGCACGGCGTCGACATGCAGCAGCGCGGCGAGCGATACGGCGAGCGTCAGCACGCCGCGCACGTTCACGATGCCGAGCACAGCCGGACTGTGCCGGTGCGGCAGCGAGTGAATGGCGCGCGCCTCGCCCACGTGCTGCAATACGACGGCCGGCAGCGCGAGCCATTCGGCCCCCACGCGGAAGACGAACGATCCCTCGCGTTTGGCGGCACCATTTCTTGCGGCGTCCGGCTGCGTAGTGGATTCGCGGTTCAGGAGGACGGCGGCGGGCAGCGCTTGCGGGTCGCCCTCCACCGGCCGGTCGAGCATGCGCGCCGCGGCCTGTTCGAACACGGGGCAATTCAGGCAACGCAGATATTGTTCGAGGCGCGCGCACGATTTGTCGCCGCGTGTGCCGATGCGGTTCCAGCAGTCGTCCTGCGGCATACGGGCCAGCACGGCCGGTTCGCGGTCAGGCATCGGCGCCTCCCTGGTCAGGCGCCGGCGGCGCGGCGCGGCGGGCGCGGCGCATCAGGCGGTGCGCGCCGTCGCTGTCGCCCTGCACTTCAAGCAGCGCCGCGAGATGGGTGAGCGCTTCATAGTGGGCCGGTTCGAGGTAGAGCGCCTTGCGGTAGTGGTCGCGCGCCTCGGCCGGATGGCCCTGGGCATCGGCGATCAGGCCGAGCAGATACCACGCGTCCGCATCCGGCACCGCCGCCTGGGTCGCATCCTGTGCCGCTTGCAGCGCGAGACGATGCGCGCCGTCCAGATCGCCGGCGTCGGCGAGGCTGCGCGCTTTGGCGAGCGTTTCGCGGGGCGGCGTGGCGGGCATGGCGGTGGCAGGCCCGGCCGCCACGCCGGCGCCCGTCATGGCGCGAGGCGCTCGCGGCGCGCGGGCCGGCGCGGCGGGGATGGCGTGCTTCATCCAGGAGACATTCGGCGAAGGTTGCGAAAGCAACGAAGGCGTCACGCTCGCCGCGCTCGTCATCGCCAGCGAAGGCGCGGTCTGCAGCGCGCGCAGTGCCGCAGGCGCAGGCGTGAAGTTCGATGCGAGGCTTGGAGAGAAACCCGGCAAAACCGCGCGCCGTCGCCCCTCTTCTTCATTAGGCAAGCGAAAACCGAACGCGAGCGGTATATACGCGGACGCCATCTCGTGCCGCATCATGAGCCCCGTTTCGGCGGGGCCGACGAAAATCATGCCATCGTCCGCGAGACACGCGCGCAGGAGATTCATGGCGCGGTCCTGGGCGGCGCGGTCGAAATAGATCAGCACGTTGCGGCAGAAAATGAAGTCGTAGCGCACGGGATGGGCCGCGAGCCATTCGAACAGGTTGGCGCGCTCGAACGTCACCGGTGCACGCACATGCATGCCCACGCGCCAGCCGTCCCCGGTCGCCTCGAAATGACGTTCGCGAAACGCGAGACCGTCGCCGCGAAACGCATTGCGCCCATATACGCCGCGCTTTGCCGCGGCGATCGAGGCCGAGCTGATGTCGATGGCGTCGATGCCGAACTGCTCCGCCGCGAGGCCCGCGTCCAGCAGCGCCATCGCCGCGGAATAAGGCTCTTCGCCGCTCGAGCACGGCACGCTCAACACGCGCAATACGTCGCCGGGCCGCCGCGCGAGCCGCTCCGTGCCGAGGCGCGCGAGTGCTGCAAAGGCCTCGCGCTCGCGGAAAAACCAGGTCTCCGGCACCACCAGCGCGTCGATCAGCGCCTGGCGTTCCGCCGCTTCCGACGTGAGGTGCAGCCAGTACGCGTCGAGCACGAGACCCGGCACGGCCGAACCCGCTTCCCAGGCGGGCGGTATGCCGGCCTGCTTCTCGCCGGCTATCGTCACCGCCGCACGCTGCGCGACCGCGCGGACCAGCGCATTTGCGCCGAGCGCCTGGGCGTCGATGCCCGTTTCGTCGAGCAGCCACGACGCGAAGCGCGGATCGCCGCCGTTCACGATACCGCTCCCTGTGCCTGCCACGAGGGCGGATCCGGAAAGAGCAACGCGCGCACGCGCGCGTCGAGCAACTGATCGGCCTTCACCCACTGCACGAAGCCCTGCTCGTCGCGCGCAACGGGACCCAGCCAGCGCGCTTCGGGCGTGGCGATGCCGCCTTCGGTAAAGGCCGTGGCGGCGAATACCGCCGTACGCGTCGCACATTCGAGCAGGAGTGCGATGTAACGATGCGGGCCTTCGCCCGGCGCCCCCGCAGCAGCCGGCGCACCCCGGTCGTGCACGAGCACGAGCCGCGTGGACATGAGCGCGCGCGCGGGGCGACCGAGCGCCAGCATGGCGAGATCGATCACCGGCACCGGTACGCCCGCGTGCTCGATCAGCCCGGCGATCCACGGCGGCGTGCCGGGATGCGCCCGCACCGGCACGAGCGGCAGCACATGCGCGATCTCGCGCGCATCGAGTGCATAGCGTTCGCCGTCTAGCTCGAACAACAGGAAAAGCATCGCCAGTTCCCCGCGGCGGCCAGACTGCGCGCGCCGGTTGCATCCACCGGTTTGCCTGCCGCCGGTGTCCGCCGTTTATATCCGCCGTCTCTATCTTGCTTCGGATTCCGAATCAGGCTTCGATCCTGAAACGCGAGACACCCGTGCGCAGTTCGTTGGCCACCAGCGTCAGGTTGTCGATGGCCTGCGAAGACTGGCGCAGCGACTCGGCCGTCTGCTGCGCGGCCTCCGAAAGCTGCGTGAGCGCCTGGGTGATCTGCTCGGCGCTCGTGGCCTGGGCCTGCATGCCGTCGTTCACCATCTGGAAGCGCGGCGCGAGCGTCTGCACCGCGCCGATGATCTGCGAAAGCTGCACGCCCACGGCCTGCACGTCGTGCATGCCGCGGCGCACTTCCTCCGCGAACTTGTCCATGCCCATCACGCCCGCCGACACCGCCGACTGGATTTCCTTCACGGTCTGCTCGATGTCGTAGGTGGCCACGGCCGTCTGGTCGGCGAGACGCCGGATCTCGGTCGCGACCACCGAAAAGCCGCGGCCGTACTCGCCGGCCTTTTCCGCTTCGATGGCGGCGTTCAACGAAAGCAGGTTGGTCTGGTCGGCCACCTTCGTGATGGTAGCCACCACCTGGTTGATGCTCACGGCCTTCTCGTTGAGGATCGCGAGCTTCGCGTTCACCGATCCCGCCGCCTCCATCACGCTGCGCATGGTGTCTTCCATGTGCGTGAGGCCGCTCTGGCTCGTGGTGGCAAGGCCGGCCGACTGCTCGGCCACCGTGGCGACTTCGCTCATCGTGCGCACGAGATCGCGCGCGGTGGCAAAGATCTCGCGCGAGGTTGCGCCGATTTCGGTGGTCGTGGCTGCCGTTTCGCTCGCGGTGGCCTGCTGCTCCTTCGAGGTGGCGGCCACTTCCGCCACCGAGGTCGAAACCTGCAGCGACGACTTCTGCGCCTGCGCCACGAGGCTCGCGAGTTCGTCGCTCATGCGGTTGAAGCCGTCCTCCAGCACGCCGAACTCGTCGGTGCGGCCAAGCCGCAGGCGCTGCGTCAGGTCGCCGGTGCGCATGGAATCGTGCACGTCCACGAGCCGCGCCATCGGCACGGTAATCGCGCGATAGAGCGCATAGCCGGTCGCGAGCGCGGCGAGCAGCACCACGCCCAGCGCCGCGGCCAGCGTAATCTCCGTGCCCGTGACCGAGCTGCGGATGGTCTGCGCCGAGTCGTCGGCCTGCGCGCGGTTCTCGTCCACGATCCCGTTCGCCGACTCCACCACATCTCGCCACGAGGCATCGAGCTGCACGAACGCCGTCTGCGCGGCGGCGCGCGAGGCGGGCAACTGGCGTGCGATGGCTGTGATCTGCGGCAGGTAACGGCCGTAGGCGTCGCGAAAGCGCTGGAAGCGCTCGCGGTCGTCGGCGCGGAACACGGTGCCTTCGTACTGCTTCATCAGGCGGTCCACCTGGGCCATCGCGGCCGGCAGGCCGGCGATGTCGCGGGCGGTGGCATCCGCATCGGAATCCACGAAGGCCGCGCGCTCGGTGAGCGCATAGGTCTGGTTCGCCGCCGCACGCAGCGAGGTGGCGTAGAAGAGCCCCGGCACCGAATCGCGCGTGAGGCTCAGCGCTTCGTCGTCGATGGCGCGCAGGCGGCTATAGGAAATCACCGCGGTGGCGAGCATCAACACGAACAGCAATCCGAAGCTGAGAACGATGCGGGTGCCGAGGGTATATCGGCCCTCGGTCTGGCGCGGCAGGCCGGCTTGGCCGGCTCGGGGCATGGCGGTGCTCATGGGCGTCTGGGCTTTTCCGGTGGCTGGGCCAGGGCTTGCCGTGCCGCGCCTTTTTGCGCGCCGCGACCGCCGCTGGATAAAAGGCCCGTCATGCGGCCCTCACGGTCGGTAGTGTAATGGGTTTGCGCACTTTTATGGGACGGCGCCCAGGTCTTGGGGCCAGAGCAGGCAGGCTTTTGCGGCTTTTTGGGTAAAACGGCGGAAGCGTCTGCCCGCGGGCGGCGGCCCGCCAGCCCTACCCGCGTTGCTAATTGCGTTAGTTGTGCACGAACCGCAGCACGGCGTCCACCACCATCGCGCGATGCCGGGCGCGCAGCCGCGGATGCGAGGGGTCGCGCCCGAACGCGGCGCCGAACGTGTGGCGGTTGCTCACGCGGTGAAAGCACATCGAACTGATCATGAGGTGCAGATCGATCGGGTCGATATCGTCGCGGAACGCGCCCGCCGCCACGCCGCGCGCGAGCAGGTCTTCGATGGTGTGGATCGCGCTGGCATTACGGTTGCGAAACGTCTTGAGCCGCTCCAGGTAGCGCGCGCCATGAATGTTCTCGATGGTCACGAGCCGCACGAAGTCGCGATGGCGGTCGTGGTAATCGAAAGTGAATTCGACGAGCCGGCGCAGGCCCTCCTCGGGATCGAGTTCGTCGATATGAAGATCCTGCTCCAGCGCGCGAATGTCACCGTAGACCTTGTCGAGCACCGCTTCGTACAGCCCTTCCTTGCTGCCGAAGTAGTAATAGAGCATGCGCTTGGTGGTGTGCGTGCGCTCCGCGATCTGGTCGACGCGCGCGCCGGCAAGCCCCATGGCCGAGAACTCGGCGGTGGCGACTTCGAGGATGTTGCGCTTCGTCTGTTCCGGGTCGTACTTGCGCCGGCTTTCGGACTGCGCGTCGTTGTTCTCGGGCGAAGCCGCCGGTCTTGCCATTGTCGTTGCCGCACGCATGATAGGAAAGAATGCGGGCGATTCTAGCATGGGGCCCGGTTCGGTCCGGCGGCGCTGGAAGCCGCCGCCGGCCGTATCAGAGCTCGATCCGCCGGATGTCGCCGACCACGAAAATATAGGCGGCCGCGCCGATCAGCGCGATCACGCCGATGAACGCGAGGGCCCACACGAACGACCCCGTCGCCGCCACGATCAGGCCCACCACGAGCGGCGTGACGATGCCGGCCAGATTGGCCGCGAGGTTGAAGATGCCGCCGGTGAGGCCCAGCATGCCGGCCGGCGCGATATCGGAAACCAGCGTCCAGCCGAGCGCCGCCATGCCCTGCGCGAAAAACGCGAGCGACAGGATGGCGATCACGGCCACGTTGCTCGCCACGAAGTTGGCCAGCACGATGGTCGAAGCGAGCAGCAGGCCCGCGATGATCGGCAGCTTGCGCGCCACGTTGGCCGATTTGCCGCGCCGCAGGAGCCAGTCCGAGAACGCACCGCCGAAGAGCACGCCCACCGAGGCGGCAATGAACGGCATGATCGCGAAGAAGCCGATCTTGAGCCAGGCCATGTGGCGCTCGGTGGCGAGATAGGTGGGAAACCACGTGAGGAAAAAGACCAGCGTGGAATTGCCCGCGAACTGGCCGATGCAGATGCCGGCCAACTGGCGGCGGCGCAACAGCCTGCCCGCCATGCGCCAGTCGAAGCCATGCTTTTTGTTGGCGTTTTTATCGGCAATGTCGCCGCCCTTTGCTTCGCTCTTCGCCTCGCGCGCGCCATGCACGACGAGCCCGCCGCCCGCCTCGATGTAGTCGAGCTCCGCGCGATTGGCCGCGGGGTGGTCCTGCGGTTCGCGATAGAGGCGCCACCACACGAGGCCGAACACCAACCCCACGGCGCCCACCACATAAAACAGCGAGCGCCAGCCGAACGCACCCATCAACGCGAAGAGAAACGGGCTGAAGAACGCGAGGCCGATGTACTCGCCCACCGTATAGGTGCCGGTCGCAAACGCGCGCTCGCTCTGCGGGAACCACGTGGCCACCACGCGGCTGTTGGTGGGAAAGCACGGCGACTCGGCCGCGCCCAGGCCCAGGCGGCACGCGAAGAGCGCGCCCACGCCCGTCACGAAGCCCTGCACGAAGGTGCAGAGCGACCACAGCGTCATCGAAAGCCAGTAGGTGAACTTGCTGCCGAAGCGGTCGAGAAACAGGCCCCCCGGCACCTGCGCGAGCACGTAACTCCACGAGAACGCGGAGAACACGAGCCCCATGAGTGCGGCATCGATGCCCAACTCCTTCGTCAACTGCGGCGCGGCGATGCCGAGCACGGTACGGTCGAGATAGTTGATCATCGTGCCCACCGCGAGCAGCCCGAGGACGCGATAACGCGCCCGCGAGCGCCGCAGCGAGCCCTCGGCGGCGCCCGCGGAACGGGCCGGCGTGTCCGCGTGCCCCGCAGATAAGGGTGGTGCCATGTCTCTCTCCTTGTTCCTTCAGCTCTCTCAGGTTCTGGTGCGGCGCCTGTTGTCCGGCGTCCTGCAATTCGGTGTCCTGCCTATTGCGCGCCCTGCGCAAGCAGCGACTCGAGGTGGGCGTACATGCGCTCGGCGTCCGGTTCGATGCCGGTAAAAAGCCGCAATGCCTCGGCCGCCTGGTACACCGCCATGCCACCGCCCGGCAGCGTGCGGCAGCCGATCGCCTCGGCCGCTTCGAGCAGCGCCGTGCGGATCGGGAAGTACACGATGTCCGCCACCCACAGATGCGGTTGCAGATACGCAGCCGGCAACGGCATGCCGGGCAGTTTGGCCATGCCCGTGGGCGTGGCATGGATCAGGCCGCTCGCACTGCGCAGCGCCCCGGCGAGATCGGTGCCCGCCGTCACGCGCGCCTCTTCAAAGCGCGCCTGCAATTCGCGGGCGAGCGCTTCGGCGCGCGCGGCATCGACGTCGAACAGCGTCAGCGCGCGTGCGCCCATCATGAGCGCCGCATGCGCGACCGCAGCGCCCGCCCCGCCTGCGCCCAGTTGAACCACGGATTCGAGCGACACGTCCGGCAGCCCGCGCTTGAACGAACGCGCGAAACCGGACCAGTCGGTGTTGTGCCCGATGCGCTGGCCGTCGCGAAAGAGCACCGTATTCACGGCGCCCAGCGCGCGCGCATCGTCGGAAAGCTCGTCCAGCAGGGCGATGACGGCCTGCTTGCAGGGATAGGTGATGTTGAGCCCGTCGAAGCCCATGCGCTGCGCCGCGAGCAGCAGCTCCGGCAGCGCGGCGGGCGCGAGACCGAGCGCTTCGAGGTCAATGCGGCGGTACACGTAGTTCAGGCCCAGTTCGCGCCCTTCACGCTCGTGCATGGCCGGGCTCAGCGAGCCGCCGATGCCCGAGCCGATCAGGCCGGTGAGGATGGATCGCGGGTGGGCCGTCGCGGAGTTAGTCGCCGCATTAGCTGTCGCATTCGTCGCTGCATTCGTCGTCGCATTCATGCGGCCACCTCGCTCGCGAGCAGCACGGCCATGCGTTCGAGCGCCAGCACGTAGCCCTGGATACCGCAGCCCACGATGATGCCCGAGGCCACCGGCGAGACGAACGAATGGTGGCGAAACGCCTCGCGCTTGTGCACGTTCGAGATATGCACCTCGATCACCGGCTTCGCGATCGCGCTCAACGCATCGGCCAGCGCCACCGAGGTGTGCGTATAGGCCGCCGGATTGATGACGATGCCGTCCACCCGCTCGCGCGCTTCGTGCAGCCAGTCGATCAACTGGTGCTCCGCATTCGACTGCCGGAATTCGAGCGCAAGCCCGAGCCGGCCCGCCGCTTCGCGGCACAGCCGCCCCACGTCCTCCAACGTTTCTGAACCATAGATCGCGGGCTCCCGCGTACCCAGCAGATTCAGGTTCGGCCCGTTCAGGACCAGCACAGACGGCATTTCCATCCCTCACACTCCACGACGCAACCACAGATAGCGATTTGAAAGCCGAAGCGGCTTGCCATGGCCGGCACCCGCATCGCATGGCCGCAGTGTGCTTCACAATGCGTCAGGGGTCACCCTGGGGTTTTCGAGAATTTGTACTAACTAGTTAGTTTTATTATTCTGTGAATACTCCGGCGGCGCGCTGTGCGTGCCGCTTTTGTTCTGCTGCCTCGCTCTCCTGCCGCCACGCCATGCCTCCTGTCGCCCTTGCCCCCATGCCCTTGCGCCGCTCCATTGCCACGGTCTCGATCAGCGGCACGCTCGCCGAAAAGCTCGCGGCGATCCGCGCCGCGGGCTTCGACGCAGTCGAGATCTTCGAAAACGACCTGCTCTTTTTCGACGGCTCGCCCGCCGACGTGCGCCGCATGACGGCCGATCTGGGGCTCGATATCGTCCTGTATCAGCCGTTTCGCGATTTCGAGGGGGTGAGTGCCGAGCGCCTCGCGCGCAATCTGGAGCGCGTGAAGCGCAAGTTCGACGTCATGCAGCAGCTCGGCACGGATCGCCTGCTGGTGTGCAGCAACGTCGCGCCGGACACGCTCCGCGACGACGCACTCTGCGCGGACCAGCTCGCCCGGCTCGCCGAAACCGCGGCCGCCGCCGGGGTGACGGTGTGCTACGAAGCGCTCGCGTGGGGGCGCCACGTGCGCACGTATGGCCATGCCTGGCAACTCGTCGAGGCCGTGAACCACCCGCATCTCACGCTCGCGCTCGACAGTTTCCACACGCTTTCGCTGGGCGACACGCCCGAGGCCATCGCGGCGATTCCGGGCGAGCGCATCGGCTTCGTCCAGATTGCCGACGCGCCCCGGATGAACATGGACGTGCTCGAATGGAGCCGCCATTACCGTTGCTTTCCGGGCCAGGGGGACTTCGCGCTCGCGGACTTCACCGCGCAGGTGGTGAAAAGCGGCTACCGCGGGCCGCTGTCGCTGGAAATCTTCAACGATGGTTTTCGCGGCGCGCCGCCCGCCGCCACGGCGGCCGATGGACACCGCTCGCTGCTGCTGCTCGAAGAAGCAACGCGTGAGGTGCTGGGCGACACGGCGAACAAAGCCGGGTCTGCGCTCTTTGCGCCGCCCGCTGCCCCCGCGCACGCCCAGTGGCAGTTCCTCGAATTCGCCGTCGATGGCGAGTCGCGCGCACACGTGGCCGACTGGCTCGGCAAGCTCGATTTCCGCCGCGCGGGCCAGCACCGCTCCAAAGACGTGACGCTCTACCAGCACGGCTCGGCCGCCATCGTGCTCAACGCCGAACCCGATTCGTTCGCCAACGCGTTTTTCCAGCGCCACGGGCTTTCGCTCTGCGCTTCGGCGTTCCGCGTAGACAACGCCCAGCTCGCCCGCGAACGCGCGGCGCGCTTCGGCTACGCGCCGTTCTCGAGCCGCGTGGGGCCGAACGAGCGCGTGGTGCCGGCCATCCAGGCACCCGACGGCAGTCTTAACTATTTCGTTAACGAAACGCCGGACGAGCCCACGCTCTTCGAAGCCGATTTCGCGCTCACCGATATCGACGGCCCGTCCGAGGTCGGCCCGCTCACCGGCATCGACCACGTCTGCCTCTCGCTGCCGGCCGGATCGTTCGATGCCTGGGTGCTGTTCCTCAAAAGCGTGTTCGGCCTCGAAGCGAACGAAGCGGTGCTCGTGCCCGATCCGTACGGGCTCGTGCGCAGCCGCGCGCTCCATAGCCGCGACCGGGCGCTGCGCATCGTGCTCAATGCGTCGGTGGACCAGCACACGGCCGCGGCCGAAACGGTGCGCGCCTATCACGGCTCGGGGCTGAACCACGTGGCGTTCGGCACGGGCGACATCTTCCGCGCGGTCTCGGCATTCGAAGCCTCGGGCATGCCGCTCCTGCGCATTCCGGCGAACTACTACGACGACCTCGAAGCCCGTCACGCGCTGGCGCCCGACTTTCTCGACACGCTCAAGCAGCACAACCTCCTCTACGACCGCGACGAACGGGGCGGCGAGTTTCTGCACGCGTACACCGAAACGCTCGATCAGCGCTTCTTCCTCGAAGTGGTGGAGCGCCGCGGGGGCTATGACGGCTACGGCGCGGCGAACGCCGCCGTGCGCCTCGCCGCCCAGGCCCGGCGGCGCGCGGCCGCTTCCCGATGAGGCAATGACGCAAGGGCGCACCGCCAACACCGGTGCGCCCCTCCCTTGTGCGTTACCCCGGATCGACGGCCGCGCGCTTTCATGCGTACACTTTGCCGTTTTCCACCCTGGCGACCCGCGCGCCCGCTCCGACGTGCTGCCTCCCGTTCCCCGCATCAGCCCCCGCCTGCGCGCGAAACTCCAGCCGCTTGCCGGCGATCCGTCTAGCGCCGTCGAACGCACCTTCTCGGCGATGACCGCGCTCGAAGGCTATAGCCGGCTCACGCCCGCCGTGCGCAAGGACATCCTCGCCTCGATCGCGATGTCGGCCGAACTGTGGTTCGCCTGCCTGCTCGCGGGCAAGCCGCCCACGGACGAGGCGATGGAGCGCCTCCACGCATCGGCGCGACGCCGCGTGCATCAGAACGTGCCGTTGCAATCGCTGCTGCGCGCTTTTCAGTTAGGCGCGCGCGAGCTCTGGCGTATCTGCACGGACATCGCGCACGCCGACCGCACGCTCGAGCGCGAACTGCTGTTCGACATCTCGCCCTGGCTGCTGGACTACTTCGATGCGATGACCCAGCACATCACCCAGGCCTATCTCGCCGAGCAGTATCAGCAGGCGCGCTGGCGGGGTTCGCTGCTGCATCAACTGCATGGCCTCGTCTTTCACGCACCCGACGACACCGAACGTTTTCGCTCCACCGTCGAAGCGCTCGGCCTCGACGCCACGCTGCCGCGCGTGGCGCTCGCCATCGACCTCGACCTGCGCGACTACCCGCCTTCGGCGCACGACGACGCACTCGACCGCTT
The DNA here is from genome assembly GCF_000685035.1 of Paraburkholderia ferrariae NBRC 106233. Classification (GTDB taxonomy): domain Bacteria; phylum Pseudomonadota; class Gammaproteobacteria; order Burkholderiales; family Burkholderiaceae; genus Paraburkholderia; species Paraburkholderia ferrariae. The sequence continues at coordinate 280,496 of NZ_BAYB01000009.1, forward strand.
TGCGCTTACCGCCGCGCGTCACCTGGAGGTCAAGCCCGATACGCTGGTGCGGGTGTGGCATCGCGAACGGCTCGTGCTCTGGGTGCCGTGCGCGCGCGGCGACGCGCTCACGCGCAGCGACCAGGCCATCGCCGAACGCGCAGCCGCGCTGGTGCTGGCCGAACCGCGCGTGCGCAGCATCGGCATCGGTCTCATGAACGAAGGGGCGCACGGCTGGGCGGCTTCGGTCGATGAAGCCTTCAAGGCGGTCGATTTCGCACGGCGCGACGGCGACGTGCACCGCTACTCGTCGATCGCGATCGAGGAAAGCGTGCGCAACAGCGGCAACGTGCTGCGCTATCTGGCCTCGCTCGCCGAGCAACTGGCCGGCGAGTCCGATCTGCTCGCCACGCTGGAAGCCTATTTCGCGCATGGCCAGCGCCGCCGCCCCACCGCCGAGGCGCTGGGCGTGCATCCGAACACGCTCGACTACCGGCTCGAACGTATCGAAACGCTGCTGGGGGCGAAGCTGGACGATGCAGGCTGGATCGGCCGGCTGGACGTGGCGCTGAAACTGCGCGGCGCGGCGCAGACGGAGCGGCCCGCGCCGCGCACGAAGAAAGGGGCGGTGGCCCGCATGGCCGAAAAGAAGGCGAAGGCCGGAAAAGAGCCCAGGACGGCAAAAGCGGGAACGCGCGAGCCGGACGCTCCCGAACGCAAGAAACGTTAGTTGACCGTACGAAGCTCGCGGCGCAGGATCTTGCCGACCGTGGATTTCGGCAGCGACTCCACGAAGCGCACAACGCGCGGCACCTTGTAGGCGGCAAGCTGCGCGCGGCAATGCGCGATCACGGCCTCTTCGGTAAGCGCGGCGTCCAGGCGCATGACCACGAAGAGCTTCACGGCCTCGCCGGTGCGCTCGTCGGGCACGCCGATGCAGGCGCATTCGGCCACGCCGGCCAGCGCGGTCGCCACTTCCTCGACCTCGTTCGGATACACGTTGAAGCCCGAGACGAGAATCATGTCCTTCGACCGGTCGACGATGCGCAGGAAACCTTGCGCGTCGATTACGCCCACGTCGCCGGTGCGGAAGTAGCCATCGGGCGTGAACGCCGTGCGCGTCGCTTCGGCGTGGTTCCAGTAGCCCTTCATCACCTGCGGGCCCTTCACGCAGATCTCGCCGGCCTCGCCGGGCGCAGCCTCCACGCCATCGTTGATGAGCTTGATGTCGGTGGACGGCACCGGCAGGCCCGCCGAGCCCGTGAAGCGATGCACCGAACCCGGATTGAACGACACCACAGGGCTCGTTTCGGAGAGCCCGTAGCCCTCGCGGATGAAGGTGCCCGTCACGGCTTCCCAGCGCGCCGAAACGGCCGCCATGGTCGCCGATCCCCCGCCGCCCGCGAGCCGCAGGCGCGAGAAGTCCACCTCGCCAATGCGCGGATGCCCCGCGAGCCCCGCGTACAGCGTGTTCACGCCCATGAAGGTGGTGGGCTGCGCGGCCTTGAAGATATCGATGAGGCTGTCCAGATCGCGCGGATTCGCCACGAGCCAGTTTTCGGCGCCAATCGAGAAGCTCACGATCAGGTTCACGGTAAGCGCGAAGATGTGATAAAGCGGCAGCGCGGTGACGATCACCTCGTCGTCTTCGCCGAGCAGGCCCGGCATGAAGGCCTTGAACTGCACGACATTGGCCACCAGGTTGCGGTGCGTGAGCAACGCGCCTTTCGAAAGCCCCGTGGTGCCGCCCGTGTATTGCAGGAAGAGCGCATCGTCGCCCGTGAGCGCGACCGGTTCGAACGGCAGGCTCGCGCCGTCGGCCAGCGTCTGGGCGAAGGTGGCGGCCACGCCTGCGCGCTCGCCGGGCGCCGGTGCGGCTTCGGCCAGCCCGTCGAGCAGGCCGGTTGCGATCACCGTCTTCAGGCCGGTCTTCGCGCGCACGGCTTCCACGGTGGGCAGCGAGCCTTCGAAAACGACGATGGTCTCGACGCCCGCATCGTTCAACTGATGTTCGAGTTCGCGCGGCGTATAGAGCGGGTTGACGTTCACCTGCACGGCACCCGCCCGGACGATGCCGAGGAGCGCGATGGGAAACGCGGCCAGATTGGGCATCATCACGGCCACGCGGTCGCCGCGCTTCACGCCCAGGCGCTGCTGAAGGTAGGCGGCAAAGGCACGCGAGAGGCGGTCCACGTCGGCATAGCTCAGCGTGCGGCCGGCCGCGTGAAATGCGCTCCGTGTGGCGAAGCGGCGCATCGCGTCGTCGAACAGGTGGGCGAGCGACGGGTAGACGTCGGGATCGATCTGGGCAGGGATGCTGCCGTAACTGGCCAGCCAGGGTGCTTCGGACACGTGCTCCTCCATGTTTTTGCAAGGGCCGCAGGGAACGCGGCGCCGGGGCGGCGGCTCTGCGCCGCTCTCTGGCTCCCATGCTACGGCGCCAAAGACGCGGCGGGAACTGGGAAACCAGACAGCTCGATTGTGAGAAGTCACAAAGCGTGCGCGATCCCATCCGCATCGATGCTGCGCGACTGCACTCCCGCGCGCGTCCTTCTGTGAGACACTGGCGCGACTTCATCGACCCGTCCCATCTTCGGCAAGCCGGCGCGCCTGCCCATCGCTTACACTTTCCCTGCATTCGATAGTTTGCGAACGATGCGCGAAGGCGAAACGATGCGGCTCTTCCGTGCGCCGCTACCCGCCGCAAAGGCAACGCCATGCCCGACATACCCTATGCCACGCAGCATGCCTCGAACCGCCGCGGCCTCGCCGTCGGGCTCTTCGTCGCAATCATCGTGGTCGGCGTGGTCTATGTGGTCCAGCACCTCGTGGTCGATCTGAGCGCCGTGCGCGAAAGCTCCGCACTGCCCTTCGCGCTGCTCGGACTCGCGCTCCTCATCGCGCTCGGCTTCGAATTCGTCAACGGCTTTCACGATACTGCGAACGCGGTTGCCACCGTCATCTATACGAACTCGCTCGATCCGCATCTGGCCGTGGTGTGGTCGGGCGCGTGGAATTTCCTCGGCGTGCTCGTATCGAGCGGCGCGGTGGCGTTCGGCATCCTGCAACTGCTCCCCGTCGAACTCATTCTTCAGGTGGGCAGCCACGCGGGCTTTGCGATGGTCTTCGCACTGCTCATTGCCGCCATTCTCTGGAATCTCGGCACCTGGTACCTCGGCCTGCCCTCCTCCAGTTCGCACACGCTGGTGGGCTCGATCATCGGCGTGGGCATCATGAACCAGCTGATCAGCGGGCCCTCCGGCACGAGCGGGGTGGACTGGGGCCAGGCCGCGGGCGTGGGCAAGGCGCTGCTGTTCTCGCCTGTGGTGGGCTTCGTGCTCTCCGCCTTGCTGCTGATCGCGCTGAAATTCGTCGTGCGCGTGCCGAAGCTCTACAGCGAACCGGACGGCAACGAGCCGCCGCCGTTCTGGATACGCGCGCTGCTCATCGCGACCTGCACGGGCGTTTCGTTCGCGCACGGCTCGAACGACGGCCAGAAAGGCATGGGCCTCATCATGCTGATCCTGATCGGCGTGGTGCCCACGGCCTACGCGCTCAACAAGGCCGTCACGCCCGCCGAAACCGACACCTTCGTCGCCGTCGCGCGCCACGCGTCCACGACGCTTGCGAAATACACGCAGGCCACCCCACCCGACAATCCGCGCGCCGAAGTCGAAACCTATGTCCGCACGCATCGGCTGCAGCCGGCCACGCTGCCCGCGCTGCGCCAGCTCACCGACACCATCGCCGACCAGGTGAGCCTCTCGGGATCGATGGCCACGGTGCCGCAATCGATCGTCGATAACGTGCGCAACAACATGTACGTAGCATCCGAAGCGATTCGTCTGATGGAAAAGGCGAAGACGCCGCCCTTCGCGCCCGAAGATGCGGGCGCGATGGACGCCTTCCGGCTGCAGATGGATCACGCCACGAAGTTCATTCCGACCTGGGTGAAGGTGGCCGTGGCGATCGCGCTGGGCCTCGGCACCATGGTGGGGTGGAAACGCATTGTGGTGACGGTGGGCGAGAAAATCGGCAAGCAGCACCTTACCTACGGGCAGGGCGCCTCGGCCGAAGCCGTGGCCATGCTCACCATCGGCATGGCTGACGTGTACGGCCTGCCCGTCTCCACTACCCACGTGCTGGCCTCGGGCGTGGCGGGCACCATGACGGCCAACGGCTCCGGCCTTCAGCGGAGCACCGTGCGCAACCTCGTGCTGGCCTGGGTGCTGACGCTGCCCGCTTCGATTGCATTGTCGGCAGCGCTTTACTGGGTCTTCAGACAGGTGTTTTAAGAGCGGGCTTCAGGGGCCGCCATGGCGCGCGGCCGCCTCGCCCCGTCAATAGCCGGCTCAATGTTTCGAACGCCACGAGCGGCAGTTCGTGCAGCTTGCGCACGACCACGGCGTGCGGATAGAAGGCTTCGACGGCATCGTCCTGAATGCCGATCCCCACGAGTTCGACGCCTGCCTGCATCACGGCCTCGATGCGCGCATGCAGGTCGCTGCGCAGCACGGCCGGACTGCCGTCGCTCGTCGATGGATAGCCATCCGAAAGAACGAGCAGCAAATGCCGCCGCGCCTTGCGTTGCAGGAGCCGTTCGGCGGCCCAGGCCAGCGCTTCGCCATCGGGGTTTTCGTGCCCGCATTCGATGGCCGCAAGACCGCTCAAATCGCGCGCGCCAAAGCGCTTGAACACGCGCAGATCGAGCCGTTCGACGAAGCGGTTATAGGGACGCAGGTCGAGTCCCGCCGCCCGCGCGCGTTCATACTGCTGCCGCATCCCGGGCGATTCGACCGAGCTATAGCCCAGCACTTCGCAATCGAACGCAAGCTGCGCGAGCGCATCGCACAGCGCCGCCGCACAGAGCCTGGCGAGTTCGATCTTGCGGCCGGCCATCGAGCCGCTCAGGTCCAGCAGCAAGCTCACGACCGCGTCGCGCCCGCTCGCCTTGCTGCTCACGCGAAACGGACTGCGATAGCCGCGCGATGTCGCGAGGCGAGCCAGCGCGGCGCGATCGATCTCGCCGCGCTCCTGCTCGCGTTTCCAGTGCGTGAGTTCGTCGGCCTTGAGCACGCGCTCCAGATGCGTCTTGAGCGATCCCGTTTCCGCGCGCGCAAGGGCGCGCAGCTTGTGCCATGCCGCAGCGTCGCCCTGGCCGGTGAGGTCCGTCACCCCGTCGAAGGCGGTGGTTAGCGGCCGCGACCAGGGCAGAGGCGTGCCTTCGGTGCTGGCCGCTCCTTGCGCCGCGTGTGTGTCATCGGCTTCCGAAAGCGTCGCGCCTGCGCCCGATTGCGATTGCTTCGCGGCTTCCAGGGCTTCGGCCAGTGTCTGGCCAGCCACGCCCGCCACGCTGTCGTCCGGGTCCCCCATCTTGCCGTCGCTCGATGCGAGCGCAAGCGATTCGCCGAGGTCGTCGTCCTCGCCGAACGTTGCCAGTTCGCGCGCGATGGCTGCGTCGTCGAGTCCCTCGGCGGGCCGCGCCGTCTGCATCATGTTGTTCGCGCCGCGCGAGGCGAGCGAACGCACGCCCGCGACGATCGCCGTGGCCGCCTGCACGCTCTCGCGCGTCGAGCGGCTCGCACGTGCTGTCGCAAGCGGGCCGTCCACCGCACGCAATGCCGCGCCGACCGTAGCCGCATCGCGTTCGACCGCCGCCGGTGCTTCGCCCCACACGCTGCGCTCGATCGTCCATACCAGGCGCTCGCGCCATGGCAGCGCCGTCCAGCGCCGCGCCGCGTCCTGCGCCTGTTGTGCACGCCAGCGCCGCACGTAAAGCTGCGCACCGGGGTAGTCGCCGAGCAATCGTTCAAGCACGCGCCGGTCTTCGATCACCTGCGCAATGCGGCCCGTTACTCCCGCTTTCGGGTCGTCAAGGCGCGCGGCCTCGCTATAGCGGAAGCGGGCGGCAAGCAGATCGAGGTAGCCCAGCAGCACGTCTTCGTCGTCACCGTGATCGCTTGCATGGGTGGGCAGCACGAAGCGCGCGCCCTCCATGCGCGGACCACCCGGGCCTATCGTCACGCTCACACGCGGTTCGCCGGTCAGCACGCGCGCGATCTTGCCGAGCGTCGCTTCGAGATCGCCAGCCGGGGAGCGCAACACGTCGTGCCTCTCAGGCGGCGTTGAAGATCAGGTGATGGCGCACGATGCTGCGGATCAGCGCCGCGTCCTCCGCACTCACCTTCGCATAGATCGAAGGACCCGCCGCGCGTTCGGGGTCGCCGTTGCGCAGCATGAGTTCGGCCCAGTCCAGAAGACGCCGCGTGGAAAATGCGCTCGCCAGGTCTTCGCGCGCGAACGCCGCGCGGCAATCGGCGGCGATGGCGGCGAGCGTTTGCGCGAGCAGACGCGTAAGCGCCGGCAAGGTGCGCAGCAGGACTTCGGTTTCCTCTTCCGGCGTGAGGTAATCGACCAGATAGACGCGCCAGCGGTCGAGAAATGCTTCGTTGAGCAAATTAGCGCCCTGATACAGATGCCGGTAAGCGCTCATCGCGCCCGCGGCGTTCGCGGTGGCGAAGAGGCGGAAGGACGGATGCGGCTCGACGATCTCGTTGCCGCGCTCCTTGAGCAAAAGGCGCCCGCCCGGCTCCAGAACCGCAGTGAGAACGGCCAGGATCGAAGGCTCGGCGAAATCGAGTTCGTCGATGATGAGCCAGTAGCCCTCGCGCATGGCGGTCGGCAACACGCCGTCCACCCACACGGTCTCGCCGCCCTTCACCGTCCAGAAGCCGACGAAGTCGCCGATGGTGGTCTGCCCGTTCATGTTCGCGCGCAGCACGCCGTTGCGCGTGCGCGCCGCCACCTGTTCGATGAAGCTCGTCTTGCCCGAACCCGTGTGGCCGATCAGCATGATGCGGCGGTTTTCGACGATATCCTGCAGGATATCGTCCTGACGTTCCGTAAAGAGGTACGCCTCGTTCAGGCGCGGCACTAAGGTATCCTGATGACCGGGCGGGAGTTCGACGCCGCCGATGCGCACCGTGCGTGCCGTTGCCTGCCGATCGCCCTCATGCGCGGGCGCCGCGCTCGCACGCGCAGCACGCGAACGCGCACTGGCGAGGCGCAGTTCGGTCACGAACGCGCTGCCGGCGCGCGCGGCGCGCTCTTCGTCTTCTCGGCCGGCCTCGGAAACGAAGCCTTCGCGACGCCACTTCAGCAGCTTCGCTTCGAGGTTGTCGAGATCGACGACCGTATCGACGTCCACCTCCCCGTCTTCACCGTGGGCGTGCTCGATGCGGTACATGTTCGCGCGCTCGGAGAGCGAGACGCGCCACCATTCGCGCGCGCTGCCCGCCGAACGGGTATAGATGCCCACGGGGCCGTCGTCGTGGGCGGCTGGGTCGGCTGTGCGAGCAGGTGCGTTCATGGGTGCGGACATGAGAGGCGCGGCAATGACCTGAGAATCGCCTCATATTACCCGCTTGTGTGGTGCGCTGCAAAACGGCACGCCGCCCCGCTACGCCTCGTGCCGGCCTGCCAGCGACATCGCCAGTACACGCGCCACGTGCAGCGCCTCCAACTGCACGCCGTCGTGAATCTGGTGACGACAACTCGTGCCGTCCGCCACCACCAGGTCGCCCGGCATGGCCTCCCGCAGCGCAGGCAAGAGCGAAAGCTCCGCCATGGCCTTCGACGTTTCGTAATGCTCCGCTTCGTAGCCGAAACTGCCCGCCATCCCGCAGCACGACGATTCGATCGTCTTCACTTCGAGGCCCGGTATCCACTGCAGCACCGCCTGCACGGGGCGCAGCGCATCGAACGCCTTCTGATGGCAATGACCGTGCAGCCACGCCCGGTTCGTATCGAGCGGCTTGAGCGGCAACGCAAGCCGCCCGGCCTTCTGCTCGCGCACGAGAAATTCCTCGAAAAGCAGGGCCGCTCCGGCAAGCGCGCGCGCTTCGTCGCCGTATCCGTACTGCAGGAACTCGTCGCGCATCGTCAGCAGGCAGGAAGGTTCGAGGCCCACAATCGCCACGCCGCGCTCGACATAAGGCATGAGCGTATCGAGCAGACGCCGTGCCTCGCGTTTCGCCTCGTCCACGAGACCCGCTGCAAGAAAGGTGCGACCGCAACAAAGCGGACGTTCGCCCGCGCGCGCGTTGAAGTGAACGCGGTAGCCCGCCGCCTCCAGCACCTGCTGGGCGGCGCGGGCGTTTTCCGGCTCCATGGCGTTGTTGAACGTATCGACGAACAACATCACTTCGCGACCGTCCTGCCCGGCCCGGCTCGACGCGCCCTGCAGGAACCCGCCATGAAAGCGCGGCATCGAGCGTTGCGGTGCGAATCCCAGCGCGCGCTTGCCCCAGGCGCCGAGCAGCGGCATACGCTCCGCTGCCGCAAGCAGTCCGCCAAAGCGCGCCGCCTGCGCCGCGTAACGCGGCATGAAGGCGATCAGCTTTTCGCGCAGACCCAGCCCGTGCTTCGCCGCCCTCGCCGCGCGCGCTTCGATCTTGAACTTCGCCATGTCCACGCCCGTCGGGCATTCGCGCCGGCAGCCCTTGCACGAGACGCACAGGTCGAGCGTTGCCTTCACGTCGTCGCTGGCAAGGCCCTCTTCGCCGCCCAACTGCCCGGAGATCGCAAGGCGCAACGTATTGGAACGTCCGCGCGTGACATGCTGCTCGTCTTTCGTCACGCGATAGCTCGGGCACATCGTTCCCGCATCGAACTTGCGGCAATGGCCGTTGTTGTTGCACATTTCCACGGCCTTCGCGAGGCCCGCGCTCAGGTCGCCGCCGCTGCCCGGTGCCTGCTCCGCGCCGGTGAGCGGATCGCGCACCACGTTCCAGGCGGACCAGTCGAGCGCCGGCGTCATCGCGCGCTCGCGGTAGCCCGGTGCGAAGCGGAAGTTGCGTGCATCGTCCATCTTCGGCGGGTTCACGATCTTGTCGGGATTGAAGCGGTTGTCCGGGTCGAAGAGCCGCTTGATCTCGCGAAACGCTTCGTTAATACGCGGGCCGTACTGCCACGCCACCCATTCCCCGCGGCACAGGCCATCGCCGTGCTCGCCCGAATAGGCGCCTTTGTATTCGCGCACGAGCGCCGCCGCTTCTTCCGCAATGGCGCGCATCTTCGCTGCACCGTTGCGGCGCATGTCCAGAATCGGGCGCACGTGCAGCGTCCCCACGCTCGCATGGGCGTACCACGTGCCCTCCGTATCGTGCCGATGGAACACCTCGGTCAAACGCTGCGTGTACTGCGCCAGATGCTCTAGCGGCACCGCACAGTCCTCGATGAACGACACGGGCTTGCCGTCGCCCTTCATGCTCATCATGATGTTGAGGCCCGCCTTGCGCACGTCCCACAGCGCCTTCTGCTCTGCCGCGCCGGGCATCTGCACCACGGCGCCCGGCAAACCCAGGTCGCCCATCAGTTCGTCCAGTTGTTCGAGGCGCCGTAGCTGCTCGCCGCGCTCCTCGCCCGCAAACTCGACCAGAAGAATCGCGTCGGGGCGCCCCACCAGCGCCTTGCCGATCACGGGCGCAAACGCCGGATTGCCGAGCGCGAGCTCGATCATCGTGCGATCGACCAGTTCCACCGCCGCGGGCTTCAGCTTGACGATGTGCTGCGTAAAGTCCATCGCCTGGTAGAACGTAGGAAAGCTGATCACGCCGAGCGTGCGATGCGTCGGCAGCGGCGCCAGCTTGAGAGTGATCTGGCGGCTGAACGCGAGCGTGCCCTCCGATCCCACCAGCAGGTGGGCGAGATTGGCGGAGCCGTCGTCGGTATAGGCCAGCGGGTTCTGGCAGTCGAACAGGTCGATGTTGTAGCCCGCCACGCGCCGCAGCACCTTTGGCATGCGCTCGGCAATCTCGGTGCGTTCGCGTTGCGCGATGCGCGTCACGCCCTCCACGATCTGCGCCAAACGCGCGTTGCCGCCTGGCTGCGGGAGCTTGAGCGACTGGAAGCGCGCGTCGGTGCCGTCGGCGAGAATCGCGTCGATGGCCTGCACGTTGTGCACCATGTTGCCGTACTCGATCGAGCGCGAACCGCACGAGTTATTGCCCGCCATGCCGCCTATCGTGCACTGCGCGGCGGTGGAGACGTCTACCGGAAACCACAGGCCATGCGGCTTGAGCCACGCGTTCAGATGATCGAGCACCATGCCAGGCTCGACCGTCACGGTGCACGCGTTCGCGTCGAAATCGATCACACGGTTCAGCCACCGGCTGGTGTCGATCACGAGCGCTTCGCCCACGGTCTGTCCGCACTGGCTCGTGCCCGCGCCGCGCGCCAGGACCGCGGCATGTTCGCTGCGCGCGACATCCAGTGCCGCGCGCAGGTCGTCCTGGTCGCGCGGCACCACCACACCCACCGGCACGATCTGGTAGATCGAGGCGTCGGTGGCGTAGCGGCCGCGGCTTGCGGCGTCGAACAGTACGTCGCCGCGCAGCGCCCCGCGCAGGCGGCGCGCCAGCGGGGAGCCGCTGTGCGCGGCCGACGGCACGAGATGAACCGGCTTGACGAGCAGACTGGAGGTCGATTGGGTCATGACGGGGTAAGCAGAGGATTTCGTGACTCGAGGGTGCGCCGATAGCGTGCCGCTTCAGGCCCGCTGATGCGTAGCGGCAACGTCGCCCGCCGCCGCATCCGTTTCGAAGCGCACGCCGGGGCGCATGCGAAAGGCGAGCACCACGCCCAGCCCCATCAGCACCATGCTGCCGACAAAGGGTAACTGCCAGTTCCCGGTCGAATCGATCAGGAATCCGGAGAGAACGGGCGAGATGATCGCCGCAAGCGCGGACCCGGTGTTCATGATGCCGCTGGCCGTGCCGGAGTATTGCGGCGCGATGTCCATGGGAATCGCCCACATCGGCCCGATGGTCATCTCCGAGAAGAAGAACCCCGCCGAAAGACACAACAGGCACAGGTACAGTTCGTGCGTGAACATGAGCGGCACGAGCGAGACGAGCGTGAAGAACATGCACACCGACACCATGATGCTGCGCGCCCGGTTGAGGTTGCGGGTGCGCTCGTAGAGCCAGTCGGTCACGACGCCGCCGAGCGTATCGCCTATCACGCCCGCGAAGAACACGGCGGAAGCGAACACCGCCGACTTGCGCAGATCGAGATGCTGGCTGTGGAGGAAGTACTGCGGAATCCAGCTCAGAAAGAGCCACAGCGTCCAGCCATAGCAGAAGTACACGATCGTCACGGGCGCCATACGGCGCAGCAGCGGACCCCAGGGCACCTTGGCCGCCTTGGGCTTGGGCGGCGGCAAGATGGCGAGTTCGGCCTCGGTGATGCGACGATGATCCTGCGGATGCTCGGCGAACGTGAGATGCCAGACGGCCACCCACACGAGGCTGATGGCACCGCAGATATAGAACGAAGTGCGCCAGCCCCACGCCGTCATGACCAGCACGATCACACCCGGCGCCACGGCGTTGCCCACGCGCGCCGCCGCGTGCGTGATGCCCTGCGCGAAGCCGCGGCGCTCTTTCGCGACCCAGCGCGACATCGCGGCAGTGGCGGCCGGAAACGTCGCGCCCTCGCCGAGCCCCAGCAGAAGCCGCGCAACGAGCAGCGAAACCAGGCCCGTGGCGAAGCCGGTGAGCATCGTGGCCACGGCCCAAAGGCCGCCGCAGAAGAGCAGCGTGCGCTTGGCGCCGAAGCGGTCGCTCACCCAGCCGCCGCTCACCTGAAACACGAGATACGGATAAGCAAAGGCAGAGAACACGAGACCGATCTGCGTGTTCGAGAGGCCGAACTCCTTGCCGAACCCCGCCGCCGCCGTGCTGACGTTCACGCGGTCGAGGTAGGTGATGAAGTACATGACGCACAGCATGATCAGCACGACGCTCGTCGCACTGGTTAGTCGAAGCCGTTTCATCGTCTCTCTCCGATTGGGCGCGTGCTGCTCCACGCGGAGCGCACCGCGCCGGGCGGGACCTCGCATACAGGCCCGCGCCTCCTTCCTGTATGGCCTGCGGGCCGCCCGTCTTGCCGGGAACGGCATGCCCGCGCAGCCTGGGGTGCGCCTCCTGTGTGCTGCGAAGCGCGTGAGATGGGTTTCGCTGGTATTCGCCCTGCGCAGTGTCAGCTCATGCCGCCGCCTTCAACGGCGCCGCCACCGAGCGCTCCATGAGCCACGCCATCGCCTCGGGCAGACCGCTCGCCGCAATCGGCACCCCTGCCAGTTGCAGGCCCATTTCGCAGCCCGCGAGCGTTGCCATCAGCGTGAGATCGTTGCAGTCGCCCAGGTGGCCGATGCGGAACATGCGCCCCTTCATCTTGCCGAGCCCGGTGCCGAGCGACATGTCGAAGCGCTCGTAGATAATCTTGCGCACCGAGTCGGCATCCACTCCCTCAGGCATCATCACGCCGGTCAGCACCGGGCTGTAGACGGCCGGGTCCGCACACTGGATCTCAAGCCCCCAGGCGCGCACCGCACGGCGGCACGCTTCGGCCAGGCGCTGGTGGCGCGCAAACACGTTCTCCAGGCCCTCGCCCTCGATCATGTCGAGCGCTTCGACCAGACCGTACAGCAGGTTCGTATTGGGCGTGTACGGCCAGTAGCCGGTGCGGTTCATTTCGATGATCTCGTCCCAGCCCCAGAAGCTGCGCGGCAGCTTCGCCTGCCGGCTCGCGGCGCGTGCCTTCTGAGAGACCGCATTGAAGCTGATGCCCGGCGGCAACATCAAGCCCTTCTGCGAACCGGAGACCGTCACGTCCACGCCCCATTCGTCGTGGCGGTAGTCGGCGCTCGCGAGGCCCGAAATCGTATCGACGAGGAACAGCGCCGGGTGGCCGGCCGCGTCGATCGCGCGGCGCACGGCGGCGATATCCGACGTAACGCCCGTGGAGGTTTCGTTATGCACGACGCACACGGCCTTGATGGCATGTTGCGTATCGGCGCGCAGCCGTGCCTCGATCAGGTCGGCCTGCACTCCGCGCCGCCAGCCCTCGATGCCAGGCAGTCCCAGGAATTCCGGCTTGAGTCCGAGACTTTCGGCCATCTTCTTCCAGAGCGTGGCGAAGTGTCCGGTTTCGTACATCAGCACCGTGTCGCCCGGGCTCAGCGTGTTGGACAGCGCGGCTTCCCAGGCGCCCGTGCCCGAGGCCGGGTAAATGACCACGGGCTCCTGGGTCTTGAAGATTCGCTTGATGCCCTCCAGCACCTTCAACCCCAGCGCGCCGAACTCCGGGCCGCGATGGTCGATGGTGGGATAGCTCATGGCGCGCAGGATGCGATCCGGCACCGGGCTGGGCCCGGGAATCTGCAGGAAGTGGCGTCCGGCGGGGTGAAAGTCGAGTTTCAGCATCGGTTCCTCTCCGTTTGAATTTTGCATGCAAAAAACTATAGACCGGAAATCACCGCCGCTCCAAGCGGATTCCGCATGGCGTTAACCCTGTGCTTCGCCGTTTTCTGCGTCATGGATTAGAATGATGCGAATTCGATCAAGAGTCTTTTGTATGCAAAACACCGCTTTTGACGACGGCAAGACCGTAGCGCCGCTCCTTCCCAAAGTCGAGCGCCAGCGCCTGCACGACACCGTGGTCGATCACCTGCGCGGCTTTATCGTGGAAGGCGTGCTCGAACCGGGCAAGAAACTCAACGAACGCGAACTGTGCGAAACGCTGGGCATTTCGCGCACGCCGCTGCGCGAGGCGCTCAAGGTGCTCGCGCACGAGGGGCTGATCGAGATCTCGCCGAACCGCGGCGCCACCGTGGCGAAAATGTCGGAAGCCGAGATCCGCGAGATGTTCGAACTGATGAGCGGCCTGGAAGCGTTCTCGGGCGAACTCGCGTGCGAGCGCATCACGCCGGCCGAGATCGCCGAAATCAAGTCGCTGCACTACGCCATGCTCGCGTGCCGCGCGCAGAACGACCTTGCGGGCTACTACAGCCGCAATCAGGCCATTCACGACCGTATCAACGAAGCGGCGCGCAATCCGGCCCTGCGCCAGGTTTATGTGTCGATCAACCGGCGGCTCCAGGCGCTGCGCTTTCGCTCGAACTATCAGCTCGCCAAGTGGGACCGCGCGATCGACGACCACGAAGCGATGCTCGAAGCCCTCGACGCACGCGACGGCAAGCGGTTGTCCGCCATCCTGCGGCACCATCTGCTCGAAAAGCGCGATGCGGTGCTGCAACTCGCTTCGACCGAACGCGCCGCCCAGGCCCAGCCATGACGCAAGCCGCGCCGCCCCCGCTCGACGACGAACCCGGGCGCGGGCGCTCGCTGGCCCGGTGCTATCCGCGCGGGCTGCATATCGAGCCGCATGCGCACACGTGGGCGCAAGTGCTCTACGCCGTGGCGGGCGTGATGTGGGTGGAAGTGGAGCGCGAGGCGCTGGTGGTCCCGCCGCAGCGGGCGGTGTGGCTGCCGCCGGGCACCCGGCACGCCATCCATATGATGAGCGCGGTCGAAATGCGCAACCTCTACCTGCACGGCGCGGACATTCATCACCTCAGTACGCAGTGCGAAGTGTTCGAGATCAACGGGCTCTTGCGCGAGCTCGTCAAGACCATTGCCGAGCGCGAGCAGGAGAGCGACGACGCGTGGCTCGAAACCGCGTACCGCCTCGCCGCGATGGAACTCGCGCATGCGCCGCGTTACGCGCTGCGCATTCCGCTGCCCGACGCCTCGGACCGGCGGCTCGACATGCTGTGCCGCGCAGTAATCGCCAACCCTTCTGTCGATATTGGCTTCGAGCAGCACGCGGCCAACGTGGGCGCTAGCGTGCGCACGCTCGCGCGCCTTTTCACGCGCGAACTGGGAATGGGCTTTGCGGAATGGCGCCGCCAGGTGCAACTGGCGATTGCGGTGTCGCGGCTCGCCGAAGGGCAGCCGGTGAGTACCGTCGCGCGCAAACTGGGCTATCTGCCCAGCAGCTTCAGCGACATGTTCCGGCGCGAACTGGGCGTGCCGCCCAGCGAGTTCCGCGCCGCCGAAACGCTGGGCCAGACGAGCGCGCAAGAGGAGCCCGAGGGAGCCCGGCCTCACTGAGCCACGGCGGGATGGGGTGCGAAGTTCAATACGGCCGCAGATCGCCCACGAGCGGAAACATCTCGAACGTGTAGCCCATGTTGAAGTAGCCCGCGCGCGCGTACGCGGCAGTCCGTTCGAACTGCCCGGGCTCGTGCTGCACCGCCTGCCGCTCCGATGCCTGCTCGTGCACGCGCCGCCGTTTCGCTTCGAACGACCTGATGGCGCCCGGCCTCGTCAAGGCGGCGCGCGAACCCGGCTTCCGGCTACCGCAGGGCGTTTCGGTGGCCGGCTTCGACAACGCGCCTGATGGCGAGTACGCCTCGCGCGCGCTGACCTCGGTGGACTTTCAGCGCGAACAGATCTAACGTCGCGCGCCGCACGCCAAACGAGACTTACTGCGCGCCAAGCTTGCGGATCAGTGCGTCCAGTTGCCCGAACTCTTCTTCCGTGAGGTCGGTGAGCGGCGCACGCACGGGGCCCGCGTCGCGGCCCACGAGCTTCGCGCCCGCCTTCACGATGCTCACCGCGTAGCCCTGGCGGCGATTGCGGATCTTCAGGTACGGCAGGAAGAACGTGTCGATGAGGCGGCCCACCGTCGCGTGGTCGTCGGCGGCGATGGCGCGGTAAAACTCCATCGCCGTCTTCGGAATGAAGTTGAACACCGCCGACGAATACACTGGCACGCCCAGCGCCTTGTACGCCGCCGCATACACTTCCGCCGTGGGCAGGCCGCCGAGATAGGCGAAGCGCTCGCCCAGGCGGCGGCGGATCGTCACCATCGCTTCGATCTCGCCCACGCCGTCCTTGAAGCCGATCAGGTTCGGGCAACGGTCCGCCAGTTGCTCCAGCATGTCGGCGCTGAGCTTCGAATTCGCGCGGTTATAGATGATCACGCCCATGCGCGGCACCGCGCGGCACACCTGCTCGGCGTGCGCGGCAATGCCTTCCTGCGAGGCTTCGGTCAGGTAGTGCGGCATCAGCAGAATGCCCTGCGCGCCCTTGCGCTCCGCTTCCTGCGCATACTCGATCGCAACGCGCGTCGGGCCGCCCGCGCCGGCAAGAATGGGCACCTTGCCCTTGCAGGTTTCGGTGGCCGTCTGGATCACGTTCGAGTATTCGCTTTTCGTGAGCGAGAAGAATTCGCCCGTGCCGCCTGCGGCAAACAGTGCGCTCGCGCCATACGGCGCGAGCCATTCGAGGCGTGCGGCATAGGTGTCGGCACGAAAGTCGCCTTGCGCGTCGAAGTCGGTGACAGGGAAGGACAGCAGACCTTCGGAAATGATGGATTTGAGTTCTTGCGGCGTGGTCATGGTCGGTTTTCCGTAAGGAGTCTTGAATGAATGAATAGGGGAATTGGGCTGCGCTCAGCGCACGAGGCACGGGCGCTTGTTGTCGAATTTCCAGTTGGGGATCAGGTATTGCATGGCCACGGCGTCGTCGCGCGCGCCCAGGCCATGCTGCTGGTAGAGCGCGTGGGCCTTCTCCAGCGCGTCCATGTCGATCTCGATGCCAAGACCGGGGCGCGCCGGCACCTTGACCTTGCCCCCCACGATCTGGAGCGGGTCGCGCGTGAGGCGCTGGCCGTCCTGCCAGATCCAGTGCGTGTCGATGGCCGTGATTTTCCCCGGCGCAGCGGCGGCCACGTGCGTGAACATCGCGAGCGAAATGTCGAAATGATTGTTCGAATGCGAGCCCCAGGTCAGGCCCCAGTCGTTGCACATCTGCGCCACGCGCACCGAGCCCTGCATGGTCCAGAAGTGCGGATCGGCCAGCGGAATATCGACCGATTGAAGCTGGATCGCGTGGCCCATCTGGCGCCAGTCGGTGGCGATCATGTTGGTGGCCGTCGGCAAGCCGGTCGCGCGGCGGAACTCCGCCATCACCTCGCGGCCCGAATAGCCGTTCTCGGCGCCGCAGGGGTCTTCCGCGTAGGCCAGCACGTCGTGCTTGTCGCGGCACAGCCGCACCGCTTCGGCCAGCGACCAGGCGCCGTTCGGGTCCAGCGTCACGCGCGCTTCGGGAAAGCGTTCGGCCAGCGCCGTGACCGCTTCCATTTCGGCGTCGCCCGCCAGCACGCCGCCCTTGAGCTTGAAATCGTTGAAACCATAGCGGGCCTGCGCCGCTTCCGCGAGACGCACCACCGCTTCCGGCGTCATGGCCTCCTCGGTGCGCAGGCGCTCCCAGGCATCGCGGCCCTCTGCGCCGCTCGCGTAGGGCAGACCGGTTTTCTTGCGCTCGCCGATGAAGAAGAGGTAGCCCAGCATCTCCACCTCGTCGCGCTGCTGCCCCTCGCCGAGCAGCGCCGCTACCGGCACGCCCAGGTGCTGCCCCAGCAGGTCGAGCAGCGCGGCCTCCAGCGCCGTCACCGCATGGATCGTCGTGCGCAGATCGAAGGTCTGCAGGCCGCGTCCGCCCGAGTCGCGATCGGCGAACTGCTTGCGCACGGTATTCAGGACTGCCTGAAGATTGCCGATCGACTGCCCCACCACGAACGCGCGCGCATCGTCGATGGTCTTGCGGATGGCCTCGCCGCCCGGCACTTCACCGATGCCGGTGTTGCCCGCGCTATCGCGCAGGATGACGACATTGCGCGTGAAGAACGGGCCGTGCGCGCCGCTCAGGTTCAGCAGCATGCTGTCGCGGCCGGCCACCGGCACGACGCGCAGTTCGGTAACGGTGGGCGTGGCGTTCGGTTGAACGTGGGAATGGGACATGAGCGGGGTACCTGTAAAAGTAGGCGCCAGAGGCGCCCGAATGCCTAAGACTGAATGCCGCTCGACACAGCATCGCGCGGCGTGACGATTTCGACCCAGTTCGCGCCGCGTCCGCCTTCGCAGCGCGAGACCGGCGACAATGCGCCTGAGCGGGCGTCGATCGAATAGACGGAAACGTAGGGCGACTTCTCGCCGCAAGCCACGAGGAAGCGACCCGACGGGTCGATGCGAAAACCGCGCGGCTGCGCCTCGGTATCGATGCAACCCGCGTAGTCGAGCGCGCCGTCCTCGCGCACGCGCCAGGCGATGAGGCGGCTCGACGTGCGCTCGGAGCCATAGAGGAAGCGGCCATTGGGCGTGAGCTGGAGGTCGGCGGCCCAGACGAGCGTGGCCAGCATCGCCGGATCGGGCTGCACGGGATGGCTCGCGTTCGGGCGCACCACACCGTCGCGCAAATGAGCCAGCACGGGAGGACGCGCCGACACCACTTGCAAAGCGAGGCGCCCGTTCGCGGCGTCCCGCCGCAACACCGCGACGACGGCGCGCAGTTCGCTCAGCACGTAGAGCACGTCGCCCGCGGGAGACAGGCGCAGATGTCGCGGGCCGAAGCCTGCGTCGAGCCGGATCGCGCCAATGGCCTCGAGCCGTCCCTGCCCCTCGCGATGAAGCGCGAAAACATGCACGGTATCGCCGCCGAGCGAGGTCACATAAACGAAGCGCCCATCGGGCGAGATCACGGCGGCGTGCGCGTGCTCGATGCCGTCGACGACCTGGACAGGCTCGCCGTCTCCGGCTGCAATGTGGTCCGCGGGATAGAGGCTCACCCGGTGCTCGCCATACGAAGCGCCCACGAAAAAACGCTCCGAAGGATCGATGGTCAGATACGCGAGACTCGATTCGATCGGCGCCCTGGCGGCCGGCACAAGATCGCCGGTCTGGGCGTCGATCGACCACGTGAGGATGTGACGCACCTTGCCTCGCGTCGCGGCATAAAGGTGCTGCCGGCTTGGTGCGAGCACCATCGGCATGACGTTGTCGCCGGCCTTGCAACGCGCGTGCGGCACAAGCTCTCCGGTCGCGGTGTCGAGGCGGAAGACGGCAATCTCCCCGTCGATCGCGTTCGATACATAGACAAAGCAGTGGGGCGTCGTGCTGTTCATGATGGCAGAAGTCTCAGCGTGCACGGCCCTGAACCGGGTCCGTGCCGAAGGTGCCGCGCGTAGGACGGTGGCGCGCGAGGAAACTCGCGGCGGCGGCGATCAGCGATGTCACGCCCAGGCCATACAGGCCACCCGTGATGGAACCGGTATGCTGCTGGAGATAGCCGAACGTCGCCGGGGCAAAGAAGCCGCCCAGGTTGCCGATGGAGTTGATGAGCGCGATCACGCCGGCGGCCACGCGCGTATCCAGATAGGCCTGCGGAAGCGGCCAGAACAGCGACGCAGCCGCCTTGAAGCCGATGGCCGAAAAACAGATGGCGACGAACGAGAACACCGGGTTCGACGACGTGGAAGCGAACAGGCCGCACGCCGCAATCACCAGCGCGAGGGCAAGCCACCCCTGCTGAAAGCGCCAGCGGGCCGAAAGCAGTGCGAAACAATACATGGCGACGATCGCAATGAGCCAGGGCACCGTGTTGTAGAGCCCGACCTGGAAGTCGGTCAGGCCGCCCATCTTGCGGATGATGGTCGGCAGCCAGAACGTTGCCGCGTAAATCGTGAGCTGGATCGCGAAGTACAGGAAGCAGAACAGCACGATCTGCGGATCCTTGAGCAGTCGCGTGGCCGGCACGTGGCGGCCCGTGATCGCTTCGCGCTCGTCCTGCTCGCGCGCGAGATAGTTTTCGAGTGCGGCCTGCTCGTCGCGGTTCAGCCAGTGCGCGTCGCGAATGCGCGACTTGAGCAGCAGCCAGCTCACGCCGCACAGCACGACGGAGAACGCGCCCTCGATCAGGAACATCCACTGCCAGCCGGCCAGCCCGAACCCGCGCACGGAAAGCAGGCCGCCCGTTATGGGACCGGACAGCACCGAGGCGAAAGCCGACCCGGCGAGGAAGATCGCCGCCGCCTTGCCCCGCTCCTTCTGCGGCAGCCACTGTGCGAAATAGAACACCACGCCGGGAAAGAAGCCGGCTTCCGCAACGCCCAGCAGAAAGCGCAGCACGTAGAACGACGTGTCGTTGTGAACGAACGCCATGGCGGCCGCGACGATACCCCACGTGCCCATGATGCGCGTGAGCCAGATGCGCGCGCCGTACTTCTGCATGAGGATGTTGGACGGCACTTCGAAAATCGCATAGCCGATGAAGAAGAGTCCGCTGCCGAGGCCGTACGCCGCGGCCGAAAGCCCCAGGTCGGTCTGCATGTACGAGTTGACGAAGCCCACGTTCACGCGGTCGATGTAGTTCGCGATGAACATGATGAGGAAGAGTGGCATCACGTGGCGCATGACCTTGGCGCTGGCCGAATCGAGCGCGTCGTCACTGCGGGTGTTGGAAGCGGACATCGAAGTTGTCTCCATTCTCTGCCGGAGTCTGGGCGTTGGCGCCTGACTCCTGGCCTTTGCGAAGCGGTTGGACGTGGTACGTCGTCCGATAACATCATACGTCGTCGTATGACTTGATCCAATATCGTGTTTACCCTGCATGTTGCCGAACCCGGTACACGCAATATATCCCGGTGGTCGACGCGCATCCCATATTCATACGACATCATATGATATACAGCGCAACAAATACTCGACCCACGAGAAACGACGCGTGGAATTTCCCCTGTTTCAGCGATCCGACAGGCACGGCGAGCTATCTCAACAAAAATATTTATGCGCATAACACAGTCATACGACGTCTTAACACAAATCTGATGCCGTGATAAGCTGCAACTCCCCTTCTGCGCAGACCCAGCATCTGCCAGCCACATCATGTTGTACGACAACCTACGCTTAACGCGGTATTGAACCCGGAGCAGACATGGAAATTAGCGGTGAATTGCTGATCGGAGGCCGCGCCGTGCGCGGCACGCAGGCGCCTCTGCGCGTATTCAACCCCGCCACCGGCACGGAAATCCCCGCTCCGGCGTTCAACGGCGGCACGACAGAGGACGTTGCCGCAGCGTGCGCACTGGCCGAACAGGCCTTCGACGCCTACCGCGCCCTCCCGCTTGCCGTGCGCGCCGAATTCCTCGAACGCATCGCGCAAGGCATCCATGCGCTGGGCGACACGCTGATCGAGCGGGCGCGCCAGGAAACCGGCCTGCCCAAAGCGCGCCTCGAAGGCGAGCGCGGCCGCACGACCGGCCAGTTGAAGCTCTTCGCCGAGGAAGTGCGCAAGGGCCTCTGGCTCGCCGCAACGCTCGATTCGGCACTGCCCGGGCGCAAGCCCCTGCCCCGCTCCGACCTGCGCATGCAGAAGATTGCGGTCGGTCCCGTCGCCGTGTTCGGCGCGAGCAATTTCCCGCTCGCGTTTTCCGTCGCGGGCGGCGATACGGCCGCGGCACTCGCCGCCGGCTGCCCGGTGGTGGTCAAGGCGCATAGCGCGCACCTCGGCACGTCCGAAATGGTCGGCCGCGTGATCCAGCAAACCGTGCGGGAGATGGGACTGCCGGAAGGCGTGTTCTCGCTGGTGGTCGGCGCCGGGCGCAGCGTGGGCGAAGCGCTCGTCGCCCATCCGGCCATCAAGGCCGTGGGCTTCACGGGCTCGCGCGCCGGCGGCACCGCGCTCATGCGCATCGCCGCGAGCCGGCCCGAACCGATTCCCGTCTATGCGGAGATGAGCAGCATCAATCCGGTTTTCGTGCTGCCGGCGGCGCTCGCGGCGCGCGGCGCATCGATTGCGCAGGGTTTTGTGGACTCGCTCGTGCTGGGTGCCGGGCAGTTCTGCACCAATCCTGGCCTCGTGATCGGCATCGACAGCGTGGCGCTCACGCGCTTCGCCGATTCGGCCGCAGCGGCGCTCTCCGGCAAGGCCGCCCAGACGATGCTGACCGCGGGTATCTACACGGCCTATGAACAAGGCACGGAAAGACTGGCCGGGACGGAAGGCGTCGATGCGCTCGCGCACGGCGAGGCCACGAGCGGCCCGACCCAGGCGCGTGCGGCGCTCTTCTCGACGGGCGCGCAAGCGTTCTTTGCGCAGCCGGCCCTGGAGGACGAGGTGTTCGGGCCCGCTTCCACCATCGTGCGTTGCCGCGACGAAAACGAGTTGCTCGCGGTCGCCGCGCATTTCGCGGGGCAACTCACGGCGACGATCCAGATGGACGGAGACGACCTGCCGGTTGCGAAGAAGCTCGTGCCGATTCTGGAGCGCAAGGCCGGACGCCTGCTCGTGAACGGCTTTCCGACCGGCGTGGAAGTAACGCACGCGATGGTGCACGGCGGCCCGTATCCCGCAACCTCCGATAGCCGCGCAACCTCGGTCGGCACGGCAGCGATCGAACGCTTCCTGCGCCCGGTCTGTTATCAGGACTTCCCGGCCGGGCTGCTGCCGGAGGCGCTTGCAGAAAGCAATCCGCTCAAACTGTGGCGGCGCCGGGATGGGGAGATGGTGCAGGGGTGAATGAAAAGCGGCCGTGTGAGCGGCCGTTTTTCATGGTGTGCAAAGCTCGTCCAACGGGATCAATAAGAGCCGCCGGTAGACAAGAAAGTTGCTTCTGTCACGAGCTCGTCAAATTTGATATCGAAGTAGCCATGGGCGATGCGATTGCGCATGCCACGCATGCTGCGCCAAGGCACTTCGGGATGAGCTTTCGTGAAATCGGCGTAACCGTCCATCACTTTCGTGGCCGCCTCGCCAATGATGAGGAGACTCATGACGACCGCTCGTTGCGTACGCTTGTCCTGCAGAAAATCATCCTTGACCATGCCGCCAATGAAGCCGCATGCGTCCATCGCAGCCTGCCGTATGTGATCCAGGTAATCGGACAACCGGTTTTCGTTCATACCGGTTGCGCCTCCGCCAGCACCCTCGCGCGGAATTTCGGCGGTAGATCGGCCGGGGTCAGCAGATCGACGTGGACGCCGAGCAACGACTCCAATTCGTCCTGCAGCCCCCCCAGATCGAATAGCGTCGCGCCAGGCAACGCATCGACCAGCAAATCGAGGTCGCTGCCGTCTTGATCCGTCCCGCGCAACACCGAACCGAAGATGCGTGGATTCGCCGTGCGAAACCGGCTCGCGGCTTCGCGGATGGCATTTCGCTTCAAATCAAGGGCAACGGACGGGCGCATGAGTTCTTCCCCTGGCAACGCGTTAAGCAGTGAAGTTTGCCATCGATCGATCAAACACGGGCTGTGTTCCGCCCCACCTGCACTCAAACACGGCCCTGTTCCCCCGCAGCCGCGGCCGCGCGCCTCAACCGCTCGCGGCTGCTCGACAGATGCATGCGCATTGCCGCGCGCGCACCTTCGGGATCGTGCCGCGCAATCGCGTCGAAGATGCTTTCGTGCTCGCGGTTCACGAGTTCCGCATACGCCTGCGGGTCCGTCTTCGCGATACCCGCCGAATCGATGCGGTGCCGCGGAATCAGCGCCGCGCCCATCTGCGTGAGGATATCGACGAAGTAGCGATTGCCCGTTGCCCGCGCCACCGCAACATGGAACTGCAGGTCGGCGGCGGCGCTGTCGCCGCCCGTGCGCGTGGCCTCGCCGATCGCTTCGAGCGCGCCGCGAATGCTCGCCAGATCGCGCTCGCTTGCGCGCTGGGCCGCGAGGCCCGCACATTCCGTTTCCAGACTGATGCGCAGTTCGAGCACCGAAAGCACGTCGCTCAACGTGCTGGCCGGCACGACCGCGATGTCGAACGGTTCGCGGCGCGGTTCGAGCACGAAGCTGCCGATGCCGTGACGCGTCTCGATGACGGACATGGCCTGCAGGCGCGAAATGGCCTCGCGGACCACCGTGCGGCTCACGCCGAGCAGGGACATCAGGCTGCTTTCGGTTGGCAGCTTGTCGCCCGGCTTGAGCGAGCGCGTGGCGATCTGCTCGTTGACCCAGGCCACCACCTGTTCGGCGAGATTGCGGGTGCGGCTGGGCAGCGGCGTGGGGATGGACGTGGGCGTGGCAAGCGGCTCTGCCATCGAACCCTCCTTGGCGGGCTAGTCGTTTAGCCTCTAATTATACGTTGTCGGACGAGTCCCCGCGGGGATTCATCCGGCAACTGCGGGGCCTGAGCCGCCAGGCGCCGGCCTGCCCCGATCAGAACGCATGGCGAATGCCGACCATGCCGACGAACTGCGAGGGCCCCGACGAGGGCGTGGTGTTCTGCGAGTCGCCGACCACGGCCACGGCGTCGGCAATCGTCGTCCCCGAGCCCGAGGCGACGAGCGACTTGCCGCTCGCGTGCTGATAGCCCTCGATCGCATAGAACGTGGTCCGCTTCGACACGCTGCAGGTCTGCTCCAGCGAAACCTGGTGGTACCGGGCCGGATCGTCGATGCCGTTGGCCTTGCTGGCGCGCGTATAGCTGTAGCCGATGCCGGCGTACACGGCCGGCGTGAACTGGTACGTCGCAATGGCGCCATACGTGTTGAACACGGCCTCGCTCTCGAAGAGCGAATGCGAACCGGGCGCGTACTGAACGTTCGAATAGTTCAGCCCCACCATCAGGCGGCTGAAGGTGTAGCGCGCGGCCGCGGCCACCATCTGCACGCTGTTGGCACTCGCGTAGCCGCTGTTGACCGGCGAGTTGTCCGCGAAGGTGCCGAGCGACGGGCTCGTCGTGATGTTCTTGAGCTTGACGTAGCCCACGGCTGCCGAAAAGTCCTGATAGTCGTAGCGCGTTGCCGCGCTGAGATTGCTGCCGTTGGTGACGCTGCCGGGCGTGCCGCCCAGGCCGTACTGCGCGCAGAACACGAGGCCCGCGAAGCTTGCCGATGTATAGGTGATCGAATTATTGAAGCGCAACGTGGTATCGAGCGCATCCAGATCGCCGGGGTGCGCGCCTGTCGCGCCCGTGAGCGCGCTGGTGGGCCCGAGCGCGCCCACCATGTTGAAGTACGGCGTGTACTGCCGGCCGAGCGTGAGCGTGCCGTACTGGCGGTTGCTGAAGCCCACGTACGCCTGCCGGTTGAACAGGTAGCCCGGGCTGCCCTGCGCGCCGGTGATCGAATTGAAGCCGCTTTCCAGCCGGAAGATCGCCTGCGTGCCGCCGCCCAGGTCCTCTGCGCCGAGCAGGCCGAACTTGCTCGCCTGCAGATTGCCCTGGCTCATGTAGAAGTTGGACTGCCCGTGCTGATTGCTGGAATAGGCGAGCGCGTTGTCGATCACGCCGTACAGCGTGACGCTGCTTTGCGCCGAAGCATCGGCCGCGAGAACCGCGCCCGCCAGCGGCAGGCACGAGAAGACCCATGCACGCCCGCGCGTGCGCTTGATCGTTTGCATGTCGAAGAATCTCCAGGATGGAATGCGCGACCCCTCCGGTCACGCAGGCCGTGCTTTTAATGGGCGAGAAGCAAGGTCAAACGGCGCCAGCCGTCAGAGAGGGAATCGTCGGTTACTGCCGCATTCGGACTCGCTACGGTGCGGGTGTCGGAAGCCGGTATATGGATCTGGACATGGCTTTGCTCGCGGAGCATCGTTCCGGTGCGCTCGACGGAAATGCGCAGCGTGGCCGCGTCGCTTGCGATGGCGATCTGCCAGCGCCCCTGCGCGCCATCGCGCCACGCCTCGGTTTCGCCGTCGTCCTCCACGCAGCCGCCCTGCGCCACACCGGCGCCCGCGTACGGCACCGCCATGAACGCGCGCTCGTCGGCAGGCTGCGCAAAATGCTGCTCCGCCACGTTCAACGGCATCACACATCCTTCACGCAGCAACATGACCGGTTGCCCGAAGGGCGCCGGCAGCGTCACGCACTGCCCGCCCGCGTACACTTCGCCGCCCCAGTAAGCCGCCCAACGCGCGCCGTCCGGCAGATAAACCTCGCGCTCGCGCTGCCCTTCTTCCACCACGGGCGCCACGAGCAGCGCTGTGCCGAGCATCATGTCGTCGCTCTCGGCAAGGCAGCGCGGGTCGTTGGGGAACTCGGCAAACAGGGGCCGCAGCACGGGCTCGTATGCGCGGTGCGACTGCCACAGCAGTTCGTACAGATAGGGCATGAGCCGGTAGCGCAGCTTGATGAGACCGGCAATCTGCTGCGTTGCCTCGGGGTACATCCACGGCTCGTTGACGGTGCCGTCGTCGTTCCACGAATGAATCGAAAAGCGCGGCAGGAAAATGCCGAACGCCACCCAGCGCAGCAGCAGTTCCGGTCCGGGCGCCGGCCCCGAAAACCCGCCGATGTCGTGCCCGCTGTTCGACACGCCCGACATCGCAAGGCCGAGGCCCATCTTGAGGTTGTAGCGCAGCGTCTCCCACGAGGTGTAGTTGTCGCCCGACCAGGTCTGCACGTAGCGATGCATCCCCACGCCACCCGAGCGCGACACCAGGAAAGGCCGCTTGTGAGGCGCATGCTCGCGCTGCGCATCGCGCGAGGCGCGCATCATCAACTGGGTTTGCAGCACCCTGGCCCGATGGGCCGGGAAAGGTTTGCCGAAGCCGCGGGCGATGGCGTCGGGCGTCCAGATCTCGAACTCGTTGTTGTCGTTCCACGTGGACGCAATGCCGAAGCGCAGCAGGCTCTCCTTCACGCGCGACTTCCACCATGCGAGGGTGTCCGGATTCGTGAAGTCCAGATACGCGCCGACTTCGTCCCAGAACTGTACCCATGCGGGATCGCCCTCGCGCGATTCGATCAGTAGTCCAGATATTTTGGCTTCGGCAAAGGCCGGATGATCTTGCAGCAGGCAGGGCTTGATGTTCGCGCACAGGCGCACGCCCTCGCGCAGATAGCCGTGCACGAATCCTTCGATGTCGGGGAATTTTTCGTGGTTCCAGTTGAAGACATAGCGCTTCGGCCCGATCGACGTATAGCCCGACGACAAATGAAACGAGTCGCACAAAATATCGTGCTCGCGGCAGCGCTCGATGAATTCGCCCATGCGGCGCTGCGCATCGGGCGCGTCGGTATAGCTCATGGTGGAGCCGGAATAACCGAGACCCCACTTCGGCATGAACGCCGGCCGCCCCGTGAGCCAGGTGAAGCGGCGCACCGCGTTCAGCGGCGTTTGCGCGGAGGCGATGAAGTAGTAGTCGAGATCGCCGTGCTCCGCGACGAAGTGCCGGTAGTGGCCGTGATAGTTGTCGAGCTCGCGGCCCATGTCGAACCGGCAGTCGGCCAGCGTGTCGTAGAAGAGGCCGAACCCCAGCGATGTCTGCGGCTGCCACGTGACGTAAAACGGAATGTGCTTGTAGAGCGGGTCGGTCGTGCGCGCGCTGTAGCCCATTGCGTCGATATTACGCATTTCGTAGCTCTGGTTCGCGCGATCGAGTGCGCCTGCCCGCTCGCCGAGGCCCACGTACATCTCGCCGCGCTGCCGCTCGACATAGTGATAGACGCGCTCGTCCCACCAGCCGAAGTTATAGGCCTGCGTTCTGCGGTCGTTCATCACGGCGTGCCACGCACCGTCGCGCATGAGCTCCCACGAGCAGAAGCCGCCGTCCAGCGCCACCGTGAGTCGCACCAGACGCGTTTGCACCACCAGCCGGTCCGCATCGTGCGTAACGCCAAACGCCACGGGATCGAACCCGCTCAGGTCGCGCCGCTCGCGCCCTTCCACCGGCACGTCTTCCTGGCCTGGCGCAATCGCCCAGGTGCGCGGCCCCTGAAGCTCGCCTTTCGGCAAGACCAGGACGCGCATGATGTCGTCCGCGAGCACGTAGAGCTCGATCCTCTCGCTGCCGCCGGACGCCAGCACGATCCGGCTGCCATTCTGTTCGGAGACCTGAAAGTATGGTCGGTTCTTCAAATCAGCCATGTTGTGTTTCCAGTTCGATCGATTCATGCCGCCCGGCCTGCGCCGTGATCGACAGGTTGCCGCCGCCGGGTGCGCGAGGCGCCGCGCATCAGGATGACGAGCAGCGTCGCGCCGATCAGGTCGAAGGCGCCCAGCGCGCCGAAGAGCGGCGTATAGCCGATCTTGTCGGCCAGCGCGCCCACGATCAGCGAAAAACCCAAGCCGCCGATCCAGGCCGCCATGCCGGCGAAGCCCGCCACGGTGCCCACTTCGCCGGGCTCGAATACGTCGGCCGCCAGCGTGTTGACGAGCGCCGAAATCATCTGGTGCGCGAAGCCGCCCACGCAGAAGAGCGCGATGGCCTGGTAGGGCGAAGCAACGAGGCCGATGCATGCGGGGCCGATCATCATGAACGCGCCCAGCACCACCCCCGTAATGCGCGAGGCGATCAGCGGCACGCGCAGGCGCTTCATCAGGAACGGCGAGAGATAGCCGCCGAAGAGCCCGCCCAGGTCCGCCGCGAGAAACGGCAGCCACGCGAAGAGCGCGATCTGCTTCAGGTCCATGTGGCGTTCGGTGGCGAGGTACAGGGGAATCCAGAAGCTGAAGGTCTGCCAGGCCGGCTCCGCGAAGAAGCGCGCCTGCGCGATCGCCCAGAAACGCCGCGTGCCGAGCACCGCACGGACCTTGCGGTGATCCGTGGACGCGGACTCATAAGGCGTCTGCCCTTCGGCGATGGTCGCCAGTTCCTTCCGGCCGATGCGAGGGTGTGCAGCCGGCGGCCGATAGAGCCAGTACCAGAGCCCCGCCCACACGAAGCCCAGCGCGCCCGTCACCGCGAATGCGCTTTGCCAGCCGTAGCGCAGCGAGAGGAACACGACAAGCGGCGGCGCGAGCAGCGAGCCCAGCGACGTCCCGGCGTTGAAGTAGCCGACCGCCACCGACTTCTCGCGATTCGGAAACCATTCCGCCACCACCTTCATGCCGGCGGGAATGGCGACGGCCTCCGAGAGCCCCATCAGGCCGCGCAGCGCGGCGAGCGACATCCAGCTTTCCGCCAGACCGTGCAGCACCCCGGTGGCGGACCAGAGACACGCAAAGAGCGCAAAGCCGATGCGCAGGCCGATCAGATCGACCACCAGCCCGCACACCGGCTGCATGATCGTGTAGCCGACCTGAAACGCCCCCACCACATACGAATACTGCTGGGTGCTCATAGGCAGCAGGGTTTTCAGCTCGGGCGCCATGACGCCGAGCGCATTGCGCGACAGGTAGTTCACGATGGTCCCGCAGCACACGAGCGCGATGATCCACCAGCGCAGGCCAATGACTGTTCTCAAAGTCCGTCTCCATCCACGTTCAGACCGGGGGGTGTCGCCCCCGCCATCGACGTTCGACGTTCGCCGATGCTCGAATTCGAACATCGGAACGCATTTATCGTCAGTCATCGTATCACTAAACGAACATTCAAAAACCAGGGAAAACCAGCGAGCAGCAACGACGATCAGGCCGCAAAGCCTTATCCAGAAGACCTTTCCGCGCGGAACACCAGTACAGCCACCTAGGGCTTGCAGCGATTCGCGGCAAAATCAGGATTTTCGTTTGAACATCAAGCCGCTCCTTTTCGAGCGCAGCATCGGCTTTATGAGATATGTTGTCGTATAAGACCAGGAATGATGAAGCGAACCTCGCCGCCGCCCTTCCGGTCAGCGGGCCGCCAGCGCAACCGTCACGGCGGCCACGCGCGCTTCGCCATCGGCGAGCCGTGCCTGCAGCATCTCGATCAGCCGCAGGATCTTCGCGGACCCGCGCCGGCTCACCGGATACACCGCGCACACCCATTCCTCGCCAAAGCACGGGCAACTGAAGCGCCAATCGGTGAGAAACGGCACGAGCCGGCCGCTCTCCAGCTCCGGCACGACACTCCAGTAGAGGCAGGGCAGAATGCCCGCGCCGCCCGTTGCCGCGGCGCGCGCAAGCTCGTAGCTGTCCGTGGCGATGGAGCCGCGCGGCTCGATCGCCACCTCGCCCTGGCCCGCGCCCGTGCCTTCGCGGCTGAAGCGCCAGACGCTGGAAAGCGCCGGGTGCCGGTAAGCAATGCACGCGTGGCTCGCCAGCGCCTCGGGCGTGGCCGGCACGCCATGCCGCGCGAGGTATTCCGGGCTCGCGCACAACAGGCTGCGGTTCGAGCCGATGGGTTTGACGATCTGGCTCGGCAGATCGTAGTTGCCCATGCGCAGCGCCAGGTCGAAGCCTTCGCCCACGATATCGACATAGCGGTCGGACAGCGCGATCTCGAGCTGAACGCGCGGAAACGCCAGGCTGAAGGGCGTGGCCAGCGGCGCCAGCACCGCCTGGCCGAACGAGTGCGCCGCCGTAACGCGCAGCGGGCCGCGCGGTTCGTCGTCGTGCTCGGAGAGCTGCCGCGCGCCGTCGGCGAGCCGTTGCAGGACCTCCGTGGCCGTCGCGAGATAGAGCCGGCCGCCTTCCGTGAGCGCGAGCGTGCGCGTGGTGCGCTCGAAGAGCCGCACGCCCAGCGCGGCTTCGAGCCCGGCGATGGCCTTCGTCACCGCCGAAGGCGTCTTGTCGAGCCGCCGCGCCGCGCCGCTGAGGCTGCCCGCTTCGACGGCGCAGACGAAGGTTTCGATTGCGACCAGCAAGTCGATACGGGCCATAGGGGTCATCCTCTCCGATTATTTCTTTTGTCGCACAAGCGGTATGCAGATCAGGCACAGAACGGCCCATATTTATTGACTTATTATCACAGCCAACGTGCCTCGGCCATCCCGGCCGTCGGCAACAACAGGCAACGAGAACCGCGGCCGCCCAGGCCGCATGAGAGCGAAGACGATGAGAAAGGTCGTAGTGGCCGCTACGCAGATGGCGGCGAGCTGGGATATCGCAGGCAATCTCGCGCAGGCGGAAGAAACCGTGCGCCAGGCGGCGCGCGCCGGCGCGCAGATCGTGCTGTTGCAGGAGCTTTTCGAAACGCCCTACTTCTGCATCGACCAGAACCCCGCGCACCTCGCGCTAGCCCAGCCGTACGCGCAGCATCCCTGGCTTGGCCGCTTCGCGGCGCTCGCGCGCGAGCTTTCGGTCGTGCTGCCGGTGAGCTTCTTCGAGCGCGCGGGCCAGACCCAGTTCAACTCGATTGCGATCTTCGACGCCGACGGCAGCGCGCTCGGCGTGTACCGCAAGACCCATATCCCCGACGGCCCCGGCTACACCGAGAAGTACTACTTCACGCCCGGCGACACCGGCTTCAAGGTCTGGGACACGGCCTACGGGCGCATCGGCGTGGGCATCTGCTGGGACCAGTGGTTTCCGGAATGCGCGCGGGCGATGGCGCTCGCGGGCGCGGAAATCCTCTTCTACCCCACGGCGATCGGCAGCGAGCCGCACGACGCCTCTCTCAACTCGCGCACGCACTGGCAAAACGTGCAGCGCGGCCACGCCGCCGCGAACGTGATGCCGCTCGTGGCGAGCAACCGCATCGGCACCGAAACCGGCGAGACCGGCGCGATCACCTTCTACGGCAGTTCCTTCATCGGCGGCCCGGACGGCGAGAAGATCGCCGAATGCAACCGCACCGAAAGCGCGATCATCACGGCGGAGTTCGACCTCGATGCGCTCGCGGAAAAACGGCGTGCGTGGGGCGTGTTCCGCGACCGCCGGCCCGCGTGCTACGGCGCAATCGCCACGCACGGCGGCGGTGCACCCGACGGCATCGCCTGAGCCCGCGCCGCAAGGGCAGCCTGCCCGCCTGCGCTATATTGAACGTCGATGCGATTTTTACTCGACTTCAAGCGCTGCGGCAGGGCCGGCAGCGCGTTCGACGGAACGGAGCAGGCATGGATCTCGAAGGGCAAAGCTGGGAAAGCGTCACGCGCGCATTCGAATGGCAGATTCCCGCGCGCTACAACATCGGCGTGGATGCCTGCGATAAATGGGCCGACGGCAGCGGCCGACTGGCCCTGATCTTCGAAGACGCGGAAGGCCGCGAAACGCGCTACACCTTCGACGAACTGAAAACGCTTTCGGACCGCTACGCGAACGTGCTGCGCGCGAGCGGCGCCCAGCCGGGCGACCGGGTCGCCGTGTTCCTGCCGCAGGCGCCCGAAACCGCCATCGCGCATCTCGCCATCTACAAGGCGGGCATGGTGGCCGTGCCGCTCTTCGCGCTCTTCGGCGTGGATGCGATCGAGCATCGCCTGGGCGACAGCGGCACGGTGGCGCTCGTGACCGATAGCCAGGGCTATGGGAAGCTCGCGGCAATCCGCGCGGCACTGCCGGCGCTGCGCGACGTGTGGCTCGCCGATGCGGAACCCGACGCGCTGCCGCCCGGCACGCGCGCGTTCTGGGCCGACGTACACGCGGCCTCCCCTGCCTTCACGCCCGTCGATACCGCCGCCGACGATCCGGCCATCATCATCTACACCTCGGGCACCACGGGCAAATCGAAGGGCGCGCTGCACGCGCACCGGGTGCTGCCCGGGCATCTGCCGGGCGTCGAAGTCTCGCAGCAGGGCTTTCCCCGCGGCGCACGCCTCATGTGGACGCCGGCCGACTGGGCCTGGATCGGCGGCCTGTTCGACGTGCTGCTGCCTTCGTGGCACCACGGCGTACCGGTGCTCGCGCGGCGCTTCGCGAAGTTCGACGGCGAAGCCGCCTTCGACCTGATGGCCCGTCACGGTGTCACGCACACCTTCCTGCCGCCCACCGCGCTCAAGATGATGCGCACGGTCGAGCAACCGGGGCGCTGGCCGCTCGCGCTGCGCTCCGTTGCGAGCGGCGGCGAATCGCTGGGCGCCGAGTTGATCGCGTGGGGCGAGAGCGTGCTAGGCGTCACCATCAACGAGTTCTACGGGCAGACCGAATGCAACGTCGTGCTCTCTTCCTGCGCGGCGCTCTTTGAACCCGTGCCGGGGGCCATCGGGCGCGCGGTGCCGGGCCATGAGGTCGCCATCGTGGACGAAGCGGGCCGCGTGCTGCCCGACGGCGCGATCGGCAACATCGCGATTGCCGCGCCCGATCCCGTGATGTTCCTCGGCTACTGGCACAACGAAACTGCCACGCGCGAGAAGTTTCGCGGCCGCTGGCTCCTCACGGGCGACCAGGGCACGCGCGACGCCGAAGGCTACTTCCGCTTCGTCGGCCGCGACGACGACGTCATCACGAGTGCGGGCTACCGCATCGGCCCCGGCGCGATCGAAGACACGCTCCTCAAGCATCCGGCCGTCTGCATGGCGGCCGTGGTCGGCGCACCGGACGCCGCGCGCACCGAGGTCGTGGTGGCCTTTGTCGTGCTCAACGCGGGTTTTACCGGCGACGAAGCGCTCGTGCGCGAGATCCAGCAGCACGTGCGCACGCGGCTCGCGGCGCACGAGTACCCGCGCCAGATTCACTTCGTGGAGAGCCTGCCGCTCACGGCCACGGGCAAGGTGATGCGGCGTTCGTTGCGCGGGTTGCTGGAGAAGCCGAACGGCCTGTGATTCGTGCGCGCCTCCAGGCCGCCTCAAAGCATTGCCGTCGCCTCGATCTCGATCTTGAAGCCGAAGTGGAGCGGCCCGGTCGGCACGATGGCGCGTGCCGGCCGCGCATCGCCCGCCCACTCCGCGTAGATCTGATTGAAACTGGGCCAAAGCTCGATGTCGGCCAGATAGACGCGCACCTGCACCAGTTGCGCGATGCGGCTGCCCGCACCTTCCAGCGCTGCCGCGAGATTTGCCAGCACCTGCCTCGTCTGCACCTCGAACGTGGCGTCCGTCAACTTGCGGCCCTGGGCATCGATCGGCAACTGCCCGGACACGAATACCAGCCCGTTTGCGATCGCAACGTGACTATAGTGGCCGCCCGGCGTCGCGAGATTCGACGGGTTTTCCAGGCGCGGCAACCGCGCCTTCGATTCGTCACCAGCCATGAAAACGGCTCCATACGGTTGTTTCGCCATCGGCGTAAAGCGCGCGATACTCGGGGAACTGAGCACCCGTTGCGCAGGCGTGGTTAGGCAGAATGCGCAGCTTCGTTCCAATCGGCAAGTGCGCCGCCAGATGCTGCCCCTGCCGGGTTCCTGGCGCGGGCGACAAAATACCGTGCTCCTGGTTCGCACTACTCAATACCCAGCCAGTCAAGGGCGTGCCGTCGAGTGTGCACGGCAGGCCATATCCGAAATCCAGCGCCTGCTTCGAGGTTCCGCGGTCGCGGCTCATCGCCATCCAGCCCGCGTCCAGCATCACCCAGTCTTTTTCGGGCTGATGGCCGATCACCGTCGTGAGCACGCTCAAGGCAATATCGTCGGTCGAGCATACGCCCACGTTGTGCATCACGAGATCGAAGAAGACATAGACGCCGGCGCGCACCTCGGTCACGCCATCGAGCTTCCCGGCGGATAACGCCGTGGGCGTCGAGCCGACGCTCACGGCCTCGCAGGGGAAGCCCGCATCGCGCAGCCGCTGCGCGGCACGAACGCAGCCCGAACGCTCCTGCCCGGCGAGCGCAGCCAGCGCTTCGGGCGTATGAAGTTCGTAGCTGGACCCCGCATGCGTCATCACGCCGCCAGGCCTCACACCGCCGTCATGCAGAATACGCCCGATTTCGAGCAGTGCATCCTGCTCCGGCGCGATCCCCGAACGATGCCCGTCCGTATCGACCTCGATCCAGACTTCGAATGTCTCCCCCAGTTCGGTGCAGAACTTCGCCACTTCGCCTGCCGCGCCGACGCTATCGACCACCAGCTTCAGATCGCAGCCTTGCTGCCTGAGCGCCATCGCTCTCGGCAGTTTCGACGGCGCAATACTCACCGCATAGAGAATGTCGGTTATTCCAGCCGCAAAGAACACTTCCGCTTCTTTCAGCGTTGACACCGTGATGCCGGTCGCACCCGCCGCCAGTTGCGCGCGCACCACCTCCAGGCATTTGGTGGTTTTCACGTGCGGGCGAAACCGCACACCGAGGGCGTTCATCCTCGCCTGCATGCGTTCGATGTTGCGGTTCATCCGCGGCACGTCGATCAGGGCGGCGGGCGTATCGAGTTCGTCGAGTTTCATGATTTCACACAGACGGGTTGCTATGTGCCGGCGCACCAAACCGGCTGCACCAGGGTACGAGGGCATCGAGCGTAGGCGCTTCGATTTCCGGGGGCGGCGCGCCTTCTGCCAGCGGCAGGCCGACGCGGTTGTGCCAGTAAGTCCGCAAGCCGACCGCGGCGGTGCCGAACATGTCGTAGCTCGACCCGGCGACGAAGGCAGCTTCCGGGGGCGCCACGCCCAATGTATCGAGCGCGAGGCGATAGGGAATGGGGCTCGGCTTGTAGGTTCCCGCTTCTTCCGCCGTGACCACGACATCCCATTTGACGGGAAAGATGGCCGCCGCCTGGCGCCCGAGCCGGATCGAGCAGTTGGTCACGATGGCAAGCTTGCAATGCGATTGAAGCTGCCGCAATACCTCGACCGCGCCACTCCACGGGGTCAGTTGCAGCCAGTTGGCCTCGAGCGCGTGCGCGACGGATTCGGACAGGCCGCAGCGCGCCGCGGCTTGCCGGACCAGTTGTTCGTAAGCGACGTAGCGGCCGCATCCATAGGTCAGACGCAGGTATTCGGCGCGCCACGCGCGGCCTGCCTCATCCGAGCCCGCGGCACGATTCCAGAGGGTCCAGGAATCGAGCAACGCCGTGAGGAGGTCGAAGAGAACTGCCTTCGGGTAGGCAGCCGGTGCGGTTGGAGGATTCATGAGCGAGGACTCCCTGTGCGTGCGGTTCGTTCATGGCATCCAGTATAGAGTTCGATTGGGTGCCGCTCATTCATCCAGACCAAATCAATCATTCAAGAAAATTGAATGATTAACGCGGCGCCGGCTGGCTTCGCCACGGCGGTGCAGGTCTGAACTGCGCCTGCAAATACTGCATGAACTGGCGGGTGCGGGCAGGCAGTCCCGCACGATTGTGGGTCAGCGCGATCACATCGGCGTCGCGGGCCTTCCATGAGGGCAGCACGCGCACTAGACGGCCCTTCGCAATATCGTCCGCCACGTCCCATTCGGAGCGAAGAATGACGCCGCGGCCCTCGCGCGCCCATTGGCGAATCACCTCGCCGTCGTTGCAGGTCAACCTCGACGAAACCCTGACGCTGCGCGCCGCCCGGCCCTTGCGGAACTGCCAGAGCGACGCATCTTCATTGTTCTCGCGCAGCACGATGCACGGCAGATGCGCGAGATCGTCGGGCGTCTCCGGGTTCGGAAAATGCTTCAGGAACGCCGGCGCGGCGCAGAGGAATCGCGCATTCGGTGCAATCGCATAGCCGATCAGATTCGACGCGGGCAGCTCGCCGATATGAACCACAATGTCGTAACGGTCGGCCGTTTCGATCAGAGGCTGATCGGTGAGCGTGAGATCGATGTCCACGGCGGGATTGTCTTGCTGGAAGCCGGACACCACGGAAGCCAGATAGCGCCGCCCAAACCCCAGCGGCGCACGAATCCGCACAGTGCCCACGAGCCCGCCTCGCCGCGCCCGCAAGTCTTCGAACAGCGCGTCGAACTGTTGCACCAGGTGCGCGCCGCGCTGGCACAGCAGCGCCCCCTCTTCCGTGAATCGCAACCGGCGGGCGGTGCGGTCGATGAGGCGGGTATCCAGCTTCCTTTCGATCTGCTGCAGCCGCTGCGTCACCGCAGGCGGTGAAATCCCCAGCGTTCTCGCGGCCGCAACGAGGCTGCCCGCCTCTTGTATCGCTAGCAGGAAACGGATGTCCGCAGAATCGTTCATGGTGGTCTCGCCGGAGCTGGAGCGAAGCACTCTACTCTCGCTACACGGCGGACCGCAATCTCCTTCATCGCGAACTCGCCGGCCAACGCCTGGCCATCGAGCCGGAGAATGAGCGCGTCGTAACTGGAGTGGTCGCCGTACCGCACCTATCCGGGGCCGGCTTCCGATCCCCTGCGGGTTTCCCCGCGGATTTCAACAGGTGCTTTCCTCTCCGGGTTCCATGGGGATTGCAGGAACCGAAACGAAACGCCCTCCCGGCGAACCGGGAGGGTGTTTTGAAAGTGCCTCCATTGCATCAATCGCTCGCGCGAAGGTCAACGTGCCGCCGCCTCGCAAGGATTACGTGAGAGCCGCCGCGACCGCATCGCCCATTTCGCCGGTGCCGACCTTATGCGTACCGGCTGTCCAGATGTCGGGCGTGCGCAGCCCTTGCGCGAGCACGCGCCGGACCGCTGCCTCGATTCGCGCGGCCTCGTTGGGCAAGTTCAACGAATGACGCAGCATCATTGCCGCAGACAGAATCGTTGCGAGCGGATTCGCCATGTCCTTGCCGGCAATGTCCGGCGCCGATCCGTGCGATGGCTCGTACAAGCCCTTGCCGTTCGCATCGAGCGAAGCGGACGGCAACATGCCGATCGACCCGGTCAGCATCGCGGCCTCGTCCGAAAGGATGTCGCCGAACAGGTTGCCGGTCACGATTACATCGAAAGTCTTCGGCGCGCGCACCAGTTGCATGGCTGCGTTGTCGACGTACATGTGGGTCAACTCGACGTCGGGATAGTCCCGCGCGACCTCGGTCATCGTGTCGCGCCAGAACTGCGAGGTTTCGAGCACATTGGCCTTGTCCACGCTGCAAAGGCGCCTGCCGCGCTTCTGCGCTGCGCGAAATGCCACATGCGCGACGCGTGCGATCTCCGGCGCGCTGTAGCGCATCGTGTCGAAGCCTTCGGCACAGCCGCTGAAGGGGCCATCGGAGGCGCGCCGCGTGCCGCGCGGTTCACCGAAATAGACGTCCCCCGTCAGGTCGCGGATGATGAGGATGTCGAGGCCGGACACCACCTCCGCCTTCAGCGTGGAAGCGCTGGCGAGCTCCGGGTACAGCATGGCCGGGCGCAGGTTGACGAAGAGCGCCAGTTGCCTGCGCAGGCCGAGGATAGCCTGCTCGGGCCGCAGCGGCCGTTCCAGCCGGTCGTATTGCCAGTCGCCAACGGCACCGAGAAGAATCGCATCGGCGGATTTTGCCAGCGCGAGCGTGCGTTCGGGCAAGGGATGGCCGGATGCCGCGTAGCCGGCGCCGCCCACCGGCGCTTCTTCGATTTCGAAGGAACGGCCGAGCGCATTGAGAACCTTGACGGCCTGTGCCGTGATTTCAGGGCCGATGCCGTCACCGGGCAACACAGCGATTCTGGGACTCATGCGAGTTGGGCTCGTGAAGATGGAAAGCGCCCAGAGTAAGCGAAGGACCCGCATGGAAAAAGATGAGCGTTTATCCCGGTACAGGCAATGCCATGCTGTCCGGACGGCATGCGATACGGCGGCCCGGAAGCATCGATTTCACAAGTGACGCCAGAGTACTTTAATCGCCATGTCGTTCGATGAGGGGAAAAGGCGGGACGCGGATTCAATGCGGCTGCTACTCCGCACGAATCCGTGCGATGGCATCGATCGCGTGCTCGATGTCTGCATCTTCGATGTGCCGATGCGTAACGAGGCGCAGCGCGCCGGCACCGCTCGCCCGTGCGAGCACGCCATGCTGTTCGAGCGCGTGCTCCCAGGCCCGTGCATCGGCGGTGCGCTGCTTGTCCACCCGCAGCCGGACGATGTTGCTGCGCGAGGGCGCGGGATCGACCAGGGTGGCGTCGAGATCCGCGAGACCCTGCCACAGACGTTGCGCTCGCCGATGGTCATCCGCGAGGCGTTCGACCATGCTTTCCAGCGCCACCACGCCGGCGGCCGCCATGATGCCCGCCTGCCTGAGGCCACCGCCAACCATGCGCCGGAACGTGCGGGCCTGCGCAATGAACTCGTGCGAGCCGGCCAGTATCGATCCCATCGGCGCACTCAGGCCCTTCGACAAACACAACGTGATGCTGTCGCAATGCGCGGCGAGTTGCGCAAGCTCCACCCCGAGCGAGACCGCAGCATTGAAGGCGCGCGCGCCGTCCGCGTGCACGGCAATGCCCGCGTGCGAAGCAAGCCCGCGAACCTGTTCCATGTAACCAAGCGACGGCACATATCCGCCCGAATGGTTGTGGGTCGTCTCGACGCAGACCATCGCAGTCGGCTGGCCGTATCGGGAGAAGCCGGGCCGCAGCACGTCCGCGAGGACGTTCAGGTCCATCTCGCCGTACCGCGAAGGCACGCTCACCGGGTACAGGTGCGCGATTCTCGCGACCCCGCCGGCTTCCGACTTCGCCATATGCGCGTGCGCGTCCAGCACGGCCTCGCCGCCCCGCGTCGCGTAGCAAAGCGATGCCAGCAGGTTGCCCATCGTGCCGGAGACGACGAACAGCGCCGCATCCTTGCCGGCACGCGACGCGCCCAGCGCCTCGAGCGCCTGCACGGTCGCGTCGCCTTCGAGCGTGTCGTCGCCGAGCGATGCGGCACGCATCGCGTCCCACATGGCAGGCGTGGGTTGCGTGACCGTGTCGCTGCGCAGATCGATCATGCGATCCCCCGGCCATGCGCGGCGTGGTCCGGGTCCCCCGCGGCAGCAAGGTCTTCGCCCGGCACCAGCGACTGCCCCGGCACTTCGTAAGGAATCCCTGCCAGTTTCATGACGAGTTTCACCGCCACGGTGTTGCTGTAGACGTTGAGCGCGGTGCGCCCCATGTCCAGGAATGCGTCCACGCCAGCGATGATCGCCAGCGCCTCGACGGGGACGCCGATCGTCGTGAGGACCATGGCAATGGCCACGAGCCCGCCCGAGGGCACGTTCGCACTGCCCTTGCTGGCGAGCGCGGTGACGATGATGATCGACACCATGGTCGGCATCGTGAGCGGCACGTGGTAGGCGTCGGCGAGAAAACCCACGGCGAGCGCGAAGTACATGATCGAGCCGTCCCGGTTGAACGCATAGCCGAGCGGCAGCACGACCGAGACGATCGCCTTGGGCACGCCCATGCCGATCAGCTTCTCCATGTGCAGCGGCAGCGTCGCTTCGGAGGAACGCGTCGCAAACGCGAGGATCACGGGTTCGCCGATGTCGCGCGTGACCTTGAGCGGCTTTTCGCCGATGATCTTCAGCAGTACCAGGAACAGGACGAACAGCACGCCGAGCCCGAGGTACATCGTGCCGACGAGCTTCACGAGCGCTACGATCGTGCCGACGCCCTGGGTCGCGAACAGCCACGCGATGATCGCGAAGATGGCAACCGGCGACACCGCGATGACCCAGTCGGTCACCTTGAAAACGGCGCCCATGAGCGCGTCGAGCATCGCCACCAGCGGGCGGGCGCGTTCGCCGGTGGCGGCGAGCGCGAGGCCGAGCAGCACCGCGAAGAACAGCACCGGCAGCAGGTTCGAGCCCGCCATGGCGGCGACGATATTCGAGGGGATCATGTCGAGGAAGAACTTCGTCCAGTCCACCGACGTCGCGACGACCTTCATCTTCGGATCGGCCGCGGCGAGATGCGCGCCGAGTCCCGGATGAAACAGCTGGTTCAGTGCGAGCCCGATCACGGTCGAAACGACCGTCGCCACAAAGAAATACATCAGGCTGATCGCCGACACGCGCCCCAGCGCACGCGCGTTGTTCCCCATCTGATAGATGCCGAGCGTGATCGCCGTGAACACGAGCGGCACGACGATCATCTTGACCGCCTGGACGAACGCGGTGCCAAGCGGCATCAGCTTGCCGGCCACACCGGGCGCGAGGAAACCACAGGCAATGCCGAGCACGAGCCCCAGCAGCATCTGGAGGGGCAGCGCGACGAAACGTTTCCTGGCAGTACGTGACATGGGAAGTACCTTTCTGGAATGCCGGCGGCGCGAACTCAGGCCGGCGAAGAGGGAACGAGCGTTTTCAGGCGCACCTGGAGCGCGTGATTCAGGTGGTCCCACACGGCGCGCTGCGCGTCGTCGGGGCGGCCTTCGGCAATCGCATCGAAGATCGCGAGGTGCTCGCGGATCGCCTCGCGCGTGCGTTTCGGGTCGTAGTGCGGGATGCGCTGCAGCGCGAGGCCGTTCTGCACGCGCAGGCCGTGGTACATGTCGAGCAGGCGCGCATTGTTCGCCGCGGCGAACATGGCTTCGTGGAACTGCCAGCCCACCTGCTGCGCCGCGTCCACGTCGACGCGGGCGCGCGGGGCCGCCATCGCCCGCAGCCGGTCGGCGCATTCGCGCAGCGCGGGCGTTGCGCCGCGCTGCGCCGCCAGCCATGCGGCCATGCCTTCGAGGGCGAGGCGCGCCTCGTGAATCTCGCGCAGGTCGCTCACGCTCAACTGCTTCACGAAGGTGCCCCGCATCGGCACGATTTCGAGCAGGCCGTCGTTCGCGAGCGTGCGGATCGCCTCGCGCACCGGCGTGCGGCTCACGCCGAAGCGCTCGGAGAGC
The DNA here is from genome assembly GCF_000685035.1 of Paraburkholderia ferrariae NBRC 106233. Classification (GTDB taxonomy): domain Bacteria; phylum Pseudomonadota; class Gammaproteobacteria; order Burkholderiales; family Burkholderiaceae; genus Paraburkholderia; species Paraburkholderia ferrariae. The sequence goes on from NZ_BAYB01000009.1 coordinate 321,263, forward strand.
GCGCGCTCCGACAAGGCTTCGCCGGGCGCGATCTCGCCGGAAAGCAGCAGGCTCTTCAGGGCGGCGTAGGTGGTGTCGCGATCGAGCGCGACCGTGGTGGGCTTCTGGTTCATAGCTGGTATACCAGCAAAAACCAAAGGCATTGTCAAGTTGTCAATATTCGGCCGCCGGGTTGCCTTTCAGGCTTCGCCCGTTTGCTCTACTTTTCCTGACAATGCTGCCATTTTCACGCCAGATTCAGCGCGACTCGTAACAAGACATCACAGGAACGCCTCGTTGTAACGCGCCAAAACCTTTCAACTCACTGACGTTTCGAAATTGGCGTTCGACCTGGTTAGACTTCCATACTCGGCCGAAACAGGTGCAGCTGGCCTCGCTGCGTTTGCCCGGCACAACAACCATGAGAATGCGTATGCAGCAATACGACAGTTTCCGGCACGGCATCGAAACGAGCCAACATCCTTCAGCGACCGTTGATGCACGGAGGCAAGCGTGAGCGACGCAACGACCCCGCAGCCCAGGCCCCCCCAGAATCCGCCGCCGGGCACGCCGCCGCGCAGGCGGCGCGGCCCGCTCGTGATCGCGATCATCGTGGTCGTGCTGGCCGTGCTCGTGATCCTCCACATCGTGCGCGGCAAGAAGCCCGAGCGCGCGGCCTCGGCGCAGGTCGTCACGGTGGCCACGGCCACGCTCGGCCCGATGCCCGAGACCATCACCGCGCTCGGCACGATCACGCCGCTCGCCACGGTCACGGTGCTGCCGCAGCTAAGCGGCTACCTCACGGCCGTGGGCTACCGCGAAGGCCAGGACGTGCAGAAAGGCCAGTTCCTCGCCCAGATCGATCCGCGCCAGTACGAGATCAGCAAGCAGCAGGCCGAGGCGCAGCTCGCCAAGGATCAGGCCTCGCTCGCGCAGGCGCGTTCCGACCTCGCGCGCTACACGCTCCTGAACGAGCGCAAGTCGATTGCCGAGCAGACCTATAGCGACCAGGTGTTCCTCGTCCAGCAGGACGAAGCGGCCGTGAAGGCCGACAAGGCCAGCATCGCCCAGTACGCGCTCGACCTCGTGTATTGCCACATCACGGCGCCGGTTTCGGGCCGTGTGGGCCTGCAACTGGTCGATCCGGGCAACTACGTGACGGCGTCGAGTTCTCCCGGCATCGCCGTCATCACGCAGATGAAACCCACCACCGTCGAATTCCCGGTGCCGCAGGACACGCTCGGCAACGTCCTGCAACGGTTCGGCACGGGGGCGAAGCTGCCGGTCACGGTCTACAGCAGCGACAACTCGAAGCAGCTCGCCACCGGCGTGCTCTACGCGATCAGCAACCAGATGGCCACGGCCACCGGCACCGTCACGCTGCGCGCGAGCCTGCCCAACGACGACGAGGCGCTCTACCCCAACGAATTCGTCAACGTGAAACTGCTGGTCGATACGCTGCAGAACGCGGTGCTCGTGCCCACGCCCGCGGTGCAGACCGGCGCGCCCGGCAACTACGTCTATCTCGTGAACGACAACAATACGGTCTCCGTCCACAAGGTCACGCTCGGCCCGAGCGACGGCAAGAACACGGTGATCGCCTCGGGCCTCGCGGCAGGCCAGCGCGTCGTGACCGACGGTCTCGACCGCCTCTCGGACGGAGCGAAGATCCGCCCGGCGGCCGCGCGCGCGGCGGCGGCGAGCGGTGCCAGCGGTGCCAGCGCGGCGGCGGCGGATACCGGCGCAAACAGCGACGCGGATGCCGGTACAGCCGCCGCCACAGATGCGACAGGTGCGACAGATGCGAGCGGCGCCCACGCGCACCACGGCCATCGCCCGCACGGCGCTTCGGGTGCATCCGGCGCCGCGGGTGCCTCGGGTGCCCCCGAAGCCTCGCAAGCCTCGTAAGCTGCGGATCCGCTGCCGATGAATATTTCCCGCCTGTTCATTCTTAGGCCGGTCGCGACCTCGCTCCTGATGATCGCGATGGTGCTGGTCGGCCTCGTGGCGATGAAGTTCCTGCCGGTTTCGTCGCTGCCCTCGGTCGACTACCCGACCATCCAGGTGCAGACCTTCTACCCCGGCGCGAGCCCCGACGTGATGGCCACCACCGTCACCGCGCCGCTGGAGGTGCAACTGGGCGAGATCCCGGGGCTGCAGCAGATGGTCTCGTACAGCTCCGAAGGCGCTTCGATCATCACGCTGCAGTTCGACCTGTCGCTGAACCTCGACGTGGCCGAGCAAAACGTCCAGCAGGCCATCAACGCCGCCAACAGCTACCTGCCGAGCGGCCTGCCCGCGCCGCCGACCTACGCCAAGGTCAACCCGGCCGACCAGCCCATCCTCACGCTCGCGGTCACGTCGAAGTCGATGTCGCTCACGCAGCTCCAGGACGCGGCCAACAACCGCCTCGCCACGAAAATTTCCGAAGTGCAGGGCGTGGGTCTCGTCACCACGGCGGGCGGCAACGTGCCGGCCGTGCGCGTGGAGGCCGACCCGCAGAAGCTCGCCGCCTACGGCCTGAATATCGACGACCTGCGCACGCTGCTCGCCAACGTGAACGTGAGCCAGCCGAAGGGCAACTTCGACGGCCCGGACCTCGACTACACGATCAATTCGAACGACCAGATCTCGGACCCGAACGACTACATGAACACCGTGATCGCGTACCAGAACGGTGCGCCGGTGTTCATGCGCGACGTGGCGCACGTGAGTTCGGCCGCGCAGGACGTGGAGCGCGGCGCCTGGTACAACAAGGAACCGGCGATCGTGCTGAACGTGCAGCGCCAGCCGGGCGCCAACGTGATCGCCACGGTCAACCAGATCATGAAGCAGTTGCCGCAGCTCGAAGCAACGCTGCCGGCCGGCATGAAGGTCACGGTGGTCTCGAACAGCGTGGGCGTGATCCAGGCGTCGGTGAAGGACGCGGCGTTCGAACTCATTCTCGCCATCGCGCTGGTGGTGGCGGTGATCTTCGTGTTCCTGCGCAACGTGCCCGCCACCATCATTCCGAGCATCTCGGTGCCGGTCTCGCTGATCGGCACGCTCGCGCTGATGTACGAGTTCAACTACTCGATCGACAACCTCTCGCTCATGGCGCTCATCATCGCCACGGGCTTCGTGGTGGACGATTCGATCGTGATGATCGAGAACATCGTGCGCTACCTCGAGGAGGGGGACAAACCGCTGCAGGCCGCATTGAAGGGCGCAGGCCAGATCGGCTTCACGATTCTCTCGCTCACGGTCTCGCTCATCGCGGTGCTGATCCCGCTCCTCTTCATGGGCGGCGTGATCGGCCGGCTCTTCAGCGAATTCGCCGTGACGCTCGCGGTCACCATCGTGCTCTCGGCGGTCGTCTCGCTCACGGTCGTGCCCATGATGTGCGCGCGCATCCTGCGCGCCCAGGCCGAACGCCATCCCAGCCGCTTCGAGCGCATCAGCGAAGGGCTCTTCGACAAGACGCTCGCCGCGTACGAGCGCGGCCTCCGGTGGGTGCTCGACCACCAGACGCTCACGCTCTTCGTGGCGCTCGGCACCATCGTGCTCACGCTCGTGCTCTACGTGGTGATCCCGAAGGGCCTCTTCCCCGTGCAGGACGTGGGCGTGATCCAGGGTATCAGCGTGGCCGACAATTCGGTCTCGTATTCGGCCATGGTGCGGCGCCAGTCCGCGCTCGCCGAGGAGATTCTCAAGGACCCGGACGTGGTCTCGCTCACGTCGTACGTGGGCATCGACGGCATCAACAACACGCTCAACAACGGCCGCTTCCTGATCAACCTGAAGCCGCACGATGACCGCTCCGAAACCGCCGAGGCCATCGCGCGGCGCATCCAGCAGGAAACGGCGAAGGTGTCCGGCATCCGGCTGTATCTGCAGCCCGAGCAGGATCTCACGCTCGACACGACGATCTCGCGCAACCAGTACAACTTCGTGCTGCGCGGGCCGAACCAGGCCGCATTCAACCAGTACGTGCCGGCTCTCATCGCGAAGATGAAGCAGATCCCGTCGATCACCGACGTCACGAGCGACCTGAACTCCGACGGCCTGTCCGTCGATGTCGAAGTGAACCGCCAGCTCGCGGCGCGCTACGGCATCACGGCGGCGACCATCGACAATGCGCTCTACGACGCGCTCGGCCAGCGCATCGTCTCGACGATCTTCCAGCAGTCGGACCAGTACCGCGTGATCCTGGTCGCCAAGCCCGAGGCGGTGGCCACGGTCGAATCGATCGGCGACATCTATCTGCCGAGTCAGACCAGCAGTGCGGGCCAGGTGCCGCTCAAGGGCATTGCGACGATCCACGTCACGCATTCGCCGCTCATGCTGAGCCACCTCGCGCAGTTCCCGGCGGTCACGATCTCGTTCAACCTCGCGAAGGACGCCTCGCTCTCCGCCGCGGTGGGCGAGATCCGCAAGGCCGAGGCGGCGGTCGCTCTGCCGCCCTCCATCACCTCGTCGTTCCAGGGCGCGGCGGCCGCGTTCGAAGATTCGCTGTCGAGCGAGGTGTACCTGCTGATCGCGGCGCTCGTGGCCGTGTACATCGTGCTGGGCGTGCTCTACGAGAGCTACGTGCACCCGGTGACGATTCTCTCCACGCTGCCCTCGGCGGGCATCGGCGCGCTGCTCGCGCTGATGATCGCGGGCAGCGATCTCGACGTGATCGGCATTATCGGCATCGTGCTGCTGATCGGCATCGTCAAGAAGAACGCCATCATGATGGTGGACTTCGCGCTCGAAGCCGAGCGCGTGCACGGCAAGCCGCCGCGCGAGGCGATTTTCGAAGCGTCCATCCTGCGCTTCCGCCCGATCCTGATGACGACGCTCGCGGCCATGCTAGGCGCGCTGCCGATGCTGCTCGGCACCGGCACGGGTTCGGAGCTGCGCCGCCCGCTCGGCCTCGCGATCATCGGCGGCCTCACGCTCAGCCAGATGCTCACGCTCTTCACGACGCCCGTGATCTATCTGTTCTTCGACCGCCTCGCGCAGCGCTTCGGCCGCAAGCCGGGCCACGGCCAGCCGGGCAGCCCCGATAGCGCCGGCGGCCCGGACAACGGCGCGCCGCCTGCACCCGAGAGCACGCCGTGAACCTTTCGGCGATCTTCATCCGGCGCCCGGTCGCGACCTCGCTGCTCGCGATCGCGATCCTGATTGCCGGCACGCTCGCGTTCTTCCGCCTGCCGGTCGCGCCGCTGCCCAACATCGCCTTCCCGGTGATCGTGGTGCAGGCCACCATGGCGGGCGCGAGTCCCGAGATCATGGCCTCCACCGTGGCCGAACCGCTCGAGCGGCGCCTCGGCACGATCGCGGACGTGAACGAGCTCACCTCCGTCAACTCGGTGGGCTCGGCGATGATCGTCGTGCAGTTCGGCCTGAACCGCGACATCAACGGCGCCGCGCGCGACGTGGAAGCCGCAATCCAGGCCGCGCGCGCCGACCTGCCCACCACGCTGCGCAGCAACCCGACGTACCGCCAGTACAACCCGGCGAGCGCGCCGATCATGGTGCTCGCGCTCACCTCGGACACGCTCACCAAGGCGCAGCTCTACGATTCCGCCGATTCGGTGATCCAGCAGCAGCTCTCGCAGGTGGACGGGGTGGGAGAAATCACGCTGGGCGGCGGCGCGCTGCCTTCGGTGCGCGTGGAGTTGCAGCCGGGCAAGCTCAACAGCTACGGCATCGGCCTCGAAGACGTGCGCGCCGCGATCGGCGCCGCCAATGCGGACAGCGCGAAAGGCCATATCGACCAGGGCGACCAGCGCTACGAGGTGATCTCGAACGACCAGATCTCCAAGGCCGCGCCCTACCGCGACGTCGTGGTGGCCTACCGCAACGGCGCGCCCGTCCTGCTGCGCGACGTGGCCGAGGTGCGCGACTCGAACGAGAACATCCGCAACGCCGGGCTCTACAACGGCAAGTCCGCCGTGCTCGTGATCGTCTACCCCATGCCAAGCAGCAACATCGTGCAGACGGTCAGGCAGATCCGCGACCGGCTGCCGTCCATCGAGGCGGCCCTGCCCTCCTCGGTGAAGGTGCACGTGGCGATCGACCGTTCCGAGTCGGTGGAGTCCTCCGTGGACGACACCGAGCGCACGCTCTTCATCGCCGTGCTGCTCGTGATCGGCGTGGTGTTCGTGTTCCTGCTCTCGCCGCGCGCCACGCTGATCCCGGCCGTGGCGCTGCCCATCTCGATCATCGGCACCTTCGGCCCGATGTACCTGATGGGCTACAGCATCGACAACCTCTCGCTGATGGCGCTCACCATCGGCACGGGCTTCGTGGTGGACGACGCCGTGGTCGTGCTGGAAAACATCGTGCGCCACATGGAGGCCGGACTCGCGCCGAAGGAAGCCGCGCTGATCGGCGCGCGCGAAGTGGGCTTCACGGTGCTTTCCATGAGCCTCTCGCTCATCGCCGTGTTCCTGCCGATCCTGCTCATGCCCGGCGTTGTCGGCCTGCTCTTCCACGAATTCGCGGTGACGCTGTCCATCGCGATTCTCATCTCCCTCGTGGTCTCGCTCACCGTCACGCCCACGATGTGCGCCTACGTACTCTCGCGCGAGCACAGCCAGCAAAGCCAGGCGCGCTGGGCCGTGTGGATCGAGGCGCAGTTCGAGCGCTTCAAGCAGGCCTATTCGCGCTCGCTCGACGTCGCGCTCAACCACAAGGTGCTGGTGATCGTCGTGCTGTTCGTGCTGCTGTTCGGCAACGTGTTCCTCGCGCGCTTCCTGCCCGCCACGTTCTTCCCCGAGCAGGACACGGGCATTCTGATCGGCCAGATCATCGCCGACCAGAGCATCTCGTTCACGGCGATGGAGAAAAAGCTCGCGCAACTGCAGGCGATCGTGCAGACGGACCCGGCCGTCGCCTCGGTGGCCGGCTTCACGGGCGGCCGAGCGCTCAACACGGCGAACGTGTTCGTCGAACTCAAGCCGCTCGCGCAGCGCCACCTGTCCGCCACCCAGGTCGTCAACCGCCTGCGGCCCAAGCTCAACGCCGTTTCCGGCGCGCGGCTCTTCCTCCAGGCGCAGCAGGACTTGCGCATCGGCGGGCGGCAGTCGGCGGCGGAGTACCAGTACACGCTCACGAGCGAGGACGCCAACGCGCTCTTCACCTGGGTGCCGAAGCTCGTGGACGAGCTCAACAAGTACCACGGCGTGCTGACCGACGTGAACTCGGACCTGCAGCAGAACGGCCTGCAGGCGTACGTCACGCTCAACCGCACGACGGCCAAGCGCTACAGCTTCGATCCGAACCAGATCGACAGCGTGCTCTACGACGCCTTCGGGCAGCGCACCGTCTCGACGATCTACAACGCGCTCAACCAGTATTTCGTGGTGATGGAAGTCGCCCCGCAGTACTGGCAGTATCCGCAGTCGTTCGACCAGATCTGGCTTTCCACGGCGGCGGGCAACGCAACCGGCACCGCGCAGACGCAGATGTCGGGCAGCCTCGTCAAGGGCGTCACGCTGCCCGCGGCGATCAGCACCGTGTCCGGCACGTCGAGCGCGACGAATTCGCAGAATTCGAACGCCGAGGCCAACCAGCTCACCAACAGCATCTCGAACAGCAAGGGCGGCAGTTCGAGCGGCAGCGCGGACAGCACGGCGGCGGAAACCATGGTGCCGCTCGTCGCCACCATGAAGTGGACGACGGGCCACACCGCCACCCAGGTGAACCACCAGAGCGGCATGGTGGCGGGCACAATCTCGTTCAACCTGCCCCAGGGCGGCTCGCTCTCCGCGGCCTACGCAACCATCGAGAAGGCCCAGCAGGACATCGGCATGCCGGCTTCGGTGCACGGCTCGTTCGCGGGCGCGGCCCAGGCCTACGCGCAGTCGATGGGCACCGTGCCGCTTTTGATCCTCGCCGCGCTCGCCGTGGTCTATATCGTGCTGGGCGTGCTCTACGAGAACACCATCCACCCGCTCACGATTCTCTCCACGCTGCCCTCGGCGGGCATCGGCGCGGTGCTCGCCATGCTGATCTTCGGCACGCCGTTCTCGGTCATCGCGATGATCGGCATCATCCTGCTGATCGGTATCGTCAAGAAGAACGGCATCATGATGGTGGACGTCGCGATCCAGTTGCAGCGCCACGAAGGCATGGACGCGCGCCGCGCGATTCACGAAGCGGCCGTGGTGCGGCTGCGCCCGATCATGATGACCACCTTCGCCGCCGTGCTCGGCGCCGTGCCGCTCGTGCTCGCGCTTGGCCAGGGCGCCTCGCTGCGCCAGCCGCTCGGCGTGACCGTGATGGGCGGGCTGCTCCTCTCGCAGGTCTTTACGCTGTACACCACGCCCGTGATTTACCTGTTCCTCGACAACCTGCGTGCGCGCCTTGCGCGCTGGGCCCAGCGCCTGCCCTGGAACCGCCAGGCCGATGAGAGCGCATCATGATGAAGACACCCCGCATGCGGACAACTCCCGCTTTCCCCCGCGCGCGCACCGCGCTGCGCCTCCTGCCGCTCGCGCTCGCCGTATCCGCCACGCTGCTCGCGAGCGGCTGCATGGTCGGCCCCGACTACCGCCGCCCGCAGGTGGCCGTGCCCGCCACCTGGAAGGAGCTGCCGGGCTGGACCCAGGCGACGCCCGCCGCCGCCGAAAGCCCGAAGGGCGACTGGTGGACCGTGTTCCACGATCCGCTCCTCGACGAACTGGAGCCGCTCATTGCCGTCTCGAACCAGACCGTGCGGCAGGACTACGCGAACTATCAGGAAGCGCTCGCCGAAGTGCGCGTCGCGCGCGCCAGCCTCTTTCCGACCGTCGGCATCACCGGGTCGGGCACGCGCGAGCGCTCGGCCTCGGGCACGATCAGCAGCGTGAGCAACGTGAGTTCGGTGGGCGGCTCCGGCGCGCGCATCGTCAATGCCGGCACGCTCGAAGCCAACGTAAGCTGGGAACTCGACGTCTGGGGGCAGGTGCGCCGCCAGATCGAAGAGAATTCGGCCACCGCCCAGGCGAGCGAAGCGACGCTTGCGAACGCAACGCTCTCCGAACAGATCGCGCTCGCCAACGACGTGATCCAGTTGCGCGTGGCCGACGCCGACATCGACCTGCTCACGCAGACGGTGGCCGCCTACAAGGACTTTCTGCGCGTGGTGACCGACCAGGACCAGGCGGGCACGGTGGCGCCGTCCGATCTCGTCTCCGCGCGCACGCAGCTCGAAAGTGCGCAGGCCAGTCTGATCGCGCTCGGCGTCTCGCGCGCGCAGTACGAGCACGCGATTGCGGTGCTGGTGGGGCGCAACCCCGAAGACATGGACATCCCGCATAGCGAACACCTGCCCACCTTGCCCACGATCCCGGCAGGGGTGCCCTCCACGATCCTGCAACGGCGCCCGGACATCGCAACCGCGGAACGGCAGATGGCGTCCGCGAACGCGGCCATCGGCGTGGCAACGGCGGCGTACTATCCGGCCATTTCGCTCTCGGCGCTCGACGGCTTCACGCAGGCGCCGCTCTCGGGGCTGCTGCACATCAGCAACTACGTGTGGTCGCTGGGCGCAAGCGCCACGGAAACGATCTTCGACGGCGGCGAGCGCGGCGCCGAAGTGGCAGCCGCCCGCGCGACCTACGACGCGGCCGTGGCCAACTATCGCGGCACCGTGCTCTCGGCGTTCGAGAACGTGGAGAACGACCTCTCCGGCCTGCGCATCCTTGCACAGCAGTCCGAAGCACTGGATGCCGCGGTGCGCGACGCGACCCACGGCACGGAAATCGCAAAGAACGAATACCAGGCGGGTACGGTCGATTACACGACCGTGGCCACGGCGCAGACCACGCAGTTGAGCAACCAGCAGTCGGCGCTGAACGTGCAGCAGCAACGCCTGCTCGACGCGGCTGCGCTGATCGGCGACCTGGGGGGCGGCTGGTCGGGCGTGCTGCATGAAACGCTGCATCCCGATCGCCCCGACGCGAAGGCGAATGCGGCGGCGACCGATGCCGCCGCGAGCGAGCCGAAGATTTCGACGGCTACGCCTTGATATACAAACGGCACGCCGGGGATCGACACCCTGGCGCGCCGCCTGGTGCTTACTGAACGGCGGCCGAGCTGATGGCGTCCACGAGCGCGTCGTTGTCGTAGCTGCGCCCGGCTATGCCCCAGGCGCCGTCCGCCGCATACACCACGTTCACCCAGATATGGTCGCGAGCCAGCCGCCCTTCTGCCGCCCGTTCGACCACGTCGGTCGCCCGCGCGATGAAGCGCCCCTTCGCCTCGGGCGTGGCGAGCGCCACCCCCGGCAACTTCAGTTCGACGAAGGCCGCGGTCCCCGGCTTGCCGCCGGTGTACACGCGCCCCGGCGGCACCACGTTCACGGTGCCGATCACGTTCGGCTCCATGAACGCATTGCCATCCAGTTGTTCGATCTCCAGCAAGGCTTCGGTCAAACCGGCAAACACCTGCGCTTCTACAGCGGGCGCGAGCAGGCCCTCGGTGACGGTCAGCGTAATCGGCATGGCATTTCCTCCTTCTTTTGCGGGTGGGTAAGTTTCGAACGGTCGTGATATAAGTACTAATCACTCTCTATAGGATAGATACTAATCGCTCTTTATGCAACATAAAGAGCGATTACTCTGAAAGAGGTCGCCTATGCGTTACTCCACCGAGCACAAGAACGAAACCCGTGCGCGCATTCTCGATGCCGCCGCCCGCCTGTTCCGCGAGGAAGGCTACGGCGGTTCGGGCATCGGCCCGCTGACGAAGGCGGCGGGCGTCACCAATGGCGCGTTCTATGGCCATTTCAAGTCGAAGAGCGAGGCGTTCCGCAACGTCGTGCTCGCGGGCATCGCGCAGATCCGGGAGGCCGTGGGGTCGCTGCGGGCCGAGCATGGGCCGCGCTGGCGCAAGCTCTTCATCGACTTCTACCTCGGGCCGCGGCGCACCTGCAAGCTGGGAGAAAGCTGTGCGCTGCCCAGTCTCTCGCCGGAAGTCATGCGGGCCGACGACGAAACGCGTATCGCTTATGAGGAAGAACTGCTGCGGCTCATCAACGAGGTTTCGGCGGGACTGGACGATGTGCCTGCCGCTGGCCGCGATGAGCGCGACGACCGTGCGATAGCGTTGCTCGCGATGCTCTCGGGCGGCGTGACGCTCGCGCGTGCCGTACACGATCCGGCGCTTTCGGAGCGCATTGCAAAAGCGATCGGGCGACATGCGATGGCGATGAGCGAACCGGAGGCTGTGCCTGCGGAGCCGAAGCGCAAGCGTTAATCGCGGTCATGCCGTAGATCGTCTGCGCGAATCGCGCCTGCCTGAATGGGCCGGGAAGCACTATGCCGGGAAGTGTGATGCAAGCGGCAAGGAAACGGCAAAGGTGGCAAAACACCCCGCGCGCGGCATCGCGCAACTCACAGCAACCCGAGCGTCGAAGCCTTGAGCGTAGCCGCCGCGCGCGACGAACAATCGAGCTTGCGAAACACGCTTTCCACATGCGTGCGCACCGTGCTCGGACTCAGCCCCAACTCGCGCGCAATGGTCTTGTTGCTCGCGCCAAGGCTGATCGCGCGCAGCACGTCGGCCTCGCGTGCCGAGATGCGCACCGCCGATGGCCGTGTCCGCACAGCCCGATGCGGCGCGGGACCGGATTCGATCAGCGCATGAACGACTTCGCCATCGAACCGCCCGCGCTGCGCCTGCTCCAGCAATAGCGCCTGCGCGTCGGCAAGCGGCAGCGCCTCGCGCCACGGCCTCGCCGAGCGCAGCGCGACCCACGCGACCGAAGCCGCGAGTATGCGCGCCTCCTGCGCGAACGCCTCGCGACCCGCGCCGCGAAAATACCCCGACCCGTCGAGCCGTTCGTAGGCCCACGAAGCCAGTTCGGCGATCGGCGCCAGCGCGCCGCCCTGCTTGCCCGCGCGCGAAGTCCAGTACGGCACGAGCCGCACCTTCTCCCACGCCGCGGCGGGCAGCCGCCCGCGCGTATTCCACACCGCATTCGGCACTGCCGCGCGGCCTATGCCGTGAATCAGCCCCGCGCAATAGAGCCGCTCCTCTGCCTGCGCGTCGAGGCCCAACCGCGCGCCGCACGCGGCTGCGGCCGCCGCCACGGTGCGCGAGAAGCCGGTCATCCACGGCAGTTTCAAATCGATGATGTCGGCGATCAGTTCGGCCGAGGTCGTCTTGCCCATCTGCGGCGTCATGAGTTCGGCGTCGAACGGCGGCGCATCCACGCCTTCCAGTCCCGCCAGCCAGTGCGGCGCCTCTGCCACGGCGAGCGCCGCGAGGCGGGCCGGATAGCGCGCGTCGGCCCGCTGCGCGATCAGCTTGAGCGCCTGCCCCAGCCCATAGACGCGGCTGAAAATTTCTACGTCGCCGGCCAGCGCCACCACGAAAACCGTATCGGGCACCGCTGCACCCGCCAGCCGGTCGGGAATGCCATGGCCGTCCCAGGTTTCGAAGATGTGCCGCAAGGCGGTTTCGGTGGCAGGGCCCAAACCCATGATGCGCGCAACTTCGCTCGACACTTCGCAGTGGATCCGGGCGAGCGGTGCGAGCGCGACGCCCGCGCCCCCGAGCGGTTCGAGCGGCTCGGCCCAATCGGGGCGCTGCGCCAGCATGGCTTCGCGGCCCGCCACGTCGTCGCCCAGCACGTCGGCAAAGCCCGGCGCATTGGCGGTGCAGCCGGACCAGCGCAGCAGCGAGGCTTCCACCACCGCCACGCGCGCAGTCTCGTCCAGGCCCAGCGCCTGTGCGATCCGCGCCGCAAGCCACGCCGTGCGCAGCGAGTGGTCGGTCGGCTGGCCCATGCTGAGATCGCCGATAAAGGCCAGCGCCTTGACCGCATCGAACACGCGAATCGCGAAACCGTCCTGCTGGATTGTCTGCACCTGCGGCACCGCCTCCTTGTTTGCATGCTTGAAGAACACGCCCTCAGGATGGGGACTATACGCGCCGGCCACCGCGAACGGGGTCGGTCATTCGACCGATACCGCACGCACGCGGCGGCTGCGATGCTGGCGGCTCACTCCACACTGCGAGGTCACGCTCCATCATGAACGGTCTGTTGAAGAAAAGTATCGCATCGGCAGCCCTCGCCGCCAGCGCGCTCGTGCTGCCCGCGGCGCACGCCGCGCCCCCCGGCGACCTGAAAGGCACGAACGTCGTGCTCGTGCACGGCGCCTTCGCCGACGGCTCGAGCTGGGACAAGGTTATCCCGTTGCTCGAAGCGCGGGGGCTGCACGTCGTATCGGTCCAGAACCCGCTCAGTTCGCTCGCCGACGACGCCGCCGCGACGAAGCGCGCCATCGACGCCCAAACCGGCCCCGTCGTGCTCGTCGGCCATTCGTGGGGCGGCGTGGTGATCACGCAGACCGGCGACGACGACAAGGTGAAGGCGCTCGTCTACGTCGCGGCGCTGGCGCCCGACGCGGGCGCCTCGGTCAACGACATGATGAAGGGCAAGCCGGCCCCCGCGTGGGCGGGCGAATTGCACAAGGACTCGGGCAACTACCTCACGCTCTCCACCAACGCCGTGATCCACGACTTCGCCCAGGACCTGCCGCCCGCGCAGGCCCGCACGCTGGCCGCCACCCAGGGCCCGTGGTTCGCGGGCGCGCTGGACGACAAGGTGAGCGTTGCCGCATGGCATACGAAGCCTTCGTGGTACGTCGTCGCCGACCAGGACCGCATGATCGACCCGCATGCCGAAGCCGCCATGGCCCAGGCCATCGGCGCCACCACGAGTCATGTCGATGCCAGCCACGTCGTCATGGTGAGTCATCCGAAAGCCGTTGCGGACGCAATCATCGCCGCGGCCAGCAAGATTCAATAAGCGCCCATTGCGGCGAATTTGCCACACCCGCGCCACACCCCGCGCCGGCCACGGCGCGGGGCTTCAGCGACCCAGCGGCGCGCCTCCTGCCCGCCCGCACTCCCCCTTCCCGCGCTAAAGCACGCTCGTACGCGGTTTAGCGAACCTCAAACCCCATTAGCCCCATGCCATGGGCCTTTGGGGTGCGAACGCCCGTGCTAAAAAACTGATCGTTTCTCCCAGGGTGACAGATTATGTACGCGCGGACAAAAATAAGACCATTCCGCGAGCAATCCGGTCAACGTTTCGAGCACATTCTGTTTGTGGAGACGCGCACGGTGAACGAGCACCCCGATCTGCTGCCAGCCGGGCCAGCCCCGGCGTCATGCTTCACGCCGCGCCCGCCGTGCGGCTTCGCTGCAGCACATCACGCTCTTCGCCCGTACCCGCCCTCACCGCCCGAAACGGTCCTGCTGCACCCGCGCTCGCACTGAGCGCGGCTCCGAATCCCGTTTTTTAAAGCACCGAGACGTCGTTTCAAAGCGACGCGCCCACACGTAACCGGACCTCCCTCATTACTAAGGATTACGAAATGAACAAACGGAAAATCGTTCACTGGAAACTCATGGCTTCCACGTTCACCGTGGCCGGTCTACTGGGGGCCTCGGGCGCCGCGCAGGCACAAAGCAGCGTGACGCTGTATGGCATCGTGGACGGTTCCATCCTCTATACGAGCCATACGATGAACATGGCGACGGGACAAAACGAAGGCCACCAGTTCTCGTTCACCGACAGCGGCATGACGGGCTCGAGCTTCGGCATGCGCGGCGCGGAAGATCTGGGCGGCGGCCTGCGCGCCGTGTTCACCCTGGAAAGCGGCGTGAGCATCGCCAACGGGCAGTTCAATAATTCGAACGGCAACCTGTTCGGCCGCCAGGCGTGGGTGGGGATCGACAGCTCGTACGGTTCCGTGAAGGCCGGTTTGCAGTACTCACCGTTCTTCCTCTCGATCTACGACATGGACCCGCGTGCCATGTCGTACTTCGGCAGCGGACTCGTCAGCTACGTGGACAACGTCTACGTGACGGGCCTCTTCAACAGCAATTCGATCACCTACACTTCGCCGGAAATCGCCGGCGTGCAGGCAGCAGGCATGATTGCGCTGGGCGGCGCGGCGGGCGACTTCCAGGCCGGGCGCCAGTATTCGGCCAGCCTGCGCTACCACCTGGGCGGCTTCACGATCACGGGCGCCCTCTATAGCGGCAACGCGGGCGGCAGCGCCGCCTCCACGCCCGTCCCGAGCACCGTCGAGTTCGTCGGCCGCACCATCGGCGCGAGCTATCGCTTCCCGAACGACCTGACCTTCTCGGCTTCGTATGCGCTCTACAAGGTGTCGGGCTCGTTCGACAACAGCGTGTACTCGGGCGGCTTCAGCTACTTCGTGCTGCCCTACCTCAACGTGAACGGCGGCGTGTACTACACGCGTGACGGCAACGACGGCACGAACCACTCGCTCATGGCTTCGAGCGGCGTGCAGTTCTTCCTCTCGAAGCGCACGACGTTGTATGGGCAACTGGGTTACGTGAACAATCACGGTCACATGGACACGGGCCTCTCGATCAACAACGCGCTCTATGAAGTGTCCGGATCGACGATCGGTGCGAGCCTCGGCATACGCCACATGTTCTGATCGACGCTGTGCGCGGGGCGCGCCCCGTGCGCAGGAACGGATACGCGAAGTCCGCTTCCCGCTGGCCGCCAGGCCATCGGGAAGCGGACTTTTTCGTTCAGACTCCTTCCTTGTTAGTCGTGGGCGTACTTGAATTCCGGCATCGCCTTGATCGCGTCCTTGTCCGCCTGCAGAACGATCTGCTTGCTGCTGATCTGCAATTCGCTGAACGGCACGGCGATGAGGTGCTTGCCCATGCCGAGGAACCCGCCCACCGAAACGATTGCGAAAGCGCCCTGATCGGGCGTGACGAGCACGATGTCATCGACGGTGCCGATCTTCGAGCCGCTCGTGTCGTACACGTCGGCACCGGTGAGCTTCGAAGCGCGATAACCGGTGCCCGATTGGGCCGTAGTCACGCGCTGAACGGAAATGGACTGCGGCGAGCCCTGCGCCTGCGCGAGTCCGGTTGCGCCCATGCCGGATGCGAGCAGCATCGCCGCGGCGAGCGTAGCGGCCTTTCTGGTCATCATGGTGCCCTCCTCTCCTGGGGTTCCGAATCGACAGAACCGGGAGCAAGCGGCATTCCCGCGCGCGCAGCGCATCCTCTCCGTGCGTCTTTACTGCCCCTCAGGACTTCGACACCTCGCACGCCGCCTCGGGCAAGGTCACGAGCGGCAGGGCCGACGCCGGCAAGCCGAACAGATGGTCGAAAGCGAGGTTGTAGAGGTAGGCATAGACGAGAAAGAACACGGTCAGGCCGATGTCCATCACGAACGCTTCGACGAGCGAAATACGCAGTAGCCAGGCGAAGAGCGGCACGAGCATCAGCAAGAGGCCGCCTTCGAATCCCACCGCGTGCGCGATGCGCCGCGCAACGCTGCGGCCGCGCCGCGTCTGCCGCGCTTCCCAGCGCTCGAACAGCAGGTTGTAGACGAAATTCCACGAGGTCGCGACCACCGAGGTCAGCACCGCCACCGCGCCGGCCCGGTTCATGCCGCTCCCCGCAATCGACGCGAAACTCACGCCGGTCACGAGAATGGCGAGGCCTTCGAACACGGTGACATAAACGATGCGTCGTTTGAGACCTTGCATGGCGCCCCCTCGGCGATATCGGAATGATCTTGATCGTAGCGGGCGAAATCTGATACAACCAGTCAGCTTCTGTCAAAAAATCTGAAAGGTCGCACATGAGCTTCAGTTCGGACAACGTGGCCGTCTTCCTCGCCGTGCTCGACCACGGCTCGTTTTCGGCGGCCGCCCGTGCGCTCGGCAAGGTGCCTTCCGCGGTGAGCATGGCGATGGCGAACCTCGAAGCGGCGCTCGACCTCGCGCTATTCGACCGCGCGGGCCGCGAGCCCATGCCCACCGACGCCGCGCGTGCCCTGGAGCCGCGCGCCCGGCAGATCGCGCTGCAACTGCGGCAACTCGACGTGCATGCGCTCGCCCTGCACGCGGGGCTGGAGAAAACGCTCGCCATTGCGATCGCGCCGGAACTGCTGGCCGCGCCCTGGAGCGCGCCGCTGCAAACGCTCGCGCTGGAGTTTCCCGCGCTGGAAGTGGACATCGTTTCGGCGCCGCAGGCGAACGCCATGCGCATGCTGCACGAAGGCGCCGTGCAACTCGCGCTCGTGTTCGAACGCCCTGGACTCGACGCGCGGGAAGGGTTTCAGGAGGTGAGCAGCGAACTGCTGGTGGCGGTGGTCTCGCCCGATCATCCGCTGTACCAGCCGGAGCAGAGCTGCGTGAGCCACGAGGATCTCATTGCGGGCCGGCAGATTGCCGTGGCGAGCGACGCGGACAGCCGGCTCAACAACCGCACGCTCGTCTCGCGCACCACCTGGCGCACGGACAGCCACCTCGCCACGCTCGGCCTCGTGCAGGCCGGACTCGGCTGGGCCTATCTGCCGCGCGCGCTGGTGCAGCCGCTCGTGGCAACCGGCGCGCTCGTCGAAATCGTGCTCGAAAACATGAGCAACGAAATTCGCCTGTGGGCCGACGTGGTCTGGTCGACGGAGCGGCCGCTCGGACTCGCCGCGCGGCGCTACGTCGAACTGATGCGCGAGGCGCGCAAGGCGTCCGCCGATAGCTGACCCCGCCTCGCGGCGGCCGCCTTCAACGCGCCACCCTCGTCACGCGCCTCGCGCAGGGCCTCACGCAAGTTCCGTGAACACCGCCGCAGCCGGCAGGCGCGACTTCGGCAGCTTCGCGTTGAAGTCCTCGCCGCTGCGATAGCCGAGGCTCACCACCACGAGCGACGTGAGGCCTTTTTCGCGCAAGCCGAGTTCGGCGTCGAGCACCGCCGCGTCGAAACCTTCCATCGGACAGGCGTCGATCTCGAGCGTGGCCGCGCCGATCAGCAGCGTGCCGAGCGCGAGATAGGCCTGCTTTTCCATCCACTCCGGCAGATCGCCGCGCTCGTCGCGGTGCAGCTTCACGTAGAACACGCGCGTGTTCTGCTGGCCCGTCTTCGCTTCGGGGCTCGCAAAGCGGCCGTCCGCTTCTTCCTGTGCAAGCACGGCGTTCAGGTGAGCTTCGTCCATATCGGTGCGCGCGCACAGCACCATCACGTGCGAAGCGCGCATCACCTTCGGTTCGTTATACGCATAGCCGGGCTGCATGGCCTTCGCCACACGCGCACGCGCCGCATCGCTCGATGCGACCACGAAATGCCACGGCTGCGAGTTGACCGACGAGGGGCTGAAGCGCACCAGTTCCTTCAGTTCGTCGATAACCGGGTCGGGGATCTTGCGGGCGGGATCGAAGGCCTTGGCCGCGTGACGGCCCTGGGCATAGCGGGTGAGATTCAAACAGGTTCTCCTGGACGTTTCCGGGGATTCGGGCGCCGCCGGTCCGGCGGCGAGCGCGACATCCTACCAGCACAGGCCCGCGCGCGTGCATGACGCCCGCCGGCGGCAGGGCATCCGTTATGCTGCTCATTCGGCCTCACCGCCCGCCAGGAAGGAGAAAGACCATGCGCCAGGCGCTTCATCATCTGCACGTCAACGCGCGCACGCGCGGCCTCGTCGACATCAGCGCGCCCGTGCGCGCATTCGTGCGCGAGCAGGGCGTCGCCACCGGCCTCCTCACGCTGTTCTGCCGCCATACCTCGGCATCGCTGCTGATCCAGGAGAATGCCGACCCGTCGGTGCGCCGCGATATCGAACGCTATTTCGACGAACTCGCGCCCGAAGCCCCGCAACGCTACGAGCACGACACCGAAGGCCCCGACGACATGCCCGCGCACCTGCGCTGCGCGCTCACGCAGACCCAGCTTTCGATACCGGTCGAACACGGCGAGCCCGTGCTCGGCACATGGCAAGGCATTTATCTCTTCGAGCACCGCCGCCATGCAAGCGTGCGCGACATCGTCCTGCATCTGATCGGGGAATAGCGCCGCCGACCCATGCGGCAAGACACACGGCGAAGCACACGGCAAAGCACGCGGCGTCTTGTAGCGCCGTGTGGCGCAACCAGGCAAAGCCGCGGCGCAAACGCTATGCTAGCGGTTTCACCCCTGGCGCCCCGCCCTTCAGAGGAATGTCCCCATGAAACAGCCCACCGGTTCCACCATCACCTTCACGCGCCCCGACGGCAAGACGCTGCAGGGCTATCTCGCCCGCCCCGAGAAGGCCGAGGGTGCACCGGCCATCGTCGTCATCCAGGAATGGTGGGGCGTAAACGAGCAGATCCGCGGCGTGGCCGACCGCCTCGCACAATCGGGCTACATCGCGCTCGTCCCCGATCTCTATCGCGGCAAAAGCACGGTGGAAGAAGAAGAGGCGAACCACCTCATGAATGCGCTCGACTTCGCGGACGCCGCCTCGCAGGACGTGCGCGGCGCCGTGGACTACCTGAGGACGCTGACCGACCGTGTCGGCATGACGGGCTACTGCATGGGCGGCGCGCTCACGCTGCTGGCGGCGGGCCAGATTTCCGGCCTCGACGGCGTGGTGGTGTGGTACGGCTTCCCGCCGCTCGAATACATCAACGCCTCGAAGATCGGCGCACCCGTGCTGGGCCACTGGGCCACGCAAGACCACTTCTTCAAGGCCGAGATTGTCGATGCGCTCGAAGCGAAGCTGCTCGAAGCCGGGGTCGATGTGACCTTCCACCGCTACCTCGCGCATCATTCGTTCGCCAACGAAACGGCCGTTGGCCCGGGCCGCATCGCGGCCACGCAATACGATCCGGTCTGGGCGCAACTGGCGTGGGACCGCACGCTCACGTTCTGGGGCAAGACGCTCTGGCCGCGTCGCGAAGCGCGCTGATTTTTACGGCTCGGCAGGGGGCGCGCGGGGTTTACCTTTAACGCTTCTTTAGAGCGCTTCAGCTTTAGTCCGCTAACGCGCCTCCCGTGCCGTCAACTGCCGCAACTGCTCGAGCAGTTTCACCGCCGGGCTCGGCAAGATGCCGTGCCGGCGCCGGAAGGCGGTCAGCGTGCGCCGCCCTTCCACGCCCGGCAACGGCAGCGTATCGAACACGCCCGCCTTGCTCTCCGTCGCGTACATCGGCAAGGCCATCCAGCTCAGAAACCCCGAGCGTCCCACGAGGCTCTTCAACACCGTGATCGAGCGCGTTTCGACCACCACATTCGGCAGGCCCAGCCCCTGCGCGGCGAACGCCTGCTGCATGTGATCGTACGGGGCCGTGCCGCGAGGCGGGATGGCCCATTGCTCGCCGAGCGTATCGGCCAGCGTGAGGCTGCGCTTCTTGCGCAGCGGATGATCGAGCGCCGCCACGACATAGCTCAGATCCTCCCAGCGGCAGTCGCCTATCGCCACGATCTCGTCCGTATCGGGCACGGCCATGCTGAGTGCGAGGTCGATGTCCCGGCGCACCAGCGCGTCGGCCAGCCGGTCCCACACCCCTTCGATAATTTCCACGCGCAGCTTCGGCCACTTCTGCAGCACGCCGCTCACCGCGAGCGGCAGCACGTGGCTCGCAATGCTGCCCACCGCGCCGCAGCGGATCGTGCCGCGCGCGAGGCCGCGCATGGCGTCGATCTCTTCGCGGGCCTGCTCGGCCTCGCGTTGCAGGAGGATCGCGTGCGGCAGCAGCGCCTCGCCCACGGGCGTGAGCTGCATGCCGCGCGAGTGGCGCTCGAAGAGCGGTGCGCCCACCTGGTCTTCGAGCCGGCGGATCGCCCGGCTCAGCGCGGGCTGCGTGACGTGCAGCGTTTCGGCCGCGCGCCCGAGGCTGCCGGTCGAAACGATGGTGGCGAAGGCGTGCAGTTGCTGGAGATTGAAAGTCATGCCCAAAGGTAATGCCTTTAACGCAAACAGGCAATTTCGGATTATCCCGGGCGTCGCGATAATGCCCCATCGACATCACGCGCTCAGGCAACAGGAGACCGATCAATGGCAGTCAGCGCGCCTCACCCGCATCCTTCGAATCAACGCGATCAATTGAATCAGCCGAACACCCGGAACGCCGCCGCGCCGGCGCTCACCGTGCGCGATGCCGTGATCGACTTCGCCCGCCGCGTCGGCATGACTTCGATCTTCGCGAACCCTGGCTCCACCGAGCTGCCGATGTTCCGCGACTTCCCCGCCGATTTCCGCTACGTGCTGGGCCTGCAGGAAGCCGTCGTGGTCGGCATGGCCGACGGCTATGCCCAGGCAAGCGGGCGCGCCGCGCTGGTGAACCTGCATTCGGCGGCCGGCGTGGGCAACGCCATGGGCAATATCTTCACCGCGTTTCGCAACCGCACGCCGCTCGTCATCACGGCCGGCCAGCAGGCCCGCTCGATCCTGCCGTTCGATCCGTTCCTCGCGGCCACCCAGGCCACCGAACTGCCCAGGCCCTACGTGAAATGGAGCATCGAGCCCGCCCGCGCGCAGGACGTGCCGCTCGCCATCGCACGCGCCTGGGCCATCGCCATGCAGGAGCCGCGCGGTCCGGTGTTCGTCTCGATCCCCGTGGACGACTGGGACCAGCCCGCCGAACGCGTGCCGGAGCGCGTGCTCGCCCACGTTACGCGGCCCGATCCGCAAACGCTCGCGCAAATCGGCGCGCGGCTCGACGCGTGCGAGCGGCCTGCCTTCGTGGTGGGCGGCGCGGTGGACCGCGCGGGCGCTGTCGAAGACGTGGTCCGCCTCGCCGAACGCCATCGCGCGCGGGTCTACGTCGCGCCGATGACGGGGCGCTGCAGCTTTCCCGAAACGCACCGCCTCTTCGCGGGTTTTCTGCCCGCGATGCGCGAGCGCATCGTCGAGATTCTGGACGGCCACGATCTGGTGTTCGCGCTCGGCGCACCCGCGTTCACCTACCACGTCGAGGGCCAGGGCCCGCACGTGCCCCACGGTGCAGAGCTATGCCAGTTGATCGACGACCCGGGCACGGCCGCCTGGACGCCGCAAGGCGTGGCCGCCGTCGGCAACGTGCGGCTCGGTGTCCTCGACCTGCTCGATCGCCCCGCGCCGCGCGAGCGTGCGCTGCCCGCGCCGCGCGCGGTGCCGCCCCGCGCGCTGCCGCCCGCAGCGGACGAGCGCATGTCGGTTGCGTATGCCTTGCAGACGCTCGGCGAAGCGCGTAGTGCCGCCGACATCGTGGTCGAAGAAGCCCCGAGCGCGCGCCCGGTGATGCAGACCTACCTGCCGATCGAACGCGCTGGCGGTTTCCTCACCATGGATAGCGGCGGCCTGGGCTACGGCATGCCGGCCGCAGTGGGCGCGGCGCTCGCGAAACCCGGCGAACGCGTGATCGCGCTGATCGGCGACGGCTCCAGCATGTACTCGATCCAGGCGATCTGGAGCGCGGTGCAGCAGCGCCTTCCAATTACCTTCGTCATCCTGAACAATACGCGCTATGCCGCGCTGCAGGACTTTGCGCCGGTGTTCGGCTTCGGCCCCGGCGACCCGGTTCAGGGCACCGACCTGCCCGGCCTCGACTTCGTGGCGCTCGCCGCCGGCATGGGGTGCAGCGGCGTTCGCGTCAGTGCGGCTGGCGAACTGAGCGAGGCGCTCCAGCGTGCGCTCGCGGCGGGCGGCCCCGCGCTCGTCGAAGTGCTCGTCGCATAAGCGCCCACCCTTTAGAGACTACTGAGGATTCCCGAGGAGACAAACGATGAAAGACGTATCGATGCTGATCGACGGCGAACGGGTCCCGGCCCGCGACGGCGCGACCTTCGAGCGCCGCAACCCGCTGGACGGCACCGTGGCCTCGCGTGCGCCGGCCGCCAGCGTCGAGGACGCACGCGCTGCCGTGGACGCCGCCGCGCGCGCTTTCCCGGCGTGGTCGGCGCTCGGGCCGGGCGAGCGTCGCGCGCGGCTTACGCAGGCTGCCCACGCGCTCGAAGCGCAAGCCGACGCCTTCGTCGACGCCATGGCGGCGGAGACCGGCGCCTCCGCGCTGTGGGCGGGCTTCAACGTGCATCTCGCGGCCGAAGGGCTGCGCGAAGCCGCCGCGATGACCACGCAGATCGGCGGCGAACTGATCCCCTCCGACGTGCCCGGCAATCTCGCCATGGGGGTGCGCCAGCCGGCGGGCGTGGTGCTCGGCATCGCACCGTGGAATGCGCCGGTGATTCTCGCGGTGCGCGCCATCGCGCTGCCGCTCGCCTGCGGCAACACGGTCGTGCTCAAGGGCTCGGAGATCTGCCCGGCCACGCACGGCCTCATCATCGAGGCGATGCAGGAAGCGGGGTTGCCGCGCGGCGCCGTGAACTTCGTGACGAATGCACCCGCGGATGCCGCGCACATCGTCGAAGCCATGATCGCGCACCCCAAGGTGCGGCGCGTGAACTTCACCGGCTCGACGCGCGTGGGCCGCCTGATCGCGGAACAATGCGCGCGCCACCTGAAGCCCGCCGTGCTCGAACTGGGCGGCAAGGCGCCCTTCGTCGTACTAAACGATGCCGATCTCGATGCTGCAGTCGATGCCGCCGTATTCGGCGCCTTTGCGAACTCCGGGCAGATCTGCATGTCCACCGAACGCATCATCGTGGACGAGCAGATTGCCGATGCGTTCGTCGGCAAGCTCGCCGCGCGCGCCCGCGCGCTGCCGCTGGGCGACCCGCGCAAGGGGCCGGTCGTGCTCGGCTCGGTGGTCGATATGAGCACGGTCGAGCGCTGCAACGCGCTGATCGACGACGCGCTCGCCAAAGGCGCCACGCTCCTGTGCGGCGGCAAGGCAGAGAGCACGCTCATGCCGGCCACGCTGCTCGACCACGTGACGCCCGCCATGCACCTCTATCACGACGAATCGTTCGGCCCGGTGAAGCCCATTGTCCGCGTGCGCGGCGATGAGGCTGCCATCGCCTGCGCGAACGACAATCCGTATGGACTCTCCTCGGCCGTGTTCAGCCGCGACAGCGCGCGCGCCCTGAACGTCGCGCGGCGCATCGAATCCGGCATCTGCCATATCAACGGCCCGACGGTGCACGACGAAGCGCAGATGCCTTTCGGCGGCGTGAAGGACAGCGGCTTCGGGCACTTCGGCGGCAAGGCCGGTATCGCCGAATTCACCGAACTGCGCTGGATCACGCTGCAAACCACGCCGCGCCACTATCCGTTCTAGGGAGCACGCCATGCAGATCGCCATACTGGGCGCGGGAGCCATGGGCTCGCTCTTCGGCGGACTGCTTGCCGAAGCGGGCCATGACGTGACGCTGCTCGACATCGACGAAGCGCATCTCGCGGCGATCCGCCAGAATGGCTTGCGGCTCTCGACCGACGCGGGCGAGCGCGTGGTGCGCCAGCTCACGGTGCTGCGCCCGGAATCCGCCAGCGCGGCCGCCGACCTGCTCATCGTCTTCACCAAGACACTGCACACCGCGGCGGCGCTCGAAGCGGCACGCGCGGCACTCGGCCCGCAAACGGCGCTGCTCTCGCTGCAGAATGGGCTCGGCAATGCCGAACGGCTCGTTCGCTTCGCGGAGCCCGCGCGCGTGATGGTAGGCGTGACGACATGGCCCGCCGACAAATCGGAGCCAGGCCGCGTGAGTTCGCACGGCAGCGGCGCGATCCGCCTGATGAGCGCCGACGGGTCGCGCACGCCGGTGCTCGCACAAACCGTGGACGCGCTGAACTCGGCCGGCCTCGCCTGCACGGCGGACCCCGACGTGTGGGCGGCCATCTGGGAAAAGGCCGCGTTCAATGCCGCGCTCAACAGCCTGTGCGCGGTGACGCAATGCACCGTAGGAGAACTGACGAATACCCCTGATGGCGAAGCGCTCGCACTGAAGATTGCCGGCGAGGCCGTAGCCGTGGCGCGCGCCCTCGGCATCGAGGCGAACGATGCGCACGTTGCCGCGAATGTGCGTCATGCGCTCGCGCATCACCGCGCGCATCGCCCGTCGATGCTGCAGGACGTGCTCGCGGGCCGGCGCACCGAAATCGAAGCGATCAACGGCGCCGTGGTGGAAGCCGCGCGGGAGGCCGGTCTTGCCGTGCCCTATACGGAGAGCCTGCTGCATCTCGTACGGCTCGTGGATGCGCGCCCACGTTAGCCGCGCACCGCGCGCGCCATGCCCAAACGACATGGCTTTTGCGCGAAACGGAATTTCAGTTTGCGCGGCCCACCGTCCATACTGACCCGATGATGAAAAGAGCATGCGCGCCAACAGCGCATCAAGGAGACAAGCGATGAGTCATTTCCCCCCTGCCCCCGCGGCAGGCGCGGCACCGCTCGAAGATGCGGGCAGCCACACCGTAGCGTACGGCGGCAAGGCCGTCGATATCGGCCATGCGCTCGACGAAGGCCCCTATGCGCTGCTACAGCGGATTGCCGCGGTGCTCGCGGCGCTCTCCATCGTCGTGGATGGTTTCGACAGCCAGCTCATCGGCTTCGCGATTCCCGTGCTCATCAAGGAGTGGGGCATTACGCGCAACGCGTTCGCGCCCGTGGTCGCCGCGGGGTTGATCGGCATGGGCCTCGGCAGCGCCTTCGCCGGAGTCTTTGCCGACCGCTTCGGACGCCGCCCGGCCGTGATCGGCAGCGTGCTCGTGTTCGGCGCCGCAACCTGCGCCATCTCTCTCGCGCCGAATGTCGGCACCATTGCCGCGTTGCGCTTCCTCGCGGGCCTCGGCATCGGCGGGGCGCTGCCCACGTCCACGACCATCACAGCGGAATTCACGCCGGCCCGCTTTCGCACCTTCGCCGTCACGGCGACGATCGTGTGCGTGCCGCTGGGCGGCATGCTCGCGGGCCTCTTCGCGGGCCAGGTGCTGCCGGCGTACGGCTGGCGCGGACTCTTTTTCGCAGGCGGCGTGCTGCCGCTGCTGCTCGGCATCGTGCTGTTCGTGACGCTGCCCGAATCGCCGCGCTTTCTCGCGCGGCGCGAAGGGCGCTGGCCGGACCTCGTGCGCCTGCTCGCACGCATGGGGCGCAGCGTGCCCGCCGATGCGGTCTTTACCGACCTGCGCGAACAGAGCGCCGAAAAGCATCAGGGCTTCGCCGCACTCTTTCGCGACGGCCGCGGGCGCGACACCGTGGCGATCTGGGGCGCGTTCTTCATGTGCCTGCTCGCCGTCTATGCCGCATTCAGCTGGCTGCCGGCCATGCTGACGAGCGAAGGGCTTTCCGTTTCGCTCGCGGGCTACGGCCTCAGCGCCTACAACCTGGGCGGCGTGATCGGCGCGCTCCTCTGCGCCCTGGCCATCGCGCGCTACGGGTCGCGCTGGCCGCTGCTGCTGTGCTGCGCGGGCGGTGCGATCAGCGCGTGGATGATGCTGGGCCTCGGCGTGAAGCAGCACACGGGGCTGCTCATTCTCGGCCTCGGGCTGCATGGCCTCTTTGTCAACGCGGTGCAATCGACCATGTACGCGCTGTGCGCCTATGTCTATCCCACCAGCGTGCGCGCCACCGGCACGGCATCGGCGCTCGCATTCGGCCGGATTGGCGCGATCCTCAGTGCTTTCGCGGGTGCAATCGTGATTACGGCGGCCGGCGCGCCGGGCTATCTGCTGATGCTTGGCGCGGCCATGGCGATCGTACTGGTCGCCCTTGCCTTGGTCGGCCGGCACATTCCGGCCGGCATGAGCAGCTACCGCCGCTGAAAACATAGTTCTGCTACGGGGGGCACCCAGGTCTCCCCCGACTTCCAGCAAGCTTCGCGGGTCCGGTTGCGCGATCTGCTCATGCCACAACCTAAGCACTACTACTGAAACTCAACAACCCGCCGCTCAGCGCGGCTCGACAACATGACCGGGCGATGCCGCCGCACCGCAACCGGCAAAACAGGAGAACACGGAGATCATGAAACTTCGGATCGCGGCAGGGCTGGCGCTCGCCGGCATGAACGCCACCGCATGGGCGCAAAGCAGCGTCACGCTGTACGGCATTGTCGATACCGGCATCGAGTATGTTTCGCATGCCGACGCCGCCGGCGACGGCGTGGTGCGCATGCCCGGCATCACGGGTGAAATGCCCTCGCGCTGGGGCGTGCGCGGCAACGAAGACCTGGGCGGCGGACTCTCGACCATCTTCGCACTCGAAAGCGGCTTCAACATGCGCGGAGGCACCCTGAACCAGGGCGGGCGCCTGTTCGGACGTCAAGCCTGGGTGGGCCTCGCCAGTCCCTATGGCAGCCTCACGTTCGGCCGCCAGTACACCATGACGTACTGGGCCATTGCCGACGCCGATCTGCTCGGCCCCGACATCTACGGCGGCACGGCCTCGTTCGACCAGTATCTGCCGAGCGCGCGCAGCGACAACACGATCGTCTACAAGGGCAGCTATGCGGGCTTCACGCTCGGCGCGACGTGGTCGTTCGGGCGGGATTCGGCGGGCACCGGCAACTCGCCGGGCCAGGGCACGTGCGCGGGGCCCGTGCCGGGGAGCGCGCAAACGTGCCGCGAATGGTCGGCGATGCTGCGCTACGACCGCTCGGGCTTCGGCGTGGCCGCGGCCTACGACGAGCAGCACGGCGGCCCCGGCGCCCAGGCCAACCTCTACGACGGCACGCCCAGCTTCGCCCTGACGAACCCGGGCGACACCGACGTGCGCATGCAGCTAAACGGCTACGGCCACGTTGGCGCGCTGCGCTTTGGCGGCGGCTGGCTCGGGCGGCGCGTCGATACGGTCGCGCCCGCCACGCCGAACGTGCACTCCGACCAGTTCTACGCCACCGCTTCGTATCCGCTCACACCCG
Source organism: Paraburkholderia ferrariae NBRC 106233 (assembly GCF_000685035.1). Lineage (GTDB taxonomy): Bacteria > Pseudomonadota > Gammaproteobacteria > Burkholderiales > Burkholderiaceae > Paraburkholderia > Paraburkholderia ferrariae. The sequence continues at coordinate 348,755 of NZ_BAYB01000009.1, forward strand.
CCTTCTTCGTGGATGGCGGCGTGTATCACATCGTCAATGCCCACGACGACGCGCGCGGGACCATCGCCACCTTGCGCACGACCTATCAGCTCTCGAAGCAGTCGGCCATCTATCTGCAGGGCGCGTATCTGTGGAATAGCGCGAAGGCGGCTTATACGGTGAGCCAGGGCGGCGGCGGGACCACCCCCGCTCCCGGCATGGGACAGGTCGGGGTGATGGCGGGCGTGAGGCACAGCTTCTGACGCTTGCGTTGGCGGCCCGGAAGCCGCATAAGGCTGGGCCACGACGAAGGACGATGCCGACCTAGTCCAGCGCCTTGCCGCCCGTCTCCTCGAAAAGCGAAATGGCGACGAGCGAAACGGCCACGCAGGCAAGCATGTACCACGCGGGCGCCATCGGGCTTCCGGTCACGCGGATCAGCCAGCCCGCAACCAGCTGCGCCGTTCCGCCGAACAGCGAGACCGCAACCGCATAGGCGCTGGCCATGAATCCGGCGCGGATCGCCCTGGGGAAGCTCTCGGGCATCAGCGCATACGCCGGCGCGGAGCCCATGGTGTAGCAGAGCATCAGCACCAGCATCATCGCGAGCACGGCGGGCAGCGTGGGGTATGCGTTCATTGCCCAGAACGCCGGGTAGATCAGCACCAGCAACGCAATGCGCCCGGCGATCACGAGCGGCTTGCGCCGCCCCATGCGATCGGACCACGCGCCGTAGATCGGGCACATGACCAGCGAGACGAAACTGGCCCCCACGCCGACGAGCATCGACAGCCTGGCCGGCAGCTTCAACGTTTCGATGCAATAGGTAGGCAGGTAGTAGATCAGCAGATAGGTGGCCACCGTCATGCCCATGATCGAGAAGACCACGAGGAACCAGTTGCGCACGTCCACCCGGCGCCAGTTGCGCACGCCGCTCGCAAGGTTCACGGGTTCTTCCACGATATGCCGGCGCAGATAAATGCCCACCGGCGCGATCAGCGTGCCCATCAGGAACGGCACGCGCCAGCCCCACGCATGCAGTTGCGCATCGCTCAGTACGTACGCCAGCGTGGCGGCCGTGCCGGACCCCAGCAGCGCCGCCGCGCCCTGGCTGGCAAGCTGCCAGCTCGCCCGGAAGCCGCGATGCCGGTCGCTGCCGGTTTCGAGCAGCGTGGCCGTGGCCGCGCCGAATTCGCCGCCCTGCGCGAAGCCCTGCATGAGCCGTGCGAACACCATCAGCGCGGGCGCCGCGAGGCCGATCTGCGCATAAGTGGGCGCACAGCCGATGAGGGCGGAGCCGGCGGCCATCAGCGCGATGGTGAGCGTGAGCGCGGCGCGCCGGCCGGCGCGATCCGCATAGCGTCCAATCACGATCCCGCCGAGCGGGCGCATCACGAAGCCCACCGCGAACACGGCGAACGACAGCAGCGTCGAAATCACCGGATCGTGCGCGGGAAAGAACAGCTTGCCGATGGTCAGCGCGAAATAGCTATAGACGGTGAAATCGAAGAATTCGAGCAGATTCCCGATAACAGCGGCGACGACAATCTTTCTCGACGAAACCTGCCGCTTGTCGTTCGCAGCCGCGGCTGCGGAACCGGACGTCTGCGGCCCGGCCGTGTGTGCCTGAGCTTCGTATTGCTGCAATCGGGGGTGGGCGTGAGGGTTCATCCTGCGTTCCTGTATGCGAATGCAGCGGGGCCGGGTTGGCGTGCCGTATCGGGTGGGTCAGGCGCCGTGATCGAGATACCGCTCGACGAGGCGCGTCCAGAAGGCGGCGCCGATGGTCAGGTTCTCGTCGGCGAAGTCGTAATGGGCGTTGTGCAGCATCGGCGCCTGGGCGCCATTGCCGATGCGTAAAAAGCATCCGGGGCGCTGCTGAAGGAGGTAAGCGAAGTCCTCGCTTCCCGCAATCGCGGGGAACGGTGCAATCACCCTGTCTGCACCCACCAGATCGACGGCCACCTGGCGCGCGAACTCCGTTTCGGCGTCGCTGTTCACGAGCACCGGATAGCCGCGCACATAGTCGATCTCCACGTGGCCGCCATAGGCCGCCACGTGTCCCTCCGCCAGCGCGCGAATGCGCGCTTCGAGCGTGCTGCGCACCTCGTCGTTGAACGAACGCACGCTCAGCTTCAGCGTTGCGCGCTCGGGAATCACGTTCGCCACATCGCCTGCGTGGATGGCGCCGACCGTCACGACCGCCGTTTGCGTGGGATCGATGTTGCGCGCCACGATCGTCTGCAATGCCATGACGAGGCTGCTGGCCATCACGACGGGGTCCGCGCTCAGATGCGGGCGGGCCGCATGGCCGCCCTTGCCCGTGATCGCGATGTTGACGGTATCGCAGGCCGCCATAAAGGGGCCCGGGCGGAACATGAAGGTGCCCGTCGGCACACCCGGATGGTTGTGGAGACCGAACACCGCATCGCACGGAAAGCGCTCGAAGAGGCCGTCGGCAATCATGCGTTCCGCGCCGCTATCCGCGCCGGCTTCTTCCGCCGGCTGGAAGATCAGGTGCACGGTGCCGTTAAAGCGCCGGGTGCGTGCCAACTGCTTCGCGGCGCCGAGCAGGACGGTCGTATGGCCGTCGTGGCCGCACGCGTGCATTTTGCCGTCGTGCACGCTGGCGTGCGGCAGGCCCGTGAGTTCGTGGATCGGCAAGGCGTCCATGTCGGCGCGCACGCCGATCGAGCGCGTGCCGCTGCCCGCCTTCAAGGTGCCCACCACGCCATGGCCGCCCACCTCGCGCGTCACCTGGTAGCCCCAGGCTTCGAGCTTCTCCGCGACCAGCGCCGCCGTCTGCACCTCCTCGTAGGAGAGTTCCGGATGGCGGTGAATGTGGCGGCGAATGGTCTTCAGCTCGTCGCCGAAGTCTTCGATGTCCTCGATGCCGGCGTGATCCGCTTTGAGTTCGGCGCTGTGGTCAGTCATGGCAGGATGTCTCCCCAGGTAGTATCGGGGCGAGTATTCCACCGCAAAATTGCCAGGGAAATGACGCCCCCCATGCGAGAATGTTGACTTCAAGGCAACAGTCGAGCCGGAGATCCCCGTGAATCCCGATCCGCTGAACTCCCGGGCGGTGGCCTACCTGTGCGAAGTCGCGAGCCAGGGCGGCGTGCGCGCCGCTGCGGAAGCGCTGGACGTCAACGCCTCTGTCGTGAGCCGGCAGATTGCGCTGCTCGAACGCACGCTGCGCATGCCGCTGCTCACGCGCCAGGGCCGCAACGTGGGCGTGACCGAGGTCGGGCGCATGCTGGTGGAGTTCCATCGCGACCAGCAGCGCGCCGTGAAGCAGTTGCATGCGCAACTGGACGAGTACCGGCATCTCGAACGCGGCCGCATTACCGTCGCGTCCGGCGAGGGTTTCATCGAGGGCTTCGTCACGGGCGCGCTTCATCGTTTCAGCGTGAAGCATCCGCACATCACCATCGACATACGCGCCGGTTCCACGGCGGAAGTCATGGCGATGCTGCGCAACGACGAAGCCGATATCGGGCTTTGCGTGGCCGCGCCGGGCAGACAGCCCGGCTTCAGGACGCGGACCTTCCCGCTCGGCCCGCTGTGCGCGGTGGTCACGCCGGGCCATCCGCTCGCCGCTTCCGGCAAGGTCGCGCCTGCGCTGCTGGTGTCGCACCGGCTCATCTTCATGCCGGGCGACTTCGGCATGCAGATGCAGTTGCAGGCCATGCTCGACGCGGACGGACTCGCCTGCGTGCCCGCCTACCGTTGCGACCTCTTTTCGACAGCCCAGGCGCTGGCCGCCGCGGGACTGGGGGTGGCGTTCATGTCGGCCGCGGCAGCGCGGCGCCGGATTGCCGAGGCACAACTGGTCGCCGTTCCGCTCGATCACCCGATCGCACGCGACTTTCGCTGCCAGTTGACGACCCGCAGCGGACGCCGGCTCTCCCCCGCCGCCGACCACTTGTGGAAGCAACTGGTGGCATCGATGAGCGAGGCCTGAGGTTCGGCGGTTGCGCCCCCAGGTTCAACGTACGCTTTTAAGCCGCCTCTATAGCGTTTTCGTTATTAACAGGAATACTAATTACCATCAACCCGAATCAATGGCATCTATTAAAGACAGATTCGATCCGAATTAACGAAACAGCACTGTACAATGCGCGACGGACGTTATGGAGAAGCTGACCATGTCGCTTCGCATTGCCTGTCTTTGCGGAAAAATCGCGGTCGATTTGCAGGGTTCGCCGGTCGCGCGGGCGAACTGCCACTGCGCATCGTGCCGCGACTTTTACGGAACCTCGATCTGGTCGGCCCCGGCCTGGCAGGCAGATTCAGTCCGCATGGCCGAAGGAACGGGACACGTCTTCAAACATCCGCACAAGCAACTCTCCAGAACGTTCTGTGGCGATTGCGGCGAAGTGCTATTCGGCACGAATCGCCTTGGCATGCGCGTCGTGCCCAACAGTATGGTCGCCCGCGCAACAGGCGGCACGCTCGACGCGGCCCATGCGCCAACCATGCATCTGTTCTACCGGCACCGGATTGTCGATGCCCAGGACGATCTGCCCAGGTACCTCGACGGGTGGGACGGTCCGACCTGGGAAGCCTCGTAAGCGCAGGATCTCCGCGCCCGCCACGCCGGGCGTGCCTTCATCCATCAGGAACCGCAATGAGCCAACTCATCGACCACCCGGTTTATCTGTTCATTACGCTGATCGTCCTGCTCTCGGCCGCCGCGGCGCTCGGCGCCGTCGTGCTGCACCGCCTCGCTCCGCTGCACGAGGACGCCCGCGAAAACTACAACGTCGTGCAGGGCGCCACGCTCACGCTGCTGGCGCTGCTGATCGGCTTCACGCTTTCGATGGCGGTGGGCCGCTACGACCAGCGCAAGAACTACGAGGAAGAGGAAGCCAACGCAATCGGCACGGAGTATGTGCGCGCCGATCTGATCGGCGGCAGCGGCGCGGCGAAAACGAAAACGCTGCTCGCGCAATACCTGGAACTGCGTATCGAATACTACAAGACGCGCGATCACAGTGAACTCGGCACCATCAACCGCAAGACCTCGGATCTGCAGAACCAGCTCTGGGCCAGCGTGCGCGAGGCCGCGGCGGCGCAGCCCAGTCCGATTACGGCGCTCGTGGTGGCGGGCATGAACGACGTACTCAATAGCCAGGGCTATACGCAGGCAGCCTGGCTCAATCGCATTCCGGTTTCGGCGTGGGGGCTCATGATGCTGATCGCGTTCTTCAGCAACCTCATGCAGGGCTATGGCGTACGCGGCAAAACCGGGCGGCGCGTGCTGCTGTTCGTGCTGCCCATTACCGTCTCGCTCTCGCTTTCGCTGATCGCCGATATCGACAGCCCGCGCGGCGGCCTGATCCGCGTGGTGCCGCAAAATCTGCTGCTCGTTCAGCAGTCGATGCCCTCGAACTGATCGAAGCGGGCACACGGCGGGACGCGAGGCAAAAACCGAACCCGACCCGCCATCGCCATGCCGGGCCGCGCCCAACGTGCTCCCGTCATTTCCTCTAAACTGGGCAGTTCGACCTTTCCGGCTTGCAAGGAACACCCGCATGAGCGACCTTTCCGCCTTCCCCATCACCCGCAAGTGGCCCGCGCAACATCCCGGGCGCATCCAGCTTTATTCGCTGCCCACGCCCAACGGCGTGAAGGTCTCGATCATGCTGGAGGAAACGGGCCTGCCCTATGAGCCGCATCTGGTGCGATTCGACACCAACGACCAGATGACCTCCGAATTCCTCTCGCTGAATCCCAACAACAAGATTCCGGCGATCATCGACCCCAACGGCCCCGAAGGCCGCCCGATCGCCCTGTTCGAATCGGGCGCGATCCTGATCTATCTGGCCGACAAATGCGGCCAGTTGCTCGCGCGCGCCGGCAACGAGCGCTATGAAACCATTCAGTGGGTCATGTTCCAGATGGGCGGCATTGGCCCGATGTTCGGCCAGGTGGGTTTCTTCCACCGCTTCGCAGGCAAGGAGTACGAGGACAAGCGCCCGCGCGACCGCTATGTCGCGGAGTCGCGCCGCCTGCTCAACGTGCTTGACGAGCGGCTTGCGGGCCGCGAGTGGATCATGGGCGAGCACTACACCATTGCCGATATCGTCACGTTCCCGTGGGTGCGCAATCTGGTGGGCTTCTACGAGGCGGGGGACCTCGTGGGCTTCCAGGACTTCACGCACGTGAAGCGCGCGCTGGACGCGTTCGTCGCGCGTCCGGCAGTCGCACGCGGGCTGGAGATTCCCGCACGCGGATAAAGCGGACCCGCTACGCGGCGGCGGCGCATCGCGCGCCGCCGCCTGCTTGCGTGGCTCAGGTGCGGAACACCGCAACCGCCGAACTCAGGCGGCGCGCCTGATCTTCGAGCGAAGCCGCCGCCGCAGCGGCTTCTTCCACCAGCGCCGCATTCTGCTGCGTGACCTGATCCATTTGCGACACGGCGAGATTGACCTGATCGATGCCCGTGCTCTGCTCGGAAGCGGCCGAGGCGATCTCACCCATGATCGCGCTCACGCGCGCAATGGCGCCCACGATCTCCTGCATGTTCGATCCCGAACGCTCCACGAGGCCCGCGCCCGATTCCACGCGCGCCGTGGAGGTGGCGATGAGGTCCTTGATCTCCTTGGCGGCCGAAGCGCTGCGCTGCGCAAGCGAGCGCACTTCGCCCGCAACCACGGCAAAACCGCGCCCCTCTTCGCCGGCACGCGCGGCTTCGACGGCGGCGTTCAACGCGAGAATGTTGGTCTGAAACGCAATGCCCTCGATCACGCCGACGATATCGCCAATACGCCGCGAGTCGCCGACGATATTCTGCATCGTGCCCACCACCTCGCGCGCCAGGTCGCCGCCCTGGGCGGCGAGCCCCGAAGCACCTTCCGCCAGCGAACTGGCCTCCTGCGCGTTGCTCGCCGTCTGCTTCACCGTCGACGTGAGCTGTTCGATGCTGGCCGCCGTTTCTTCGAGCGACGCGGCCTGCTCTTCGGTGCGTTGCGACAGATCGGTGTTGCCCGTGGCAATCTCGCTCACGCCGGTATCGATGGAGGAGATGCCGTCGCGCACCGTGCTCACCATCGTGATGAGCGCCTCCTGCATGCGCTGCAGCGCCGCCGAGAGTCTGCCCATTTCGTTCTGGCTCGTGACCGCGACTTTCGCGGTCAGGTCGCCGCCGGCAATGCGCTGGAACTGCGCGATTGCGGCATCGACGGGATGGACGATCGCGCGCATGAGCGCCACGCGCGCGAGCGTGGCGAGCAGCAGCGCGAGAACCATGCCGGCCGCCACGGCAATGCTGATCGCCACGAAGCGGTCGCGCGCGGCCTGATAGCGCTGGGCGCCGTGGTCGATCTGGCGCTTCTCGAGCGTGAGCATCGCCTTTTCGTAGCCGTTGTAGAGCGCGGGCAGCTTGTGCGCCTGGAGTTCCTGAAAACCGTTGCGGTCGCCGCCTTTGAGCGCCGCGAGTGCGGGAGTCACGCCGTTGTTCAGGAAGGCATCGCGCTTGTCCAGCATGTCCTGGATGAGGCGCCGGCCTTCGTCGTTGGGCGTGACGATCGAGCGGTAGTGATCGAGGCGGTCGTTCGAGTTCTTCAGATACTGGTCGAAGCGGCCGAGCACGGCGGTCGCGCCCGCCGTGTCGCCGAGGTCGGAGAGCGACGCATAGGTGGCAAGCGCCAGGCGCAGACGCAGCAATTGCCCCGCGCTGCCTTCCAGGTCGGCCACGGCCGGCGTATCGACGGTGTACATCTCCTGCAGCGATGCGTTGCTCTCGCGCATCGAGAAAAGCCCCAGCGCCGCGCCGATCACCAGCACAACACCGAAAAACGCGACCATGAGCGTGAGGCTCGCGCGTATCGACAGCTTGTTCAGCATTTCCGTCTCCCGCAGTCGAGCCCGCGGCCGCCGCGTTTTCATCTGTTGTCCGGGCGGCCATGACCGTGTTGAAGCGGCACGCGCGGGAACGCCGATGGAATTCGGCATTCATTTAATGTCTACGGCAGGCGGCGGCGGAACTTTATAGCGGGGCGCATAACGTTTGCGCCGCGTGCCGCTTTGCCCTGCTTTTCGTCCCGTCTTCACTCCCCCTTCGCATCGTCCCGCGCCCTACTCGCGCCGGCCGCAGGCAACGAGGACGCGCTCGCGCAGCCAGCGGTTGCCCGGCTCGTTGCCGGTGCGCTCGTGCCAGTAGAGATTGAGCGCCACGGGCGGCAGGTCGAGCGGCATCGGCAGCACGCGGTTGCCGAGCGTGGCGTTGAGGAGGCGGGCGTAGCCGTCCACCATCGTGAGGAGGAACGGCGTCTGTACGGCCACGAGGCTCGCGGCCAGGTAGTGCTGGCAACGGTGCACGACGTTGCGCGACAGGCCCACGCTGTCGAGCGCGAGATCCTCCACCGAAATGCCGCGCCGCCGCGACGTCACGGCGATGTGTTCCGCATCGAGGTAGCGCTGCGCCGTGAGCGCCCCCTGGAACTGCGGCCCGGCCACCACGCACAGCGGCTCGCGCATGAGCTGGCACTGGCGCAGTTCGGCGTCGGCGGGGCGGGCGATCTCGATGGCGAGATCGATCTGGCCCGCCGCCATTTCCAGCTTCAGTTCGGCCCAGCGCACCCCGCCGCTGCGCACCCGCACGCGGGGCGCGCGCTCGCGAACCCCGGCGATGATCGCCGGCAGCAGCACGGGCTCCAGTTGCTCAGGCATGCTCAGGGTGAACGTGCGCGCGTCGTGGACCGGATCGAACTCCTTCAGGCGCCCCACGCTGTCCTGCAGGATGCCCAGCGCCTGGGCGATGGCAGGCGCGAGCCGCCGCGCCTCGGGCGTGGGCGCGACGCCGCGGCCCTCGCGCACGAAGAGCGGATCGTCCAGTTGCTCGCGCAACCGTGCCAGCGCATGGCTGATGGCCGACTGGCTCAGATGCAGGATGGCCGCCGCGCGCGTGAGATTGCGCTCGCGATACACGACTTCGAAGACCCGGAACAGGTTCAGGTCGATGCGGCCCGTGGCCGGCCATTCATGCTGATCGTTCATGGTGCGTGTCTGGTGTCTCGGGCCGTGCCCGCGAAGCGCTTGCCTTCATCGAACAAGGCGTGGGCGCCGGAGCCGGTTGTCCGTCAATCATGAACATTATTCATGTTGCGGGATGAAAAACCATCAGTTCCCGCCCTCGGTCCGCCCCTCTAACATGGGCAGACCGTCACCCGCAGGTCTGCGAGGCCCCGATGAACGAACGCGCGTATCTGGATCATCTCCACCGGCTCTGGAATGACGCATGGCCCGCGGGCACGCCGCGCGAGCCGCACTACCCGCTCGGCCAGCGGCCGATCGCCGAATATCTGCGCGAATGGGCCCGCCGCGCGCCCGAACGCCCCGCCCTGCACTTCTACGGCCGCACACTGAGCTACGGCGAACTGGACCGGCTAAGCGACCGGTGCGCCGCGCTGCTCGCCTCGCTCGGCGTAAAGCCCGGCGACCGGGTGGCGGTGTTCATGCCGAACTGCCCGCAGATGCACGTCGTGTTCTACGGCATCCTCAAGTGCGGCGCCGTGCACGCGCCCGTGAGCCCGCTTTCGAAAGCACTCGAACTCGGCTATCAGCTCAAGGACAGCGGCGCGCAGGTGCTGATCGGCTTCGATCAACTGCTGCCCGTGGTGCGCCAGGTGCGAAACGAATGCGGGCTGCGCGCGGTGCTCGCGACGAACCTGGGCGAGATGCGCGGCGCCGCGTCCGCCATCCCGGTGCCGGACCTGGTGGAAGCGCCGAAGCTAACCGGCGACGATTTCATCGACCTGCTCCCCGCGCTCGAAGCCATCGAAACGCCGCCCCCCGCGCATGTCGCGCAACTCGACGACATTGCCGCGCTCAACTACACAGGCGGCACGACCGGCCTGCCCAAGGGCTGCATCCACACCCACGGCGACATGCTCTACACCTGCGCGAGCTTCCTGCCCGTGGCGCTCGCCGCCGACGAGAACGCCGTGTTCCTGAACTTCCTGCCCGAGTTCTGGATTGCGGGCGAAAACGCGGGCCTGCTGTTCCCCGTGTTCGCCGGCGCCGCGCTCGTACTGCTGGCGCGCTGGGACCCGCTTGCGTGGATGAGCGCCGTGCAGCATTACCGCGTGAGCCATTGCGGCATGCTCGTCGATAGCGTGGCCGAGGTGCTCGACCATCCGCGCGCGGCCGGTTTCGATTTCGCATCGCTGCAGCGCGTGGGCGCGATCTCGTTCATCAAGAAGCTCACGCCCGATTACCGGCGCCGCTGGCGCGAACTCACGGGCTGCACGCTCTACGAGTTCAGCTACGGCATGACCGAGACACACACCTGCGACACCTTCACGCTCGGCCTGCAACACGACGACCTCGACCTGCGCGCGCAACCCACCTTCGTCGGCCTGCCGGTGCCCGGCACCGAGTTCAAGGTGTGCGACTTCGCGAGCGGCGCGCTGCTGCCGCCCGGCACGGAAGGCGAGCTCTGCGTGCGCTCGCCGTCGCTCCTCAAGGGCTACTGGGGCCGCCCGCAGGCCAGCGCCGAAGCGCTGCGCGAAGGCTGGCTGCACACCAGCGATCTTGCCGTCATCACGGAGGAAGGATTTATCCGCTATCTGGGACGGCGCAAGGAAATGCTCAAGGTGAACGGCATGAGCGTCTTCCCGAGCGAGCTCGAAGCGCTGCTCGGCCAGCACCCGGCCATTGCGGGCAGCGCCGTGATCGGCCAGCCCGACGCGGCGCGCGGCCAGCGCCCCGTGGCCTTCGTCGTGCTCAAGCCCGGCAGCACGGCAACGGCCGAAGCACTCGCGGCGTGGTGCCGCGAGTCCATGGCGCTCTACAAGGTGCCGGAGATCCGCGTGCTGGACGCGCTGCCGATGACGGCCACCGGCAAGGTCCGGAAACAGGAACTGGAAAATCTGCTGTGACGAAACCCATCAACACCCTGCTGATCGCCAACCGCGGCGAAATCGCCATTCGCATTGCCCGCGCGGCCGCCGATGCCGGCCTGCGCAGCGTGGCCGTATTCGCCGATGACGACGCGCAATCGCTGCACGTGCGCAAGGCCGATGCGGCCGTCCCGCTCGGCGCACGCGGCGCGGCGGCTTACCTCGACATCGAGCGGCTGATCGAAACCGCGCTCGCCAACGGCTGCGACGCCGTGCATCCCGGCTACGGCTTTCTCAGCGAAAGCGCGGCGCTGGCGCGGCGCTGCGAAGAAGCCGGGCTCAGCTTCGTCGGCCCCGGCGCCGACGTGCTGGAAACCTTCGGCGACAAGACGCGCGCCCGCGAGCTTGGCGCGCGCTGCGGCGTGCCGCTCGCGGCGGGCAGCAACTGCGCCGTCACGCGCGAAGAAGCGCATGCGTTCTTCGCGGAACACGGCGCGATCATGGTGAAAGCACTCGCGGGCGGCGGCGGACGCGGCATGCGCGCGGTGCGCCGCGCCGAGGAACTCGACGACGCCTGGGCGCGCTGCGAGTCCGAAGCCCGCGGCGCATTCGGCGACGGCGCGCTCTACGTCGAACGTCTGATCGACGACGCGCGGCACGTGGAAATCCAGGTGGTGGGCGACGGCGTACAGGTGAGCCATCTCTGGGAGCGCGACTGCAGCTTGCAGCGCCGCCACCAGAAGGTCATCGAAATCGCACCCGCGCCGGGCCTCGACCCCACGTTGCGCGAACGCATGATCGACGCCGCGCTCACGCTGGCACGCGCCGTGAGTTATCGCGGCATCGGTACGTTTGAATTTCTCGTCGATCGCGCGCGCGGAGATTTCGTCTTCATGGAGGCGAATCCGCGCGTGCAGGTCGAGCACTGCATTACCGAAGCGATCACGGGTGTCGATCTCGTCGCCACGCAACTGCGCCTCGCTCAAGGTGCGACGCTCGCCGCGCTGAAACTGCAGGAACCGCCCGCCGTACGCGGCTACGCCGTGCAGTTGCGCGTGAACCTGGAAACCATGCAGGCGGACGGCAGCGCCCGCCCCGCCGGCGGCGTGCTGCGCGCCTACGAGCCGCCGGGCGGCGCCGGCGTGCGCGTGGATGGCTATGGCTACGCGGGCTACGCCACGAGCCCGAGCTACGACTCGCTCGTCGCGAAGGTAATCGCCCACGGAGACGACTTCGCACTCGCGCTGCGCCGTGCCTCGCGCGCGCTCAGCGAGTTTCGTCTGGAAGGCGTGGCCAGCAATATTCACTTCCTGCAAAACCTGCTTCAGCTCCCCGATCTCGCGAGCTACAGCGTCAACACGCGGTACATCGAAGAACACATCGGCACACTGCTCTCCGCGAGTCACGACGCGCATCCCCAACGGTTCTTCCGCAACGCGGCGGCGGCACCCGACGAAGCAGGAGCAGGCCGCAACGAGGCCGCTGCGCCGTCCGGTTGCGTGCCGCTCAACGCGCCAAGCCAGGGCGTGCTCGTAAGCCTGGACGTGCAGGCCGGCGATACGGTTGCCGTCGGCCAGCAGGTGGCCGTGCTCGAAGCGATGAAGATGGAGTTCGTGGTTCAGGCGAGGCAAAGCGGGATCGTGCGCGCGGTGGCGGTCGAGCCCGGCGGCAGCGTGTTCGAAGGCGCGCCGCTGCTCTACGTGGAACCCGCCGAGGTGACGGGCTCGGCGGAGCACAACGAAACGGAACACGACCTCACGCATATTCGCGCCGACCTCGCCGAAGTCCTCGAACGCCACGCCATCACGCGCGACGAACGCCGCCCGCTCGCCGTGGCGAAACGGCGCAAGACCGGCCAACGCACCGCGCGCGAGAACCTGAACGACCTGCTCGACGCGGACAGTTTCATCGAATACGGTGCGCTGGCGCTCGCGGCGCAGCGCCGCCGCCGGCCGCTGGAAGACCTGATCGGGCAGAGCCCTGCCGATGGCCTCGTAGCCGGCCTCGGCACCGTCAACGCGGAGCGCTTCGGCGCGCAGGCCGCCCGCTGCATGGCAATCGCCTACGACTACACGGTGTTCGCAGGCACGCAGGGCATGATGAGCCACAAGAAAACCGACCGCATGCTGCAACTCGCGGAACAGTGGCGCGTGCCGCTCGTGCTGTTCGCCGAAGGCGGCGGCGGGCGCCCCGGCGACACGGACTACGTGGGCGTGGCGGGCCTCGACTGCCACACCTTCGCGGCCATGGCGCGGCTCTCGGGGCGCGTGCCGCTCGTGGGCGTGGTGTCGGGGCGCTGCTTCGCGGGCAATGCCGCGCTGCTCGGGTGCTGCGACGTCATCATCGCCACGCGCAACGCGAGCATCGGCATGGCGGGGCCGGCCATGATCGAAGGCGGCGGACTCGGCAAGTTCGCGCCCGAGGAGGTAGGGCCGTCGAGCGTGCAGTCGGCCAACGGCGTGATCGACGTGCTCGTGGAAGACGAGGCCGAAGCCGTGCGGGTGGCGAAGCAATACCTCGCCTACTTTCAGGGCCCGCTCGCCGACTGGACCTGCGCCGATCAGCGCCTGCTACGCGAGGCGATTCCCGAAAACCGCCTGCGCGTTTATGACATACGCCGCGTGATCGAAACGCTCGCCGATAGCGGGTCCGTGCTCGAATTGCGCCGACAGTTTGCTCCGGGCCTCATAACGGCGTTCGTGCGCATAGAAGGCAAACCGTTCGGATTGCTTGCCAATAATCCCATGCATCTGGGCGGCGCCATCGACGCGCAGGCCGGCGACAAAGCCGCGCGCTTCATGCAGCTATGCGATGCGTTCGACATTCCGCTGCTCTCGCTGTGCGACACACCGGGTTTCATGGTCGGGCCGGAATCGGAAAAGCAGGCCACCGTGCGGCATGTCTCGCGCATGTTCGTCGCGGCGGCGAGCCTCAGCGTGCCCTTCTTTACCGTCGTGCTGCGCAAGGGCTACGGGCTCGGCGCGCAGGCCATGGCGGCGGGCAGCTTCCACGCGCCGCTCTTCACGGCGGCCTGGCCGAGCGGCGAGTTCGGTGCGATGGGGCTGGAAGGCGCGGTGCGGCTCGGCTATGCGAAGGAGCTTGCGGCGGTGGAAGACCCCATCGCGAGACAGCAATTGTTCGAGCGCATGGTGGCCGAAGCGTACCGCAACGGCAAAGCCATCAACATGGCGAGCTTCCTCGAAATCGATGCGGTAATCGATCCGGCCGAAACACGTCACTGGTTGATGCGGGGATTGAATGCCGTGCCCGCGGCGATGCCCGGTTTGTCCGCGGGCAACGGCAAAAAGCGGCCTTTCGTCGATACGTGGTGAACGCGCGCGGGCGCCCGGCTTGCGGTGCCCGCTCCATCGCTCACACCGACTTCACTTCCCCGCCATCCATGCGCAGCGTCGTGCCCGTCATCCAGTGTGCCGCGGGCGATACCACGAACGCCATCAGCTCGGCGATTTCCTCGGGCGTACCGTAGCGCGCAATCCCCGCTTCCGCCGGGAATTTTGCGGTGGCCTCTTCCACTGTCATGTCGTGCAGCGGCGCCCAATGTTCGAGGTAGCTGCGCCGCCGGCCCGTCATCACCGCCCCCGGCAGCACGCTGTTGACCTGCACGCCGTCCGCAATGCCGCGATCCGAAAACGCTTTGGCCAACGCCACAATCGCTGCGTTGATCGTGCCCACCGCCGCGTAAGGCGCCTTGGGAAACAGCGCCGAATTGCCGGACATCAGCACGACCGACCCCGAAACCGCCTTCAGCGAAGGCCACGCGGCCACCGTGAGACGACGCGCGCCGTGCAGCTTCAAGGCGAGCCCGCGGTCCCACTCTTCGTCGCTCATCTCGAACACATCGATCTGCGGCACCGCGCCCGCAATGTTGAGCAGCGCGTCGATCCGGCCGAACGCCGCGAGCGTGCGGTCCACCACTTGCCGGGCCGCGGCCGCGTCGCCCAGATCGAGGTCGATCACGAGCGCCTGCGCACCCGCGCGCTGCACCTCTTCGGCGGTCTCATCGAGGTTCGCGCGGTTGCGCGCAACGAGCGCGATCGCGCCAAAATCGCGCGCAAGCCGGACGGCTGTGGAGCGGCCGATCCCCTGGCTCGCACCCGTGACGATTGCTACTTTCGTGGACATCGTTTTCTCCATGTCGTGAATGGAATGGGGCTCGCGCCTGGCGCGCGGCGCACAGTCAACGGGCAAGGAATGCCGCAATGGCTTCGGCAATTTCCGCTGCGTGCGTTTCGAGCGCGAAATGGCCGGTATCGAAGAAGCGCACGACGGCCTGGGGCAGGTCGCGCTTGAATGCCTCCGCACCGGCGGGCAGGAAGAACGGATCGTGCTTGCCCCACACTGCCAGGAACGGCGGTTGATGCGTGCGGAAATACTGCTGGAATGCGGGATACCGTGCCACATTGTTACGATAGTCGCCAAAGAGGTCGAGCTGGATTTCATCGGCGCCTGGACGCGCGAGATAGTAGTCGTCGAGCGTATAGCCGTCCGGCGAGACGCGCGTCGCGTCGGGTACGCCGTGCGTATACTGCCACTTCGTCGTTTCCGGCGTGAGCATCGCGCGCAGCGCCTGGCGGTTCGCTTCGGTCGGCGCTTCCCAGTACGCGCGGATAGGGTTCCAGCCGTCGCTCAACCCCTCTTCGTAGGCGTTGCCGTTTTGCGAAATGATCGCGGCAATACGTTCAGGATGACTAACAGCCAAACGAAATCCCGTGGGCGCGCCGTAATCGAACACGTAAACCGCGTAGCGGTCGAATCCGATCACCTCGGTGAAGCGCTCGATCACCTTCGCGATGTTGTCGAACGTGTAAGCAAAACGATCGCGCGAGGGCATATCCGACTGTCCGAATCCGGGCAGGTCCGGCGCCACGATATGAAAGCGGTCGGCCAGCTTCGGAAGCAGATCGCGAAACATATGGCCGGAACTCGGGAAACCATGCAGCAGCAGCAACTTCGGCGCATCGGCACGACCGGCCTCGCGATAAAACACGTTGAAACCATCGACATCGGCATTGCGGTAAGAAACGGCGGACATGCTCTCTCTCCTTGAAGGGCGAATCAGTCAGGCATTCATTCACTGGGCGGCGGCCGCGCGCACCGCCTCGACAATCACCTGCGCCACGGCGTCGGGGGCGGTCACGAGGGGCGTGTGATCCGCGTCGTAGGTGCGCACGTTCGCATTCATGCGGCGCGCCATGAAGTGCTGCGTAGCCGGGTCGATCATGCGGTCCTGGCCGGCCACCAGGTACCACGTGGGCAGTTCGTGCCACAGCGGGCGCCCCACGGGCTCGCCGATGCACGCCGCCGCTATCGGGCGCTGCACGGCGGCCAGCACCGCGAGTTCCTCGGGGGCCGCGTCTTGCGCAAAAGCCGCGGCAAACGCCTCGTGGGGCAGCCAGATCCAGCCCTCGCTGTCGGGTGCGAGCTTCGGCGCCAGCGGATGCGTCTCGCCGCGGTAGAACACGTCGGCCACCGTTTCGCCTTCGTCGGGTGCCAGCGCGGCGGCGTAGACCAGCGCGCGAACCGCCTCGTGGCGCACCGCGCCGATCACCGCGCCTGCGTAGGCGTGGCCCGCCAGCACGACGGGGCCCGGCGTGCGTTCGACCGTCCGCGCGATCACCCGCGTAACCGCAGCGACGTCGTCGCCGAACGACGTGAGCGGCAGCGGCGCCGCCACAGCCGGGATGCCGACCGCGTTCAAACGGCCTATCACCTTGCTCCAGCTCGAACCGTCCGCCCAGGCGCCGTGCGCCAGCACCACGCTTACGTTTTCAGATGCCATGTTTGATTCCTCCTGGGAAAGTGGTCAGGTGTGGGACGTCCGGAAACCCGTCTCGCCGTGCACCTGCCTTTGTCTTTGTAACCTCTAAAATATATGTTTGAAGGTTACTTATCGCATGGGTAACTTGTCAAGAACATTTTTAACGGTTACATTTATCCCAACTTCACTTCAGTTGGCGCCTGTAATGGACTACCGCCAGAACCCCGCGATATTCGTGGCCGATGCATTGGGCCTCGATTTCCTCAACTCGGTGGCAACGCCCGTGGACGAACCCGTGGATTGGCTGGCCGATGGGGAGGGATTGCTTGCCTGGCTTGCGCAGGCGGATCTCGTGCCGGCGGCCGTGCTGACGCAGATGCGCGAGCAGGCCACGCCCGCCGAACTCGACGCAGTGGCCGCGCGCGCCCGCGAACTGCGCGAGTGGTTCCGGGAATTCGTGCGGGCGCACAAAGGCCAGCGGCTCGCCGCCCACGATCTGGAAGCGCTCGAACCGCTCAACCTCCTCCTCGAAGGCGACGCGCGCCACGACGCCATCGTTGCGGCCGCGCCCGACGCCCTGCATGGCCTGCAACTGCGCACGGTGCGCCGCTGGCCATCGCTGGACGCCTTGCTGCTGCCCATCGCCGAAGCCATGGCCAGGCTGGTTTGCGAAGAAGACTTCACGCACGTGAAGGCGTGCGAAGGCCACCGCTGCACCTTGCTGTTCGCCGACCATACGCGTGGCCACGCGCGCCGCTGGTGCAGCATGGCGCTGTGCGGCAACCGCGCGAAGGTCGCGGCGCACCGCAAGCGCCTCAAGGAACGCGAAGGCGTTTGACGCAATCGATCCGGTCAGAAAATTGCCGCCCGGGGGGCTACGCAATGCGCGTATGATCTCCCCCCACGAACGATTTCCGACGACCGGGTTGAACATGAACTCTTCTGCCGATAGCGCCTCGCCGCGCACGCTGCGCGCGCTCACGCAACTCGAAGCACGCATCCTGGGCGTGCTGGCCGAGAAACAGCACACGGTGCCCGATACCTACCCGCTCTCGCTCAACGCGCTCACGTCGGGCTGCAACCAGAAGACCGCGCGCACGCCGGTGATGAACGCGAGCGAAACCGAAGTGCTCGGGACGATCGAAGACCTCAAGCACCTGAGTCTCGTATTCGAGGGCAGCAGCAGCCGCGTGCCGCGTTTCGAGCACAACCTGAACCGCGTGCTGGGCATTCCGGCCCAGGCGGTCGCACTCCTCACGGTCATCATGCTGCGCGGGGCGCAGACGGCGGCCGAACTGCGGTTGAACTCGGCACGGCTGCACGGATTCGCCGATGTGTCCTCGGTCGAGGCTTTCCTCGCAGAACTGGCCGAGCGCGAGCCGCCGCTCGTGGTGAAGCTGCCGCGCGCGCCCGGCGCGCGCGAGAATCGATGGATGCATCTGCTGTGCGGCGAGGTGGAAAGCAGCGCCGCCGAGTTGGCGGGCAGCGGCAGCGAGCCGGTTGCGGGCAACGGTGTGTCGTTCGCGGAGTTCGAGACGTTGCGTGACGACCATGAACGCCTGGCCGGCGAGGTGGCGCGCCTGCGCGCGCTGGTGGAACGGCTTGCGGCGGAATTGGGTGTGGCGCCGGACGATACGCAGCAAGGCGCCTGACGCCCACGGCGAATCGTCTACACTTCAGAATCGACGGATCCATCCTGCTCGATGACCTTGCCATGCCGCGCATCCACTTCGCCGCCTCGATTCAACGGCACGTCGCGACGCCCGAGCGCGAGATCGACGCGCACACGCTAGGCGAAGCACTCGAAGCCGTGTTCGCCGCGCAGCCTCGCTTGCGGGGCTACATCCTCGACGATCAGGGCGCGCTGCGCAAACATCTCGCGGTGTTTGTCGATGGCCGGCCGGTGCACGACAGGCAACACCTGTCCGATGCCCTGGGCGAACGCAGCCAGGTTCACGTCATCCAGGCGCTCTCGGGCGGATAACGAGGCGCCACTCGCAGACAGAGACGGAGGAGACACGCGACATGAGCGACCGATTGCTGGTTGGGACCCGCAAGGGATTGTTCGTTCTGCAAGCCCATGGCGCGGGGGGCTGGACCCTCGGCGAACCGCATTTCACAGGCGAGCCCGTGAGCATGGTGCTGCCCGATCCGCGCGACGGATCGCTGTATGCCGCGCTCAATCTCGGCCACTTCGGCGTGAAGCTGCATCGCCGGCACAAAGGCGCTGGGGCTTGGGAAGAGTGCGCGGTCCCCGTCTACCCGCCGCAGCCCGACGATGCAACACCGGCCAACGGCAGCACGGACGCCGCGCAGGCTGATGCCCCCAACCCCGCGCCGTGGACGCTTCAGCAAATCTGGTCGCTCGAAACCGGCGGCCCGGACGAACCGGGCGTCTTGTGGGCCGGCACGATCCCCGGCGGCCTCTTCCGCTCTGGCGATGGCGGCGACACCTGGGTGCTCAACCGCGCGCTCTGGGATCGCCCGGAGCGCCGCGCATGGATGGGGGGCGGCTACGACGCGCCGGGCATCCATTCCGTGATGGTCGATCCGCGCGACAGCCGGCACGTGACGGTGGGCGTATCGTGCGGCGGCGTCTGGCAAACGGCCGATGGGGGTGCAAGCTGGCGCCTGAGCGCAGACGGCATGGAGGCCGACTATATGCCCCCGGAGCAGCGCGGCGAGCCCAATGCGCAAGACCCTCACCGCATCGTGCAATGCGCGGCCAATCCCGAGGTGCTGTGGGCGCAGCATCACTGCGGCATCTTCCGCTCAACCAACGGCTCTGAGCGTTGGCAACGGATCGAAGCGCAGCCATCGAGTTTCGGCTTCGCGGTGGCCGTGCATCCGCACGAGCCGGATACCGCGTGGTTCGTGCCCGCCATAAAGGACCAGTACCGCATTCCGGTCGATGGCCAGTTTGTCGTCACGCGGACACGCGATGGAGGCCGCACGTTCGAGCGCTTCTCGAAAGGGCTGCCGGCGGCACCGGCGTATGACCTCGTGTATCGGCACGGACTCGCTATCGACGATTCCGGCACGCGCCTCGCGATGGGATCGACCACCGGTGGCCTATGGACCTCCGACGATGGCGGCGAGAGCTGGCATCTGGTCTCCGCGCATTTGCCGCCGGTGTATTGCGTCCGGTTCGGGTAAAGAGCCGAGGCAGGACGACTTACGGCACAACGTGCTGCGCATCGCGGGCAATGGGAGCTTCCAGCAGGCAGCCAAACTCATGCGCAAATTCGACTGAGACGCGGGCATGAACAGCGCCTTGTTTGTCGAAGAATCGCTGGGTTCCTTCCAGGGCGAACACGCCTTCATGCCAGATGTTCGGGTGAATGTAGAGGCCCTGCCCACCGTCGAAGCGGAAGCAGACGAATTTTTCCGGCGTAATGTCGTCGCCGGGCAATGCCAGAGGAACGTAGAACGGGCGGCGATCAAGCGGGAAGAACAGTTGACCGCCGTCGGGATGATAGTTCGCATGCCAAAGCAACATGCGTAGCGGTACCGCCTGGCTGTCTTCGCGGGCCTCGCCTGGCTCCGTGGCGTAGGCGAGGACATAGTTGCCGCCTACCGCTTCGTTTCGACCGTACAGGACGTCCCCGCGCCATTCGCTGACAAATGTGCCTTCGGTCGTACCCGCCTCGTTACCCGTTCCCGGGTCGATGGGCCTTGAGCCCACGGCCGGCCACTGCACGATTTCGATCTGGCATTCTGCCGGGTCGCTCACAAGCGTTCCATAGCCAGTCAGCGTTTCCGGCGTCGCGTCGATCACGGGCATGACCACTCGCCGGAGGCCGCGGGGCAGTGCGGGATTGAGGTAGTCGATCTCTTTGCTCATTGCGGGTTGCTCGTTGTGAATCACGGTGCGTATTTGGGGCTGATGCGGGCGGTCGGAGCCGCGCATCGGTTAGCGCAAGTAGTCGCCAGTGCCAACAACATTGAGCGTATCGCGTGGCCCGTCCGACAGTCAAATTAATATCGATGCTATATTTTCACATCGATATTTATGGGTCGAGGTTCGCGGTGGCAATGCGCTATTTCCAGCTCAGGGCATTCGACGCTGTCGCCCGAGAAGGCAGCTTCTCCAGGGCAGCGAACCTTCTGGGTCTGACACAACCCGCCATTACGACGCAGATTCGCAATCTCGAAGAGGATTGCAGGCAGGCGCTCTTCGTCCGCACCGCCGAAGGCGCTTCTCTAACCGATGCCGCGAAGCCGCTCTTCGAATTGACCCGGCAGATGTTTTCGGTGGAAGAGCAGATCGAAGACATGGTGAGCCAGGCGACGCTGTTCCGGCACGGAAGCCTCAAACTCGCCGCCGATGGCCCGCAAGTGGTGCTTCAAGTGGTGGCCGCTTTTCGTGCGCAGTATCCGGACATCGAACTGTCGGTCTCGTTCGGAAGCCAGCGCGAGGTTTGGGACGATCTGCTCGCGTATCGCGTCGACGCGGCTATCATCGGCAATGCCAAAAGCGATTCCCGTGTGGCGTCGATTCCCGTCGCACTGCAGGACATGCGGGTTCTCGTGCCCAGGCGCCACCCGCTCGCGAAGCGCAAAAGCGTGTCTCTTGCCGATCTCGGGGTGTATTCCGTGATCCGGCGGGAGGCGGGCTCCAATACTCAGCGGCTCGTTGACGAAGCCTTGCGACGCGCGAAAATTTCGCTCCCGACGGCCATGAGACTAGGTAGTCGAGAGGCTGTTGTGGAAGCGGTCAGACAAGGCCTCGGCATAGGATTCGTGCTCGAGCGCGAGATTCCCGAGGGTACGCGAACCGTTGCCATTCCGGTTGAGGAGTTACGCGGCTGCAATGTCGATTCGGTAGTTTGTCTTCACAGCCAGCGCAAGCGGGGCATTGTGCAAACGTTTCTCGCGGTTGCGGAGGCAATCGCGACTACGTAGCGCGGCGATCGTATTGCGTGAATGGGTCGCGCAACGCACGAAGTACTTTCAGACGCTTGCCAGCGCGAGACGTGCGGGTGTCGCACCGATATGCAGTCCGTCGGCGCGATTCGCAAGCGCGTCGAGCGCCTTGATCTGGCGCTGCAAAAGCTGGAGCGGAACGCCAGCCAGTTGATCGTCGAGGCTGGCCTTGATGTCCGCCAGCGAATAGCCGAACCGTTTCAGTGCCTCAATACGAGGCAGCCGGAATCGAATTCGAAGAAGCTCTCATCTCCGATGCCGTTACCCGGCAACGCTCGCGCCGGCAATGTGATGCCGCTCCAGAGCCGTCTTGACGAATCCTGTCTCGAGCACGTCGGCGACGAAGTCCGCAAGCAGGCGCGCAGCGGCGGGTCTTCCCTTTGGCGTTCCCATGGCCTGCTCGATTACCATGAAACGCCCCGGCAGCATTCTCAGTCCGGTCAATCGCCGCGCATCTTCTTCCAGCTGCTGACGCACTCCAGCAGCCACTTCGCACGATTGCGCACACATCATGGGGACGACCTCCGGCGAGGTCGTCGCGCGAAGAATCGTAGCGTGGCGAAGCGTGCGAGTGAGAAAGAGATCGTAGGCACTTCCCTTACCGACCACAACGCGTATGCCCGCTGCGTCGACCTCATCGTTCGACCGGATGGGAGAATCTTCCGGCACAAGGTAAGCCCCTTCAATGAGAACGTACGGCGCAGTTTGCTCGATACCTTTGCCACGAAGCGGGTCGCGCGCAACAAACGCGACGTCCCACTCGCCCCGCTCGCATCCCGCGACGACTTCTCCCGCTGCGTCATAGAGCACGAGTTGCAGCGGTACGCTCAGCAATGCGGCGAGTCGGTGAGCGAGGTCAACGGAAACACCCGCGGGCACGCCGGTCGATGAATCGCGTTTCGCGAGGATAGGGTTTCCAAAATTGATCGCTGCGCGCAGCGGACCAGTTGGGGTCAGTTGAGCGAGCGCCTCGGGCGTTACATAAATGGTGGACATCGGACTCCCCCGAAGTGGCTTCAATGAAAATGGGCAAGCACAAGCAGCGTGCCTGTCACGGTCAGTGCGCCGCCGATGCGCGTGGCGATCTGGGCGAACGGCATCAGGCTCATCCGGTCGCACGCGGTAAGGATAGCTACGTCGCCTGTGCCGCCCTGCCCGCTGTGGCAGGCGTTCACGATCGCCGCATCGATGGGATACATCTTGAGCCAGCGCCCCACCACGAAACCGGTGGCCATCAGTGCTGCGACAGTGCTCGCAATCGTTACGACGTTCGGAATGTTGATTGCGGCCACCAGCTTGTTCCACGGCGTCATTGAAGTACCGATTGCGAACAGCAGCGGATAGGTGACGGCTGTGGAGAAGAACTGGTAGACAATCCTCGCGCCGCCCTGAAGATTGGGGGAAACGAAGCGCCCCACCTTGATGAAGACCGCTACGAACAGCATGGCGACAGGTGCCGGCAAACCGATCAACCGATGGCAGAGGAGTCCCACGAGATAAAGCGAAATTGCGGTGATCGCTGCGGCCGCCACGGTATTGACGTCTGGCGCGGCGGGAATTTCATCGTCGGGGAGACGTTCCCCTTGCAGGTCGGACTCCGGCTGCAGCATGCCGTTTCCGGTGAGATGCGGTTGCTTCTCCCCCAGCCAGTTGAGCATGCCGGAAAAGAGGATCGCACACAGACTGCCAATCATGACTGCGGGCAGTACCTGCGCAAAGATGGTCCCCTGCGGGACATTCAGGATCTCTCCATACCCGACGGAGAGCGGAATCGCGCCCTCGCCCACGCCACCCGCCATAATGGGAATGACGATATAAAGCAGCGTATGTTTTATACCCAGTCCGAGCAGGCTGCCGACCACCGTGCCTGCGACCGCGGCGACAAGCGAGCCGGCGGCAAGCGGGAGGAATATTTTGGCGAAGCCACGTAGCAGGACTTGTCTATCCATGCTGAAAATGCTGCCCACAATGATCGACGCGATGAACAAATACATGAAGTTGCTGACATGGGTGAAGTTGTTCACCATGTCAAGCAGCTTCAAAGGCAGCAGGTGATAGAAAGCCAGAAAGGACGGCAGGAAGGTTGCCACGATGGCCCCGGCACCGATCTTTTTCAGCACGGGCAGACGCTTTCCAAGCTCCGCGCAGGTGAAGCCGCATAGCACGAGTACGGCGATCGCCATGGAGATTTCACCCGGCACCTTTCCAGTCAGAACGAATGCCGCGACGAGACCGAGCAGCAACAGGTAAACCGGCAGCGGAATGATCCCGATACGCAACTCCACAATCGCCCACCAGCCATATGGCCAGAACGGCGTGCGGGTGGTGTTCCCGGTGGTTGAAGAAAGTTCGTCTGCATGCTCCATGCTTCGTCTCCATGGTGAAAGGCTCGCGCCGGCTCTTTGGCCGCACTTGAATCTCGTTGTGACGGCGGGAACGGAATCGCCCTGTTCGCCATCGACCGCGCTTATCGACCGCGCTTATCGACCGCGCTAACGGACGCTAGCGGACGGTACGAAAACGACACCTTCCATGAGCCGGCGTGCACTGCGACTCATGATCGCTTTCGTCACGGTCCACGAACCCTCGCGCAACACGGCTTCGGCGCCTACCGTCATCGTCCCGGACGGGTGCCCGAAGCGAAGCGGGTCAGCAACGCTGCCATTCAGAAGCCGGCTGACGACGGTGCCGGGAATCGCGCCCGCCACGGCCAGTGCGACCGCCCCCGTCCCCGTCATGGCATGGTGGAGCTTGCCCATCGACAGAATCCGCGCATTGATGTCCACCGACCGGGGATCGACCCGCTTCCCGCTCGACGCGATATAGGCCTCGGGCAGCGACACGAACGCGAGCTTCGGCGTATGAGGCCGCCTGGACGTGACTTCCTCGGGCGTCGCACCGAGGCCCATTCGTACCGCCGCGTGCGCCCGGATCGCTTCGCACTTCGCGAGCAACCCGGCGTCGCTGTTGACTTCACCCTGCAACTCGTTGCCCTTCAGGCCAAGCGCGCCTGCGTCGACAAAAATAGCCGGGTTGCCTGCGTTGATCATCGTCACCTGGCAGGTCCCGTACCCAGGCACATCCAGTTGGTCGATTGCCCGACCTGTCGGGAACATGCCGCCCGAAGCCTGCTCTCCGTCTTCGCTGCTACCCGGGTCGAGGAATTCGAGGCGAATTTCGGCGGCCGGGAAGGTGACGCCGTCGAGTTCGAAATCGCCCTCCTCCTGAACCTGACCGTCTTGCATCGGGACATGAGCGATGATCGTCGCGTTTATGTTGGCCTGCCAGATACGCACGATTGCCATACCATTCTCAGGTGCACTAACGAATCCCTGTGCAATCGCAAACGGTCCGACTGCTGAAGTGAGATTGCCGCAATTGCCGGACCAGTCGATGACGGGTTCGCTGATGGAAACGGCGCCGAACAGATAGTCCACGTCGCAGTCCGGCCGCGACGACGGCCCGACGATCACGACCTTGCTCGTGCTCGACGTCGCGCCGCCCATTCCGTCGATCTGTTTTTCATACGGATCAGGGCTGCCGGCGACACGCAGCAGGATTGCGTCGCGCTGCCGCGGATCGGCGGGAAGCTCGTCCGAGCGGAAGAAAACGCCTTTGCTCGTGCCACCACGCATGTAGGTAGCGTTGATGCGGTGCTGCGCCATGAGTCAGTCCTCCGTGATTCCGAATACGATGCTCACCGGGCTGCCTGTCTTGACGAGTCGCCCGGTAGCAACGGGTTGATGGGTATGCGCGTCCAGCTCGAACTGCGCGATCGTGTGCGAGTTTTCGTTCGCCACGTACAACGTGCGCGCGTCCGGGGCGATGCAGAGAAAGCGTGGACAGTGGCCGCCCGTAGACACCCAGTGCACATCTCGGGGCAGTCCCGTCGACAGGTCGATCTGAAACGTCGCGATCGTGTCGTGGCCGCGGTTGGTCACGTAAAGCCCGCGGCCATCGGACGACACCACGATCCCGGCCGCACGCGTGAACGCGTGATGGTTCGGCGGGATCGTCGATACGGTATGCAGTGCTTCCAGTTCCCCGGTGACGGGGTCGAACGACCACGTCGTAACGGTCGAATCGAGTTCGTTGACGACGTAGACGAGCGGCAACCCGGGGTGAAACGCCGCGTGCCGCGGGCCGGCACCTTCGCGCGTGCGCGCGGCCTGTACGATGGCCCGTCCGCCCTCCAGCCAGCGCACGGCGAACACGGTGTCGAGACCCTTGTCAGGCACAATATGCCAGTCGGTATCGAATCGCCGTGTCACATATCGCGCGATGTAGTGCGGATGCGAAGACACCTGCTCGACGCGATGGGAACCGGGTTCGCCGTTGAACGTTACGGGTGCCTGAGCGCGCTGGAGCGAACCATCCTGGGCGAGCGGAATCAGCGTTGCCGTGCCACTCGCATAGCCGGCGATCGCCAGCGCGTTACCGTCACGCGTAAAGTCCAGGTGCACGGGATTACGGCCCGCGCACGGTTGGCTGTTGAGTACGCTCAGCCGCCCGGTTTGAGGCTCGATCCGGAATGCACTAACGGCATCGCCGTCGCCGTGGACCGTATAAAGTGCGCCTCGCCGACGGTCGAGCGCAAGAAAGGTCGGATTGACCAGTGGCTCGAGCGTTTGCTGAAGCTGCCACGCGCCGGCCGGGCTCACCTCGTACACGGCAATGCCGGTGCCGCGGGCATGACGCTCGCGCGTCGTGCGGCACCCGACGTAGGCGAAAGTACGTGCCATGATCAGGCGGCCTTGCGCCGCTCGTCTGCGATCCGCGGCAGCAGACCGCCGGCCATGAAAATCTCGGCCTCCTCTTCGGTGTCGATACGGCATCGCACCGGCGCGCTGACAATCTCACCCGTCTTGCGCGTGATGGTCAGGGTAAGGGGCATCAATGGCGTAACGCGTTCCCCAAGGCCTTCGACGGCGAACCACTCCGAACCGTCGATCCGAAGGCTTTTGCGATTCACGCCTTCCATGAATTCCAGCGGCAGCACGCCCATGCCGACCAGATTCGAGCGGTGGATGCGCTCGAAGTTTTCGCACACCACGGCGCGCACGCCGATCAGCCGTACACCCTTGGCGGCCCAGTCGCGCGACGAACCGGATCCGTAGTTCTTGCCGGCCACGACGATCAATTCCTGACCCTGTGCCATATAGCGCTCGGCGGCATCGAAGAGGCGCATCACCTGCCCCTCCGGCTCGAATCGCGTGAGCGATCCCTCAGCTTCGCCGGCCATCTCGTTGCGCAGGCGGTTGTTGGCGAAGGTCGCGCGAATGGCGACCTTGTGATCGCCGCGTCGCGTGCCGTACGAATTGAACCCGGCAGGCTCGACGCCGTGCGAGATCAGGTATTCGCCGGCGGCGCTTTCGGGAAGAATGGCACCCGAAGGGGAAAGATCGTCGGTTGTCACGTTGTCGCCGAATACGCCGATGGCGCGCATGGCACCGAACCGGGCCGCCTGCGTGAGGGTTGTCTGCCAGTATGGCGGCCGGCGAATGTAGTCGCTGTCCTCGCGCCACGGGAACTGGGCCGGTACGGTGTCCTCGCCTTCGAGCTGCGCGCTCTTGCGGAACATCGCGGCGTAGATGCGAACGTATTCCTCGCCGCGAATGCTTTCCTTGAGAAGGTCGTCGATCTCCTCGTCAGCCGGCCAGAGGTCGCCCAGATAGACGGGTTTGCCCGCCTGGTCGACGCCGAGCTGGGCGTGCTCGATATCGATGTCGATCGTGCCGGCAATCGCGTAGGCAACCACGAGCGGCGGCGAAGCCAGAAACGCTTCCTTCACGCGCGGATGAATCCGCCCGTTGAAGTTGCGGTTGCCGGAGAGGACCGCGACCGTATGCACATCGCGGCTCACGATCTCGTCCTCGATGGGCTTGGGCAGCGGGCCCGACATGCCGTTGCACGACGTGCAGCCGAATCCGATGATGCCGAATCCCAGCGACTCGAGCGGCGCCATCAGGTTGGCGGCGCGCAGATAGCTTTCGACCGGCTTCGACCCCGGCGCAAGCGACGTCTTCACCCAGGGCTTGCGCTGCAGACCCCGCCCGACTGCTTTCTTCGCAAGCAGGCCCGCTGCGATCATGTTGCGAGGATTCGACGTATTGGTGCAACTCGTGATGGCCGCAATGACGATCGACCCGTTGGAGAGCTGGCCCGCGCTCGTTGCCGCGGCGGCTTCGGCGTGCCGTTGCGGTTTCGCGATCCCTTTCGAAATCAGGCTCGACAGCGGCACGCGATCGTGAGGGTTTGCCGGCCCCGCGAGCGCGCGGCCGATGTTCGACAGGTCGAACGAAAGGACGCGGTCGTATTGGGCGTCGGCGAGGTCGTCGGCCCAGAGACCTTGTGCTTTCGCGTATTCCCGGGTCAGTGCGATCTGCGCTTCGGCGCGGCCGGTGAGGCGCATGAAGTCGAGCGTCTTTTCGTCGATCGCAAAGAGTGCGGCGGTTGCGCCGAATTCCGGCGCCATGTTCGAAATGGTCGCGCGGTCGCTGAGCGTCATGGCACGCGCACCCTCGCCGTGAAATTCGATGATCGTGCCCACCACCTTCTCTTGCCGCAGGAACTCGGTGATGGCGAGCACAAGATCGGTCGCGGTGACTCCGGGCTGCCGCCGCCCCTTGAGTTCGACGCCCACGATGGTCGGCAGGCGCAGCCACACCGCGCGCCCGAGCATGACCGATTCGGCCTCGATGCCGCCGACACCCCAGCCCAGCACGCCAATCGCGTTGATCATGGTCGTGTGGCTGTCGGTTCCGACCAGCGTGTCCGGAAATGCAACCCCATCCCTCACCTGGACCACGGGTGAAAGATGCTCGATGTTCACCTGATGCAGGATGCCGTTGCCGGGCATCAGGACATCCAGATTCGAGAACGCCTGTTTGCACCAGGCAAGGAACTCGAAGCGCTCCGCGTTCTTCTGCTGCTCGATCGCCATGTTCTTCGCCATGGCCTGCGGATCGCTGCCGTCGATCTCGACATTCAGCGAGTGATCCACCACCAGTTGCGTGGGCACGACGGGGTTGATCGCGCGCGGGTCGCCGCCGCTTTCGGCAATGGCATCGCGCATGCCGGCGAGATCGACGAGCGCCGGGGTACCCAGCAAATCCTGCAACACCACGCGGGCCGGGTAGTACGGAAAGTCGACGTCGTGGCGGCGCTGCGCGAGCATCGACAGATAGCGTGCCGCGTCGGTCGCCGGTTGTTGCCGAACGATGTTCTCGGCGAACACCCGCACGCTGTACGGCATGCGTGCGAGCGCGCCGGGGTCGATGGCGCTCAAGGCGCTAGCGACGCTGGCGAACGCCACGGTCTGGTTTGGAAGCGGGGTAAGCATGGGGTTTTCTCCAGGAGATGACGGAGCGCCTTGCGTTCCGTTTTTTTGCATTTTATGATCATAAAACGCAATTTGCAAATACTGGCGGCCCAGGTAATTACCCTGATCGGGCAGATCCCCGGACTGAATCCACGAGGCAGACGATGGCAAAATTGGAAACAGGTCTTTCAGATGCTTCGCCACCTCCGGCGATCGTGACTGACCGTGCTCTACTCGTAACCGACATGGATTCGTCTGCTGAAAACGCGGCTTTGACTCCGCTGCAAACGCGCGTGGCGCGTGAAATCCTGGCCCTTGCTCGCCGGGAAGACCTGGCGATGGACGACCGCCTCGCCGAGTCCGCACTGGCCGAGAAGATCGGCACGTCGCGCACGCCGGTGAACGCGGCACTGCACCACCTTGTCTCGCTCGGCGTCGTCTATCACGACGCCAACCGCGGGTTTTTCATGGCAAAACCGGCCCGTGAAGTCACCGACGTCGCCGAGCAGTTCTTCCTCGAACCCGACGACCCGCTTTATCTGAAGATCGCGGAGGACCGGTTGGCGCGGCGACTGCCCGATGTCATCGGCGAAGCCGACCTGATGCGCCAGTACGAGGTGTCGCGCAGCGAGCTTCGGCGGGTGCTTTCGCGCATGCAGGAGGAGGGATGGCTCGAACGGCAAGTGGGTCACGGCTGGCAGTTCATGCCGATGATCGACTCGGTCGAAGCCTATGACGAAAGCTACCTGTTTCGCGCTGCCATCGAGCCTACCGGCGTCCTTGCGCCGACGTTCCGCGCGGACAGCGTCGAACTGGAAGGGCTGCGCCGGCGCCAACGGTTCATTGCCGAGAGCGGCTATCTCACCATGAACTCGGTTGAGCTTTTCGAGGCAAACAGCGAGTTTCACGAAACGATCGCGAAATGGTCCGGCAACCGGTTCATCGCGCAGTCGGTGCGGCGGATGGACAGGCTGCGCCGGCTCGTCGAGTATCGCCAGGCCAAAGCGCGCAAACCCCGGCAGGAGCAGGCTATCGAGCATCTCGAGATACTCGGGGCGATTGCCCGTCAGGATCTTTTGCGGGCGGCCTCCTTGCTCCGCGATCACATTGAAGGCGCGCGGCGCGCCAAGGTTCACGCCCGTGAAATTTTCACGGCCGACGTTTCGCCGTAACGGTTGCACGGTGGCGGCCTCGGCGGCCGCCTTTTTTTGCCTCTTATTGCGTTTTGTTATCACAAAATGCTTAATAGTGGCCGCGACACAAACCCGCTGCCGATTCCAATATACGGAGACAACCATGTCGTATCGCCGAGGCTGGATAGCCCTCTTTCTTTTCGCGCTTTCGATGATCAACTACATGGACCGGGTCGCGCTTTCAATCGCGGCCCGGCCTATCGCAAGCGAATTCAAACTGACCTCGATCGGCATGGGATATCTGTTTTCGTCGTTCGTGTGGAGTTACACAGTGTTCCTGTTGCCGATGGGCTTTCTGGTCGACCGGTTCGGAACGCGGCGCATGGCGAGCGTCGGCATATTCGTGTGGTCGGCTGCGACCGCGTTGACCGCAGCGGCGGGAAGCTTCGCCGGGCTCATTGCCGCGCGGCTGGTGATGGGTGCGGGCGAGTCGACCAGCAATCCGGTCGGCGCGAAGGTCATCCGGCAGTGGATTCCGGCAAGCGAGCGCGGAATGGTCACTTCCATGTTCAACAGCGGGTCGTATGCGGGGCCGGCAATCTGCTCGGTACTGCTTGGCGCGCTCGTCGCGGCCTTTGGCTGGAGGCTTTCCTTCGTGATTGCGGGCGCCATAGGATTCGCCTGGCTGGCCGCCTGGCTCGTCTTTTTTAGCGATCCCGAGAAGGCTCGTTGGCTCGAACCGCATGAACGCGAGAAAATCTTGCGCGAACGGAATACGGTGCCGGTAGCGCATGCGACTCCCCCGGACGGTGCCATGGGCTTGCTGGCCCTGATGCGCTCGCGCACGCTCTGGGGCCTGGCCGTTACCCAGGGCTGCAACGTCTATACGCAGTACCTCTTTCTGACCTGGTTGCCGAGCTACCTCCAGACAACCCGCCACCTGGATATTGCGCATACCGGCCTTTTTGCAGCGGTGCCGTATGCCGTTTCGGTCTTGTTGTGCATCCTGGTCGGGCGATTGAGCGACCAGTACCTCAAGAAAGGCGGCGTTGGGACCGGGCGGCGCCGCAATGCCGTGGCGCTTGCGATGTTGACCGGCTCGACGATACTGGCTGTCCCGTTCATTTCAAGCCTCGTCGGATTGCTTCTGGTCTTTTCCGTCACGCTCGCCGGCATTGCGTCGACGACGTCGCTCAACTTTGCACTGTTGAACGACCTGCTGCCGGACTCGCGCGACGTGGCAAAAGCGATGGCGTTTGTCGTCGTCGGCGGGAATGTTTTTGGAATGATTGCGCCCATTGCTACCGGCTACGTGGTGGCCTCCACGGGAACCTACGACTGGGCTTTCGGTATCGCCGGTCTTTTGCTTCTGGCGGGAGCGGCGGTCGTGCTGACCATGACGCGCTCACCGATGGGCGCCAGTCGCGCGGCCGGGAACGGGCGGCCTACGGCCTGGCCGGCGCCGTAGCCGTAGCCGTAGCCGCGGGACTGTGGAGCTACGCGCACCGTCTCAGGGCCGCTAGTAACGAACCGCCTCTCATCCGGCCCGGAAAACCGCCTTGGGACAGCGCCAATCGCGATTTTACAAGCGACAAGGCAGTCGATTTCCGCGCGATCCTCGCGACTGTGAAGAAAAAAATGTCGACGTGATATTCTTTGGTGGACTCGCCGAACAAGGCGCGATGCCCGTCGATCAGAGGCGCTCGCCTGGCATGCCCACGGTCCTGTTCAAGCGGCCCTGCGCCCGGGCGTTCGCGCAGCGCTACCCGACCCGCTTCATGATGCCTTTCCACTTGCCGGCAAGGTCAAGGCATGAACTTTTGCGAAACGATAGGCGCAAACCGCTACCATTTTGACGGACTCGCCGCGCTGCTCGCCAAGGCAAGCCCGCGCCGCTCCGGCGACGAACTCGCCGGCGTCGCCGCCGCCTCGGAGCAGGAGCGCGCGGCGGCAAAGATGGCGCTCGCGCAGGTGCCGCTCTCGGCGTTTCTGAACGAAGCGCTGATTCCCTACGAAATCGACGAGGTCACACGCCTCATCATCGATACGCATTCGGCAAAAGCCTTTGCGGAAATCTCCCATCTGACCGTTGGCGACTTTCGCAACTGGCTGCTCGCCGACACCACCGACACGGCGGCGCTCGTTCGCGTGGCCGCGGGCCTCACGCCCGAGATGGTGGCCGCGGTCTCGAAGCTGATGCGCAACCAGGATCTGATCCTGGCTGCGAAAAAACGCCCCGTAGTTACGCGCTTTCGCAACACGGTCGGACTGCCGGGCCATCTCTCGGTCCGCTTGCAGCCGAACCACCCCACCGACGACGTGAAGGGCATCGCCGCCTCCATGATCGACGGGCTGATGTATGGCTGCGGCGACGCGATGATCGGCATTAACCCCGCATCCGACTCGCTTGCGGCGATTACGGCACTCCTGCGCATGACGGACGAGTTCCGCCGTGCCTACGATGTGCCGACGCAAACCTGCGTGCTGACGCATGTCACGAATACGCTTGCGGCAATCGAGAACGGCGCGCCGGTCGATCTGATCTTCCAGTCGATCGCGGGCACCGAAAAAGCGAATGCGGGATTCGGGGTATCGCTATCGCTGCTCGCCGAAGCATACGACGCGGGCCGTTCGCTCAAGCGCGGAACGGTGGGCGAAAACCTGATGTATTTCGAAACGGGGCAAGGCAGCGCGCTCTCCGCGAATGCGCATCATGGCGTCGATCAGCAGACTTGCGAGGCGCGCGCCTATGCGGTTGCGCGCCGGTTCAATCCGTTCCTGACCAACACCGTGGTCGGCTTCATCGGGCCGGAATATCTCTACGACGGCAAGCAGATCATCAGGGCCGGCCTTGAAGACCATTTCTGCGGGAAACTGCTCGGCGTCCCCATGGGTTGCGACATCTGCTATACGAACCATGCCGAAGCCGATCAGGACGACATGGACACGCTGCTCACGCTACTTTGCACTGCCAATGTCAACTTCATCATGGGCGTTCCCGGCGCGGACGACATCATGCTGAACTACCAGAGCACGTCGTTCCACGATGCGCTCTATGCACGGCGCGTGCTCGGCCTCAAGCGCGCACCGGAGTTCGAAACCTGGCTCGAAACGATGCGGATCACGAACGCGCTCGGGCAGATTCAGGATGCGTCGCGTAGTCCCTTGCTGCTCAACTGGATCGAACCATGAAGGACGATATGGCGGATGCCGCGCCGGTGCAGACCGCCCCGGAAGATCCGTGGAAGGCGTTGCGCCGCTTCACCGCTGCGCGAATCGCACTCGGGCGCGCGGGCGCCAGTCTGCCTACCGAAGCACTGCTCGCCTTCAATCTGGCGCATGCGCAGGCACGCGACGCCGTGCATACACCGCTCGATACGGCAGCGCTCAAGTGCGAGCTCGACAGCCGGGCACTCGATTCGATCGAAGTAAGCAGTGCTGCACAAAGCCGCGAGCAGTACTTGCGTCGCCCGGATCTCGGACGCAGGCTCGATTCAAAAAGCACGGCCCGGCTTTCGGATCATGGCAGGGCTTCGGAATCCCGGCCCGAACTGGTATTTGTCGTTGCCGACGGGTTATCGTCGAGCGCTGTGGCGCTGCACGCCATCCCACTAATCGAGCGAACGATTGCGCGACTGCAAGGCTGGCAAATCGGCCCGATTGTTGTCGCGACGCAGGCGAGGGTTGCCATCGGCGACCCCATCGGCGAATTGATGCAGGCAGGCATGGTGGCGGTGCTGATTGGCGAACGGCCGGGACTGAGCTCGCCGGCGAGCCTGGGTGTGTACCTGACCTATCGCCCAGCGACCGGGTGCAGCGATGCGCAGCGCAACTGCATTTCCAATGTGCGTCCCGAAGGGCTGGGCTATGACGCGGCCGCGTTCAAGCTCGCGCATTTGCTCGATGCGGCTCGCACCCGAAAACTCACGGGGATTGGTCTGAAGGACGAAAGCGTTTGGGAAGGGGATGTGCTGCCGGCGCGGTGATGGCATGAGATAGCGTGGGTATGTGTGCCATCTGCGCACGCGCGAATGCCGGTCTTGAGCACAAACAAGGTTCCCGCAGTTCGTCGTCGATGATGTCAGCCTGCGGGTCCTCATGGACGATGAGGCTATTTTCATCTGCTATTGGGAATTTGTCTGCCAAATGACAAGCAGGCGGCCCGGGAAAACCCTCTCTTAAACTTGCCTGGCGTTGGTCGATATCGCGGCTATCCGTGTTATTCAGACACGTTGAGGAGCCGCTGATGAAAGTCCACTTGTTAATCGCCGCCGTTATCTGGGCCACGGCATGTGCAGGTGCCACGTCGACGTTTGCCGGAAATTCGACCGCATCGCCCGAGGACGACAGTGCAGTCGTCTTTGCATCGGCGAATCTGATCGCACTGCAGAACATAGGGGGCCGTGCAAAGCTCGACACGGCATCTGCTTACGTGGAAACGGACGTGTTGCGAAGCGCTAGCGGCAACATTGGCGTGAACCTGGCTGCGGGTGCGCTCAACGCGCAGGCCAATCAGATCGCACTGGTCGCCACGCCTCAAGCGGAAATCGTCACGCAACAGAACACACACGCTGTCGCGCATATGACCGGCGGTAGCGCTATCGCTCGACTCGGAGCGGGTGCGCTTGCCGGCGCGAGCGGGAATATCGGCATCAATATCGCTGCAGGTGCGGGGAATGCACAGTTCAATGGACTCGTGACGCATTGAGGTGTGGACCGAACTAGCGCCTTCCCTTTTCCATGACGTTGTCTCTGGGACTCGCAGTTGGTGTGCAGCGCCACAATCAGCTCGGCTACTCCTGACTGCGTCTTCGTTCCATCCTCGCGCACTCGGGGCACCAACTGCCGCGCCAGACGCTGTTGACCGAAGCTAACCAGACATGTTGCAGCGAGCACTCCCATTCGATCTTGCCGTGCGGCCCGGGATACACCGTTGAAAGGCAACGGCCACCGCGCGATTGCGCGAGTTCCTGCATCTGCTCAATCGTACGTGTTCTTGCTTTGACTGCGCATTGCCGACACCACTGCCCTTTCTTCACACGGAACCATGGCGCAGACCAGCGGTGGCCCTCCTCGCATTGCCATTCCAGCGCTGTGTCCCGATCGACATAAGCCGACAAGCAACCGCCGCCACGCTCCGCTGCTGTCCTGTCAATCTCCTCCTGCTGGGGTTTGGTGCTGTCAAGATAACAAGCTCTGCACCAGTAACCCCGCGCAACGCCATCGAGGCTCGCAAGCCATGTATGCCCTGCGTTGCAACGCCAGCGCAGTCTGCTGTGGCTATTTTCGTAGTGTGTCGAAAGGCACTCGCCCCCATGCCTTGCCGCAAGCGCATGCGCGTCTCCCAGCGAATAGACGGCGGCGCGCTCGTGAGCGCACGTTCTGCACCAATGACCCGCTCTCAGCCCTTGAATCACGGTGTGAAACCGATGTCCCGCCGCGCACTCGAATTCGAGCGGAACGCCGTATCCTTCGTAGCCTGACGCGAGGCACCTCCCACCCCACGCGTGCGCGACGTCACGAATTGCGGAGAAAACCCGGTCGCGGTAGCCCGGGGCACGGCTTCCGCCGGGCCCCGGCAAACGCTCGAGCGCCCGCTGCACGCGCACCCGCGTTGATTCGGGCACGCGAGGCGACCATGCGGCATGCCATGACGTCGGTTTCATCGGATCATCCGGCTATCTTGCTTACCTGGCGTGATGCATCTTCGGGCGCGTATGCTGAGCCGCGCCGGGTTGCCCCGCCGGCGCATGGGCACCGCCCCCGGCCATGGTGCCGGCTGCGTGGCAAGTCATCGTCACGGCAAGCAAAATGGCCGCGACGTACAAATTGATCTTCATGAGTCTTTCCCGGTTCGATAGATGAAGGGCCGCACGCTGCCCGCAAGCCCGCGGCTGCCCCAGGGGAATGAATGTGCCGTGCCGGGAAACCGGCACTTCGCGGTGCTCTACGACGCAGTCGCCGTGCTGGCTGCTGCAGCCTTGTCGCCTTCCATGACCTTCCCGTTCTCCGGGTCGTTCCACCAGCCGCCGCCCAGCGCCTGCAGGAGCGCCGCAGAATCACTCAGCCGGTTTGCCTGCGCGTTGATCGTGTTGAGCCGAGCCTGCAACCATGTCTGCTCCGCGTTGATCACGACCAGACTGCCGACATCCCCGAGCAGTAACTGCTTCTGCGCAATATCGAGCGAGTGCTTTGCCGCCCGCTCCGCGTTCTGGGCAGTACGCAAAGCTTCTGCATCCGATGCGATTGCATGCAGCGAGTCGGCAACGTTCTGGAACGCCGTCACGACTGTCGCGCGGTACTGTGCCTCCGCCTGGTCATAGGCTGCTTCCGCGGCGCGCTGACGATGCTTGAGCGTGCCCGCGTCGAAGACCGGCGCAGTCAGGTCGCCGGCAATCGTCCACAGGCTGGAGCCCGGCGTGAACAGCGTACCGATAGTCGCTGCGGCCGTGCCATAGGAACCCGTGATCGCCAGGTTCGGCAGGCGGTTCGCAATTGCTACGCCCACCTCGGCACTCGCCGAATGCAGCTCGGCCTCGGCGGCGCGGATATCGGGCCGCTGCGCGACGAGCTTCGAAGGCAGGCTAACGGGCAGATCGGCCGGCAACTGCAGGCTGTCGAGCGAGAACGTCGCCTCGATCTCCTCGGCCGACAAACGGCCCGCCAACGCGGTCAACAGGTCGCGCTGCTGCGCGAGCTGCTTCTCGAGCGGCGGCAGCGCAGCCTCGTTCTGGGCGAGCTGGGCTTCCTGCGTCAGCACGTCGATTTCGTTTTCCTGACCAAGCACGACCTCGCGCTTGTACGAGTCGAGCACGTTGCGTTGCAGTTCGATCAGCCGGTGTGTGGAATCGATCTGCGCGCGCAGAGACGCTTCCTGAATCGCGGCAACGACCACATTCGACGCGAGCGAGAGCTTCGCGGCTTCCAGTTGGAACCGCTGCGACTCGGCCTGAGCATCGAGCGATTCCACCGTGCGCCGGTTCAGTCCGAATACATCGGGCGTATACGAGATGTTCAACTGAGCGGTATGTAGCGCGTAGATATACGCACCCGAATTCACCGCACTGCTCAGGACTGCCGGCGTTTGCTGCCTGGTCGGGTTGAAGCTCCCCGTCACAGTCGGGAAGTACGCGCCAACCTGAGACCGGGTTGTCTCGTTCGCCTCGCGCAGTGCAGCTCGGGCGACGTCAATGTTCGGGTTGTGCTTCAACGACTCATCGACGAGGTCGGCAAGCGGCTTCGAGTGGAACAGCGTCCACCATTGCGCCGGAATGTCCCTGTCCACAGAGAGCGACTGGGCGCCCCCCGCGTCGGCGCTGCCCACCTGGGCAGGTAGCGTGTCCTTCAGATAGCCGCTCTCGGAGGGGGCCGCCGGTGCCTTGAAGTTCGGGCCGACTGCACAACCCGCGAGAACGAGCGTTAGCGCAACCGCCGCGGCGGCGCTCTTGCAGGGATGATTGAACGTATTGACCATGATTACGCCTCTTCTTCGGTCGGTTTGTTCGCCGCGCGTCGTTCGACGAAGCGTTCGAGGACAAAGTAATAGGTCGGCAGAATATAGAGCGTCAGCAGCGTCGCAATGCCGAGGCCACCCACGACCACCGTGGCGAGACCCCGCTGCACATCCGTACCCACGCCGGTGGCAAGAGCCGCGGGAAGCATGCCGACCGACGCCACCGTTGCTGTCATCAATACCGGCCGGAAACGTTCGAGCGCACCCATGGTGACCGCCTCCTGCAACGGCAAACCCTGCCCGCGCAAGCGGTTGATGTTCGACACCATGATGATCCCGTTCTGCACCGCGACACCGAATAGCGCAATGAAACCCACGGCTGTCGCAATGTTCAGCGTCTCTCCACGCAAATGCAGAGCAACAAGGCCGCCAAGCGTCGCGAGCGGAACGACGCCGAGCACGAGCACGGCCTGACGCGTGTTGCCAAAATTTCCGATCAGCAACATCAGCATGACGGCCATCACAATGCCGAATGAAATGAGGAGGCGCTTCTGTGCGCGCTGCTCGTTCTCGAATGTGCCCGCCCATTCGAGGTGGTACTTATCGTGGTCGAACTGCACCTTCGCGGCGATCTGCTCTTGCGCGTCGGCGAGATACTCCGACAACGCGCGGCTGCGGTCCTCGATGCGGATCGTGACTTCACGCTTGCCGAACTCGTGCGCGATCGTGCTTTCGCCCATCTGGTAGGAGATGTTCGTGACTTCGCCGAGCGGAATCTTCGCGCCCGAAGTCGACGGCAGCGTCAACTGGCCGAGCGTTTCAGGATTGGCCACCACCTTTTCCGGCACGTGCAGCGTGAGATTGTAGGTCCGGTCGCCGACATAGACCGTCGTGATCGGCGCGCCGCCGATCGCATTCGTCACGAGCGTGTTCACGTCGGCTACGTTGATCCCGTACCGTGCCTCTTTGGCGCGGTCATTCCTGATCACGAGGTGAGGAATTTCCGGTTCCTGGAATACCGACGCATCGTCAGTACCCTTAACGTTCTTCAGCACATCGACAATGTCGTTGCCGATGCGGCGCATCTCCTTGAAGTCGTCGCCATAAACACGCAGAACCAGAGCGCTATGTGCGCCGCCAATCATGTCGTCCTCTCCGTCGACGATCGGCTGGCTGATCCCTACCGAAAGACCCGGAATCGCGTTCAGACGCTTGCTCAGCCGATCGACGAATTCCTTCCTGGTTTCGCCATGCCACGTGCTGTACGGCGTGAGGCCCACGGCCGACTCGATATGCGACGGCGTCCACGGATCGGTGCCCGTGTCGTTGCGGCCCAGCTGCGTGACGATATACGACGTTTCGGGGAATTCACGCACCGCCTTGCGCAGTTCCGCTGCCATCTCCATCGCCTTGTCGATCGACAGGCCAGACGGCATCTGCACCTGCAGCCACAGCGCCCCTTCATCGAGTTCCGGCAGGAACTCGCGGCCGATGGTTACGCCCAGCACGATCACCGCGGCAAGACTCACGGCTCCGATCGTATAGGCAAGCTGCCTGCGCGTGATGAACCATTCGAGCGAGCGTGCATATGCCTGCTGCAGACGCTCCAGCCAGCGAACGTGCATCAGCTTGCGCGGCTTGCGCAGCGCCACGTAGGCGAGGCCCGGAATCAGCGTGAGCGTTGCGAGCAGCGCGCCGAA
Organism: Paraburkholderia ferrariae NBRC 106233; assembly: GCF_000685035.1. Taxonomy (GTDB): domain Bacteria; phylum Pseudomonadota; class Gammaproteobacteria; order Burkholderiales; family Burkholderiaceae; genus Paraburkholderia; species Paraburkholderia ferrariae. The sequence continues at coordinate 387,893 of NZ_BAYB01000009.1, forward strand.
CAGCGCATAGCCCATCGTATAGGCCATCGGCTGGAACAGCTTGCCCTCCGCACGCTCGAACGCGAACAGCGGCAGGTACGCAGCCATGATGATCAGGGTCGCGAAAAAGATCGGATGCGCGACCTGCCGTGTCGATTCGAGCACCGTGGCGCCGCTCAGCACGCTGTCCGGATCGTTCTCGCGCCTGCGTAAAATCGCCTCGGTCACCACGATCGCACCGTCCACGATCACGCCGAAGTCGATCGCCCCCAGCGAAAACAGATTCGCCGACATTTTGGTCAGGTGCATCAAGATGAAAACCGTCACCAGCGCGAGCGGGATCGTGACTGCAGCGACCAGAGCGCTGCGCGGACTGCCGAGGAACAGGATCAGCACGATAATGACAAGGCCCACGCCCTCGATCACCGTATGCGCAACCTTGTCCACGGTGGCATGCACGAGGTTGTCGCGATCGATATACGGCACAATGCGCACGCCCATCGGCGCGAGTTGCTTCTGCAGTTCGTCCACGCGCGCGTGCACGCCTTCGAGCACCTTCGACGGATTTTCGTACTTCAAAAGATCAACGATCCCTTCGATCGTGTCCGGATTGTTGTCCTTGCCGAGCACACCCTCGCGCACCTGGTGGCCATATACGAGTTTGCCGAGATCCCGCACGAGAATGGGAACGCCGTTGCGCTGCGCGACGACGATATCGCCGAGATCCTTCAGCGTCTGAATCTGGCCAATTCCGCGAACGATGTAAGCTTGCTCGCCACGCGTCACACGACTGCCGCCCGCATTGCCATTGTTGTTGTTAATGGCAGTCATCACGTCGCTGATCGCCACGTTGTAGCGGATCAACTGCCTGGGGTCGATTTCGAGTTGGTACTCTTTTGTGAACCCGCCGAAATTATCGACGTTCGCCACGCCCGGCACCTGCATCAGCGCGGGAATCACGATCCAGTTCTGGACCTCCGAAAGCTGCATCAGGTTCTTCGTGTCGGACTCAAGCGTGTAGCGATAGATCTCGCCGGCGGGCCCCGAAACAGGGTCGAGCGAGGGCGTCACACCGGTGGGGAGCGACACGCCGCTGATCCGTTCGTTGATCCGTGCGCGCGACCAGTAATCCTCCGCACCGTCCTTGAAAACCATCGTGATGAGCGACAGGCCGAACGTGCTGCTCGAGCGCATCATCACGACGCCGGGCGTACCGGCGAGCGCGCGCTCGAGCGGAATGGTGATCTGCTGCTCGATTTCCTCCGCAGCGAGGCCCGGCGCCTGCGAGGTCACCTGCGCGGTCACGTCGGTCAGCTCCGGATACGCCTCGATCGACATCTGCGTCCACGAGTAATACCCGAAGATCGCGACGATGATCGCAACAACGATCGCGAGCGTGCGCTTCTCGAAGCACCGCGTGATGATCGTATCGACTAGCTTCTTAATCATTGGTCAATACCCCACCCTTAACGACGACACGCTCGCCCGGCTTGACCCCGGAGAGCACGCGCGTCAGATCGCCCTCGTCGTAGCCAAGCTCGACCGTGCGGCGCTCGAACGCCCACGGCGACACTTCCACGAGCACAGTCGTGTTGTCGTTGTGCATCAGCAGAGCCGACTGCGGCACCATTACCTGGGGATGCTGCGGCACATCGACAGCGATATCGGCGTACATGTTCGGCATCAGGTGACCGTTCGGGTTCCCGAACGCGATATGGACGGGCAAGCGGCGCGTATCCGGCGAAACGACGCTGGTCGAAGCAAGTACCTTGCCGTGCAGCACTTCGCCAGGATAGGCGCTGAGCGTTACCTCCGCGTCGTCACCGGCCTGGATCTCGCTGATCTGATCTTCGGCCACGTTCGCCGTGACCCAGACCGTGCTGATATCGGTGACCGTCATCATCGCGGCCGTCGGATCGTCAACGTTGCCGCCCTGACCGACATTCAGTGCCGTCACCACACCGTCCATGGGTGCCGTAATGGCAAGCGCCTGCGCACCGGGGCCCGCGCCCGGAATCCCGCTGAACGATTCGAGGCGCGTCTTCGCACGCACGTATTCGGCTTCGGCCTGGGTCACACCGCTTTGCGCGGCCTCGATATCCTTCACCGCGGCTGCACCGGTCTGCTGAACGCCGCGCGTACGGTCGAGTGTCTTCTTTGCGAGATCCAGCGCGTCGTGCGCCTTGTCGAAGTCGGAGTACGCCTGGGCCATGTCGCCCGAAGCGATCAGCGCAAGGACCTGACCTTTCTTGACGGTATCGCCGAGACCCACTTTCAGTGTCACGCGGCCCGTGAGCGGCGGAAGGATATTCACAGTGCGCGACGGATCGGCGTCGACCTCGCCGGGAACGATCACCTGGTGCGGCGTCCGCGAAACGGTGGCCGGCGCGACTACGAGGCGCGTGCGCAACGGCGAACCTTCCGGCACATGCAGGATGCCGTGATCGACTGTGAACGGTGCCACCGGAGCAGCATCAGGCGCTTCGCTCGCGTGTGCATAGTGCTTGATGCCAAGCCAGACAGGCGTGGCAATGATGATGGCCGGCACAAGCCATTTGACGTTCGTTATTTTCATGCCGTATTGCTCCTTGCGAGCTGGATTTCGAGTAAATGGAAGTTCGAGACCGGGAGACCACATCCGGTCACAGGTTTGAAATTTCTGTTCGCGAGCCGCAGATCGTCGACAACAACCCGCGATGCGCTCTGGAAGCAGTACTCCGCCGGCTACGAAGCAAACGCCCAGAAGGCGAAACCCGCTCGACCAACAGAATGACTTCGCCTGATTTTCAGTTAGTACAACTTCTTACATTCGATATTTGTCAGACCGTTTCGTACATCCTATGCATACGAAGATCTTCAAGATCCTTGCATTGACGTTCGACAGTTCATCCTTTATCTGGATATACTTTCGCAATCCTTATTGATTGCCAAGGAATGTAATATTTCCGTTTCGATTTGACTATCGGGATGACGAGTCCGGGCTCGTCGTAACCATACCCTCAGGCTGTGGTCTGACTCGACGCACGGATTGCAGGACGCTCAGGCACAGGCTTTATGCGGTGTTCACCGCAAGCGGCGTAGCAGAGATAGCGGATAACAGTCACTGTCCGGCATGTTGGCTCCTTATCGGCGTTGAGCGCGCACGAACATCCACGTACCGGTCGGCGCCCGAGTGGAAAAGGGCGCGGACGGGCACGATCGCGATCGATGCGCGCGACGTGGCACGATGCGCTCGCGCGGAGAACGCAGCGACCGTATGGCGCGAATCAGGGGTGCACGGAAGTGTTACTGCGACGCGCACCGTCTGCCTGGTGGCAAGACGGCGGCTGGAGAAAAAGCGCGGACGTCTTGCGGATCAGGCAGAGAAACTGTTCGTAGATCGACTACTGCAACTGTCCAAGGCATTAGCCCCTTTTGTGAAGACGGGCGAATTCTAGGTGGGCGCCCATTAGGGTGTCAACCGATATTTCATGCGACACCAATCATTTCGATATGCTGATCTTTTCATTACGGATACGCATCGAAGCCGGCCGGTGAACGCGGCGTCGGCGAAGCGAAAGGTCATGCGGAAATGGCGCTCCAACCTCTTCAGCCGCGCGCGATTCTATTGATTCTCAGTCGGCGCCCACAAGTAAAAATCGCGTAAAGCCGTTGTGCAGAATCGACACGCCATCAGTACCCCAATGCGTAGCCTGAAAATGGCTTTCCCGATTCTTTCTATTCCATTTTTCAACCCTTCATTACCAGAACGCGCCCAGGAGCGTACGCACATGCCGAAAATTCGTTGACGCTCGAATGTTCAGTCATCTACACTCGCGGAATTGTCGATCTTTGGGACTGGTACCTTGGACAGTAGCTGTAGTCGATCTGAGAGCAGTTTTATCGCCTGACCCCGCAAGACGTCCGCGCTTTTTCTCCAGCCGCCGTCTTGCCGCCAGGCAGACGGTGCGCGTCGCAATCTAACACTCCCCCGTGCACCGCTGAGCGCCATAGGGGCGCCGGGTGTTCGCTCGCCCACATCCGCCCTATGGAACCAATCCTCGCGCTTCGCGCGCGGGATGTGCTTGTTCGCGCCTTGCTAGCCGGCGCGGATCGGCGCGTGAATTCACTGCGTATAACGCGCAATCAGGAGCCGATATGCCCGACAGTGATAGTTATCCCTTATGCCATTCAAGTTTTCCTTTAAGTCATTTCACTGAGGAAAGCGAGTAGACGTCTTTCGCCGCGCCCATGCTGCGCGCACTCCGCCGTCTGCCTGCTTTCCGCGTAACGCGTTAAAGCCTGACGCACGGAGATACACCATGAATTTCGGCCTCCTTCTTTCGAATCTTCCCCACATCGAAGAATCGCGTTCCCACTACGAGGCCATGCTGTCGCTGCACGCGCATGAACCGCACAAATTCGCTGCACTCTGGCGCAATCTCAAGCGCCTCATCGCATTCCGAACACGAGGCTCGTCGCAAAGCGCGCGTATCTGCTGAGTCCACACGTCATACCGACACGGAACGCTTCCCAGTCGCTCAGTGCCTCGCGTTGTCGTTGTGCAACGGGGAGGAGCGCGATGCCGATTCTCACATTCATCATTGCGTGATCTGGCTGAATGCGGGTGTCTGCCGGCCCCGGTACGTCCGTCGCGACTTGTGAACGCTAGCCATTCGCGTCTCCAAAGCGATTGGAGTCAGTGCACAGCGATGATATTTCATGGATTCCTGATTAACCTTCAGGTACGGGTGAATCGGCTAAAGCAGTAGCGCTGGTGCAGTGCCCACGTCACGGCACCGGCGCAAACTTCCTTCGATGCCGCCAGAGTCCGCAACGGGACG